>NVWN01000027.1 GCA_002733685.1 Arcobacter sp. | reverse complement strand
GATCATCCGTCTCTCGTCTGTCACTTTAAAGTGTCACACTTGATTTGGACGGGAATTATAGGAGGTTTTCCTTTCTTTGTCAAGGGATGAAACATAAATGTAGCTTAAATGTTAGAATTTGTGTTTTACTATTAATTAAACCTCTATATAAGAAGCAAAAACGTTATGAGTACATCCTATTAATAAGAGATATTATGCAAATACTTAAATTTATGTTAAAATTTCAAAAATATACAAGTAATTTAAAAACTTGTTACGAGGCAAAGAATGAAATTTACAATACAAAACCCTACAAAATTTTTACATTTAGTATCTTTAGGCTGTACAAAAAACCTAATTGATTCTGAAATAATGTTAGGTAAACTTAAAGACTACAAAATGACAGACGATTCTAGTATTGCAGATGTATTAATAGTTAATACCTGTGGTTTTATTGATTCTGCAAAAGAAGAAAGTATTAATACCCTACTTGATTTGCATGATCTTAGAAAAAAAGACTCAGTGTTAGTAATGGCTGGATGTTTATCCCAACGTTATAAAGATGATTTACAAAAAGAATTAATAGAAGTTGATATTTTTACAGGGGTTGGTGATTACGATAAAATTGACCAACTTGTTAATGAGAAACGATCCTCTTTTACAAATGAAGTATTTTTAGCCAATGAAAACAATGACAGAGTAATTACGGGTTCCTCTTATCATGCTTATATAAAACTAAGTGAAGGCTGTAACCAGGTTTGCTCTTTTTGTGCAATTCCATCTTTTAAAGGAAAACTTCATTCAAGAACACTTATTTCACTAATTAAAGAAGTAAAAAACTTAATTCTAAAAGGTTACAACGATTTTACTTTTGTTTCACAAGATTCATCTTCTTTTTTAAGAGATTTAGGAATTAAAAATGGTTTAGAACAATTAATCAAAGAAATAGATAAAATAGATGAGATAAACTCTGCACGTATTTTATATTTATATCCTTCTACTACAAATTTGGATTTAATTAGAAGTATAGAAAATTCTAAAAACTTTGTAAACTATTTCGATATGCCGCTACAACATATTTCCTCATCATTATTAAAAATAATGAAAAGAGGAAAAGGTGTTGAGCACTTAAGAGAATTAATGGAAAGTATGAGAAAAACAAAAGACTCTTTTGTAAGAACTACTTTTATAGTTGGTCATCCAGGAGAAACGCAAGAAGACTTTGATGAGTTATGTGCTTATGTAGAAGATTTTGGCTTTGACAGGGCCAATGTATTTTCATATTCTGATGAAGAAGGTACAAAAGCATTTACTAGTAATGGTAAAGTTGATCAAGAAACCATTGATAAAAGAGCAGATATCTTGGGAGAAATTATTGCAAGAAAAACACAAGAATCTCTAGAAAAAGAAGTAGGTAAAACCTATGAAGTTTATGTTGATGGAGAAAGTGATGAACATGAATATTTACTTTCTGCAAGAAAAATGCTTTGGGCTCCTGATATTGATGGCGAAATTTACATTAACGATAATGAAACAGAAAAGAAACTTACTTTTGGAAAAAAATACACAGTAAAAATAACTGAACTTTTAGGCGATAAACTTTTAGCCACTGCTCTTAGATAATGATTAAACTTGAATTTAATACCAGTAAAAACTTACTTGCATTTTCTGCTGGTATTGATTCAAGTGCTTTATTCTTTATTCTTTTAGAAAATAATATCCCATTTGATCTAGCAATTGTTGATTATAATGTACGAGAACAAAGTAAAAATGAAATTCTTTACGCGCAAGAGCTTGCCCTCAAATATAATAAAAAATGTTTTGTAAAAAATGTTTTTTTAGACAATAACTCAAACTTTGAACAAGAAGCAAGAAACATTAGGTACACTTTTTTTGAAGAACTTGTTTCTACTCATGCATATCAACGTTTATTTACGGCACATCAATTAAATGACAAACTCGAATGGTTTTTAATGCAATTCAGTAAGGGAGCTGGTTTATTAGAAATCTTAGGTATAAATGAAAATGAAAAAAAAGAAAACTATTATTTAACACGCCCACTTTTAAATGTTTCTAAAAAATCTTTATTAGAGTATTTGGATAAAAATTCTTTAAAATATTTTATTGATGAAAGTAACCTAAGTTCTTTGTATACAAGAAATAAAATGAGACATGAATTTTCTACATCTTTTTTAAACAAGTATGAAAAAGGAGTGATACAAAGTTTTTCATATCTACATAATGACTTGTCTTCTTTAAAAATTAATAAAGAAGCTTTATTCAAAGAAAAAGACTTAGAAATATTTAGAAATCTAAACGATGACAATTTGAACATACGAATAATTGATTACAGCTTAAAAAAAAGAGGTTTGTTATTAAGTAAAAAACAAAGAGATGAAATATTAATGCAAAAAGAATTAGTAGTTTCACATTATTTTTCTATTGCAATTAAAGAAAGATTTATTTATATTGCAAAAGAAACAAAAGAAACAATGCCAAAAAAATTCAAAGAAAAATGCAGAGTATTGAAAATACCAGTCAATATTAGAGCCTATATATACAAAGAAAACATTTCTTTAGAAAATATCCTTAAGAGTTTAACATAAACTTTTTTAGTTTTTTATTGTCAATAAGTTCTTTGCGTATTTGTTCTTTAAAGTCTTTTAGAAAATGAATATTTACAAAAAAAAGTTCAGATAATTGTTTAAGATCAGCCAACTCTAAATCAAAATCACTAATACTTTGATTTATGAGGTATTCTTCACACCATTCTTTTAAATGCACAGCTTTTTCATTTTTATCCAGATAATTTATAGTCTTAAGTTCTTTTAGGGCTTTTAAAGACCTGTTTCGTCTTTCCATGCTTCTAATAATCCTTGAGTTACTTTCATAACTTGATTTACTGCATTTACATTATCATCAACACCTGCTGAGAACAGAGTTTCAATTTGATAAAGATATAAACCATCTAAATAATGTGCCACTTCTCCGCCATCGAAATCAAGTACTGATCTTAATTCATCAAAAATAGCAATTGACCGATTAATATAATTAAACTTATATTCAATATCACCGCTTTCCATTGCAGTTTTTACAAAAGAGAGGTATTTAAGTAGTCCTTCGTATAACTTTAAAATTAATACATAAGGATCATCACTCACTGCATTTTGTTGATTGTAGGCTTCAATACCCATTTATATACTCTCCATCGTTAATTTTCAAAATTATTATATTACACATTAACTTAAAAATTCATGTATCTCTTAACCAGTTGAAACAGATTGTGAAATCATAAGACTAAGTGCAGAAAATGAACTTTCAAACGATGCAATAATTCCACCATATGCTGCAAACTCAAGTGCCATTTGTTTATATTTATTATCTAAAGACTCTACTGCTTTTTCTTTGTCTTTTTCTAATGCTTTTTCTCTTGTATCCATAAGATCAATATAAGAAGTAAGAATACCGCCTGAGCTTGAATTAATAGCAAAATCTATATGCTCTTTTAATTGAGTCCCAAGTCCTCTAGCATTAGTACCCGCTTCTCCAACAAATAAATCTTTCAAACCTTCAAAATCATCAGAAATTATTTCATTAAGGTCTTCAGAATTAACAGTTAATGATCCATCTTTGCTTAATTCAAAACCATAATTAAAAATAGATTTGTCAGAAATGTATCCACCTGAACCATCATCAGTAGATCCATAAGTATTAAACAAAAAATCTTTAATTCCTGTCATCATCGTACGTAAAGATGCTTTATCATCGATGTTTGAATCAGTGTCATATAACTCAGAATCTACAGCAGCTACTAAAGCATTATAACTGGTTGCTAAATTTGTAAGAACTTCCTCAACCGAAGAATTATCCCTTGCTATTGATATAGTAGAACTGCTTCCACCGCTGTCTACTTTTAAAGCTGTAATTTTAAGGCCATTTGATAAAGCAATATCATTCGTACTTAAAACATAATTAACTCCATTAACAGTAGCATCCAAATCAGAACCTACTTGAACATAGTTCTCTGCTAATCCCAAACCTAAATCATCTGGAGTACCTAGGTTTGTATCAGTAATAGTAAGTTTATTAGCTTCACCTAAGTCTTTACTTTTAATAATAATTCTAAAATCATTGTTTCCTACTTGTTCAATTGCCGCTTCATATTTTTCATTGGCATTAATCTCATCAGCAAGTGCTTGAAAACTTTTTCCTGTTGTAATAAACTCAACATCACCTGCACTATCACCTATTGTTAGCGCACTCAAAGCCGTAGTTGTGATAATAGCATTTACATCAGTAAATGTCGCAGTTTGAAAAATATCTTGTTTAGCTAAAGTCGTCACTTCTATTGTAGTTGTTCCCAATTTTAGTGAATTAATATCTTCAGCATCAAATAAAACAGAATCTCCTTGAGAGTTAGCAGAAATTTGAGTAAAAGCATTACTTCCTCCAGCTACAAATAAATCCAAAGGTTTAACTGCTTCATAAAAAGCATCTAATTTCTCTGTAATCGTAGCAATTGATTCTCTTTCTTTTGTTATATTCTCTATTGAGGTTTCAATAGGATTTATTTTAGAAGCAGTATCTGCTGTTCTTAATTTTTCCAGTAATTCACTACTTAATCCAGAAGCTCCAGCTCCAAGTCCTAATACTCCTTCAGCCATAATCTACTCCTTATCTTTTAATTCCAAGTAATACCTGTATCATTTCATCCAATGCTGTAATTACTTTTGCGTTTGCAGCATAAGCTGCTTGGTATTTTATTAAATCCAACAGTTCTTCATCTTTATCTACTTTTACAATTTGGTTATACGATTCTTCCAGAGAAAAGATAACTGTCTTTTGTGTTTCTAATAAAAAAGCATTACTTTCTTTGTCACTTGAAACATCTAATGTTAATTTTTGAAAAAATGCAGTAAACGATGTTGCAGTAGGATCTACTAATGTTCCTTCTTGATTTAATGTTCCTTGACTACCATCTTTAAAAGATATATCATCTTTCCACTGTAATTTAGACAAATAATCAAGTTTATCTTGATCTAAATAATCAACAATACCTTCATTAAAACGCATACTTCTAACATCTGATCCAGAAAATAAACCATCTGGTGTGGAATCACTTGAAGTGATATTGCCAATATAAGAGGCATCTTTAGAAACAAGTGAACCATCAGGATTTACATTGGCATCTATACTCATTTCACCGTATAAATATGTTCCATCATCGTTTTTTATATACTGAGAGTTCATATCACCGAGTGTTTTCGCAAATTGAT
Source organism: Arcobacter sp. (assembly GCA_002733685.1). Lineage (GTDB taxonomy): Bacteria > Campylobacterota > Campylobacteria > Campylobacterales > Arcobacteraceae > NORP36. Next base: position 42,769 of record NVWN01000027.1, on the reverse strand, counting down.
CCAATTGATCTTTATATTCTTGGAATTTATTAGCACCAGATTCTGTTTGTAAGTTATCAACATATGCTTTTATCGAACCAGAATTAATACTAATACTTCTATCAAATAATTGCATCTCAATAGTAATTGAGCCAATTTCACTTTGGTATTCGTCTTGGTACACAGTACTTTTAGCTTCTAAATTTGTCACATCTAAGGGAGTATTGTCATATTCTTCAATAACAATTCTACCATCAAATCTTCCTTCTGGTCCTGCTACGTCAGCTTCAATTAATAAATAATTATCTTTTGCATCATTGGTTGTTTTATTTCCATCTGCATCTACTTTATAGGTTCCATTATATGCAGTAATCGTATCTTTAAGTTCTTCTGTATTATTTATTTTATGCGTTAATAATCGAAGATAATTTGTATTATTTGCTGTCTCTCCAGCATCAACAATTCCATCATTATTCATATCAACATGTTCGCCAAATTGAAGACTTACTTCTATGTCATTGTTAAATTTATATCGAATAATATCATTTTCATCAAAGGTAGAATTACCAGCAGGTTCTGAAAATTCGAGAGATGATGTTTGTCCATCATCTTTTAAATAAACATCTTTTTGTGCTACACTTTCTTGTAAAACAGAAAAAGTTCTTGCATTGTCGCCATATCGTAAAGCAACTGAACCACCAATTCTTAACTCATAGCCGTATGAACTTCTGTCAACTTCAATATCAACATAAGTTCCAAGTTCCATCTCTAAAAGGTCTCTTCTATCTAATAAAGCATTACTCGCAATTTCTTGCTCTACAATTTGTTTATTGATTTTTCCCATTTCAACTAGAAGTTCATTAACTCTAGTAACATCACGTTCTAAAGAGTTTTCTGATAATTTTTCTTGAGCTTCAATACCATCATACAATCTGTTTAAGGTATCAACTATTATAGTCCCTTGGTTTTTTAAATCCGTTTTATATATTTGAGAATTTGGATTTGAGCGTAAGTTTTCTACTGCTTGAAAGTACCTATTAAAATCGCTTGTAAATCCACTGTTATCAGTTTCTTTAAAAACAGATTCAATATCAGCTAACATGTTATCCATAGTAGAATGATAATTTTTTTTAGCATTTTCTGCCATAATATTATCATACATGTATTGGCTAACAACACGATTTATTCCACCAACATTAACACCTTGTCCAGCAATTATGGAGTCTAATGAATTCATTTCATTAATTTGTACAGTACGTTTTTTATAGCCAGGCGTATTTTCGTTTGCGATATTATTAGAAATATTGTCAACTGAAATTCTTGCAGCATTTAAACCTGATAATGCTGTACCTAATGATGATAACATTTTAACTCCTTTACAATATAATTAACCTAATTATTACATTACATTTCTTAAAATTAGATTAAAAAGGCCAGATTACATTTAAAATCTTTGTTCCCCATGGTACATGAACTGCATTTTTTTCATCCCCTTCTTTTATATATAAAATTTTCAAATTGGCAATTTGTGAAGATGAAATTGAATTATCTGTACTTATATCATAAGGTCTGATAATTCCTGATATTTTAATTTCTTGTTTTTGTCCATCAATTAGCATTTCTTTGCCACCTTTGATATAATAATTACCATTCTGATAGGTTTCTTCTATGATTACAGATATTGTCGTATTAAAACTTTCATCTAAAGAAGATTTAGCACTCCCTGCAAAAGAAGAACTGGAGTTAGAAGTAATTCCAAAACCAAAATTATTATTAAATTTATCTACCAAGCCTTGACTTCTACCATTTAAAGTATTTCCAGTTGTGGGTGCTGCAATTCCACCTCCTAAATTACTTGAATTAGTCTGAGAAAGATCTCTTTTATTATTGGTATCTCCACTTAATTCTTCTGCAATTACAACTTGTATAATATCGCCTATTTGTAAATCTTTTTTATCCGCAAATAAAGAAGCGCCTTGTCTAGAATACAAAGACCCTTTGTTATTTATAGGAGCTGGCATTTTTTTAGGAATTTGGATAATTGGTTTATCAAAATTTATTTTTTCAGGACTGGTACATCCAATAAGGAACAAAAGTGTAAAAAAAGAAAGAATACTATTTTTTATCATTTTTCATCTCAGTACTTTTTCTTATATGTAAATCACTTTTATATTTTGCGTCAATAATATATTTAATATCAATAGCAACTTTTGTATCTTCTTTACTTTTTTTAACCAAAGCGATACTTCCATATCTAACAGTAATGGCATCAATATTTGTATCCGCTTCAGTTATAATCACTATCTTATTTTTGACAACTTTTACTTGTTTTATGTATTCTTGACCAATTAAGTCAATGCTGGCTTCAATTTCTTTGTAAATAACTTTTTCTAAACGTTTTGCTAATATACTTTTTTGAAGTTTTAAAGAATCTACTTTTTTTTCTACAATCATTTGTTTAGGATCTTGTCCATACTCTTCACTCATATAATTATAATAAGCAAAAAACATTATTCCTAAAGCAAGGAAGGATAATATTCGCATTTTCTTGTTTTTTGAGCGTTTGACTGTAACTATCATTTTTTTATCCTACTTAATTACAAAAGATGTAAAAAACAATTTTTTAACACTGTTTCTTTTTATATCTGAATTATCAGAGGTTGCTTCGTTAATTACAGAATTAATTTCTTCTAATAATTCTTCTTTTAATAAAGCTTTACCACCAACAGTTAACAATTCTTCAGATGAACGTGCTGAAATTTGCGCAATAACAACATCAACAATTTCAGCTTTATTTTCTTCAATTAAACCTTCAATTGTTTCTTCAGAACTTTTAAGAGTAAAAGATAACTTCATTAACTTTTCTCTGCCCTTCGCATTAGTGATATTCAAAACCAAATCATTTATAGCAGCTTGAAAAGCAGCTTTATCACCGCTTGCATCTGACTTCATAACTGTTTTTTCTTGCATAGCTCCATCAGGATTAGCTGCTTTATTCATTTCTGTATATAAAAAATATCCTCCACCAACAACAGCCAATAACAAAATAACAATCAATGCTATTAATACTATTAAAATTCCTTTTCCACCACTTTTTGCTTCTTTTTCTTCTTCAGCCATTATTTACCTTTAGTAATATTATAATTTTGTAACATTTTTGTAATATTTGCAGAATATTCCGTGCTCAAAAAGCGCAGTATTAATGTTGTCTTTTTTTCTTTTAGTTTCAAGAGTATATCAAAAACATCATCAATTTCTCCATCTTCAATCAATTTATTAAAAATTTTTGCAGCATCTTTTGGTTTCATTCCATTATAGATTTTTGTTGTTTTTCCTACAACAACACCTTTAATATCTTTTAATGTAGCAATATTTTTATCGTATATATTTTGTATGGTTTTTTTTTCTTTTTTAATTTTTGATAAAATAACTTCTAATTCTTTTTTACGATCTTGATATTCATTCTCTTTTTTTGTATAAAATTGGTTCAAATCTTTTTTTAATTGAATTACTTCTTTTTTTTCTTTTTCTAAATTAGCACTTTTTGATGCAGAAAAAAGAAAAGTAACACTTAGGATTAATATTATAATAAATTTCAATGTTTGCCTTTAATATTTACTTTGCATATATTCAGCAGCTGCTTCATCATCTGCAATTAATAGTTTTTTTATTAATTCTTTTCGCTCTTCATCTAAAATATATGCGAACTGTTCAGTCTCTTTTTGCAAAACAATAATATCTTTAATAAATCCATCTTCTTTAATAACCAAAGAATTTTTTTTAATACCCAATTTTGTCAAATGCAGTTTCATTGAATTTTTATGCATAGCAAGAACTGCAAAATCAGATATAGCTCCGTATTTTGTTACAGAAGCTTGATTGATTTTATTTTTTGTAAACAATATTTCACTATCAATACTCTCAATTGCATTCGTTATTATATTTTTTTCAATTATTTTTTGATCGGTTTGCATTTTTTTGAGTTTATGCAATTTTTTGATCATGAATTATCTCCAAAAATAAGTATTTGTCCCCACAAGTTTTCTGTATATTCAAAAAGATGATCCCCAACCCAAGGTAAAGTGATTAAAATAAAAATAGAAACAATAACCATTTTAGGAACAAAAGACAAAGAAGCATCACTTACTTGAGTTACTGCTTGAAAAATAGAAATCGTTAAACCAATAATCATACTAACCAATAAAGAAGGTAAACCTAAAATAAGAATAATTTTAACGGTACCTTGTGCAATACTAATTAGGTCAAAATTCATTAATCTTTCACTTTAATCGTTATCTCTAGTGTTTTATTATTAAGTAGTTTTCCCAATAGTGCGCTAATATCATTAACATTATCAAGATTAACCTGAATACTTTCACTTTTAGTATTGCTGTTATTTATATTGACATCATTTACAGTAGTACCATTTAAGGCACTTAAAATATCACTTTCTTTAAGTTCATCTAATGAAGAAAAATCATTTGCCATTGCTGCTCCTTCTTTTAGAATTTCATTAGTAGTATTAATTCCATTTAGTGAATTAAACATATCTTCATGTTCTATTCTATCTAATATGTCCTTATCCTCTTCCACATCATCACTGTGTATCTTTTCATCTATATTTTCAAACATTGTTTCATATTCATCACTGTCTATATTTTCATCTAAATCTAAAAGCAGATTTTTCATATCATCTTCTGAAAGATTATCTTCTTGTGCATCAAAATCATCGCCAATAGCCTTAATTTCATCAAGTTGGCTATTTTCTTCATCAAATAAAACATTATCCAAAGAATTGAGTACGTCATTTTCATCGAAATCATCTTGTTTTAGAGAAGTTGTTTCTTCTTTATTATCAATTTCTTTTATAACATTCTCAATCTCTTTTATATTTTCWGCTTTTTTTTCACTAATRTCAGAAGTACTTCKTAATAAAGTYGTTAACTCATCATCTAATTCAAGATGAGGATCWACTTCGTCTTCYAGAAAATAAGTACTTTGATTTAACTCTTTTATTGCATCTAYRGAATTGTTTTCATAMGCGTCTTCTACAATTTCAATAATTGAGTCTTGAATATTATCGCTATCATTTCCAATATTTTTTGTTGCTTCTAAAATTTCAATGCGTTGTATTATGTGTTTAGGTATGTCGTTTATTGAATCAATTTGTATATCTTCTATGCCATGTTCAATTAAAAAATTATGTTCAATAGCATCTTTTGCATGTAAGAATTTAAATTTGGATAATAGAGAGTTTTCACTGATGATTTTGGACTCATCAATTAAGTATATATAATCTGGGAAATCTTCAATGGTTTTTTTAAGCTCATCAAGACTATTAATATCAATAACTACACCATACTCGTCTAGTCTGTTTCTAATATTCCCATAATCTAAGACATCATGCATCTCTTTGGTAAAGTCATTATTTCCATAAATATATATATTCAAAGATTAACCTAAATTATTTTATTTATGATTATAACTGAATTTTATAAAATTTTAGATAAAATAWATCAATTTAGATTAAAGGCATTAATTGAAATATATTCTAGTAATTTTTTTACTTTTTACACATATATACGCACAAACAATAAAAGATATTACTAATGTAGTAGGAATAAGAAACAATCAACTTCTTGGCTATGGTTTAGTTGTTGGACTTGCAGGAACAGGTGACAAATCAAAGTTTACCATGCAATCCTTGCAGAATCTTTTAAGAAACTCATATATAAAAATTCCTTCTTCTTCGATTTCATCAAAGAATATTGCAGCTGTTATGGTGACCAGTGAGTTACCCGCTTTTTCAAGACAAGGAGATACAATAAAAGTTAAAATCTCTGCAATTGGGGATGCTAAGTCCATTAATCATGGAGAACTCTTGCTCACACAGCTAAAAGCTGTCAATGGAAAAGTTTATGCCATTGCACAAGGAACTATAGTTGCTGGTGAAAACAATGCAACCACTGGTTACATTTATGAGGGAGCAACCATTGAAAATGAAATTCCTTATAAATTAAGAGATCAAAAAGAAATTCGTTTAAGTTTGATTAGAAATTCTGCTAAATATGCAGATTTAATAGAAACAAAAATTAATGAACGTTTTGGAAAACGCCTTGCTATTGCTTTAGATACAAGAACCATAGAAGTACAAAAACCAAAAGACATCTCTATTGTTAGGTTTTTAGCTATAGTACAAAATATTGAAATAGACACAACAATGAAAAAACGTCTTATTATTGATATGAATACAGAGACTATTATTGCAGGTGAAAATATTTTCATTCAACCAGTAACCATTGCAAGGGACAACTTCACTATTCGTATTCGTAAAACTAAACTAAACGATTTAGAATGGGAAAATAAAGAAGCAAACCTGGGTGTTGATATTGGAGACAATGTAACTATTGGAAATAAACCTGTAGAAGTTGATATTAGTAATGCATTAATAAATACCAAAGAGTTACCTACTGTTTCTGATTTAGTTAGAGCTATGAAAGTTATGAAACTTCCTATTAGCGATATTATAAATACAATTAAAATGATAAAAGACCTAGGCGCTTTAGATATAGAATTAGAGATAAGAGGATAGTATGGCAGAATTTTTAAGTCAAGACGAAATTGATGCACTCTTAGACATTGCTGAACAAGGTGACGATATTGAGGTTACCAATGACGAACCCATAGTTTCAAAAGAAAAAAACTACTCTATTTACGATTTTAAAAAACCAAATAGAATATCAAATGAACAATTTAAAGCCTTTTCATCTTTGCATGATAAAATGTTAAGAGATTTAATTACAGACCTTTCAGCAATGTTAAGGAAAATTGTAGACATAAAACTTTATTCCATTGAACAAATGACATATGGAGAATTTATTTTATCCATTCCTCAATTAACCTCACTAAATACATTGTCAATAAAACCCTTAGAGGGTCGTATCGTAATTGAGTGTAATCCTGGCATTTCTCATAAAATAATTGCAGAGCTTTTAGGTTCTGGGGCAGTTGCTTCAAGTGATAACTTAGACAGGGAATTAACAGAAATAGAAGTAGAGATTTTTGATCATTTTTATCAAATGTTTGTTAAACACATGGAAAAAGCTTGGAAAGAAATTTCTACCATTAATTTTCATATTGAATCACGTGATACCAATGCAAATGCGATTCAAATTATTTCAGATCACGAAATCGTACTCTTAGTTGTTTTAGAAATAACCATTGATGAAGAATCTGGCTTTTTATCGGTTTGTTATCCTATTTCTTATATTGAAAATCTATTAAATAAGATTGTTGAAAAAATGTTCTCAGAAGCAGTAAATAAAAAAGCAAGTAGGCGTCAAGATATCACTACTTTATTAGCTGGTGCTAAAATGAAAATGGAAGCAATGTTAGCAGAAACTGAACTTAGTGTTTCAGAGTTACTTGATTTACAAGTAGATGATATTATTGTATTTTCAAAAAATGCAAGTTCTTCTTCTTCAAAGATTTATATAAATAATAAAGAAAAGTTTTTAGCCAGTTCTGGAATATCTAATAATAGAAAAGCCATACAAATTATGTCAAATCTTGATCATGAAAAACAAGAAACACTAGAAGCACTAAGATCTATAAGAAAAGACAGAGATATTAAATCAAAAGCAGCAACTGAAAATATTCATAGACTTCTTAAAGAAAAAGAAGCAGCCAAATACGGTTAAGTATCTGGCTTTTTATTATAAATACTTCTTTATTTTAAACTCCAAGGAATACTTTCATTTGCAAACATAGGCACTACTGTTTGATTAAAACCATCATAAGAAGAAGGAACACTAAAGTCCTTTTTTATTAAAGTAATTGTTTTTTCAATAGGAGTAAATTTATAAATCTTCCTCGCATTTAAAGAAATAAATTTATCCAAATTATCTAAAGCATTATTGTCTTCAAAAATTTGTGCTAAAACTTGTAGTGCAATAGGTGCGGTAAAAACACCTGCTGCGCAACCACAGGCCTCTTTTTTGTGTTTTGGGTGAGGTGCTGAATCAGAACCAAACATTACTTTGGGATGGCCTGAAATTGCAAGGTGTAATAAAGCATCTCTGTCTTCGGGTCTTTTAGCAATTGGCTTACAAAACAAGTGAGGTTTTAACATTCCACCAGCCACATCATCAAGAGTAATAATTAAATGCTGCAAAGTAATTGTTGCATAAAGATTCGGATATTTATCCAATAAATCAACTGCTGCTTTTGTTGTAATATGTTCCATAATAATAGTTAAATCAGGAAAAGCAGATGCAATAGATTCATAAATTGGCATAAATTCTTTTTCTCGATCCATTACAAAACCATTGGTTTCGCCATGAACACATAAAGGAATTCCTAATTTACTCATGGACTCTAAAGTAGGTCTTAATACATTAATATCCATAGAAGAAACACCTGTTTCACTGTTGGTAGTAACTCCAGCAGGATATAATTTAATTCCAATAATAGAATCTTTTATGTCTTCTAAAAATTCATAAGAATAATCGGCTTGAAAAAATAACGTTACAAAGGCTTCAAAATCAGCCTGTTCTTTTGTAGCTTCTTTTATTCTTTTGATATAAGAAAGAAGTGCTTCTTTTGTTGTAATGGGAGGAACTAAATTTGGCATTATTAATGCACCTGAAAATGTTTTAGCAGTTAAAGGAGCAACAAGTTTTAGCATTTCTTCATCACGAAAATGAATATGCATATCTAAAGGAGAAGATAAACGTAATGTCATTAAATAGCTTCCTCGTCTTCTTCACCTGTTCTGATTCTAACAATTCTTTCAATATTAGAAACAAATATTTTTCCATCTCCAATTTTACCTGTTTTTGCAGCAGCTGTAATGATATCAATTGTTGATTCTACATCATCGTTTGATACAATAAGTTCTACTTTAATTTTTGGTAAAAAATCTACAACATATTCTGCCCCTCTATATAATTCAGAGTGACCTTGTTGTCTTCCATATCCTTTTACATCAGATACAGTCATTCCTGTAATTCCCGCTTCACTTAAAGCATCTTTTACATCTTCAAGTTTAAACGGTTTAATAATTGCCTCAATTTTTTTCAATTTTTATCCTTTTATTAAGTTAATTTTATCGTAATTCTCCAAATAGTTCTATAAATTATTTTAGGATGTAATGTTTTTGTTTTTCAAGGAAGAAATGGTAAAAACAGTGCGTCCTAAAATGCACGTTTAAATTCAGGATAAGCTTCTAATCCACATTCATTAACATCTAAACCTTCCAGTTCATCTTCGTCACTGGCTCGTAGTGGCATTATTTTATTTATAATAAAAAGAATGATAAAAGAAGAAATAAAAGCAAAACTACCTATTAGTAAAATTCCTTTTATTTGTCCCCAAAAACTAATAGTATCACTTGAAGCAAAAATAGCAACAGCTATTGTTCCCCAAATACCATTTAATAAATGTACAGATAATGCACCAACGGGATCATCTATTCTTAATTTATCAAACATAGTTACTCCAATAACCACAATACATCCACCAATAGCACCAATTAAAATAGGCGTATAAATATCGTATAAATCAGGTCCTGCTGTAATTGCAACTAAACCACCCAAAGCACCATTTAAAATCATTGTAATGTCCAATTTTTTGTATTTTATATACATAATAATTGAAACCATTAAAGCTCCAGCAAGTCCTGCTGTATTGGTGTTCATAATAGTTAAAGCAACCGCATCAGCACTTTCTTTTGAAGAAATAGAACCAACAGAACCTCCATTAAAACCAAACCATCCAATCCATAAAAGAAAAGCACCCAGTGTTACTAAAGGAATATTAGATGCAGGAATAACTCTAATACCACCATTTTTGGGATATCTTCCACGTCTGCTTCCAATTATTAATATGGCTGCTAATAATGCCCAWCCCCCAGTACTATGAATGACKGTTGAACCAGCTAAATCATACATWGAAAGTTCTARAAAAGTATCTGCTAAAAAGTTCTTACCCCAGCTAATATTTACAATTAAAGGATAMACAATAGAGGCCATAATAACTGTGAAAATRGCTAAAGGAACAATTCTTGCTCTCTCACTTACYCCACCWGACATAATATTAACAACTTTTCCAACAAAWGCCATTTGAAACATAAAWGCAGCCCATTTACTCATAGTAGTACTTCCAAATTCRCCAAAAGCTATTTCATAACCAATTARTAAAAAAGAAAGKGAAGCTAAAGCATAWATAAGRGTATTAATAGTTAAAACWGCAGCAACRTTTTTKGTACGTACAATWCCAGCTTCCARCATCGCAAAACCRGGYACCATGAAKATTATTAAMGTCATTGCAAAAATTGCAAAAAAGGTGTCAAGTATATAAGGTATAGAATCTAAATTCATGTTTTTCCTTCATGTATTTTTATTCTATGAGTATAGTTAATTTATGGATTTTATTATCMARAGTTTTGTATAKATTCTATACAAAATAACAGAAARAGCTTTCTGTTATTTAWMTGTAYTTAAACGGCTTCGCTACCACGCTCWCCCGTTCTAATTCTAATCACCTCATCAATACTGGAAACAAATATTTTTCCATCACCRATTTTTCCTGTTTTAGCGGCTTCTGTAATTACATCAACAATTTTTTCAACTTCATCATCATTAACAATCAGTTCAATTTTATTTTTTGCTAAAAAATCAACAATATATTCAGCCCCTCTATATAATTCAGTATGCCCTTGTTGTCTTCCGTAYCCTTTTACATCAGATACAGTCATTCCAACAACACCTACTTCAATAAGAGCCTCTTTTACATCTTCTAATTTAAAAGGTTTAACAATAGCTTCAATCTTTTTCATTTTTTYCCTTTTTARGAAACTCAATAGTGAGTTTCAATTAAATCTAAGCGTATAAATTCTTTTACAAGCTTGAAATACTCACAAATATCCAAAATAAACAGTGGTAAAATTACCTCTGTTTAAACACTATGATCTTTTAAATTCTGGATAAGCCTCTAATCCTGTTTCATGTATATCTAAACCTTCAATTTCAACTTCTTCACTCACTCTAATACCAATAAGTAAATCTAAAAGTTTCCATACAATGAAAGAAGAAATAAATACAAATGCACCAATAACTACAATACCTGTAAGTTGTGCAACAATTGATACCTCAGGATTAAAAATACCTACAGCTAATGTTCCCCAAATACCTGCTACTAAGTGAACACTTAAAGCTCCAACAGGATCATCAATTTTAACTTTATCCCATAAAGGAACAACAAGTACAACAATGATTCCACCAACAGCACCTACAATTAAAGAAATAATAATTCCTAAATCAGGACCAGCTGTTACAGAAACTAAACCAGCAAGTGCCCCATTTAATACAAAAGTTAAATCCACTTTTTTATAAATAAATTGCGTTAATAATGCTGCGGCTAATGCACCTGCACAAGCAGCCATATTCGTATCAGCAATTACCATAGCAATTCCATTAATATCTGCTTTAGAACCCATTGCTAATTGAGACCCACCATTAAATCCAAACCAACCCATCCATAAAATAAATGTTCCAAGTGTTGCTAAACTTAAGTTAGAACCTGGAATGGGACGTACGTTTCCATTTTTCCCGTATTTCCCAATTCTAGGACCTAATACGATAACACCAGCTAATGCAGCCCATCCACCAACACTATGAACAACAGTAGATCCAGCAAAATCAGAGAAACCACTTAATAGTCCACCTAATTCACTTCCACCCCATGTCCAATGTCCTTGAATAGGATAAATAAGTGCCGATAAAACAGTAACAAAAATCAAGAATGGCCATAATTTCATTCTCTCAGCAATTGTTCCAGAAATAACAGAAGCAGCTGTTGCTACAAATACCATTTGAAAAAAGAAATCTGCCATTACAGGATAACCCATAGCTTCATCCGTTTTCCCACTTAACATTGAACCAGCACCTATAAATGCATTTCCATCTCCGTACATAAAGTTGTATCCAACAAAATAAAACATAATACAAGAAATTGCAAATAACGCAATATTTTTTGTGAGCACCGTTGCATTATTTTTACTTCTAGTAAGTCCTGCTTCTAACATAGCAAAACCTGCTGCCATCCACATTACTAATATTCCAGCAAATAGGAATAAAAAACCATCTAATATATATTTTACGTCCGCAAAATTTTCCATTTCCGCCCTTTAATTTTTTTCTTAGAAAAGTATATTATATTTTATATCATATTTTATGACATTGTTGTATATTTTTTATACATTATTTTATATATTAATTAAACAGAATAGCTATAATTTCACTAATTAAGGAGTAATAATGGAAGAACTAATCACTTTATACGAAAAAAATAAAACAAAGATAGAGAGTTTTATAGAAGAAAGTATTTCAAACATACCTATTGAGAAATTTATTTATAAAAACAACTATAAAAAATTATTCACAACTTTTTCATCCCTAGAACTTGTTTATCTGGTTGATAAAAATACAAAAAAGCAGACATCTCCTAATATATTTAGAAACAAGACTATAAAGTTGTTACAACAACAAGACAGATCTTATTTATGCAATAAACTAAATTTTAAAGGGAACTTACTGTATTTTTCACCTGCTTATATAAGTGCTGCCAGTAATAATGTTTGTATTACTGTTACTATTAAAAACGATGATTCAATTTTATTTATGGATTTTAAACTAGAAGCTTTATTAGAAAAATTAAACTTAATCGAACTTAACAAGCCTTTTCATACCTTCACTAAAGCATATTATTGTTTTGCTAGTTTTTCTTTGGCTTTATTATCTGTCTTCATTGTATGTTATTCTATGTATTCTTTTCTAAGTGCGTTTGTAGGTTCTAATGCGTTTTCGCTTGAAATGATATTCAAACCAATTGTATCACTAACCCTTGCTTTAGCTATTTTTGATTTAGCAAAAACCATTTTAGAACAAGAAGTATTCTTTAAATCCTACACCTCAAATTCAAAAACACAAAGCGAAATGTTTATTAAATTTTTGATTACTATCATTATTGCTTTATCTATTGAATCTTTAATGCTGGTATTTAAAATAGCGCTTGGGGATTATACACAAATGATAAATGCTTTATATCTTATAATTGGGGTCTCTTTAATCATAATATCTTTATCAATATTTATTTACTTTCATAATAAAAAGAATAAAAGAATTGTATAATATATAAATTTTTAAAAGGCTAAAAAATATGCAAGAGTTTATCGCAAGATCCAATATCATGAAAGAAATAAAAAATTCTGCTAATTTATTAAAACACTTAGATATCAATGTTTTAATTAAAGGGTCCTCAGGGGTAGGAAAAAAATCTCTTGCAAGATATATCAACGAAAACGCCAATTTTTATACAGCAAAAGTTTTGCAAAAAGATATTCAGGACAAAGTATTGGATTTAGCGAATACTTGTATTATTATAGAGAATATTGAAGATATTTCTAATAGCGATTTATTCCTTTCTTGGGTTGAAGAGAATAACATTCGAATAATTGCTTGTACCACTAAAGATAACTTGTCCCTAAAAATTGCAGATATTTTTTCTTTAAGTCTTGAAATACCTAACTTAGATAAAAGAAAAGAAGATATTAAACCACTTGCCACAGCTTTCTCTAAAGAAGCATCTATAATATTAGGGCAAGAATCAAAACCTAATAAACTAATAATCAATACTTCTGATAATGCTCATAGTTTAAGAAAATCGATTTTTTTATCTCACCTCTTTGAGTCTATTGGAGAAAATGAAATTATGATGTTAATTGAAAAATATGTTCTTGACAATATGCAAGGAGAGAATGCCTACAAAGATTTTTTGTATTTATTTGAAGCTCCCTTATTAAAAGCCGCACAAAAAAAGCACAAATCACAAGTACAAATGGCCAAACATTTGGGTTTAAATAGAATTACTTTAAGAAAAAAATTAGAAATACATAAAGAATTATTATGATYACCGCTTTAAATATTGATATTGAAAATTTAATTTCTAAAAATGCAGATAATTTTGAAGTCTCTAAGGTATTTAAATCCTATCTAAATACCTATATTTCATCTATTGATACTATACTTCAAAACAGTATTGGTAAAGATTTTTTAGTTAAACATACCAAACAAACAGATAAATTTATTATTGCTTTGTATAAATATATTTTGCGAAAACATTTTGGTTCTTATTTACCTATGGGTTCTTCTGTACCTATTTGTTTAATTGCTCTTGGTTCTTATGGACGAGAACAATTATGCATTTATTCTGATATTGATTTGATGATTCTTTATGAAGATATCAAAGGCTATAACCTAAAAGAAGTTATGGAAGAATTCATTACTTTAGCATGGGATTGTGGGATAAAACTAGGCTCAAGGGTACATGAACTAAAAGATGTACAAACAAGTGTAAAAGAAGATGTCACTATTAAAACCTCGCTTATTGAATCTCGTTTAATATATGGCTCAAAACACTTATGGTATTCCTATGAAAATATTCTTTTTAAAATAAGAAAAACTAAACAATTAGATTTTATTCTTGAAAAAAACCTTGAACATAGCTTGCGATTAAAAAAATATCCCCTAAAAATGCAAGCCAATATTAAAGATGGTTATGGAGGGATGAGAGAATCGAATACACTTTTTTGGTTTGCAAATATTATTTATGGAGTAACAAAAGTAAGAGATTTAATGAATATTCTTTTTACGGAAGAAGAATATCAGAAATACAGAATATCACTGGAATATATTTTCCAAATTAGAAATCATTTACACAATATTGCAGGCAAAAAACTGGATGTTATTAACTTTGATGTTCTTCCAGAACTAAGTACTAGGCTTGGCTTTAAAAATACGCCTTTACATACAAAAGAGCGGCAATTAATGGCAAAAACCCTAGAGTATTTGCATAATATTCATAGTTTTACTTCAATAATGATCAAAAAAATTACAAGAAAAATCGAATTTAAAAAAGAAAATATACCTTTATTAAAAAAATACAGATACAAAAAGAATATTTATATAATAGAGAATAAAATTTATTGTTCGTATCATTTGAAAAGTAAAACACTTACTTATATTTTAAAAGAGTTATTATTATTGCCAAAAGAAGTAGAAGAATTTGATGCTTCATATATTTATTACTTAAAAAAAACAAAGCACCCTTCATTCCTTACTACTGAACATAAAAAACTAATTAAGAGCATTTTATTAAAAGAATCTTTAAGTATTTTACTTAATCTTTTGTATCAAGCAGGTCTCTTTAGATTAGTATTACCCGTTTGCAAAAAAATAACCCATCAACCACAATTTGATGGTTACCATGACTTACCTGTGGATTTACATTCTATTTTAAATATAACTTTTTTTGAAAATATACAAGATCCTTTTGTTAAAAATGTATTTGATAAAATGAGTAAAACAGATCAAAAACTAGCAAAAATAGCAACCTTATTTCATGATATTGGAAAAGGAAGAAAAAAAGACCATCATGAAACAGGAGAAAAACTCTTTAAAAGTTTTGGATCTTTTTTAAGTTTTGAGCCTTCTAGTATTAAAATTATTTCAAAACTTATTAGGTATCACAATCAAATGTCTATGTATGCAACCAATGAAGATGTTTACTCTGAGAAGATAATTCTTAACTTTACAGGTATTGTTCAAAACAAACGTTTTTTAGATATGTTATATGTTCTAACGTATTGTGATATTTCAGCCGTTGGAAAAAATATTTACTCCAGTGCTACTTCTGCTTTATTAAAAGAGCTGTATTTTCAAACACTCCCTGCTTTTGAAAATACAGAATTATTAAGTGAAAGTGCAAGAAAACTTTCTAAAATAAATGCAATAAAAAAACTTCCTGCTTACAATAAATTAAGTGTAATAATGAAACGAAAAATTTCCTATATTGCTTCTTCACAATTGTTTTTACAATTAAAAGCAAAAGATATTTTGGATCTTGCTATTAAAGCAAAAGAGGTACAAGATTACATTTATAGAATTAAAAATGAAGAAGTTTTAAGTATTCAAATCATTCGTTCAAAAGCTTTAAACATTGGATATTTGTTAGGTAAATTAGAATTTCTAGATATTGGGTCTATGAATATCTTTAAACTTTACGATGAAAAAAAATGTTTTGAAATCAAGTTTACTCAAAAAATTGATGACAGTGATTTATTGTATATTGAAGATATCATTAAAAATTCTTTTGACATGAGTAAAAAAACAAAATTAATTGTACCTATAATTAATAAAAAAGATATCCTTGTTGACATTAATCACACTTCTTTTTTAGCTTCTTTAAAAATTAAAACGGCTGATCAAAAAGGTCTCTTGGCTTTTATAACAAATATTTTAGATGATTATAATATTGAGATTGAAAGTGCGAAAATGTATATAAGCAGAGGAAAAGTTAGAGATTTATTTCTTATTGAAAAAAATGGTAATTTTGCCTCAAATGTGGATGAAATTATAAACTTACTTTGTGTGAAAAGCAAAGTTTAGTTCACTCTTAGTTTTTTTGTTTATCAAGATAATATTGACATACACGTCTAAGTATCTCAGAGCTGTTTAATGTCAAGATATCATTTTCATAAACATACTTTTGAATATTCTCACAAGAATACTGCGTATTTTTTTCTTTGTTCCTACTTTCATCTTTAAGACTAATCTTAAACATGGTATTTAGAATCTCTACTGCATGAGTATGAGTTAAACCACCCTTATGATCAGTAATATTAAAAATGGTAGAAGAAGGTATTGTTTTTGCATTGCTTAAAATATCCACAATATTTTTAGAAACATACTCAACGGTAACAAAATCATACAAAGCATCTCTACTAAGTACATTAATTAAACTGTGATTTTCTTTATTAACATTTATAAGTGCTTGAATATTTTCATCTCCTAAATCATATTCTCCTGAGTGTTTTGCTAATATTGTTGAAGGTCGAACAATAAAATAATGGCAATGATCTTCATAACTTTTTATTAATTTCTCAATTGTGAATTTATCTTCTTCATAGGTATTACGAAAGTTAAAAGAAGCATCATTTTCTATTTCTTTGTTCTCAAGAATATTAGGTAAAGCAGCACTTACAAAGAGAAATGCAGGTTTTTTATTTCCAAGTTGCTCAATGTTACGAATAAGATCTAAGATGTGAATATTGGATTGAATGCTGTTTATCTTACTTTTAAAACTTGCGTCTTCACAATGAACAATACAATTTATGCTTTCCACACAAAACATATAATCTTCTTTACATAAGCCCAAATGCTCTTTGGATGTATTTCCATCCAATAATTTCACATTCTTATATGCACAGTTATCAATAAGTTTTTCACATGATAATTTTTGAGTTTTTGAATCTAATAAACAAAAAATTCTAGAAGTGGGGAATTTTATTAATAATTCTTCCAATACACTTTTTCCTAAAAATTCATTTAATCCTGTTAATAGTATATCTTTTGAAGTATGGTTGTTAGAGGTATGAGGAAGCATGGTTTTCCTTRTTATAATARTTTTATTTTTGTAAAATAATTATAACAAGTTA
Organism: Arcobacter sp.; assembly: GCA_002733685.1. Taxonomy (GTDB): domain Bacteria; phylum Campylobacterota; class Campylobacteria; order Campylobacterales; family Arcobacteraceae; genus NORP36. The sequence continues at coordinate 25,236 of NVWN01000027.1, read as the reverse complement.
AATTATATACATTCTTAAGATTTTTAAAGATTTTTTTGCTTTAAGATAGATTTATAAATCCATCTTAAAACAGCTATCATAAGACTGCGTTTTTGAAATTAAAAGTTTTTTTGCTTTTCCATARTCTTTTTTTCCAGARCCTAATTTTGGAATCTCATCTACCATTTCATAAGAAGARGGAATCATTAATTTATTATCAAAGGCTTTTATCACTTTTGTTTTTAGCTCTTTTATTTCTTCTTCATTTAGTCCTGAAATAAGAACAATAACCTTCTCACCTTTTTTTTCATCAGGGGCTGTAGTTGCTACATATTCCACTTCTTCTTTATCAATTAATAAGGATAACTTTTCTTCAATAGCCCCTAAAGAAACCATTTCACCAGCAAGTTTTGCAAAACGTGAATACCTATCAACGATACTTAAAAAACCATCACTATCAAACTTACCTTTATCKCCTGTAACATACCAAGATTTWCCATCAATACTTTTTATAACAGAGTTTGTTTTAGCTTCATTGTTTAAATAACCCTTCATAATTTGAACCCCACCAATAAGAACCATTCCTTCTTCCCCAATATCTAAAGGTTTAAAAGTATGAGGATCAACTATTTTAATAGAGGTTCCAGGAAGGGGCATTCCTACTGTTCCAATTTTATTTCCCACTTGTAAATCCAGTTCAGGGGTTAAAATATCTGGTAAGTTACACGCAGCAACAGGTGAAGTTTCGGTAGTTCCATAACCTTCGATAATAACTTTTCCAAATTTTCTTTTAAAATCATCTCTTACTTTTTGGGATAACTTTTCAGCACCTGCAACGGTATACCTCAAAGATTCAAACATTAAAGGATGAACTTTTTTATTCATGATATACAGTCTAAAAAACGTTGATGTTCCACACATAACTGTTGCTTTATATTTATTAACCAATTTCCCAACTTCATAACCATCAGTAGGATCTGGATGAGCCACTAATTTAATTCCTTCAATTAAAGGGAAAAAAGTAGTAACACAAATACCAAAAGCGTGAAATAAAGGTAAAGAACCAACAACAGTATCATCATCATTTACATTAAGCACAGAAGCTATTTGTTGGGTGTTTCCTAAAATATTCATATGTGACAGTTCTATTCCTTTAGGAGTGCCTTCTGAGCCAGAGGAGAACATAATAAGAGCATTAGATGAAATAGGTACTTTATTAACGTGTAAGGCTTTTAAAAGCATGGCAGGGAAGATTTTGACAGATAAAAAAGTCATCAAACCTGATACTTTTTTAATCTYWAGTTTTAARTCTTCTAAATAAAAKACTTCTACTTTTTCCAATAAAGGATCYAAATTCATTCCTCTYTCTTTTAGTTTTTSAATGAATKTTTTAGAAGYTACCACRGATTGTATTTCTGCGCTAGTAATACATTTAAGCAAAGATTCCACATCAGCCGTATAATTAATATTAACAGCCGTTTTACCTAACATTAAAACAGAAGTRTTAATAAAAGCACCHGCAGCTGAAGAAGGAATTAAAAGTCCAATATTTTGTCCCTTAATTCTTGTTTTAAGTARGTTTTTAAATAAAATGGCAACCGTTAAAAACTTATATCCTGATAATTCCATTCCCGTAGAATCGGCAACAATAAGATTATTTTTAACTTCTTTCATAGTATTAAATATTTCTTCAGGAATGCTTTTAAGTACTTTTATATGCTCAGTCCATGACTCAATAGTTAAATCCATTACCCTGTGTTTAACATAATCAGCTTTTGCTAATTCTTTRGGAATTTTTTGWGAAAAAGAAACAGTAACWATATTCGTACGATACGATTCAATAAATTTTTTATTTGCCCTAGAAAACATTGATTCCCATAAACCTCTGATATAAAACACATGTACATTAATATCTTTTGTTGTTTGTTTTAAAATAAGTTCAAAACCTTTTTTAAACTCTCCTAAATGTCCATTTCTAGTAATTGCACCTTCTGGAAACAGTACCACTACATTTCCTGCATCCAATTCTTTAGCAATTTGATTAATGCTGCTTTTACTCGATGTTGAGGAAATAGGAAGTACTTCAAAAAAGTTTAAGAACCATTTTAAATACCACTTATTATAAATAGCTTTATCCATTACAAACTTGATATCTCTTGGCGTTGCCATTTGAATAATAGCCCAGTCCAACCAAGAAACATGATTTCCCAAAAGTAATAAACCCCCAGTAGAAGGAATATTTGAGATACCTGTAACTTCCAGTTTATATTTTAATCCAACAACAAATTTAACAAAAAAGTGAACCATGGATAAAGGAAGTTTTTTTATTGTATAAATTGCGCCAAATATAGTTAAAATCAATAATAAATAAATAGTACTTTTAGGATTTAAACCATTAAAAGAAACTACGGTTGTAAGAACTAAAACTAAAACCATAAATAAAGATTGAAAAAAGTTACTTCCAGCTAGTACCGTACCTAGTTTTTCAAATTTAGCATTAAATTGTAAGAGAGAATTTAGAGGAACAACAAATAATCCCCCACAAACACCAAAACCAAAAAAGACAAGTGCCAGTGAAAAAGAAGAATCAACATTTACACTTAAATATATCATTAAACACAAGCCAGCTGCTGCTATTGGGATACTTCCCGTTTCTATGTAATTCTTTGAGATTCTTGTATATAAAAAAGATCCAAAAGCCACTCCCAAACCAGCAGCACCAAGAATGGCGTTAATCACAAATACACTGGTAATATTTAAATATTCTTTTGCATAAGCAGGGAAAACAGCCAACATTCCTTGAGAAATAGCCCAAAAAATGGAAATTCCTAAAATAGATAATAAAAGTACTCTTGTATTTGTAATCTCTTTTATATTTTTTTTTAAAAGTTTGGCTTTAAAATAATCATCTCTGTTAAAAACAATYTTTTTATCCACTTTAAAMCCWGTATCTATTTTCTTTAAAATTAAAAAAGAAATACTAAGTTCAAACAAAGCAATAAGMACAATATAATAMGTYAGTGGTAAAAATTTATTTAAAAGYTCRTCTTTAGAAGAAATTAAATCATAGGAATTAATTCCGTATAAGGTTTCAAAAATATAAGAAAATAAACCCATAGTAAATAAAATTGCAATCATGGAAATCGATTGAACAAAAGAATTTCCTAAAGATAAATTCTCTTTTTTATAAATACTTATAATAATTCCAAACTTAGCAGGAGAATAAATAGCACTTTGAATGGCCAATAAAAATATTCCAAACATTGCTAAATTAAAGCTTCCTATAGCATAGGCAATTACCATAAATATTGATAATAAAAAAGACGAAACGGCRCCATAAACTAAGACATTTTTTTTATCATATTTRTCRCTTAAAAAAGCRGATATTGAGAAAAAAAGYAAAAAAGGTATCAGKATTAATGCATTAATTATTGAAATTAAKACAACTTGTTCACTGCCATCAAAAATTTTGAAAGCTATGTTTTGTAGTARAATTTTATGYGAAATATCAACAGCAACATTACAAAATATTACTGCTAAGAAAGCAAATTTGAGTAGTTTTATATTCATGTAGGTCCTTAAAAAGGATATTCTACATAAAGCATGCTTTATTATTTATGATGATAATCCCTCTTAGAAAAAATATAATTTCTTTCTAAGTTATGCTTTTATTTTTTTCATAATAGCATCAAGTGAAAAGATAATTAAGGCCAACCAAATAAGTGCAAAAGTAATTAATTTATCAAAATTAAATTCTTCGTTATATACAAAAACCGCGAGTAAAAAAGCACAAGTAGGTCCTATGTATTGAAAAAATCCAAGCGTTGAAAGTTTCATTCTTGTAGCAGCCCCATTAAATAATAATAAAGGAATAATMGTAGCTAATCCCCCAAGGGTTAACATAAAAGTAATATAATCACTTTCATTTAAAAATGCCATACTGTTTGTATTAAATAAATACAGTATATAAACAATTGCCAAAGGCATTAACATTAGTGTTTCAACAAATAAACCTACTATTGARCCTACGTCAACCTTTTTTCTAATCATTCCATATAAAGCGAAAGAAACTGCTAAAGATAAAGAAACTAAAGGAAGTGTTCCTAAGGCAATAATTTGATATAAAACTGCTAAAAATGCAATTACAATGGCAATATTTTGATTTCTCGTCATTCGTTCACCAAAAAATATAAATCCCAAAGCWATGTTAATGAGTGGRTTAATGTAATAACCAAGAGAAGCTTCCATTATTCGTTCATTTGCAACTGCCCAAATAAAAATAAGCCAATTAATGGATACAAAAAAAGTAGAGTACAACAAGTATTTTAATTTATTCTTATTTTTTAATAATAGCTTGAGAACTTCTGTTTGTTTAGTAAGATATACYAAAGGTATTAAAATAAGAAAGGACCAAACAACTCTGTGCRTCAAAACTTCAAGCGCAGTAACCCCTCCTACTTCTTTAAAATAAATGGGAGATACCGCACCCCAAAATAAAAATGCAAAAACTGCAAATATATAACCTAATTTTTCTTCTTTCATATACTTCTCTTTATATAAATTTATTTTTTAATGAAGTAACTTTTTTAGTGTAACACTGTTGTTAATTTCATCTTTAATCCAAGGAGATATTACAACTTTTTTACTTAAAGTATTTTTGATTTCATTAATATATTTAACTTCATTTAACGCTTTATGTTTTAAGACAGTATTACTCGTTTTACACAAAGCAAAACTCCTGTTAATTACCCAAGCATAAGGTGTAATACCCGCTCTTTGTAAATCTTCTTGTAATGCTTTTGCTTCATGTGTGGGAGTGGCTTCTGCAAGTGCTAATAAGAGTATTTTTGTAAACTTTTTATCTTTTAATAAAGGAATCAATTGTGTAAGGTCTTTTGAATTAGTATCTTGCGCATTTTTAGATAGTTCTTTATGATATGCATTTGAAGCATCTAATAACATCAAAGTATGTCCTGTTGGTGCCGTATCTAAAACAACAAAGCGCTCTTTTGCTTTATTAACAGTAGTTGCAAAAGCTTCGAAAATTGCAATCTCTTCTATACAAGGCGAACTTAATTCTTCTTTTAATAAAGCCATATCATCCAAGGAGAGTTTATTTTCATTTTGTTTAATTACTCGCTTTATGTGTTTTTGTGTTTCATATTTTGGATCAATTTTCTCAATAATTAAATCTTTTGTATTATTGTTTTTTATATAATCCAAATGAGCAGCTGGATCTGTGGTTGACAAAGTTACTTTATGCCCTAAAGAAGAAAGTTCATAAGCAATCAAGGAAGCAATAGAAGTTTTACCAACGCCTCCTTTTCCCATAGTCATAATTAAACCACTTTTATCTTTTTGAATATCATTTAATAAATCTTTCCAAGACATAGTATCTTCTAAAGCTTCATTTATTTTCTCTTCAAAAGAAATAAGGTCAGCTTTATCTTCTTTCATTGCTTTATTGTTTATAACAGCTTCTAAAGATTCTAAACCAAGAACGCCTTGGGGATAAAAACCAATTTCATTCTTAGATATATTTTTTAAATTTTCTGGCATAACATCTAATGCTTCTTTTGATTTTTGGTAAAAAGCCTGTGCTATTTCATCACTTGAATCTTCTTTAAAAACACCATTTATTAATAAATGTTGATTCTTCATTCCTTGATCATTTAATTCTTTACTTGCTTTACTTACTTCTAAAAGGGATAGTTTTTCAGCTCTTGTAACTAATATTAATAATGTTTTACTAGAGTCTTTTAAATTATCAACTACTTGTTCATAAAGTACTTTTTGTTCAACTAAACCAGATACTGGACCTAAACAAGAAGAACCTGTCTGATTATCAGCAATAAAATCTTTCCAAGCACTGGGAAGATTTAACAAGCGTAAAGTATGGCCAGTGGGAGCTGTATCTAAAATAATATGATCATATTGTTTTATAATATCATTATCTCCAACATATTTAGAAAATTCGTTAAAGCCAGCAATTTCTACAGAACAAGCTCCTGATAACTGTTCTTCCATTTGATTTATAGCCTCTTTTGGCAATAAATCTCTATAAGGGCCTACTACTTTCTCTTTGTATTCAGCAGCTGCAATTACAGGATTAATATTCATTGCAAATAAATTTTTAGTATTATTAATTAAAGAAGGTRTTGAGCCTAATTTKGTATCTAAGACTTCATCTAAATTAGAAGCAGGATCAGTAGAAATCAACAATACTTTTTTATTCATTTTACTTAATGATAAAGAAATAGCACAAGACATAGATGTTTTTCCAACCCCACCTTTTCCTGTAAAAAAGACGAACTTAGGAATATTTTCTAATAATTCTTTCATCTTAAAGCTTAGCTACAAAAGAAGATAAACCAAGTTTAGCACTTAAGCTAGGAACACTTGGATATTCTTTTGATARAATYAGCTCATCGTYTAAGAAAAATAATGGTAAACAYSCAACACCYTCATCCTGYAAAAGTCTTGAAACACTTTTATTTAATACATACTCTGCTGGATTAGTKSTTAAACTATAYCTATTAACYTCAAAGTTTTYTTTGTTTAATGWACTTAAGAAGTTTGCTAATTGCAARAGTGTAACRTCAATGTCAGTTCCACACACACCTGTGGGACAACACATDGCAGGATCATATATTGTTAAGGTTTTACATTTCATCATTATTTTAATGCTTCTATTACTTTAGGTAATAACACTTCTTCAATATCATTATAGGTTTTAACAAAAGAATCAAAAGAGGAACCATCTGGATCTTCAAAACCAACATGAATTGTTTTTACTGCTTTTGGGAAAATTGGGCATGTTTCTTTAGCGTTTGAGCATACAGTAACTACTAAATCATAAGCATTATTTATAACAACATCCAATGTTTTGGAATAATAAGAATCTAACCAGATGTTTTTTTCTTTTAATAATTTAATCGCATTTGAATTGACTTTTCCACTTGCTTTTACTCCTGATGAATCAGCACTATAACCATCTAAGTTGGCATTAATTAAAGCTTCCGCAATAATACTTCTACACGAATTACCTGTACATAAAATTAATATTTTTTTATCTGTATTCATTTTTTTCCTTTTATTTATAAATTAATAACTATAAGCCAAAGCAAGTAATACTATTAGTAACACAGGTGGCGTAATAATAAATCCAAATTTACTGTATTGTAAAAAAGAGATATTAATTCCTTTTTTTGCCAATACATGTAACCAAAGAAGTGTTGCTAAAGAACCAAAAGGTGTCATTTTAGGTCCTAAATTTGAACCAATAATATTTGCATATACTAAAGCCGTATTAGGTATATTTTCCAAAGCTATATCCATAATCATAATGGTTGGCATATTATTCATAATGGCTGATAAAAATGCCGATAAAAAACCAGTAGCAACAATAGCAAATACATCCCCTTGGGAKGCTATGTTTTKTAAAACTACTTCTAGGTAATCAGTCAGTCCTGCATTTTTYAAACCATACACAACAATATACAAACCAATAGAAAACCATACAATTTGCCATGGAGCTTCTTTTATAATATGTAAGGGTTTAACACTTTTAAATGCTGTTGCAATAAGTAAAAAGATTAGTCCTCCCCCTAAAGCAAATACACTTACTGGTAAATCATAAATATCCCCAATAAAGTATCCCACTAACAATACAAGTAAAAATACCCAAGAAATATAAAACAATTTCACGTTCTTAATTGCAGTTCGTGGTTCTTTTAATAAAGAAATATCAACAACTTTAGGTATATCTTTTCGCAAAATTAACCATAAAAAAACGATTGAAGCTACAACACTAACAAGATAAGGAACAATCATAATACTTAGGTATTCCATAAAACCAATATTAAAATAATTGGCTGTTACTATATTAGTAAGGTTGGAGAAAATAAAAGGCAAAGAAGCAGAATCAGATATAAACCCTCCTGCTAATAAAAAAGCAACAATACTTTTCATATTAAGTTTTAGTATTTTCATTTTCGCTAATAAAATAGGCGTTAATATTAACGCTGCTCCATCATTTGCAAAAATAGCAGAAACAAAAGCCCCTAATAAAATAGAATAAACAAACATTTTATGTCCATTTCCATTCGATACTTTTGCCATTTTCAAAGCACACCATTCAAAAAAACCAATTTCATCTAAAACCATAGATAAAATAATGATTCCAATAAAACTTAAGGTGGCATCCCAAACAATATTACTAACAATTAGCACATCCGAAAATGATACTACGCCTAAAAGTAACGCTACAAGAGCTCCAATAACAGCAGATGTTCCTATTTGAAGATCTTTGGGTTGCCAAATAACAAAAATAAGTGTTATTATAAACAAAGAGGAGGCAAGTATCATAAACTTCCTTTTTTCATACTATTAAACATTATCATCTTCAAAAGTATCCACACTTTTTAAGGCATAAATATATGTATCTACTTCAAACTCATCATAACGTTCAACACAAACCTCTTGACGTACAAACTCATCCCCTTCAAAAATATCCAGTTTTTCCCAATGATTTATCAAGTTATTAGAATAAAATAAAAAACCATGAATGGTATCTCTGTTCTCATCTAAAGTAATTCCAGGATAACCCATAGAAGCGGACCAACCTTGATCTTTTAATTTACCTCGTACTGTTGCAGGTACAAACTTTCCTACAATTTCTTCTAATACATGCCCATTGGGACAATTAGGCATTAATGTTCCATATACAAATAAACAATCTTCCATTTTTTTTCCTTTTATTTTATGATGTTTTACAGATTTTTTTAAGTTCTGGTAAATCTAATTCTAAATACATAATTTCTTTTATGCATTCATTTCTAAATTGATCTTGAGGAGAACGTACTTCATAAAAAGCCCATCTTCCTTCTCTTTTCACGCTTAAAAATCCTGCTTCTTTTAAGATTTTCAAATGCCTTGATAAACGTGATTGAATCATATCAAAGGATATTTCTAAATCGCATACGCATAATTTTCCATGAAGATTAATAAATTGAAGGATTTTTATTCGAGTAGGATCGTTTAATGCAGCAGTAGTTTTTAAAAACACATCCATCTTCATCCTTTTAATTTAAGGAAGTATAACCAAATATTTTCTATATATCAAGATATGTTGATATATAGATGTAAACTTATAAAATATACATACTTATGTTTATTTTGTCCACTTTAATATTCAAATACAATAATACTTATTTCTTAGTAAGCATCTTCTTGCCACTTTTCAAGTACAATATTTTTCTTATTTTTGATTTTTTTCTCTAAAAAAGTTCTAAAAGCATCTGCTAACTGTTTACATTCTAAAATACGCGCAATATCTTTTTCATTTCTCTTAAGGTGTGATTGATTAATAAACTCAATATTAATGTCTTTATGAGGTCTTAATATAAGCTCTAAGGGTTTATTTTGGAATAAATAACCTTCTTTTATCACTCTAAAATAAAATCCTGTTTTAGCCTCTTTTACAACAAGAGACGTAAGTTTTTTAATATTTAAAATAGAAGATATTTTCCAACATGGTTGTCTGGGTTGAGATACTTCTACAATCAAACTTCCATTTGAATATTGATCCCCCAAACAAATATCTTTATCATCCGTATTAGAAATAGTAATATTCTCACCAAAAGCACATAAGGGTAAATCAATATTATAGGTGTTTTTAAAATAAGCATAATATTTTTTCGAATAAACACAAATGGCTTTATCAAAACCTCCRTGATGTCCTTTATCTGCTTGAGTATCMTTTTTTAATCCTAAAAAACTGACAAAAACTTCTTCTTTTATTGGCTCTTTTTTATAAGAACTTTGATATTTTTTTCCCTTAGAATCTTTTATATCTTTTATTTTTCCTGCAAAGATATTTTCAATACTTAGACTTTTCATTTTTTATCCAWAAAAAGAAGACGTTTTGTCATTAAGTTATGTTCCCATTCTTCAAAAAATAAACAGATCTTTTTTGATAVGTTATAACTTSSATAAACAAAATAATAAGTAATTTTTAGTAATAAGTGTTTCATTTGATTTCCTTATAAAGAGTTTACAAAAAATAAAACAGGATAGAAATAGCAAAAAGCTACAATAGATAGGATAAATCGCACATATTAATAAAACAAGCCAAAAGCTTGTTTTATTAAGTTTAATCTTTTAAGTCAGCTAAAATTTTAGCTTTAATTGAAGGTACAGTAAATCCAAAGTGCTCGAATAATTCAGGAGCAGGTCCAGAAGCACCAAAAGTATCCATTCCATATACAACATCAGCAAATCTATAATATTCCAGCGCACGTCCCGCTTCAATAGCAAATACTTTTGTATTTTTATCAATTACACTTGAAATATATTCGGCCTCTTGTTCTATAAATAAATCATAACAAGGAACAGAAACCACATTAGCTAAAACACCCTCTTTTTCTAATTCACAAGATGTTTGTAGCGCTAACATTAATTCACTTCCAGAAGCCATAATAGTAATACTTGCATTGGGTCTTTTTTTAAGTAAATAAGCACCATTTTCAACATTTCCAAAAGCTCTTTCATTTTTAAGAACTTTTAATCCTTGTCGTGAACATACAAATGCACTAGGAGCATTCAGCGTTAAGGCTTTTTTCCATGACTCAACATTTTCAGTAGCATCTGCTGGTCTAAAAACATAAAAGTTAGGTAAAGCTCTAAATTGAGATAAATGCTCAATTGGTTGGTGAGTTGGTCCATCTTCACCAACACCAATTGAATCATGAGTCCAAACAAAATGTTGAGGAATAGAAGCTAAAGCTGCAATTCTTGCTGCTGGTTTTAAATAATCAGAGAATACAAAAAATGTTGCTGAGAAAACTCTGAATAAACCATATAAATTCATAGCATTACAAATAGATGCCATTGCATGCTCTTTGATTCCAAAATGCAGATTCTTACCATGAGGATAATCTCCCATGCCTTTTAATTCTGTTTTATTTGAAGGTGCTAAATCAGCTGATCCACCCATAAAACCTGGTATTGCAGCTGCAATTGCATTTAAGATTTTATGATTGGAATCTCTTGTTGCAACAGAAGTATCTGCTTCAAAAGAAGGATATTCAATACTAGAAAAATCAGGATTCGTATAGGTTTTTATTTTAGCTTTATCTTCTGCATTTAAAGAAGAATCCCATGCAGATACAAGATCTTGACCACTTTTTGTTTTATCAAAAGCAGCTTTTACATCAGATGAAACTACAAATTTTTCTAAAGGATCAAAACCAGCGTTTACTTTTGAAGCTGCTATTTCATCATGTCCTAGAGGTGCACCATGAGTATGGTGTGAACCTTCCATCGTTGCAGCACCTTTACCAATTGCAGTATTTGCTTTAATTAATACAGGTTTTGTAGCAGCTTTTGCTTGTACAAATGCAGCTTCTATTTCTTCAAAATTATGTCCATCTATTTCAATTACTTCAAAATTAATAGCTTTAAAACGTGTAACTACATCTTCATCCCAAGCAATAGATGTATCACCTTCAATTGTAATATTGTTTGAATCATAAATAATTACTAAATTGTCTAGTTGTTGATGACCTGCTGTTGATGTAGCTTCATAAGATAAACCTTCTTGTAAATCTCCGTCTCCACAAAAACAGTAAACTTTATGATTAATAACGTCTTTTCCTAAAACATTTTGAGCATATTTAGAAGCCATTGAAAAACCAACAGCATTTGCAATACCTTGGCCTAAAGGTCCTGTAGTAATTTCAATACCATGAGTATGTCCAAATTCAGGATGACCTGGAGTTAAAGAGTGTGTTTGTCTAAATTGTTTCATATCATCAATGCTTAAATCAAAACCCCAAAGATGTAATAATGAATAAATTAATGCACTTGCATGCCCGCCTGAAAAGACTAATCTATCTCTATTTAACCATTTTGAGTTTGTTGGACTGATATTTAAGTGAGTACTTAATACTGTTGCGATATCAGCTAAACCCATAGGTGCACCTGGGTGTCCTGAGTTTGCTTTTTGTACCATATCAGCTGCTAAAAACCTAATTGTATCAGCTTGTTTTTGAAGTAAAGACATATGAATCCTATTTATGAATATTTTTTTGCGATTATACCCAAATAAGCCTAAAAAGTGAAGTTATTTATAGAAGACAAGTGCCTTCTATAAATCCACATCAATATCATTATCTATAAATATTTTTATATGAGAGTTGGGGGAGAAAGTACTCTCAAAGACTTTAAACTCTTCGTCATCAATGATTTCATTTTCATCTTGTTTTACCCATTTTAAATCACTGTCTTGCAAAGATATACTGTTTTCATTTTCTCCAAAAATTATATACTCTTCTTCATCGGCTAATAAAACGCCTTTTAAATCAACATTTTGATTATTTAAAGCCATTTTATTATCTGCTGGTTCAACTTTTGCAGATACCAAATCAATATCATCATCAAGAACTAAATCTTTTGCTTCTGTTTGGAACCAAACATCTGCGGCAGCTAATTCTTCACCATCAGTATTTGTATATGTTGATTTTAAACCGATTATATTTCCATTCGAAGTTTCAGTACTTGTAATGGTTCCTAAAGATATTTCAGCTACGCCTGCTTCTTCAAGACTCAATAACTCACCTTCATCAGTAATACCATCAGAATTTGAATCTTTCCAAACACTTATTTCAGAAAAAGCATCATCTAAGTTATTAATAATACCATCTTCATTTGAATCCAGTTCTCTTAAAGCATCATAACCATCACTTGCTTTTGATCCATCTTCTTTAATTGTTTCTTCACCAAATAACTCAGAGGCATCATTAATAATTCCATCCTTGTTAATATCTCGAACCAATAAACCATCATCAGCTCCAACCCAACCAGTAAGATCAATATCCCCATCATTATCAATATCAAATTTTACACCATTTGCTAAAGATATTGTTTCAATACCATCATTGTCTAAATCAAGAATAATAGGTGTTTTATAGCTACTATCTAGTATTGTTTTCACGGTAATTGAGTTAATTGTGATAAGCTCACTTTGTTCAGTCGAAGCTACATCTAAATCGATTTTTACTTTTCCATCTTCATCTAACTGTACTTCATAAGTATAGATATTATCTTCATTTATCTCTTTGTTTTTATGACTGCCATATTTGTATACTTCATTTTCTGATGTATTTCCACTAATTTTAACGCTAAACGTGTCATCCGTTACATGTTTTCCTTTATTCCATGTCCCACTTACATGCGTATCTAAAGTAATTAAAACTGTTTCATTTGCATAAGATTTTCCAAAATCAAATTCTTTACTAAAAGTATCACTAGGATTGTCTCCCTTAATATTTCCAGAACCTTCATCGCCTAAAACGACTGATATATCATATGTCTTAGTTTGGCTCTCTTTTACATTATTTGCAAGTATATCAGTAAGTTCAAAGTTTGTTTTTAAGACAACATCATTAAAATCAGTATCGCCTAAGTTTTCCAAATCCTCTATTTTTATCGTACTTCCACCATTTCCATCACTTTCAATAAGAAAATGATCTTTTCCATCGTTGTTAAATACTGGATTATCATGGTAAACAGGTTGCGTACTAACAGAACCATTTATTAATAAAACAGGCGTTTGTGAACTTAAATCAAATGTAATTTCACTTGATGCATTAATTAAACTTGATCCATTAGCAATAATGAAGAACCCATAAGTTGTATCTGGGTTTATATTCATATCGGATAAATGTGTCCCTGAATCCATTCCATTTTGATTGACGATTACTATTGTTGCTGGGCTAATAGGATTTCCATTTACATCTACTTCGTAATATCCAACAACGTTTGAATAACCTGCACTTTCACTTACGTAAGTAAGGTCATTATTAAGTCCTGTAACATTAATATTTAATGTTGTTTCACTTATTCCACCATTTCCATCACTAACAACGATTGGCACTAATATATTTGCATACTGTCCTTCATTCAAAGAATCATATGAACCTGCATCAAAGGTATATGTTCCATCTGTATTTACAATCAATCCATTTGGTATATCCGCACCAGCTTTAATTACAAAACTTAAAGTATCCCCTTCTGCATCACTTGCAGTAATTTGACCAACTAAGGTTCCGTCCTCTGCTACTATCTGGGTAGATAAAGCATCAATAACAGGTGCATCATTMACACTGTTTACTTGTACTGTAACCGTTGCTGTATCACTTTTTCCATTYCCATCACTAATGGTATAYGTAAAACTAGCMASCCCTGAATAATTTTCTTCAGGGGTAAAAATAACATTTCCATTATCATCTAAACTAACTGTACCATGTGTRTTWGTACYAGCKGTCACATTTGTAATTGTTATTGTATCACCATTGGCATCTGTATCATTTGCCAATAAATCTGAGGCTTGAATAATAAGAGACGTATCTTCTTGTGTTGTAATATCAGATGATACATAAGTAGCTTCTACGTATTGAATAGTAAAGTTTGAATTTATATTTGCATTTAAAGAAAATTCAATACTTGAAAAAGCTACCCCTACAGTAAAAGAGTTAGTCATTACAGAAGCATCATCATCTTGTTGTAATTCTCCACTTGCTACTACATTTCCATTATTATCATATGCTTCCCATGTTGCTTTTGCATCTGCACTATGAGTACTAACAAAATGGCCCCCAAGTCCAGCTAATCCAATTTCTGCACCTGCCAAAATAGTTCCACCAAAATCTATTGTTACTGTTTCATTTTGTTCTAACTGAGCATCATTTCCGCCTACAGCACCTATACCAACGCCTTTTTGATTATCTAAATCATCATCCATAAATCCAATAGATGTATTTGATCCATCTCTTGTTGCACTTATTGTGATTTCATTTCCATTTTCTGTTGAGTAGGTTAAAGAACCATCTGTATTTTGTGCTCCCCACTGAGAGATGCTTCCGTCTTCTTCTTTTGTTCCTAAGAAAACACTCTCTTGTATTGTATTATCATCTACTGCATCAGGAGCTACATTGTATGAAGTAAAGACAGCACTTGCTACATCATAAGTACCATCTTTAAATTCAATTGTTTCTACATTTCGCAGCTCTGTAACATCGCCTTTACCATCATCATTACTATCACTTTGAATCGATTCTGTGACAATTACATTTCCAGTTGAATCAGTAGTAATCGTGTATTCTCCAATATCTTTTCCAAAAGAAACAGTATCTGTTCCATCTCCCGCATCTATTACTAAGGAATCATTTGTATCATCATTATCACTCGTTACATATCCATTTTCATTCGTTCCAGATAATATATCATCTGTATTAATTCTATCATTTCCAGATCCAGTCATTACATAATCATCACTTGATTCAGTATTAATATTAGACGAAGACCCATGCCAATAATGTGTGCTATTTGTTTGYGCTGTWGTATTYCCARCACTGTCTGTTTCTGTCACAGAATAAAATTCATTATCATTAACAGGTGTTCCACTTTGATTTTCAATTGAAATATTCCAAGTCCCATTTTCTTGAACTTCTSSATTACCTACTGAATTTCCATCTTCATCATAAAGTGTAATAGTATTTCCAACTTCAGCTCCCGTACCTTTCATAGTAACACTTGAATAATCACCCTCATTATCAACAATATCAGTAATTTTTAAATCATTTATATCAGGTGCAGTTGCATCTATACTCAAACTATCACTAGCAGATGTTTGATTTCCTTGTCCATCACTTCCATTGATTGTAGCTGTATAATTTCCATCAGCTAAAGCATCTGCTGCTGGAATAATAAACACCCACGTTCCATTTGATTCAGGTGTAACATTATAATCTTTTCCATTTACACTTAATACAAAATCTCCATCTGTATTTTGAGATGTACCACTAAATGTTGGCGTATCATCGTTAGTTAATCCAATGTCATTTATTGTAATTTCAGGTAAGTTCCCAGTAAGTACAGTTTCATCATTAAACACACCATCATCAAATTTGAAAACTTCTGTATTTCTAACAATTACTGTATCCCCAGTAGTATTTGTATTGTCAACAATCACAATATCCCCATTATCATTTACAGAAATATCAAAATCATCTCTATTCCCATTCAATATAACAGTATCAGTTCCATCTCCACCATCAAATACAATTCTATTTGAAACATCATTGTCATTAACAGTAAAAGTATCATCACCACTACCTGCTAATGCATAATCATCAAAATCATCACTTTGCGCATTATTCCAAGTAAAGGCATTAAAGTGAACAGCTGGTGTTTCAGCTGTAACATTACCCGCACCATCAGTTTCCGTTACTTTAAAGAATTCATTATCATTTCGAGGAGTATTTTCTAAATTAGTAATATCAAAACTCCATGTTCCATTTTCTAATACAGTTGTTGAACCTAAATAATTATCATCTTCATCATAAAGTTTAATTGTATTCCCAGCTTCATCTGCTGTACCACTCATTATAATTTCAGAATGATTTCCATTTGTATCAACAATATCTGTTATTTTTAATTTATTAATATCAGGTGCATCTGCATCTACTGTAAGAGCATCATTTGCACTTGCATTGTTTCCTTGTGCATCACTTCCTGAAATAGTAGCTGTATAATCTCCATCCTCTAACGCATCTGCAGCTGGAATAGTAAAGCTCCATGTTCCATTTGCTGCTGGTGTAACTGCATAATCTTTTCCATTTACATTTAACATAAAGTTGCCATCTGTATTTTGAGATGTTCCACTAAATGTTGGAGTACTGTCATTTGTTAATATTGTATCATTGATAGTAATTTCTGGTAAAACATCTGTATCTACTGGGTCAATGATTATTGAACCTGTATCACCTGTACTTGATGCTGCACTTACTTGATAATCTGGTAAATCTCCACCATCATTTACGATTTTTGCACCAGCAGTTGTTAATGTAATAACACCTGATGTTGGATCGATTGCATAGTTTGTTGTGTCATCTATACTAAATGTGATTKTTGAATTATCTGGGTTTGTAGATTCCGCATCTCCCACTATTGTAGAAGTTGTTGCTGTCCCTTCAGTAATTGAAGCTAATTGAGAATCAACTGTTACAGTTAAGCCATCATCTACATCATGCGTTGAATTTACACTAAAATCAGCATCTGTTCCTGCAATAGTTTTACTTGAAACACTGATATCAAAGTCTGTATCTACTTTTAAATCACTACCTTCTACATTAACATTCCATGTCATATTCGCTAAAACTGTTGTTGTGTAAGTAGTAGTATTAATAACAAGAGTTATTTCATCTCCTACTTGAATATCTCGTCCACTTACTGTTCCTGAAATATTTATAGTATCTTCTGCTTCTGCAGCATTGATAATATCATCATCAGTTATATTATCGACAATAATACTTCCTTCTGGTGGAATGGCAGATGAAATAATTGTACTTAGTGCCTCAAGGCTTGGAATATTAAGTCTATTATTATCACCATCTGTTCCAACTGTAAGGATGGCATCATTAATTATCTGTAATTGTTCAGGTGTAAGATCATCACTAATTGGAAAACCGAAATTTTTAAAATCGATAATATCAAGACTTCTTGAGTAATTTGTTAAATTTTCAATAGAAGCTAGAATATTACCATTCTCTAAAGGATTATCTGTAATATCTGTATCTTCATCTAAATAGACATCTTGATAGAAATTACTTTCTTGTCCCGTAAGTACGTTAGTATCTGATGTTTCACTTACATGAACAACAGTATTATTATCATCTTCTTCATGCCCAACTCTATTATCAACAATTGCAGTATCACTAAATAAATCAATGCTTATACTAGGATCTTCAATACTTGATAAATCAATATCTGAAACATCTACTCTAACAATAAAACTATCAACATCTTTAGGTATCCAAATAAAATTTTCAACGCCATCAAAATAATCAGCATCAAATCTCATTTGTTGCCACGTTGCTCCATTATCCGTACTGTATGAAAATATATTAGATTTTCCTACACTATCTACATCAAGGGCATGACCATTATTATCTAATAAACCAGAAATATTTGTATCGAAATTAAACTCTATAACAGCATCTGAAGTATAAGCTTCATCTAATTTAACATCGAAGAAGATTTCACGTGTAGCATCTGTCAGAATAGAAGAGTCAATATTTAAACTTCTTGGCTCTATATCATCTGAAAATATTTTTGCTGAAGACTGAGGATCCACAATATTATAATTTGTTTCTCCTGCAGGCTTCTCAATATTCATGTAGAAATATTCTAAATCTTCCGCACTCATATCATTTGTGATTGGAACTACAATATCAACACTGGTTTGTCCAGCAGGAATTGTTATAGTTCCAGTGACAGAATCGTAATCTTCTCCACCTACAGCACCTTCATTTTTTGTATTATAAGAAAAAGTGATATCTTGATCTGAAGACTTATCTATACTAACAGTAAAAGTAATCACACCGTTTTCATTATCTTCCATAATATATTCATAACCAACACTCATATCTGGAAGATCATTAATAACGGCATCATTATCAGCTACATCAGTAGAAAGTGTAATATCAGCAATATAATCTCCTGAAACAGTAAATTCTATTCTCTCTGTCTCTTCAATCTTGTCATCATCTTGAATATCAAATTGTAGATACAAACTTGCTGTTCCAGCAGGAACAAGTGCTTCAAAATCTTCTAAAATTCCTTGTGAAATAAATTGACCATTTGCATCAAAAGCGTAATAAGATATAGGCATTGAAAAATCATCACTGTATTCCATATAATTTATTTCTGGAGTATTATTTCCTTCACCTTTAAAATCAAATGTAAGCGTAGTTTCTATATTGAAAGTAGGTAAATTAATTACAAAATAAGTAGTTTGAGTATCTTCACTTAAAGGAGCGGTTCCTGTATTTTCATCGTATGAAAAATAAACATCAGCAGCATCTTTAACTTCACCTGCTGCGTTGGTATAGTCAGATTTTAATCGTAATTCATTACCAAATTGAGTTTCAGTCGAAGCAATAGTTGAAGTATTTATTTCAACAATTCCTGCTTCACTTAATGTTTTAAGTTCTCCTGCATCTGTAATTCCATCTTCATTTGCATCTTGCCAAATTTTCAGTTGATCAAAATTTTCATCATCTGCATTAATTACACCATCTGCATTTGAATCATATTCTCTTAGAGCATCGTAACCATCACTTGCTTTTGTTCCATCTTTTTTAATCATTTCTTCACCAAATAACTCACTGGCATTTGAAATTACGCCATCATTATTAATATCTCGTACTAATAATGCATCATCAGCTCCAACCCAACCAGTTGTATCTAAATCTCCATCAGCATCAATATCAAAGAGAGTTCCATTGGCTTTTGAAATTGTTTCAACTCCATCACCATCTAAATCTAGAATAATAGGAGTACCCAAACTAGGTAAAATAACTCCTGGACCACCGCCTCCAGTTGCAACACCTTGAATACTTACGTCAATTGTTTTTTCTGAAATTTCATCATTGTTTAAATCGTAAGACTTAACAACTAAGGTATGTCCTCCAGGAGCTAAAGTAGTAAGTGTTGCATCAAACTTACCAGCACTTACCGTATCACTTCCTACTTCTGTATACACTCCTCCGACTACAGTAAAAATTTTTACACTTAGTGCATCATTTTCAGTTAAGCCATTTATATCAGGAGTAGTATCTGTTGTTTTGTTATCCACATCACCATCAAAATTTATAAGAAGTTCACTAATATCTATAGTATGTGTTGATGTATTATTTGCTTTAACGGACAGTCCATCTGAATCTGTAGATACTACTTCAACAGTAAAATTAGGATCAAAGGCTAAATCAGATTGACTTACATTATCAATTGTCCATGTAGTACCATTAAGATCCACTGTACCTGTATATTCTATATTATTAATCGTAGCTTTAACAGTATCTCCAGGACCAAAATTATCAGTTGAGACTCCACCTGTTAAATCTTGCGTAATGACGTCACCACTTGCATTAATGATTTCATTATATTCAAGTATATTATCTGTAGCAATACTATTAATAGTAATGGAAGGAACTGTTGCTATTTCAACTTTAAAAGTAATACTATCTGTATTTGTATTTCCTGCATGATCTGTTACTTTTGAAGTAAAAGTAACATTTTCTTCTTTTTGTGTTGGGGCTTCATAAAAGAACTTTCCACTTGAATCAAGAGATAAACCTGTCCCCGTAAAATTCCAACTTGAACTTAAACTCGTTCTGCTTGCAACTGCCACAACTCCTGCAGAACTACTTATTTCAATTTTGAATAAGTCACTATCTGTTGTAACCAGCATTTTTGGTGTTAAGTCATTCGTTTGATTTACAATTGAGTCATCATCTTTTGATTCATCTAAACTTAAAGTAGGAGAAGATACTACTACATCTTTAACAATCGTATCAGAAGATGTAGCTGTATTTCCTGTTGCATCTGTACTTACAATTGTACTTGTTAGTGTTCCATCACTTAAAGCACTTAAATCTATGTTATTTACACTATATGTTCCGTCTGAATTTAATGTAATTGAAGAAGAAGCTATTGTAATTGTATTTGTTCCATCTGAGATTTTTATAGAATCAATTGTTGAACCAGCTTCAACCGAACCAGAGATATCTGTACTTGTTCWTTCAGAAAAAGAAAYAATATTRTCTTTTGTATCATCTTTAATATCAATACTATTACTAGTGCTWRAATCMMYTASKTCAGWRSTTTTKGYACTTAAGGWTAARRGRGATATTGAASYATCWTCTGAAGAACYATCATCTCTACGTGTTCTTGAATTTGAAGANNNATCATCGTNNNCATCATCATTTACRCTACTTCTAKYATTRTTATCTTCTTCATCTAATACAAGATTTTCTTCTRMTAAAAGGYTAAGAGATTGRATAGTWGCTACATTTTCACCWGMRGCTGAAGCTTCTAAAGCAGAAAAYAGTGAACCAAAACCATCTATTACTACTCCRTGAGCTTTTTCACCCGCACTTGCTWMTAATTTTTCTTTAAGTGCAGYAATAACATCRTCACCTGAAAAATTTGTATTAAATACTGTCTCTTGTAAATCTAGTATTCCTTCTACATCAGTAATAACAGWAAGTACTGTTTTCYCTGMRTCTTTYTCACCACTTTGWTTAATTAAAYTTGCCATATTRTTAAGAACTAAAGTAACTTGCTCACCTGCTAATTCAAAAACTATTTTAATAGATTTATCRCCATCAATAAGGCTAAYRGTAAAACTTTCATAATAACTATCAAAATATAATTGYTGACCATCTTTGATATYAAGATTCATGTTTGAATCAACTTTTATTGATGMATARTTTCCGTCTGGTTCTTTWATAAATAAATTTARCACAAGAGACTCCAAATAATGTATTTTTAGTACTTTAATTATATCGATATAAAGTCTCTAAAAAGTCTCTRWYTGRRATAAATAATTTTTATCWATTTATTATTATTTTATGTTTACTTGKAAGTATTCGATAGAGTCGCTTTTGTGAAGTTATAAAATAATTATATRKATTATTTTATAACTTCATAATTTTAATAYTTAATTAACTATTTTTGGRATAAAAGAACAATTTATATATTATTTATTGGAATAGATATTGTAAAAATTGCGCCTTTTGAACCATTTTTTACATCTAATTCACCATTTAAATTATTAGAAACAATAAGATGAGACATAAATAATCCCAAACCTGAACCATTTGGTTTTTCTTTCGTATAAAAGGGCTCAAAAACTTTGCTTAAGGGTTTACTTTTAACACCTCCTGCATTATCCATTACGCTTACAAGTAAATAATCATACTTTTCTTCAATTTTTATAATAATTTTTGGATTTTTTATTTTCCTTTGAATAAGAATATCGTTTGCATTTGTTAATATATTGATTAAAACTTGAGCATATTCATTTTTATAACCATGAACTAAAGGATTGCTTTTAATAATAATATCTAAATCTATTTTATGCTGCTTTAAACTTGAACCAATGATAGTTACCGCCGTATTAATTTGTTCAGATATTCGAAAATCAACTTTGTTTTTTTCTTTTGCAAAATAATTTTTGAAATCATCAATAGTATGCGACATATAATGTGTTATTTCATGAAGTTTTTTTATTCTTTCTATTAAATCTTCTTTTGATATTTTTATATCCATTTCTAAAGATGCTTCAAGAGGAATAAATAAAGAAGAGATTTCCATTAAAGGTTGTCTCCATTGATGCGCAATATTCTGGATCATCTCACCCATTGAAGCCAATTTATTTTGGTGAAACATAAGCTGATCTTTTGCCCTACTTTTTTCAACCTCTTCTTGAACTCTTCTTTCAAGCTCTTCATTTTGAAGCTCAAGTACAGACTTTTCTTGTTCTAATAATAAAAATTCATCTAATTTTGTTTGTCTCATAATAAAAGTTTAGCCAATAAATTATTAAATTATTAAAGAAACTTTTTATTCCTCGTAAATTAAAATATCTGTTTCTATTAATACTTTTACAATATTTTCATCACTTCTACTTGTAAACGTATTGTATAGTGTTCCATCTACTTCTTCTTCTCCTATATTTTCCCATTTTGCTTTGTCATTATTTAGACTTTTGATTCCACCTTCTAAAACAATTTTATCTTCTTTATCTCCAAAAATAAATAATTCATCATTGTCATTTTTAATATCAAGTATTTCATCCGCACTTATACTTAAAATATTTTTATCATATTCATTTAAATCAACAAAAGTATTATCTAAAGAAAGTGTAGATAAATCAATACTTTCATTTGAATCTTTTGAAAACCAAATATCTTCACTCATTATATCACTGCCATCGTCTTTCTTAACTGTACTTTGTATATGTATTTTTCCAACTTCATCTAAAACTTCCTTCATTTTTGTATCAATTGATGTAATACCTAATTCATTTAAAGTCTTTAATTCTCCTTCTTCTACTTTGGCATCACCATCATCAATCCATAAGTTTAAACCATCCAGTTCATCGCCTGTAAGTTTTCCATCATTATTTATATCCAACAAAGAAAGTTTCTCATATCCATTTTGATACTTACCACCTTCATCTCCAAATAACCTATTTCCATCCATATCGTTCTTTGCATTGCCATCTTTATTGTTTATTAAAATTCCATCACCACTTCCATTTATCCACTCAATAATATCTTTTCTTCCATCTCCATCAATATCAAAAGCAACTGTTTTTCCAAGTGAAGAATTTAAGTCTTTTTCTTTAGAAGATGTTTCTCCCGTAACTCCAATTTTACCATCATTATTTAAATCAAAAACAATAGGAGAAACCAGAGTATTAGTATATATGCTACCATTTGCGAATTGCAGTTTTTCTATATTTCGAGCAATTGTTTCATCCCCAATTCCATCCCCATTACTATCAGTTGATACATGCTCAATTATACTTACTGTACCATTTGCATTATGTGTAATAGTATAATCTTCTTTATTTCCAGAGAAAATCAGCCTGTCATTTCCATTTCCCCCATCTACTAAAAGATAATCATTTAAATCATCATCATTTACGTGTAAAGTATCATTACCACTACCCGCTAAATCAAAGTCATCAAAAGGATCTGTTTGTGCATTGGCCCAAGAATAATGATTGTGATGGAAGGTCTGCGTTTGTAAACTTACATTTCCTGCAATATCTGTTTCTGTAAGTTTGAAGAATTCGTTGTCATTAATTGAAGTATTTGGTAAATTACTTATATCAATGCTCCATATACCTCCTACTTGCACAATCGCAGTACCTACAATATTATTGTCTTCGTCATATAAAGTAATAGTATTTCCTACTTCTGCACCAATTCCTTGCATAATAATATTTGAAAAATCTCCATTAGTATCAATAATATCAGTAATTGAAATTGTATTCTCATCAACTGCTGTTGTATCTAAGATAAGTGTTTTTGTAACTGTTTTAACATTGTTAGACTGATCAATTACTGTAGCTTTCACAGTAATACTGCCATCAAGCAAAGTTAATATATTTGTATCATTTACTATCCACGTTCCTGAAGTTAAAATTGCTGCTGTCCTTACAGTAGTAATTCCATCTGTAAATTCTACTTTAACACTAATAGCATCTGAATCAATACCATTTAAAAATACAGAAATATCACTTGCTTCTACTTTATTTGCCAAGTGATCAGAAAATAATATGTTAATATCAAAATTATTATCGGAATCTGCACTTATATCTACAGAAGACTGAAGAACCGTGCTTGAAGAATCAACTCTTTTATCTTCCTTGCGTTCGTTATCTTGTAATTGCTCTCTTTCATGTAATAAGTATTCATTTTCTTTTTCTTGTGTATTCTCATATATAAAACTTGAAGAATCTTTATTATCATCAATTCCTGATGCCGTTTCAAGCGAATTAAGAACTTCAAAATCAAAATCATTGTTATTAATTGATTCTTGTAGTTCTTTCAAAATAGGAATATCTAAACTCTTATTATTAATAACTTCTAAAAAATAATTCTGTAATTCATCTACTGTTTTAACATCAAGTTCTACTATAAGTTTAATAACACTGGATAAAATAATTGTTGAATCAAGAACAGTATTTATAAAAATTGTTTTATTAGTATCTTGTAAGACTAATGTATTCATTTGAGATATAAGATTGTAATCAAAACTTATTGAAGGGATAACTTCGTCATACGCTTTTTCATTTGATATTATTAATTTTAACATAAGGAACTCCTTACTTTTCTATTCTAATAATACTGCAAAAAAGTCTCTATAAAGTTTCTATTAATAATTAAGTATATATTTTGATTATTTTATATATTGTTTATATCTATCTGTGATTCTATAAGTAAGGTAATAAAAGAGTCTTCCTTACTACTTTGATAAATATTATAAGAGCGTCCTTCTTCATCATTTCTTATTCCTGTATTCTCCCAGATACCTTCTGTATTATTTCCAGATTTTATTCCTCCAGGAAGAAGAACATTATCATACTTATCACCTAAAATAAGCAATTCATTATTCTCGTCTTTCATGTCAAGTAATGATTCAAAATTCAAGGAAAGTACATCTTTTTTATTATTATGTAAATCAATTTTAGGAGTGTTCGATAAATCAATATTTTCATTCTGTATATTTTCTTCATAAGAAAACCAAACATCAGAAATTTCTTCTTCTTTTCCATCACTGTTAGTATAACTTCCTTTTAAACCAATAGTATTTCCATTATCTATCGTTCCATCTACT
>NVWN01000008.1 GCA_002733685.1 Arcobacter sp. | reverse complement strand
TATTTGTTACTAATGCTGCTATTTTAAATGAAGGTATTACTAAAAAAATTGCCAACTCTATTTTAATTAAACCCAATCAAATAGGAAGCGTATCTGAAACTATGTTAACTGTAAGACTGGCWCAAAGAAACAATTAYAATTGTGTAATGTCTCATCGTTCAGGTGAGAGCGAAGATACTTTTATTGCTGATTTTGCAGTRGCWTTAAATTGTGGACAAATCAAAACAGGTTCAACYTCAAGAWSYGATAGRATTGCTAAATATAACAGACTACTAGAAATTGATGCTGAAATYGYWTATGCACAATATTTAGGAAAAACTCCCTTTWCYAAATAAWATRATTTTWTTCATAAAGTGTTATTTATTTTTASGTATANTTTWATATTTAAGATAAATACTCTTTATGTATTTTATAATTTATGMGATGTAAKCTTATTTTAAGTRCTACTAYCAYAAGTKTTATTTGTTAGATTATACAGAGTTATTCTATATTATTGTTATTGTATTTATTTTAGAATAAAATCTTTGATTTCTTCAAAAAGAGTTTCATTATCATGGGTAATTATTACATGCAAATAAGAATCAATAATTAGCAGTTTTTTATCATTACTTTCTACTGCATTGTAAATTTCATAAGCAGAGCTTGGATTAACTACTGGGTCATTTTTTGATTGGATAACAAAGATAGGTGTTTTACAGTTTTTTAAAAACATTTTTGTTTCTTTCATTAAATAACTTAATTGAGTAATGGAACTAATATAGTATTTGTCGTAGTTTATATGTGGATTTTGTGCTTTATTGTTTAGATACTCCAGTGTATAAGTATGTGCATTAAAAGAATTTAATAAATCATTCCAAAAAGAGACAGCTGGGATTAAGGCTTTGATTCTAATATCATTTAAATTTAAAGCAGCATTAATGCAAATTAAACCTGCAAATTCTTTATAGTTTTTTTTGGTTGATAAAATGGATAATAAACCTCCTGTAGAAAAGCCCAAAACAAATACTTTTTTATATTTTARKGTTGCMATTATTATTGCTTTACTTACMGAATCATACCATTGTATCCARGMAATATTTTTTAAATCCTGAGGCATTGTTCCATGTCCTTTTAATCKTGGAGCATAAACRCTTAARCCTTTTTTATACAAATAAATAGAGAGTTTYTCTACTTCTTTAGGGGCAGAGGAAAAACCATGKACAGCAATAACACAGGTTTGGGAACTKGYTTCTAATAAAAAAGGCTGTCCRATTTTTTTATCTTTTATTCCTTCATGTTKTGAGTAAAAATTATAATCTTCTTCGTATTCATYTTTTTCTTCTRWAMGTAAGAGTKTGTATAAAATTTYRTTTATTTCATCAAAATTTTTACTSGCATAYTTTTTTACAATATCATTGGCTTYTTTAATTATTAGAATCTCATTAAGCACAACATGCATRATATTTTTTAAACGAATRCTATCGTGAGTAAAAGTATTTAAAAGATTTGCTTTATTAATTGAAATRATATCTTGATCRATAGTAATTATTTYATCTTTTAAACACTGTTTTAGAGCATCTTCATAATGCTCATGTTCTTCATAAGCGAT
This sequence comes from Arcobacter sp., assembly GCA_002733685.1. GTDB lineage: Bacteria > Campylobacterota > Campylobacteria > Campylobacterales > Arcobacteraceae > NORP36. Next base: position 193,646 of record NVWN01000008.1, on the reverse strand, counting down.
TAAATCTAARGAYCTATTCGTAAGTATTTTRTGAWAAGAAAGTTTGGAGTKTTKTATMTCCWTGATAAYTAAATACAAYAAACGYTTAAAATGRTTAATATGRATTTCTTTTTTTGCATATAAAAAGAGGCTTARWATRAAAATATGRTCAAAAGAAATACATAARTTTTCATAMACTTGMGTCATAAAYTGTTSTGTTAAATCRTAACGGTAGGTGTTTATRATTTTGTTATGATTTTTTTCTTTGTCATAAGCATTAAATAAAATTTCTTTAGAAGAAATAGGTTTTAAAATCTGTATTGTCATACATGAGTTTAAAATAATATTGCTTTCTATTTCAATTTCTTCTTTAAGCGAAGCGTTTACTTCTGGCAAAATATTGTCCATCATTCTCATCAAAAAGTTCTCTCCTGTTCTTATTTTTGAATAAGAAATATTAATGGGAACAATCATTGTTTCTTTTTGGCTAATGGAAGAGAGTTCTTTTAAAAAATACTTTCTTTGGAACTTTTTTTGGTTTTTAATATCGTTTTTTAAATATTTTTCTCTTAATAATTGAGAATACAAAGCAAAAAAGGAAGCGCCTGTATACACTCTTTTGCAAGCGCCATCCACATTAACACAATAATGACTGCCTTCTTTTCTGATATCTTTAGCTTTTACCATTAAACCTTCTGGAAAAATCATACAATCTTGTTTACCACTTAAAAGATTCCCAAGCATTATGTTGTTTCTAGAAGGATCTGTTTTTTTAAGTGCCCCTATATTTTTGAGTAAATTTCCAAAAGCAGAATGAAATAAGGAATCATCTGCAATAACGCTTACTTTTTTATTGTTTAAATTGTACATRGCAAAAGGAACTAAAATAGCTTCTGTACGTGTAAAATGATTAGCAACAAAGATTCTGGGATGATCTTTAGGAATATTGTTTATTCCTTTTATTTCAATATTGGCATCCAATATTTTTTCTAATAAATTTAAAACATATCCCGTAGAATCTAATAACAAATCATTTTTTTTCATTTATTAGCCTTGTACTCTTTTACTTTAAAAGAATCCACCGAAATAACTTCTTGTTTCATTTTATAAGCTCTTTTCATTGCTCTCAAACTTGAAGCATTAATCATTTCTTTTTGATGCGCTTCTTCTAAGATATTGTTCATTGTATCCTTTTTTAATTTCCCTTCTTTTACAGATTTTTTAATTTCTTTAAAGTGTTTATCGTATTTTTTATTTAAAATAAAAGCTTCTTKCATAAGATGTARRCGGTCTTTTTTRTCTTTACTTATAAAAATATTTTTACATAAAGCATTTAAATGTTCTTCTTTTTTAAGGTTTGTTACTATGGTATTGTTTAAAGAATCTTTTGCTTTTAACGCAATGGGATTTAATCGCAAAAGAGGCAAGAATATCTTTAAAATACCTATATTACTGATTATATCTTCAAAGGCTTTTTGAATTTCATTAAAAGCATACAAACAAAAATAATCAACCAARGCTTTATTTTCTTCTTTAGGATTGTTATCAAAYTCTCGCAAVGTTGCTGTTATTAAATAACAATAAGAAAGTATATCCCCAAAACGTCCGGATAAGTTTTCTCTTTTTTTCAATGCAGGCCCTACAATTATTAATACAATATTGGTTAATAAGGTAAATTGAGCAGAAGCCCAAAGAAGTTTTCTTTTGTAGTTTTTAAATTCACCTTTTGTTCTTACGAAACGAGCTCTGCTTAAAAAACAAAAAACAGTTTTAGCAAAAGCATGAGAAACCAATGAAATATGAGAGAAAAAAGCCTTATCAAAAGCTTCAATATTTTCTTCTTCAATGGCTTGTATTTCTTTGGTAATAAAGGGATGTGATTTTATTARACCTTGMCCRAATTGCATAAGRTTTCTTGTTAAAATATTAGCACCCTCAACAGTAATAGAAATTGGAAGAGCAAAATAAGCATGGGCTAAAAGATTATTAGGTCCCCTCATAATCGCACTTCCTCCTAAAATATCCATAGAATCATTTATTATTTCTCTAAATTTTTCTGTTGCATGGTATTTCATGATGGAGTTAACTACTCCTGGTTTTTCACCTGCATCAATAGCATCCAGCGTATAGTTTCTAGCCGCATTTAACATATAGGTATAAGAAGCAATTTTAGCAATTTTTTCTTCTATTGCTTCAAAATGACTAAGACTTAAACCAAACTGTTCTCTTAAGGACGTATAATAAGTACTTACACTTAATGCAAGTTTAGAACCACCAAGAGAGACKGAAGGCAAAGAAATACCRCGTCCAATWGATAAAGACTCAACAAGCATTTTCCAWCCTTGTCCTATTCCTTCTKTYTCACCTATAATGTCTSCTAGATCAATAATGACATCTTTYCCATCTAAAGGAGAATTKACRAAAGGAATATTTAAAGGATCATGMCGTYTTGARTTATCAACTCCTTTTGTWTTRGCATTAATTAATCCAAAAGTAATACCTAAATCTTCTTYTTCTCCTAATAAATGATCWGGATCYTTTAATACAAAAGCCAAACCAATYAAMGTAGCTATATTTGCTAAAGTWATATAACGTTTRGTAAAATTTARTTTGATTTTTATAGTATTGTTTTCATCTTTAAACAAGATACCACTTGAAGTAATAGARGTRGCATCRCTYCCTGCATTRGGTTCTGTTARRGCAAAACAAGGTACTTCWMTTCCCAARGCTAAKTTATTTAAGTAYTTGTCTTTTTGTTTTTGTGTACCGTGTTTTAATATTAGTTCAGCAGGTCCWAGTGAATTKGGAACCATAATMGTAATTGCTAGTACTTGTGAGCGMGAAACRAGTTTTTCAATTATRTGAGAATGSGCAGTTGCMGAAAAACCAAGGCCTCCATACTCTTTTGGAATAATCATACCAAAGAATTTATTCTCTTTTATATATTTCCAAATTTCTGGGCTTAAATCTCTGTTTTGAAAAATCTCCCAGTCTGAACTCATTTCACATAAATTAGTAACTTCATTGTTTAAAAAATCTTCTTCTTCTTTACTTAAGAGCGTTATTTTTTGATTTTTAATGCTTTCGTAATCAACTTGAGCTTTAAAAAAATTGCTTTCCACCCAATTTGTACCAGCTTCTAGGGCTGCTTTTTCAGTATCAGATATTTTGGGCAATAAAGCTTTTCTTTTTATTAAGAGAACTAAGTTTTTAGAAATCAAAGAAAGACGTAAATCTTTAATAATAAAAAACAAAGAAAAGAAAATAAAAACCATTATTAAACTCAAACTTACATCTGAGACATATGCATATATCACAATTACAGTACACCATAAATATAAGGGGTAAGAAAAATATGCCAATAATAATAAAATGAATATAAAAATTAAACTTTCCATAATGTATCTCCTGTATTAAAGTTCTGATTGTTTTTTTCTAAAGCCAATAATAATTTACAAGGTTTAAAACGTATGCCTTGTTCTTCTTGAAGTTTTTTTAAGGTTTTAACTATGTATTCTAAACCCAAATCATTGGCATAAGATAAAAGTCCTCCTTTATAAGGTGGAAAACCTGTTCCAGTAATCATTGCAAAATTAATAGTATTAGCATCTTGCACGATATTTTCTTCTAAACATCGTGCTGCTTCATTAATCATAATTAACAAACATCTATCTAGTATTTCATCATTTGTAATGTCTTTTCTGTTTTCATTAATCATGCTTTCTATGCTTTGGTTTTCTAGTATTTTTTTACCTTCATAGGTATAAAAACCTTCTTGTGTTTTTCTTCCAAAGAGTTTTAATTCATGCAGTTTTATTAAAATATCACTTATTGGCATTCTTTTTCCGTAAGCTTTATTTAAAATCTTACTTACTTCATATCCCACATCAATACCAACTGTATCTGCTAAAATAAAAGGTCCCATAGGCATTCCAAAATCTTTTAAAACTTTATCGATTTGCGTAATACTAGAACTGTCTTTTAAAATAAAAGCAGCTTCATTAAGATAAGGAAGTAAAATTCTATTGACTACAAAACCTGCACAATCTCCTACCACAATGGGTGTTTTTCCACAAGAAACCAATAACTCCAAAACTCTATTTATTGTTTTTTTAGAAGTATGTGAGCTTGGTATTACTTCAACCAAAGGCATTAAGTTTGCAGGATTAAAAAAATGAACACCTAAAAAGTTCTTTTTGTTTTTTATATTTTGACTTAAGGTCTCAATTGAGATAGAAGAAGTATTACTTGCAATTATTGCATCAGGGTTTAATACTTCTTCTAATTCTTTATAGGCTTGTTTTTTAACTTTTTCATTTTCAAAAATCACTTCAATCGCAAACTCTATATCTTGCATTCCTTTAAAATCTTTTGTATAAGAAATTTTATTCATATTAAAATCTACTTGTGTTTTACTAAGAGATCTGTTTTTTAATGCGAAATCATAAAGTTTGGCTATTTTTTTTAAAGCGCCTTGTATATAATCCAAAGAAATATCTTTAATTCTTACTTCTTTAAGATATTTTGAGAAAAGCCAGATAATTCCTTGTCCCATTACCCCACAGCCTAAAATACTTACTTTTGAAAGGGGCTCTTTTGTTTTTGTAAAGTTTTTATTGTATTTTTCAAACATAAAAAATAGCTCTATCATGTATTTTGCTTCTTTACTAACAGCAAGTTTTGAAAATTCTTTGGCTTCTAATTCTAAACCTTGTTTAAAATCTTTTTGATAGGTTTTTTTTATAATATCAAGCGCAATATAAGGGCCTTTAAAATTTTTACTGACTTTTCTTTCAAGGGATTTAAGCGCTTTTTTAAAAACTATTTCTCTAAGAGGCCAAGACTCAAGAAGAGAAAACGTTTTTCTTTTTTTAATTTTATGATTAAGCACGTCATTAATAAACGCTTTTAATTTAAACTCTTTTTGTCCTTCATCAAAAATTGCATCTGCTAATTGAATGCGGTATGCTTTTTTTGCATCAATGCTTTTCCCACTTAAGATTAAATCCAAAGCATTAATTAATCCCATAACTCTGGGTGCTCTTTGTGTTCCTCCAAGTCCTGGAAAAAAACCAAGTTTTACTTCAGGAAAAGCAAGTTTACTTTGTGTACTGATTACTCTATGCGTACAAGCCAAAGCAAGTTCTAATCCTCCACCCATACAAGCACCATTAATATAAACAACAGAAGGAATGACTAAATTTTCCAATTTATTAAAAATGCTGTGACCTTTTTCTAAAAGACCTAGTACTTCTTCTTCATTGTTAAAAGCTTGAATTTCTTTTATATCAGCGCCTGCTATAAAAGTGTTTTTTTTGCCACTTTTTATAAGTAAAAGTTTAATACTTTTGTTTTGAATAATTTCATTAAGTTTTTCATCCAATTCATTAAGTACTTGTAAACTTAGAATATTAACTTTTTCATTTTTACAATCAATTTCTAGCGTGGCAATACTATTTTGTATAATTAAGCGTATATTATTCATCATAAGCCTCCAATAAAAATGCTGCACCTTGTCCACCACCTACACATAAAGTAGCAAGGGCAGTTTTTTTATTTGTTCTTTTTAATTGTTTAAGTGCAGTTAATACAATACGCGCACCACTCATTCCAACAGGATGACCTAAAGCAATAGCTCCTCCATTGACATTTAAAATGTCCGGATTTATTTCTCCAAGAGCAGGAGAGTTAAAGGTCTTTTTACAAAAACTATTGGAGTTAAAAGCTTTAATATTGGCCAAACTTTGGGCTGAAAAAGCTTCATTTAATTCAATGATATCTATGTCTTTTAAAGAAGTTCCTGTTTTATCAAAAAGTTTTTTTGTAGCATAAATAGGACCTAATCCCATTCTTTTGGCTTCCAGTCCAACATAAGTATAAYCTTTAATAMMMCCAAGTACTTTAAGSCCTAATTCTTTTGCTTTWYTYTGGGTACTYARTATTAACATACAAGCACCATCTGATATTTGAGATGAATTTCCAGCAGTTACTGTTCCTGCATTTTTATCAAAGATGGGTTTTAGTTTTTCTAARGCTTGCATRTTTTGATTRAAACGTATTCCATTGTCTTTAAAAAAAGATGTTTCTTTGGTAATTATTGCATGTATTTCATCATCAAGAATATTTTTCTCTTGTGCYGCTTGTGCTTTTAAGTGTGAGAGTAGCGCATATTCRTCTTGTTCTTCTCTTGAAATWSMAAAYTCATTGGCAAGATTTTCAGCKGTTAARCCCATRATTTGRCCAGAAATAGGRTCAGATAATCCTAAAAGYAAAGCAATAACAGGTTTTAAGTGACTTAGTTTAAAAGTGCTTAAGATTTTTAAYCTTTGRGCTAAACTTTTACTATAGCTTATTTGCGTAATAAAATCTTTRTAAGCATCTTGATAAAGTAGRGGAATATTACTCATAGAYTCAACTCCCCCYACAAGATACAAWGAACCTTGATTGCTATGDATYTTYTCAATTGCWGAAGATATKGCTTGCATTCCAGAAGCACAATTMCGATGAACSGTATAAGCAGGTGTTTTTTGYGAAAAACCCGCTTTTATKGCAATGATTCTTGCAATATTRGCTGCATGTGCTGGTTGYGCAACATTTCCAAGTATTATTTCATCAAATGCATCATAAGAAATACCTGYTCTTAGAACCAGTTCTTTTGTTATGATAGCACCCAGAGTATCTGCTTGAATGTTTTTTAATTCAAAACCAGCTTTTGAKATTGGGCTTCTTAAACCRTCAATTATTACAATTTTTTCTTTCATAAAAATCTCCTAATACATTGTGCTTATTTGGTCTTCATATAATTCCTCTATTTTATTTCTGCATATTTTCATTGAAGGTGTTAATTCTCCYGTTTCAATTGAAATATCATTTAGAATGAGTGTATATTTAACWATACRTTCCCATGAGTTTAAATTTTTATTGATTTTTTTAATATGTTTATCTATCTCATTTATGATACTCCTATTTTCATAATAAGCTTCAATGCTTAAGTCCTTATTCTTTTGTTTTTCTAAAAGATATTTGTCTTTGTCAACAAAGAGTAAAGCAGAAACATATTTTTTATTATTAGCAATAATAATGCTAAATTCAATGTATTTGTTTTTTGAAAGTTCTTGCTCTAAAAAAACCGCATTGACATATTCTCCTGTAGAGCTTTTAAATATTTCTTTTTTTCTGCTGCTTACRTAYAAATAACCTTCTTCATCCATATGTCCWATATCYCCTGTATGYARCCAGCCYTCAKTATCAATAGTATTTTKWGTTARTTCTTTTTGATTRAGRTACTCTCTCATTAAAGAAGGKCCTTTTACTARWATYTCATTGTCAAGAAATTTAATTTCAGCACTTTTWAGTAGTTTTCCACAMGAACCAACTTTTTGYGCATCRGGAGCATTTGTGGAAATWACAGGAGAAAATTCACTTAAACCATAACCTTGRTAAATATTAATTCCAATATTTACAAAAAARTTACAGATRTCTTTGTTTAAAGGTGCGCCTCCTGAAACAAGTTTTTTTAAGCGTGAGCCAAATATCTCTCTGAATTTTATATAAACTATTTTGTCGAAAAGTTTATAAATGAAACCCTGTTTATTGATGTCATATCTCATGGCATAAGAAAAAGCCAAGCTTGCAAGGATTTTACTTATTAAAGGTTTTGATTCTATATTTGTTTTGATTTTATTGTATATTTTTTCCAATAATCTTGGCACTGCCGTCATCATGGTGGGTTTTACTATTTTAAGTAAGTTTGCCACATTTGTTATTTCATCTACAAAATAAATRCTAACGTTTTTRCTCAAATAATAAGACATTACGGTTCKCTCAAAAATATGGGCCAAAGGAAGTAAGGATAAAATAATTTCRTCCTTTTTTARATGAATAAGRAAATCAATATCATTTATTTGTGAAATAATATTTTTATTACTTAATACTACTCCYTTAGGTGTTCCYGTATTTCCRCTSGTATAAATGATAGAAAAAATATCATTTTCATTTGTTKTATAAATATSATCTTCGTGTATTTCTTKMTGYAAGTTATYAGAATARAAKARATCATCAAAACARTAAAAGTTATTTTTGGAATCTTCAAAWGTATGGGTAATAAAAACAAGGTCTTTTTTKATATTTTTTATYGTRYTTTTATCATCAAYAAATATATAMGAWATMTTTGCATCATTAAGCTCAAAGTTTAAGTTTTTGATGGAAATRTTAGCAAAAATGGGTACGGATACWGCRCCTATTTGATGCAAWGCAAAATCAAAAATAAGCCAAAAAGGGCTTGACACCGCACAAATTGCAATAGTATCTCCTTCTTTTATGCCAATGTTTTTTAGTTCTTTTGCAAGACTTAAAACTTTATTTTTAAATAAACTCGTTGAAATATTTTTGTATTCCCCTTTAAAGAGATAATTTAAAAAATACTTATTTTCACTTTTAGTAAAAGACTTAAATAATTCTTGGTAGGTTTTAAAAGGTAAAGTTTTCATTCTTACTCCTTCATGTAGTCTAAGTATAGAATAAATAATTTAAAAATAAAAAAAATAATATTTTATATTTTTATATTAAGTTCTTTTTAAATTAAATAAAATTTATCTTACATTTAATCATAAATATAGTGATTATTATTTTAAATATATTTGTACAGTAATTGTACATGTAAAAACAAAAATCATACAATAGGCTATTTCTCCTAATAATAATCACTTAATTTTAATAAACTGAATGGAAACTGAAAGCTAAATAAGGCAATTATGCTTCAAAATAGAACATCTCAAGCAATAAGTGATTTATTTGTAACTTTTATTTACACAATAAAAAATTGTACAAGTCATTACAATAATTGTACATGTCAATGAAGGAAGATATGATATACTCTTATATATAAAAATATAGGAGACATATATGAGTTTAATCGCTGCTTACCAAAAGCATACAGAAGAAAGACTTCAAGAGGGCTCTTTGCCACCATTAGCACTAACTGCTGATGAAACTGCACAATTAGTTGAATTATTAAAAGCAAGTGATGTTGCTGATGCTGATTATGCTGTTGAGATATTTAAAAATAACATTAATCCAGGTGTTGATGAYGCTGCTTATGTWAAAGCTGCTTTYTTAAATGACATYGTTCAAGGACAAGTATCCTGTACKGTTATTTCTAAAATAGATGCAATCAAAATTTTAGGAACAATGATGGGTGGGTTTAATGTAACTCCACTAGTAGATGCACTTAAAATTGATGAATTAGCGCAAGAAGCTGCAAATCAATTAAAAAACACTATTTTAGTATACGATTCTTTTAATGATGTAAAAGAATTAGCTGATAATGGAAATATTATGGCAGCTTCTATTATTCAATCATGGGCTGATGCTGAGTGGTTTACTAATAAACCTGCTTTAGAAGATGAAATCACTGTAACTGTTTATAAAATTCCAGGTGAAACCAATACAGATGATTTATCACCTGCAACAGTAGCTTTTACAAGAGCTGATATTCCTTTACATGCAACGTCAATGTTACAATCACGTATGGAAGATCCATTAAATAAAATGATTGAACTTAAAGAAAAAGGTTATCCTTTAGCTTATGTTGGTGATGTAGTTGGAACAGGGTCTTCAAGAAAATCTGGAATTAACTCTGTTCAATGGCATATGGGAAGAGATATTACTGGTGTTCCTAATAAAAGAACAGGTGGCGTTGTTATTGGTTCTATTATTGCTCCTATTTTCTTTAATACGGCAGAAGATTCAGGATGTTTACCTATTCAAGCCCCAGTTGATGATTTAGAAACAGGTGATGTTATTACGGTTAAACCTAGTGAAGGTGTAATTACTAAAGATGGAAAAGTGGTTTCTACTTTTAAAATTGAACCAAATACTTTACCTGATGAAATGAGAGCAGGGGGACGAATTCCTTTAATTATTGGAAAAGGTTTAACTGCAAAAGCAAGAGAAGCATTAAAACTTCCTGCTAGTGATTTATTTATTATTCCTACTCAACCAGAAGATGATGGAAAAGGTTTTACTCAAGGCCAAAAAATGGTTGGTAAAGCTTGTGGTATGGAAGGTGTGAAACCAGGTATGTATGTAGAACCTATCTGTACAACAGTAGGATCTCAAGATACAACTGGTCCAATGACTAGAGATGAGATTAAAGAACTTGCAGCACTTTCTTTTGGTGCTGATATGGTTATGCAATCATTTTGTCATACTGCTGCTTATCCAAAACCAGCAGATGTTAAATTACAACATACACTTCCTGAGTTTATTACTTCAAGAAGCGGTGTTACGTTAAGACCAGGGGATGGTGTTATTCATTCTTGGTTAAACAGATTGTGTTTACCTGATACAATTGGTACTGGTGGAGATAGCCATACTAGATTCCCTATTGGAATGAGTTTCCCTGCTGGATCTGGACTTATTGCTTTTGCATCTGTTACTGGTTCTATGCCTTTAACTATGCCAGAATCTGTTTTGGTTAAGTTTGTTGGTGAAATGCAACCAGGAATCACCTTAAGAGATATGGTTAATGCTATTCCTTACCAAGCTATCAAAGACGGTTTATTAACGGTTGAGAAAAAAGGTAAAAAGAACGTATTTGCTGGAAAAATGATTGAAATTACTGGTCTTCCTGATTTAAAAGTTGAACAAGCGTTTGAATTATCAGATGCAGCAGCAGAACGATCAGCAGCAGCTTGTTGTATTCAATTAGATAAAGAACCAATTATTGAGTACTTGTCTTCAAATATAGCCTTAATCGAGAAAATGATTGAAGAAGGTTATGATGATGCTAGAACGCTTCAAAGACGTGCTGATAAAATGAAAGATTGGATTGATAATCCTATCTTACTTACTCCTGATGATGATGCAGTTTATTCTGATACTATTATTATTGATATGAGTACGATTACTGAACCCTTATTATGTTGTCCAAATGATCCAGATGATGTTGATACCTTAACAAATATTCTAGCTGATCCAAAAAGAATTACAGACAGAATTGAAGAAGTTTTTGTTGGTTCTTGTATGACAAATATTGGATTATTTAGAGCTTTAGGAGAAATTCTTAAAGGTGAAGGTCCTGTACCTACTAAATTATGGATTGCACCTCCGACTAAAATGGATAAACAACAATTAACTGAAGAAGGTTATTATGCAATCTTTGGAGAAGCAGGAGCAAGATTAGAAATTCCTGGTTGTTCTTTATGTATGGGGAATCAAGCACATGTTAAACAAGGTGCAGTAGTATTCTCAACATCTACAAGAAACTTTGATAACAGACTTGGAAAAGATTCTCAAGTGTATCTTGGATCTGCAGAAGTTGCAGCATTAGCAGCATTATTAGGAAGACTTCCTACTAAAGCAGAATACTTAGATATGGTACCTAAGAAAATCACTCATGAAAAAAGAGCGGATATTTATAAATACTTAAATTTCCACGAAGTTTCATCTGCTGAATTAACAAACCTAGTTCATTCTTAGAATACTTAAAAAACAAAGAGTTTTGCTCTTTGTTTTTTCTTTTTACACTTCAACATTAATTCTCATTAAATTTTTCTTATAACAAATACACATTCTATATAAATTTATTTTCTTAAGGTATTAATTTTCCAAACGTTGCAGAAGTTCGTTCCATTTGAATGCAAGTAAGTGAGTGATTTTTTTATTTTTGAAGGCTTTAAAATCTAAAGATTGTATTTCATACAAAACAGCTAAGTCGTTTCTTTCATTAATATTTACTATCTTTTTATTAATATTGTCTAAAACTATTTTTTCTTTATTGTTTTTATACGTAAGAACTAAATGCAATTGTTTTTTATATTCAACTTGAAGAAGAGAAAAGTCTTTTGGTTTAAATCCTAACTCAAGGAGGGTAAAGTATTTTGCAATAACATAATCTTCACAATCGCCTTTTCCTCTTATTAAAAACTCTTTTCTACTAGCCCAATAATCAATTTTTCTGTAATTTTTTAAATCAGCTAAGGCTTCAATTTTATTAAAAAAATTATTAACACGCGTAAGTATTATCTCTTTGTTTTTTTCTTTTTTGAGCTCATATTTTAAACGTTTGAAAGAAAGAAGTCTATTGAAAATATATTTCTTATTCTTGTCTGTTTTAATGTTTTTTATGTCACTGCTTGTTAATCCCAAAGTCTTAATAAATGATGCTTGACTAAGTGAACTAAAGCAAAAAAGTATAATTAATATTTTTATCATAAATCAYAMKNAACAKRTARAWWTMKTWWATWTYMYRWWRWTMRMSYTMWTMNATAAMKSTMRWAATWAWYTAATTTTCACAGTTATTACTAGTGTTTTATATAACTTCAAAATTGCCTGTATAGTCGAATTCATAAAATAAATAATATTAATTTTATGAATTATTAAAGAAAAATAATACTTNYTAAATTWTWGTAAAATTAATAAGCGTTACCAATATACAAGTAAAAGTAATTTTTAGRAAAAATAGTTGATTTTAAATGACAAGTAAAAGAATCTTATTGTACTTTTRTWATACAAATAYAAATGGAGAGATATGGAACTRCTTTATAAACTTGAATTTAATACTACYAATTCTTATTATAYAACTATTATAAAAGATACTATAAAAGATTTTAAAATTAATGCGCACTGTGAACAATATTTAGGATATATATTAATACGTTTTGAAGAAGAACAAACAAAAGTGAATGATTTTTTTGCTTTTACTAAAGAGAAAATGCAAGGCTCCCTTTTTGCTAGAGAATGGATAAAAATTGATTTTCATGATGATAAGAGTGTAGCTCTTAATAATTTCGATGTTAAATTAAATCTCTCTTTATTTACAGATGAAGAGATAGTTTCACTTGAGAAAAACAATACTATTGATTTTTCAAATGACCTTAATAAAATAAAACAAGGTGGAATTTCACGCTTTGAAACTAGAAATGGTTTAAAAAATATATTTTTACCCTCWMWTAAACATAAAAGAGACTTTGAAGTACGYGGGCATGAAGTTCGTCTTTTGATAACCAATATTTAYAAAGTAAGCGAAATATTRGAATTRCAGCCAAAAGAAACKGCTTTGTTATGTACMATTGAGCGACCTTTAGTAAAAGTWAGACTAAGAAGCGAAGCAAATGCAAAAGAACTTTATTCAAGTACCGATTTTATTTATGCAAAAATTGCAGATGATAAAGAATCTATTCTTTTCTCAAATGCTTTAAAAAAAGAAGGAATAGATTATTTGATGTGTGTTTCTGATGATATTCATCAATATTCTTTACGTGTTATGCCTTTTAAGGATCAAACCCTTATTATTCATGGAGATAAAGGTTTATTTCCAAAGATTGATTATTTTACCAAAGAAAAATACTATTCTGCAAAAAATTACTTCGATGAAAATAAGGGTGTATTTAATGCAATCTTGCAAAAACATGAAGAAAAAGGAAAAAACTTTTTAGGTGTTTATTTTTCTATGGAGTCTAAAGAATCGGCATTTAAAATAAAAGATCAAAACAATATTTTGGATGTAATAAAAATCCCTAATATTAAAAACAACTTTTTACACTACTTAGATAAAGTGGCACAAACAAGCCTTAAGAGTAAAGAACTTATTGAGCGCTATAAAAAAGAGCATGAGAGTTATTTTGAGCATTTAGAGTTTGATAATACGTCCAATTCATTTACAACTTTATTAAATCATATTGCATTAATTCTAGGGCTTAGGAACCACAGAGATGTTAATGATTTATCCTTAACATGTAAAAGTAAAAAGCTGGAATATTTCAGTATTAAAACACTTAAGGTTAATAATAAAGTTTATATGGATTTTAGAGAAGTTTTGTTAGATATTATAAAACTTAAGATACTTTCTTACAACAATTCTGATATTTCATATATCTTTTTTAAATCCTTGGCTTATTTTATTAATACAAGCATAAGAGAACAAAAAAATATTACAAGTATTATTTTGTGTGGAAACTTATTTGCGAATAAGGTTTTATTAAAATATACCTACGAATATTTGGAAAATGATTATGAAATTGTTATGCCMAAAGCCTATCCTTTAGATTATTAAGTAGTTTMATTTTATAATATTTTTACTTATTAAACATTTGTTATAATATTTGATAGAATAATTTTTTTAGATTATTCTATGGAGCTCATAATGAATGATATAAATAATGATAAAAACTGGCAAGAAGCACGTTATTTTAAAGACGAAAACTTAAGGACTTTATTAGAAAATCGTGCTAAATCCTTAGAACCTATGATTAAATTTAAATTATCAAATTGTAATTTTTCAAGTATTAATCTTGTAAATAATAGAAGTAAAGAGGGATATATACTAAAAGATTGTGATTTATACAAAAGTGATTTCCAAAAAGCGCATTGTTATAAAATCGATTTTTCTGGCTCTAATTTGATGAAAGCAGATTTTTCTTTTGCTAATTTAAACAGTGCCAATTTAAGTGATTGTAATTTATTAGGAACCAATTTTAAACATGCAAAATTAGAAAATATACACTGGGGAAAAAAAATCCTACAAGAAAAAGAAGCAAAGCTTACTAATAATAAAGAAGAATCAAAAATTTTATATCAAGAAGCAGAAGAAATATACAGATATTTGCGAAAAATTACAGAAGATGATGGTTTAGTTGATACGGCTGGTTTCTTTTTTCAAAAAGAGATGCAAATGAGACGTAGAAAAATGCCTTTATTTTCTTTACAAAGAATTATCTCAAAATTGGTTGATTTGTCCTGTGGTTATGGGGAAAAACCTACCCGTATAATATTGGTGAGTCTGTTTATTATTCTTTGTTTTGCTGGAGTTTTCTTTTTTACGGGTTTGCTTTCAGATGAGACAGTTATAGTTTATGCTTCACAAGCAAGCCTGTCTACTAATATTGATATGTATTGGCAGAGCTTGTATTTCTCCGTAGTAACCTTTACCACTCTTGGTTATGGAGATATTCTTCCTCTTGGAATATCACGCTTATTTGCTAGTATTGAGGCTTTATTGGGTGGTTTTATTTTGGCTCTTTTTGTGGTTGTTTTTGTAAAAAAAATGACGCGTTAGTTATTTATCAAATAAATAAAAGAACATAAAAAGATAAACCTGTTAGAGAAGTAAGAAGAATAAGGAGAAAAACATAACGGCCTTTTTGTTTGTGTTTTTTTTCTAAATCGCCTGCTTTATAAGCTTTATAAGAAGTGAAAACAAAATAAGTCCAATACGACAAAGTCAAAACTGCTAAAACAATGTGTGCAAGCAGATAAATCAATAAAAAGACATAATCGTAAGATGAATCTTGTGAATATTTCCCAAATCCGCCATCTAATCGCAAACCCAATTCAAAGATGACTACAACAACTAAAGTAATTGCAATAATAATGAATTGAGAAATGAAATGTTTTTTATATTGTTTTTTAATTGCATACGATATAGAATACAAAATTAAAAAAGGCAGAATAAAAAAATAGCAAGTAGCTAAATCCAGATAAAGTGGTGCAGCGGTTCCTAAAAAACCAGGTTCAAAAAACATAAATTTCCTAAAATTTTAAATATAAATAATTATAAAGACTTGGCTTCTCTACTCTAGAGCTTTTTAATTCTTTTTTCAATAAGAAAAGAACCAAAAGGAATAAGTGAGAGTACAAACGTTTCTAGTGCAAATTTAAGTGTCCAAGAATTTTTTCTCATTGTTTCTAATAAAAAAATTACAAAAATTATAAATAAAACTCCGTGAGACATTCCTGCAATTTTTACAAAATAGGGATTATCTAAAATATATTTAATGGGCATAGCAATAAAAAGTAAAATTAAATAAGATATTCCTTCTATATAAGAAATAAGTCTGAATCTATTGATGGCTAGTTTTAACATTGTTTTCCTTTAAAAATTTATATTAGCATATTAAAGTTAATGATTCTTTAATATCCTTGTTTTAGAATATTTTMCTTTAAATAATATTTAATTTTATTATAAGTTATTTTAAATATAATAAYAAATTMTATTATTAAAGGNTYYTTTATGTTTGTTAAAATTTTCTTGTTCTTTTGTWTATTTACTGTGTGTTTTTCAAAAGAAATRAAAAAAAYCAGYGTAAAAGAAAGTTTAATTAAAATAATGGTTTTAGAAATGGAAAATGAGAAAAAACAAAAACGCTTAAATRWSAAGAAAAAAAATATATCATATGAAGTTATTACTAACCAATAAAATGTAATAATATGCTACAAAAAWACAGAGCATAGGACRAAWTATGAAAGACAGGTTACCTGAAGTTATTGCACAAATTGGTATTATTCACAASGAACTAATMAAAAACAATACTATYTTTGATTTAGAAGARGTATATGAAATATTAAACAAATGTGAAGAAGACGTWAAAGAACATTATTTGGGTTTATTAATGCAGTATTATTTTCAACAAAACTCTTTAGATAATTTTCAAACACTGCTTTTAGAAGGTTTTAAATTTGATTTACGTTTTGAAGATATTAAAGAAGCATTTATCCATAGCTCTAACAATGACAGTGTAATTGATTTTTTCAATGATCAGGTTGTTTTATTAAAAGATATAGTTGTAGATGAATATTTAATTGAGATGTATGATTATTATATGAAAAATGAAAAACTGCAAGAACATTTAAAATCTTCTTTGCTTTTATTGCAAAACAATCGTTATATTTGCGCTTTTTGTTATAAACACCAAAAAGAAAACTACAGCTCCTTATTTTTAAATGAAGACCTCCTAGAAAGTTTAAAAAGAGATCTACCTTATTTATTAAAATAAAGAAATCCGTATTATTTTATGTATTTTTCACAAACAATGCTTAAATTAATATCTCCTGCTTAATTATTAATGATACTTTATATATTTTTTATGTAATATATTTGTCAAATTACAATTTATTTCGATTGTAGAATAAATTGTTTTATATATTTAAAGGAGTTTGAATGAGAAAAGTATTAAGTATTGCACTTGCTGCTGCATTAACAACGGTTGTTTTAAATGCGAAAGAAATAAAAATTGGGGCAGTAATGCCAATGTCAGGACCACTTGCGGCTTATGGACAAGTGACAAATTTAGGAATTACACTGGCACACAAGCTACAACCAACACTAGCAAATGGTGATACTATTAAAATAGTTTTATTGGACAATAAAGGTGATAAAGTTGAAACGGCTAATGCAACTACACGTTTAATTGCTTCTGATAAAGTTGTTGCTATTTTAGGAGCACTTACTTCTACTAATACAGCACAAGTAATTGCAATTGCTGATAAAAAGAAAATACCTGTTCTTGCGTCTGTTGCTACAAATGATAAATTAACGGCTAGAAGAACATTTGCAAACAGAGTTTGTTTTACGGATTCTTTTCAAGGGGAAGTAGTTGCAAATTATGCATTTAATACTTTAGGATTAAAAACTGCTGTAGTTATTATTGATCAAGCACAAGTATACTCTTTAGGTTTATCTAAAGCTTTTCAAAAAGCTTTTAAAAAAGCCGGTGGAAAAATTGTTAAAAAAATCAAAGTTACTTCAGGTGATAAAGATTTTAAAGCAGTAGTTTCTCAAATCAAAAGAATCAATCCTGACTTTATGTTTTTACCATTATATCACCCAGAAGCATCTATGATTGCAAGACAGTCTAAACAACTAGGTTTAAACAAACCAATGTTTTCTGGAGATGGTGTTGCAAATCAAACATTTATTGATTTAGGTGGAAAATCTGTAGAAGGTTATATGTTTACTGACTTTTTTGATTATTTAAATCCTCCGTCAAAAACTTCTGCTGAATTTGTTGCTTTTCATGAAAAAGAAACAGGTAAAAAAGAATTAAATTCATTTACTGCTTTAGGTGCAGATACTTATAATATCTTAATCGCAGCTATGAATAAATGTGAAGATCCTACAAATTCTGTTTGTATTAACAAAGAAATTAAAAAAACAACAAACTTTGATGGTGCATCTGGAAGTATTTCAATTGATAAAAATGGAAATGCAACTAGATCTGCAGTAATTAAAGTTATTAAAAATGGTGTAGCACAATTTAAAGCTACAGTTAATCCATAATTATTATTTTTTTACTTTAGAACGAAAAAAACTAAGCCCACTTAATCGTGGGCTTTTCTTGTTATAATCAAAATAATGCACAGGCATATTTTGATTATTACAATATATATTGTAACTGGCAAAGCGTCAGTATTTTAGGAGAATGAATGGATTTATTAACGTTTATGCAGCAAATGGTAAACGGTTTTAGTTTGGGTAGTATGTATGCCCTTATTGCAATTGGATATACAATGGTGTACGGAGTTTTACGATTAATTAACTTTGCACACGGTGACATTATGATGGTAGGTGCTTTTTTAGGTTATACCTTTATGGCAGTGTTTGATCTGTCTTTCCCTGTAACGGTACTTTTATCAGTAACATTATCTGCACTTTTAGGTATGTTTATGGATAAGATCGCTTACAAACCTTTACGTGAAGCGCCAAAAATTTCGCTTTTAATTACAGCAATTGGTATTTCATTCTTTTTAGAAAATGCTTTTACTGTATTTGCAGGAGGAACAGCTAGACCTTTCCCCGTTCCTGAGTATATGGAACAAATTTTTAATGTTTCTGGTGTGATTTTTACCGTTGCTTCTTTAGCGGTTCCTGTTGTAACTTTAATTTTATTACTTGGTATTTTATTTGTTTTATACAGAACAAAATACGGTATGGCAATCAGAGCTTTATCTTTTGATATTAAAACAGTAAATTTAATGGGTATTGATGCCAATAAAATCATTTCTTTAGTATTTGCATTGGGTTCAGGTCTTGCTGCTGTTGGTGGTATTTTTTGGGCTGTAAATTATCCTTCTGTTGAGCCTATGATGGGTGTACTTGTTGGACTTAAAGCTTTTGCTGCTGCTGTTGTTGGTGGAATAGGATCTGTAACTGGTGCTGTAATTGGTGGTTTTATTATTGGTTTTACAGAAGTAGTTGTTATTGCATTTTGGCCTGAAATGGGTGGATATAAAGATGCTTTTGCTTTCATTCTTTTAATTTTAGTTTTATTGTTTAAACCTACTGGAATTATGGGACAAGATTTAGAAAAGAGCAGGTTCTAGTATGAAAGAGAAAATCTTTACAAGAGAGAGGCTTATTAGCCTTGCTATTATTATTACTTCTATGTGGTTTATTAATTTTGCACAAACAAATTTTGATGAATATACGATTCGAATTTTAAACAATGTAGCTATTTTTATTATCTTAGCTGTTTCATATAACTTAATTAATGGAATTACAGGGCAATTTTCGCTGGAACCCAATGGTTTTATTGCMATTGGTGCTTATGTAACTGCTATTTTAACCGTAGATGCAGATGGTATGTTGTATCAATACGATATTGAAGATCCTTATCCTTGGATTCTAGCTTTACAAAGTGATTTCGGTTTTGCTTTATTTTGCTCTGGAACGATATCAGCTTTATTAGCACTGTCTTTAGCTTTTCCTGTATTTAGAGTACGTGGAGATTATTTAGCTATTGTTACTTTAGGTTTTGGTTTTATTATTAGAATTTTAGCTATTAATTCTCCTGAGATTACCAATGGATCGCTGGGAATTAATGATATTCCTGAAGCTTCAAATCTTTATTGGACCGGTGGTTTAGCAATTTTATCTGTTTTAGGTATTACAAATATTATATATTCTAAATTTGGTCGTGCTATGAAAGCTGTACGAGATGATGAAGATGCAGCTACTGCTATGGGAATTAATACGTTTAAAATTAAAACAATGGCTTTTACAACATCAGCCTTTTTTGAAGGTGTTGGTGGTGGATTATTGGCGGCTTTATTAACYTCAATTTCGCCCGATTTATTCTCATTTTTCTTAACGTTCCAACTTTTAATTATTATTGTATTAGGTGGATTAGGAAGTACAACTGGTGCTATTATTGGTACTGTTTTTGTAATGGCAGGATTAGAGTATGCAAGGTTCTTAGATGAACCAATGAACTTATTTGGTTTTGAAACAGATGCCATGCCAGGTATGCGTATGGTAGTATTCTCACTTATTCTTATTTTTGTAATGTTATTTGCAAGAGAAGGTTTTATGGGAAAAAGAGAATTTACGGATTTATTCAAAAAGAAAAAGGCTAAAAAATGATATTAGAAGTATCAAATGTAACGAAAAAATTTGGTGGAGTTACTGCCATTAAAGATACTTCTTTTACAGTTAATTCAAAAGAAATATTTGGTCTTATTGGTCCCAATGGGGCTGGTAAAACTACTATGTTTAATATTATTACTGGAAATTATGAACCAACAGAAGGAAGTATTAAATTTCATGGACAAATAATTAATGGAATGAAACCYTATAAAATTGTTCACAGAGGAATTGCAAGAACCTTTCAAAATATTCGTTTGTTTACTTCAATGACTGTATTAGACAATGTATTAATTGGTTTTGATTATCAAGCGGTTTATACTTATCTTGAGTCTATTTTTAGATTGCCACGATTTTTTAAAGAAGAAAAAAGAATTAAAGCAAGAGCTATGGAAATTCTAGAAATTTTAGATATTGCGCAGTATGCGGATGAATTAGCCACTTCATTGTCTTATGGACAACAAAGAAAAGTAGAAATAGCAAGAGCACTAGCTGCAAATCCGCAGCTTTTATTATTGGATGAACCAGCAGCTGGTATGAATCCTATTGAAACACATGAATTGGCAGAATTATTTTTTAAAATAAGAGATGAGTTTGATATTACTATTTTATTAATTGAACATGATATGAAGTTTGTAAATAAATTATGTGATAGAGTTATGGTACTTGATTATGGTAAAACTATTTTTACAGGACATATAAAAGATGCTATTAAAGATGAAGAAGTAATTAAAGCCTATCTTGGAGATTTTAAACATGCTTAAGGTAAAAAATTTAGAAGTATTTTATGGGCTTATTCGCGCTGTAAAAASTATTAATTTTGAAGTAAAAAAAGGACAAATTGTTTCTTTAATTGGTTCAAATGGAGCTGGAAAAACATCTACTTTACAAGCTATTGTAAATGATGTTAAAAGAAAAGGTGAATTAACATACGATGGAAATAATATTTCCTCTATGTTAACKCATAATATTATTCAAGGTGGAATTGCMCTMGTWCCTGARGGAAGAAGRGTTTTTATTAATTTAACGATTGAAGAAAACTTACGAATGGGTGCTTTTAATAACGATAAAAASTATAATGTTTTAAAAGAAAAAATGTATAAAATGTTTACACGTTTGGATCAAAAAAGACATGATTTAGCKGGTACTATGAGTGGAGGTGAGCAACAAATGCTTGCAATCGCACGTGCTTTAATGTCAAGCCCAAGACTGCTTATGTTAGATGAACCCTCATTAGGACTTGCTCCTAAAATTATTGGTGAATTATTTCAAATTATTCAAGACTTAAGAGATGAAGGTATTACTATTTTATTAGTAGAACAAAATGCTTTCGCWGCTTTAGAAATTTCTGATTATGCTTATGTACTTGAAAATGGTGAAATTGCTTTAGAAGATATCGCTTCTAATCTTATTTCTTCTGATGAAATTAGAAAAAAATACTTAGGCGCATAAAAGCCTATAAAAAGGAATNATNTTTATTCCTTTTTAWAAAATCTCAAAACGATTACAGACTTAAAGCTTTACTTAAAGTAAAAAATAGTTACTATTTCAAGAACTAAGGAGTGTAAATGTTGCCATTAAATGAATATGTTCAAATAGCCATTGGTATTATGACTATTTTCTCTCCCTTTGCTGCTATTCCTATTTTTGTAACCCTTACATCAAATCACAGTAAAAAAGAAAAAAATCAAACAGCAAAAACAGCAGCATTTGCAGCAGGAATTGCGGGTTTAGTATCTGTTTTTATAGGCCARTATATTTTATTGTTTTTTGGTATTTCTATWTCTTCTTTTAAAATAGCAGGTGGAATTCTATTATTATTAATGGCAATTAATATGTTAAATGCAAAAGTGCCTAAAGCAAAAAGCACCAAACCAGAACGAAAAGAAGCTAAGAAAAAGAGTGTTAATATCAGTGAAATTGCAGTCGTTCCTTTAGCTATTCCATTAATAGCAGGTCCAGGTGCTATTTCTACTATTATTATTTATTCCCAAAAAGTAAATTCTTTCTCTCATTTATTAATGATGGCACTTATTATTGTATTAATTTCTGTGTATATCTTTGTAATGCTTAGGATGGCTACGTATATTAGTAAAAAACTGGGAATTACTGGCATAAATATTATATCGCGTGTTATGGGGCTTATTCTTGCTTCTATTTCTATTGAATTTATTACTTCTGGTTTATTAAGTGTTTTTCCTGTTTTGGGTTTAAATTCTTTATAAAACGATATTTTTTTCTTTGATTTAATATTGATTAACTAATATTCTTTATACTTTTATTATAAAAGGATTCATAAATGTTATTGATGAAATTAGAAAGTTCCCAAAAATTCGCTTTTTTACAATTGGCACATTATTTAGCAAGAGCAGATGGTTTTTATGTGGAAGCAGAAGAACATATTATTTTAGAATATTGTACTGAAATGGGTGTTGAAAATTCAGATATTTTTGATTTAAATGATTTTGATTTAGAATATACTCTTGGTAAATTTAAAAGTAAAAAATCACAAAAAATTGTTGTTTTAGAATTAATGATTTTAGTACACAGTGACAATCATTTTGATATAAAAGAAGTTGATTTACTTGCTAAAATCATGGATTCTTTTGAAATGAATTACGATGAAATCAAACATTTCTCATCTTGGGGTAAAGCAGTTTCTGCCTTGCATGAACAAGCATTAAATTTAATAGATTAATATTTTCACTTATTTTACTCAAATAAGAAAAAAATATATTATTTATTGCTTTCCAAAGAATTATTTAGCTAAAATTTGCATATGAATATAGTTGAGCAAATTCAAAAACAAATTAATAAACTTAAATACGATTATTCAAAGCTCCAAGGAGAGAATGAAGTATTGAGAAAACGTCTTGAAAACATGGAAAATAAAAACGATGAATTTTTAAGRCAYAATCAAGACATGCTTCTAAAAATTGACAGTACTCTAACACTTACAAAAGGTAAATAATGCAAAAAGAGCTCGTTTTTCATATTGATAACTTATCTTATTCTTTTAATGTTGAGCCTAGTTTAGAAAAAAATCTTGTCAAATTTGTAAATACAGATGCTAATATTTCTACTAAAGAACTTTTATTAGCATATATTAGGTTAGCCAATGAACACACTGCTTTGCAGCAAGATTTAGAAGAGATATCGTCTTTACTTCCTAAGTTATAATGAAAAAGAGTTTTACTCTTTTAGAATTAATATTTGTAGTAATCATTGTTATAATTTTGTCTTCTGTTTTATTAAATACTGTTTTTTTTCAAAGTATTGATAAGAGTAATATTGCCAAAATAAAAAGTGAAGTTTTTTTAATTAGAACTGTAATTAATCAAAATTATCACCAAAAAATAGTATCAAAACAAGAAAATAAATATATAAATGTTTTAGATTTGAGTCCTAATAATATAGAGAAACAGTATTTGTTTACAGGAACAAAAACAGAGCCTTTATTAGAAAAGATTATTCTCTCTTCATCTTCAAGCCTTAAAAAAGATGCAAGGTGGATTAAAACAGCTAAAAATACTTATATGCTAGTTATAAAGGGTGTGTCTGTTGTATTTACGTACAATAAAAATACAGGAATTTTTTCTTGTAATTATGATAAAAAATTATGCAAAGAGCTTAGTGAATGAATTATTATGAAGTAGCCTTATTAAAATCTCCCTTATCTCCACTTACGTACCAATGCGAAAAAACATTAGACTTAGGAATCAAAGTAGAAGTAAAACTTCGCAATAGAAAAATACTAAGTCCTGGTGTTATTGTAAAAGTTGTTGCTAAACCCAGTTTTAAATGCGTAGATATTAAAGAAATTACCTCTTTTTATTACGATGAAAAGATGTTAGAAATAGCTTCTTTTATTTCTATGTATTATGTGTCTTCTTTGGGAGAAGCCCTTTCTTTATATAACCCTTTTGATAAARAWATYTCAAATWCAGATCAAAACAATGTTTTTGATTCTAAGATTACTTTATCTAAGGAACAAGAAAAAGCCTATGATTTTTGYCAAAAAMAACAACARGCTTTGTTATTTGCAAATACAGGTTCTGGAAAAACAGAAATTTATATAAARAGTATTGAAAAACATTTAAACAATAATAAACAAGCAGTGTTATTAATGCCTGAAATCTCACTAACCCCTCAAATGCAAAAACGCYTAGAAAATGCKTTTGGAAGTTCWGTTGCTATTTGGCATTCAAAAGTAAGCAAAAAAAGAAAAACACAAATCATTGAAGGTTTATTAGATGGCAGTATTAAATTAATAGCAGGMGCACGGTCWTCTTTGTTTTTACCTTTTTCTAATTTGGCTTGTATTATTGTGGATGAAGAACACGATGAATCCTATAAAGCAGATTCAAAACCGCGATATAATTTAAAAGATTTATGTATTTATATAGCTAAAAAACACAATATTCAAGCTATTTTTGGCTCAGCTACGCCTTCTTTATCTTCTTTTCATAAATTGCCTTTTGTAAGACTTACCCAAACATTCTATGAAAGCCGTAAAAACTATTATTTTGATGAAGAAGAAGGTTTATCTACTAATATTATTAATAAAATACATGATACCTTGGAGCAGAAAAATCAAGTCATTGTTTTTTTGCCTACGCGAGCCAATTATAAATACCAAGTATGTATGAGCTGTGGAAAAGGTGTTGAATGTCCTTTTTGTTCTGTTTCTATGAGTTTACATAAATTTGATAAAGCCTTAAAATGCCATTATTGTGGGTATGCTCAAAAGATTCCTGATACTTGTCCCTCTTGTGAAAATGGAATTATTAGAAATTTAAGAGTAGGTACAGCGCAAATAGAAGAAGAATTAAAAGAAATTTTCCCAAGTAAGAGCATAAAACGTTTTGATAGAGATGTTATAAAAACAGATAAAAAACTAAGAGCCGTTTTGGATGAATTTAACAAAGAAGAGATTGATATTTTGGTGGGAACTCAAATGTTATCAAAAGGTCATGATTATCACAATGTTAAACTGGCTGTTATTTTTGGTATTGATTCTGTATTGAATATGAATTCGTATAAAGCACGTGAGCGCGCTTTGTCTTTATTAATACAAATAGCTGGACGAAGTGGAAGAAAAGGGGAGGGGGATATAATTGTACAAAGTAAAAATGCCCATTTTTTCCAACACCATTTAGAAGATATTGATTATGAAGATTTTTTGAAAGAAGAATTAGAAGTAAGAGAAGATTTTTATCCTCCTTTTTTAAAAATGGCAAAAGTGATTTTTGCATCAAGTAATGGATTAAAAGCAAAAGATGAAATGCATGCAAATGCAAGGTTTTTTAAAAACATGCAAGACTTGGAAGTCGTTGGTTTTGGGCCTTGCATAATTGAGCGAATTGCAAATAAATACCGTTTTGAAATAATTTTACGCTCTTCAAAAGTAAAAGTACTTTTAAATGCTTTACACAGTATAAACTCAAATATTGTCATCATTGATATGGATACAATCTCATAAGAAATTTATGCAAAATTAGATATAATCGCGCAAATTAAAAGAATATTATAGGAGAAAAAATGATTTATACACAAAAAGAATTTAAAGAATTAGTTATAAGTATTAAAGCAGAGGCTTGGTATAAAGACCCAATTGGTTTTGGAATTACACGAATTGACAGAGGTCAATTAAACCCTGATAAAATCTTACAAGCAACGTACCCTGTGGTTAACTGGAACGAAAACCAAGGAAGTGCAGCTATATTTTTAAAAGCACTTAAAGATTCAGGTATTGAAATAAATACAAGTGAATCTGAATTGGTTTGTTCTTTAAACGATGATTTTTTAACTTCTTGTATAGAAGCATTTAGACCCTTTATTCCTGATGCTAAAGGAGATGCTCACAAAAATGTACAAGTTATCTCTCAATTGGCTTCTTTACCAATAGATGCTGGTATGACACCTGATGATTATAAAGTGGTATTTATTTTTGAAGACGCTGCTGTTAAAAGTGTAGAAACTGCGTACTTAAAATTATATGCATTATCAAACGGAAAAGCACCTTTACGTTCATTAAATCTTGATGGTGTTTTTGGTCAATTACACAATTGTGCATGGGTTGGAAACGAACCTGTAGAATTAGATTGGTTAAGAGAAAATGAAATTTCATTAAAATTAACAGGAAAATATCCAGAAATTTCTTTTGTTGATAAATTCCCAAGATTATTATCTCATGTAATTTTAGCAGACAATACAAGAATCCTAGAAACATCAAAAGTTAGATTTGGAGCACAAGTTGCACCAGGAACTACTGTTATGCCAGGAGCTTCTTATATTAACTTTAACGCAGGGACCCAAGGTGCTGTTATGGTAGAAGGAAGAATTTCTTCATCTGCTATTGTTGGCGCTGGTTCTGATGTTGGAGGAGGAGCTTCTATTTTAGGTGTTCTTTCTGGAACAGATGGTATTCCTGTTTCAATTGGTGAAAATACACTATTAGGTGCTAATTCTTGTACAGGTACTGCTATTGGTGATTCTTGTATCTTAGATGCTGGTATTACAATCTTACCAGGTACAAAAATTACTTTAAGTGCAAAAGCAGTAAGCGCAATTGCAGAAATTAATCCTGGTAAAGAGATTAAAGAAGTAATGAAAGGAATGGACTTTTTAGGTGTTAATGGAGTACATTTCAGAGTTAATTCAAGTACAGGGCAAACTATTGCTATGAGATCTACGAGAGAAGTGAAACTAAACGCAGACCTACACTAAAAAAAATGCTTTTATAGCATAATCTTTTAGATTTACTCTGCGTTGGTCAAGAAATTTAAATGCTCATGTACTTGGTGTACACTGCGCTTTAAATTTCTTAACCGCCTTGATTAAATCTAAAATCTCACACTCTAAAAGCATTTTTACTTATAATTATCAATATTAACTTTAAACTAAAAATTTAATATGTAATTAATACCTCTCCCTTTAACTAATAAGTAAATGATAGTATTAATTTCAATAGTCATTTAAGCATTATATATTGATGTGTTTACTAGTAATAGCTTACTTAGGATGTTATAAAAATTAATAGTTCAAAAAAATTGCATGATAATTTCAATATTTAAGTTATTTTGATATAAGATGTATAACTAATAAATAGTTAGGTCTCAAAGGAAATATTTTACCATGGCAAAAAAAATTCATGAAGTATTGATAGATTTTTATGTAAAAAAAATACCTGATTTTAAGAAAGAAACTTTTGATAGACAAAAACAAACTGATAATGTTGTGGTATGGATTGCAGGATTATCAACCGGTGCTATTGCTTTAATTATGTCTAAAACTATCGGGAACACAAGTATCGATGTAATAAGTTTAAAAGTAAGCGTTGGTTTTTTTCTTTTAACAATTATATCAGCCGTTGTTTTTAGATCGTTTGTTTACAACCTACAACAAAAAGAATCCGATGTCATTTTCAATTTTGAAGGGTATTGTTGGGGTGCAACTAGTGAAACATATGGTCCTATTCAAATTACTGAAGAAACAACAATAGCAGAAATTGCAGAAAGTCTTAAAAATGACATGGATTTAGATTATGACAGTTGGCTTGAGAAAGAATATTTAGATAGAGAGTTTTGGGTAGAACACTATCAATATTGGGCATTATTTTGGGAACAACAAGAAAAAATTGGATTAAAAAATTTAGCAATGGCAATTGCCCCATTACTGGGAAAAGAACCTAGTGATGTTAATGAAACAATTATTACAGAACATAACAATACACTGCAAATTGCAAATCTTGTAAAATTAAGAAAAGTTTGTGAAAGAGCATACAATGGGGTGATGCTCTTTTTTATATTTGCAATATCAACAATTGCACTAGGTTTTTTTGTTTCATAAGTTTTTTTTGAGAAAATCTTGTGAATAAATAGTTATGAGTACAAAATGAATAAATATTTACCAAAGAATACTGTTATTCAATTTACAAATGATAATGAAATAATTACAATACCTTATAAAAAAAATAGCTTAATTAAATTTTTTGCCATACCATGTAGTTGGATAGGTATACTGTCCTCTGAACTTTTAAATTATTCGAAAGGAAACCGTCAATGAAAAGTATGGTAGCTACTATTTACACTGTTACGATAATTGGTGGATTTTTATCATTCTAAAAATTACACCCCAGGGGTAAGAAATCCACTTTTAATTTATGAAGTAAGACAATCTTTTTATTTTTAACGGAAAAAGGCGAGGACTGCACGAGCGTGAAGAAATGTGCTCTTTAGCACATTTTAGTAGGTTCCACAGCCTAGTTAAACAATAAAAATATTTAGGTACCCGAAGGGCTTTATCAACTCGTCAGTTGCTTCTTTTTGTTTCTTTTTCTGACAATTAAGAAAAAGAAAAAAGCGCAAAGGCTACTTTGTATGAGCTCTTAAAAGTAAAATTGAGTAGAAATAATATATCTAATTCGATTTTGGGGTTGAATTTTCACTTTTTGAGAATTCCTAGAATTCCGAGGACAGTATAGTTAATTGACTAAGTGCTTAAATAGAAATACTGTCCCCGGAATTTATAATTTATATTATATATGAAAAGAGGACATGGTAGTGAATGGAATATTGTTCTTTATTGGAAGCCCAAAAATAATAGTAAGTACCTGTTTGTTAAGTGTAAGTTTACTAGGTGCAGAATGTAAAAATAATTTAGCATCGAATACATCAGAGTTACGAAGAAATGTAGATATATCCACACCTATAAAATCTAAAGAAGGTGAGCTTTTTTGTGTAAAAGGAGTCATTTGGAAAACACAGGAAGAATTAAAAAACCCAAGATTAGTAGTATTTTTTCATGGAGATGGTTGGGGTGGAGGTGTAAAATATTTTAATGAATTAATAACTGAATTAAAAAATAAAAGTTCATCTCAATATAAAAAAGCAAATACAATATTTGCTAATTATGAACATCCTCAAGAATATAATCAAAGTGACTTAAGAAAACCTCCACTTGAAGCTTTGGCATATGCAGTGGCGCAAACCATACAGCAAACAAATCCAATTTATATAGATTTTGTAGGACACTCAGGAGGGGGTGACAGAGCATTAATGGTGGCTGCTCTGTCAAATAAAATATGGAAAAACTATGGACTAAAAATTCCAGTAGATACCATATATCGATTTAACAGTGCTTGTAGTAGACAAATAGTCTATAAAGAATTTGGATATGGTGAATATTCAAGTGAATTTTATGATCCAATTAATCATGTAAATCAAATTCGACCAGGAATAAAAGTGATTGCGGGAAGAGGGACAAAAGATAGACATATTAAAAAATCTTTATATGAAAAATCAAACAATAAGTGCATGGATAAATTAAAGATTACTGGTATAGATGTGAAAAATATTGAGTTAAAAGGTGCAGGACATGGTAATTTAAGTGAAAGTCTAGAATACAAAAAAATGATGACTGCTTTGTTAGATCCTAAAAAAGATGGTTATATTACTACACCGGAATATATAAAAAGTTTGAAATTAAAAGAGAATTCAGGTGATAGTATACTTAATTGACTATGTGGTTAAATAGGTATACTGTCTCCATAACTTTAAAGGAAAATTATCGCTCATACAAACCCTATCCATCAAAGGAAATTAATGAATGAAATCAAACTTGTTCACCTAAATAATATAGAAGAAAAAAAACTACTTAATTTAATGAATCATGAAATGGTAGGTAAACTCATGCCATTACTAAAAAATGGATTTTCAAAAGAAGATTGCAAAATTTTTTTACAAGCAAAACAAGAACTTTGGAATAAACATGGTTTTGGTCCTTGGGCATTTCTTATCAATGAAGAATTTGCTGGGTGGGGTGGATTACAACCTGAAAATGGAGAAGCCGATTTTGCTCTTGTTTTACATCCTGATTTTTGGGGTTGGGGATTTAAAATATTTAACAAAATAAGAAATCTTGCATTTGAAGAAATGAATATATCTTCAATAACTATTTTATTTCCACCAAGCAGAACAAATATTAAAGCAGCAACTAAATTTGGATTTATAAAAGATGGAGAACTAGATATTTTAGGAGAAAAGTTTATTAGACTGCGTCTAAATAATCCATCTATATAGAATAAGAGAAAAGGTGTCAGACCCCAAATATTGAAGATTCTCGTAAACAGCCTTTTGCACTTATTCCTATTTTTGATTTAGCAAGAGCATATGAAATGTTTATAAATAATGAAAATATAAGTGGAACATTTAATTTATGTACTTCAAACTCTTCAACAAAAAAAACTATATTGAAAAGGTGTCAGGCACCAAATAGTAACTTTTCTTAGTTAAAACTTAAATAAAAGTGTTTATTGAAAAGGGGTCTGACCCCAAATAGTAACTTTTCTTAGTCAAAACTTAAATAAAAGTCTTTATGAAGTAAGACAATCTTCCTCACGGCTCTTCCCCTGACTTTGATAAAGCTAAATCTTTTTATTTTTTAACGGAAAAAGGCGAGGACTGCCCGAGCGTGAAGAAATGTGCTCTTTAGCACATTTTAGTAGGTTCCACAGCCTAGTTAAACAATAAAAACATTTAGGTATCCGAAGGGCTTTATCAATGTGTCAGTTGCTTCTTTTTGTTTCTTTTTCTGACAATTAAGAAAAAGAAAAAAAGCGCAAAGGCT
Source organism: Arcobacter sp. (assembly GCA_002733685.1). Taxonomy (GTDB): domain Bacteria; phylum Campylobacterota; class Campylobacteria; order Campylobacterales; family Arcobacteraceae; genus NORP36. The sequence goes on along the minus strand of NVWN01000008.1, from coordinate 162,898 downwards.
ACTTTGTAAGAGCTCTCAAAAGTAAAACTAATTAGAACTCCTATGACAGTATACTTATTATCTTGAAAAGGTGTCAGGCACCAAATAGTAACTTTTCTTAGTCAAAACTTAAATAAAGGTGTTGATGAAGTAAGACAATTTTCCTCACGGCTCTTTCCTCTTACTTTGAGAAAGCTAAATCTTTTTATTTTTTAACGGAAAAAAGGTGGCAACTGTCTCCATTAATCCAGTGGCATATTTGGATATAATAAAATAAAAAAATCACGAGGTTATTATGATTCCCATTGAAATTTTACTAACATTTACAGCGGCTGCTTTATTAATGAGTATTTCTCCAGGACCATCTATGTTATATATAATTGCTAGAGCAATTGCGCAAGGTGCAAAAGGTGGAATTGTTGCTGCTATAGGATTAGCTGTTGGTGGTATGTTTCATGTCTTTGCTACGGTACTTGGGTTATCGGCAATATTTGAGTACTCACCAACTCTTTATACAATAGTAAAACTTATGGGAGCTGCTTATTTAATATATTTAGGATATTCTTATTGGAAGGATAGTAATTTAATAAATACTAATAAAGAAGATGTTAAAAAACCTAAAATAAAATCTTTATTAACTATTTTTAAAGAAAGCATTCTTGTAGAAATTACAAACCCTAAAACAGCACTTTTTTTCATTGCTTTATTACCTCAATTTGTTACACCTGAAGCTGGTTCAATTCCCTTACAACTTTTTATTCTAGGCTTAATAGTTATCATAGTTGCAATACCTTGTGATATTTCTGTTGCTTTATTTTCCAGTAAAGTTTCATCATGGTTAACAAAAAATAAAAAAGCTCAAATTATACAAGAACGGGTATCTTCTTCAATATTATTTGGAATGGGTTCATATATTGTAGCGGATGAATTAATTGAAGCTGAACGCTAAAATGATATGGAATTCAGGTAAAGAAAAGGTGTCAGTCGCCACCTTAAAATAACTTTTAATTAAAATTAAAACTTCGGTGACAGTATACTTAATTGACTAAGTGATTAAATAGGTATACTGTTTCACGAATTTTGCAATTATACTTGGTAATTTAGATTAATTTCTTTTACAAAAATGCCTCTTCCTTCAATACTTACGTTGATTATGTCTTTATTTTTATTTGCAATTACTGCGATACAACCATCCTTACCCATCTCTTGTCCTTGTTCTACTAAAATAGAAATATAATCTGTATCTTTAATATACTTAAGATAATATGCGCCCATTACGCCAGAAGCTGTTCCCGTAACAGGGTCTTCAATTGTTCCAGAGTATGGCGATGAAAAATGCCTAGCGTGCATTTGTGCTTTTTGATGTATTGTTTCTAAACAAAAGGGATGAATCGAGCAATGACTTAACTGTTTTAGAACTTGAGGAAAGTTTTTAGTTTGTGGGGACATCTTTTTAAAAGTACTTAATTTTTTAATAGGTACTAACAAAGTCCAAATCCCAGTACTGCCATAAACAATAGGCCATTTTTTTTCAATATCATTTTCATCTAGACCTAAAACAGCGGCAAGTTTAGATTCATCTCCTATAAAGAAGTCAAATTTTGCAGGAAGCTGTTTCATGATTACAGTGACTAAAGTAGAACTCTTATTGATTCTAGCCTCTATGATGCCAGCTTTAGTTTCAATAGTCTTAATATCACTTCTGCCGCTTTGATGATTCAATGCTATAAGAGAAGCTACAGTTCCATGACCGCAAAGATTCATCTCGTGACCAGGAGTAAAATAACGAATCTTTATATCTGCTACAGATGAATGTAAAATAAAAGCTGTTTCATTAAAACCAAGAAGATGCGCAATTTTTTGCATAGCCTCATCACTTAAATTATTGGCTTGTAAAACTATTCCTGCAGGATTTCCCATATTAGCTTGCATAGCAAAAGCATCATACTGATAAACTTTCATAAGTTATTTCCTTTTCTTTTGGTTGCTCTATCTAAATTTTTAGTACTATGAATATGCATTACTACTATACCACTTCTTTCATTCTAAAAATTTTGGAGACAGTATACTTAACTGACTAAGTGTTTAAATAGGTATACTCTCACCCAAATTTCACTCACTAGAACTTATAAATTTTTTTATTTGGGATTTATTTATTTATTTTAGTATTTATATAGAGAAAAAATCTCTATATTGATATATAAACTTAACTACTTAGCTTATAGTTAATTGTTTTCTACTTTTATTATTTCAACTAATCCTTTTCAATGACTAAAAGTATCGATAAATTTATGAATATTATCTTTACGAGCATTAAATGATTCTATAAATAATGATGGTTTCTCACCATCTTTTAATATTTCTTTTTCCTCTATAGCTTCTTCAATTCTTATATTTATAAATATTAATTATCCATCTTTTATTAATCCTAATTTTTCATTAATATCGTTTTTAGTTATTGTATTAAATTTTATTCTACCTGTTTCTGTAAATATAATATCTAGCATACTTTGATTTACTTGAGATAATTTCTTGACATCTTGACACTCTAAACTCATAGCTTATTTTACGGTAGTGCTAAGAATAAATAATATGAGTTTTAATTATTTTTTTCAAGATTTTTAAGACTTTTAATATGTTACTAAAGGAAATACTTACTTAGAATATGAAAGTACTTGTTTGATTTAGTACAGGTATGAAAAGAAACATTATATAATAAGATATAATATTATTTATGGAGAGTTTGTTATGACAAAATGTGAACGAATAACATTATATGTTACAGGCATATTTGGAATTTTGGCGGCTTTGATTGTAGGTACAGGTGAATTTTTATTACATTTTGACCCTTTATCAAGATTTTCAGAAGCTACTTATGTATTTATGACAGATATTCCTAATAACAGACAGACTTTAGGACATTTTATAGCTGTCCTTGGAAGCCCTTTGTATCTTATTGGATGTTGGCATATTTATTTAATGCTAAAACCTGCAAGTAAAACTTGGGCATTCATTGCTTTTATAATAAGTTCTTATGGTTTTATTATTGGAGGAGATTGGATTAGTTCAAGAGCAAGTATTGGAGCTATTATACACTTACAAGATAATTCTTTGCAGAACTTAATAAAGCTATATGATTTACGCTATGAAAGCCTTTTAAGTATTATTCGTGTCACTACTTCTGTATTATCTGTAATATTCGTATTGCTTGTTTTAAGTAATAAAAGCCATTATCGAAAATGGCATGCAATTTTTAATCCAATTGTATTATTACTTTTATCTTTTTTGCTGTATGTAATAAACCCTGATTTAGGAAAGTATATTATGCCAATTGCATTAAATGTTGCATTTGGAATTTTTTTCTTACTTTCAACCCTACAAATACGAAATATAAAATAAGGTAGAACATGAAAAAATTACTATTAATCCCTATTATACTGATACTTCTAATAATAAGTTTTGTTTTTATTAAATCCAATATGGATAGAATGATAGATTATGAGGTATCATCAAAAAATGTTGTGATTCCAAAATTTAAAGAAATTGTATTAGACTTTGCACATAAATTGGATGACAATACTTCTCTTCCTTTTGCTGCAAGTGCTGTAATTGACATTAACAACGATGGAGTAGAAGAACTTTTTTTAGGAGGAGGTCCTAAGCAAGAAGATGTGTTTTATGAATACAAAGATGATAGATTTAAAAGATTAAAAGTTCAAGGTTTAAAAAAAGAAGATTTAAATGATGCTACTTTTGGTTCCTCTGTAATTGATGTTGATAACAATGGATATGCTGATTTAATTGTATCTCGTACAAGTGGGGTGTGGCTTTATTTAAATCAAGGAAATTCTTTTATTGGACAAAAACTTGACCTTCCTATTCCTGCTGATACCAGCCCTTTATCTGTAGCAATTGTTGATATTAATCGTGATGGATATTTTGATATGTATGTAGCTGGTTATATAAAAAAAGAATTTGTTGAAGGAATGAATATCTTTAACAAAGAAAATTATGGTGGTACAAGTTTAATGCTTATTAATAATAAGGACAATACTTTTACTGATATTACAAAAACATCCGGTTTATTGTATAAACATAATACATTTTTAGGTATTTTTGTGGATATAAATAATGATGGTTTAGAGGATTTAGTAGTTGCGCATGATACAGGACAAGTAAGAACATGGAAAAACCTTGGGAATATGAAATTTGAAAATATGAAGAATCCAAATTCTTCGCAATATAGTTATCCAATGGGGATAGCAGTTACAGATTACAAAAATGATGGCTTAGTTGATTTTTTCTTTTCTAATGTAGGTAGTACGGCCCCTTCTTTTATGGCAAAAGGAGACTTAAGACAGGATCAAATATACAATCCTAAATGGATAATGTTTGAAAATAAAGGCAGTTTTTCTTTTGAAGATGTTGCTTCTAAAGTGAAATTAGCTGATTATGAATTTTCATGGGGTGCTTTGTTTGAAGATTTTAATTTAGATGGTTTAGATGATTTGGTTGTATCTGAAAATTTTATTAGCTTTCCTTTGCATAAAATAGAATTATTACGACTTCCTGGACGATTTTTTTTACAAACACCAAAAGGGGAATTTTCAGAAACAGGAAAACAAAGTGGCATTATAAATACAGGTTATGGTATTTCTCCTATTACTGCTGACTTTAACAATGATGGTTACCCTGATTTAGTACATGTAAACATTGCTGGCCATTCAAAAGCTTTTATTAGTAAAGGTGGAAATTCAAATTATCTTAAAGTTAGTCTTCCTAACACTATTGAATCAATTGCTGCCAAAATTGAAGTCACATTAGAAGATGGTATGATATTAAGAAGAGATGTTGTTTCAGGAGAAGGTCTTGGATCAGATTCTTCACATATTCAAATATTTGGTTTAAAAAACAAATTTGCTAAAAAAATTGTTGTTAAATATATTAATGGAAAAGTACAAACAAAAATAGGTGAGTATAAAAATACTTTACTGGTATTTTAATGCCATATAAAATATCATTGTTTGTACTTTATTTGCTTGTACTTTTAGGACTTTATGGAGCATTTACATTAAGCTTAAATAGCTTTTTAGGAAGTTCCATTTGTCCAAGTGTGTACAATATTCCTCTTTGTTATGTGGTTTTCTTTTCTTATGGCATGATGTTTGTTACTTTGTCATTAAAAAATCATATTAAAGCAATCTTTTTTTTATCAGCTTGTTTTGTAGTATTTTTAATTGCATTGATTGGTACTTTTTTAGAACTTTTCTTAGATAATATTTGTCCTATTAATAAACTTGAAATACCTTTATGTTATCTCTCTTTATTTATAGTGATTGTGATTTTTGCTTTATTCATGAAAATAAAAAATAAGTAATTTTTTAAATAGTCCTTTATTTTTTTATTTGCTATTATAAGAAGTCTGTATAAATATAATCAACGCCTAAAAAAAAGTTCTTTTTTTCTTTCTTCACCGTTGATAGTGTATAAAATTCCTGGGACACGATACTAAATTAACTAAGCAAATTACATCCTATGGGTAGTAAATCCACTTAACAAGGATTAACAATCTTAGGGGCGATTTTAAAATAATGCAGAAAATATTCTGTGCTTCTTTTTTATAAGTGCTACTAATAAATACTTCTTCTTTTATAATAAGGCATTACATTTCTTAGGTATTAATATATTGAAATAATTGTGATAAAGTATTCAATAAATACTTAGAAAAATGGAGATTATATATATGTCAGGAATAAAAGCATTAGATGAGTTATTAAAATCAATGGAACCTAAATTACTTGAGGCAGAATTTGTATTTTGTACAGTAGAAGGTTCTTTACTTGATTATGTTTCTTTTAATCCAATAGCTACATTTCGTGAGTCTGAGGGACTTACTTTAGTATTAGAAAAAAAAGAAGCTCTCAGGGCTGGTTTAAGCTTTGAAGGTTCTTTTAAACAAATTACATTAAGTGTTCATTCAAGTCTTGAAGCGGTTGGATTAACAGCCGCAGTAGCTAGTAAATTAACGCAAAAAGGTATTAGTGCTAATGTAATTGCAGCTTATTATCATGACCATATTTTTGTACAAGCATCAAAGGCAGAAAAGGCACTTTTAGCATTAAAAGAATTTAGCCTTTAGCCTCTTGGATATATAACTTAGAAAAGGGGTCTTAGCCCAAATAGTATTAATCATAAAAAAAGGAAGATATTTTGAAAGATAGAAAATTCATAACAAGTGGAGCTGATTTACCTCAATGGTCAAATCCAATTAGCCATGCGGTTGTTGTAAATAACATGTGTTTTATAAGCGGACAATTATCTGTTAATATTGAAGGAAAATATGTTGCTGGTACTATAAAAGAAGAAGCAGTACTAGCATTTGCGAATGTTTTTGCAGCAGCAAAAGCAGCTGGTTTTGAAAGGTCCGAAATTGTATATGTTGATATTGCATTTTCAGACTTAAGTGAACTGCCAGAGGTCAATGCTTTATATATGGAATTATTTCCTGAAGGAAAAAGACCTGCTAGGACAATTTATGAAGCGGCTGCTTTGCCTTTTGGTGGGAAAATAAAAGTAGTTGCAACGGCAGTTAAATCTACTGGAATGTAATTTTTAAAAGCCAAAAGGATATTAATTGGAACTTAGAATAATTCATAAAAATAAGCTATCAGATAAAGAACAACATACTCTTTGGGATGGTATTGAAAACTCAACGCAAGCTAAAGTTGGTGATACTGGTCGCCATGAGTTAGTGTTTTTGTTATATAATGAAAATGATGAAATAATGGGTGGAGTACAAGGCAATTATGATAATTTTTCTTGGCTTTGGATTGATTCTTTATGGATTTGTGAGCGTTTAAGAGGACAAGGTTTTGGAATAAAACTTTTAAACAAAATAGAAAGTGTTGCAAGAAAAAATGGATGCAAGAATTCTCATTTAACAAGTTTCAGTTACCAAGCTTCTGATTTTTATATAAAACAAGGATACGAAGTATTCGGTGAAATTAAAAATTATAATAAAGAACATAGTCGTTGTTGGCTTAGAAAACAACTATAATAAAAGAATTACATCAAAAAGGACCAAGCTTGATTACGATTCGAAACTATAAAAACAGTGATGCAGAGACATTAAGAAGTATTCATTTTAATACTATTCATAATATTAATACGAGGGATTACACAAAAGAGCAGCTTGATGCTTGGGCTCCTGCCTCCATTGATAAAGAATTTTGGCAAGAACGTTTTAAGGGTTTATCCCCTTTTGTTGCCCAAATCAATGAAACAATAGTTGGTTATACAGACCTTCAAAACAATGGACTCATTGATCATTTTTTTTGTCACCATAGGTATCAAGGAAAAGGTATTGGGCGTAAATTAATGACTCATGTTTTATCCCTTGCAAAAGAGCGTGGTATAAAACGTTTGTATTCAGAAGTAAGTATTACGGCTCGACCTTTTTATGAACATTTTGGTTTCCATCTTGAAAAAGAGCAAGTATTTGAAATTAGAGGGCAAAAACTAAAAAATTTTGTTATGGAAAAATTTATTTAATTCTTAATAATAAATGATGACGACTATCTTAAATCATTTAGTTACAAGGCTTTAAATAATGTAGTTTCATATAAGGAGTTCGTTTTGTTTAGTACTTTTAAACCAAGAAAATATAATTTTGTCACTTGCTCAATAGATAGGCAAAATAATGAAGACAGCAATTCCACTTTTTCTTTAAAAGGTAAAGTTGAGTGTCCTAAATGCAAAAAAAAAGCAAAAGTTGTTTTAGGTAAAACCGTAGAGCATTTACTCACCCTTAAAGCTAAAGCAAAACTATCTTGTTTTGATGGATTTAATTATTGTAAAACGCCATCTTGTGAAGTTGTTTATTTTAATGAGCGTAAAATACTTACTCAAAAAGATATGCATGTGGTTGTAGGAGCTAAAGAAGGTGCAAAACCTTCTATTTTATGTTATTGCTTTGAATGGAGTAAAGAAAAAATTGCAAAAGAGATTGAAGAAAATGGGACTTCTTTAGCACTTACTGATATAAAACATAAAATGCATACGATAGGATGTCAATGTGAAATTCTAAACCCAAGCGGAGTTTGTTGTTTGGGAGATGTTTCTAAGGCTATAAAAGAGCTTAAAAATTCTAGTGACAGCATACTAACTTAAGTAAGTAGTTAAATACTTACTATGTCAGTGGAACTTTGTTATTTTAAAAGTTTTAATAACTCTTGTGCAACAGGTTCAGATGATGCAGGATTTTGACCTGTAATTAGTTTGTTATCCGTAATTATATAAGGGTTCCAATCTTCACCTTTTGAGAATGTAGCTCCTTTTTCTATTAGACTATCTTCTAATAAAAAAGGTACAACTTTTTCTAATTTTACTGCTATTTCTTCTGAATTACTAAAAGCAGTTACTTTTTTATTTTTAAGAAAATAATCTCCATTTTCAAGTTTTACATTTAAAAGAACAGCTGGCGCATGACATACAGAAGCAACAGGTTTATTGGCTGCTATAAAGGCTTCTATAAGTGCAATTGAATTTTTATCATTTGTTAAATCCCATAATGGACCATGTCCACCTGGATACATTACTGCATCAAAATCACTTTCTTTTACCTCTGATAAAAGAAGGGTATTTGATAATATTGCTTGCGCTTTTTCATCTGCTTTAAATCTCTTTGTTGAAGCTGTTTGAAAATCAGGTAAATCACTGGTAGGATCTAATGGCGGTTGACCTCCTTGTGGTGAAGCCAAAGTAATGTTTACACCAGCATCAAGTAATGTATAATAAGGAGCAGCAAATTCTTCTAACCAAAATCCAGTTTTTAAGCCTGTATCTCCTAATTTATCATGAGATGTTAATACAATTAAAATATTCATAATTTTTCCTTTTTAATTTTTTGTTCCGTAATTTTATATTAAATCAAGCTAAATGTAAATGTATAAATATACAAATATCATGTAAATTAATAGAAATTAATCTTGAATTCGGAATTTTTTGAACATATTATTATGTACTTTTACGTAAGTAGTACAATATTTTAACTCTGATAATTTTTCCTTGGTATTTTGTAATTTACTCTTTTAAGCTGTTTTTTCTCTTTTTCTAAAAATTACACTTCTTTCTTTAGATTAGAAAAGGGGTTTGAACCCAAAGCGTAATTTTAAATAAAAATGATTTTTTATTGATAAAATAATATTATAATATGCCTTATTCTGCATGATTTATTAGTAAAATAACATAATTAATACATATCATTCTTGTAGTATAAATCAAAGGATGTATAAAAATGTTTAACTTTAGGTTTTTGAATAGTATTGTTATTAAATATAAGTTGTTATTGTTGGTTTCTATTCCACTTGTTGGATTTTTATTTTTCTCAGTATCCCAAGTATATGATGCGTATAAAAATGTGAATATTATGCAAAAAATTGAAGTTTTATCTAAACTTAGCAAAAATATCTCTCTTGTACTTAATCAACTTCAAGAAGAGAGAAGTGAGTTTGGAGTTATTTTAAGTGGAAAGGATACCGAAGGAGAGGGAAAACTTCAAGAACAGATTATAAAGAGTGATAAAAGTATTCATATATATAGAGCATTTTCTAAAACAATTGATTATTCGCATTATTCATTAAAACTGAAACATGATATCGAAGTTTCTTTCAAAGAAATAAACAAACTTAAGGTAATAAGAAATAAAATCACTGCTAAAGAAACAAACATAAAAAGTGTGATGAAGTCTTTTTCTAGCGTAAATGAAAGTTTATTAAATATAGTGGTTTTAACAGCCAAAGAATCAAATAATATTAAAATATCTCAGGAATTAACTTCTTATTCAAGTTTTTTATATGCCAAAGAAAATGCAAGTATTGAAAAAATAATTGGAATGAATACTTTGATAAAAGATTCTTTTGCTAAAGGAATGCAAGGAGAGTTAAATAACATCATAGCTTCTCAAAATTCATATACTTTAAACTTTTTACAATATGCAAGTCCTTCAACAAAAGATTTTTATAAAAAAATCTATCAAGGTCAGGCTATTAAAACACTTGAAGAAATAAGAACGGCTTTATTAGAATCAAAAGAGATAGGGGGTTTTAACATTAACTCCATTCATTGGTTTGATACAGTAACAAAAAAAATAGACATTTTAAAAGAGATTGAGAATGAGATTGCTTATGCTTTAAGAATTGAAGATATTAAACTCTTTGAAAGAGTTGAAGTTGCTACAAGAATAAGTGATTTATTACATGCTACACAAAAAGAGGTTGCTGCTACTTCTGGTTTTATTAGTAGTGCTGGTAAAAAATTTGTAAAAGAACTAAAAAATGAACGATACGGGACTGATTTTAGAATCAAAGAAGTAAAAAATGCAATTAAAGTAATTGACAAAAACCTATTAAGTAGTGAAATTAAAAAAGATTTAAAAAATATATTTGATGCTTTATCTTCTTTAAAAGATTTACGAGTGAATATTGATGCTTTAAAAATCAATCAAGCACAAACCATAGCATATTTTTCAGCAGTCAATAAAAAAATGTTAAAAACTTTTTGGAGTATTTCTAATAATGCAACAACGGTAGATGAGAATAAGGATATTACGGCATTTTATAGTTTTTTACTTGCAAAAGAGAGAGCTGGGATTGAGCGATCAATTGGTGCGAATGCTTTTTCAAAAAATAAATTTACTGCCAGTGAAAAAGAGACATTAGTCAAATTAGTAACTGAACAAAACAGTTATATAAATATGTTTAAAAATAATGCGACGCAAGAGATTGTTGAATTTTATGAAACAAGTATCAATGAGGGAGAGAACAAAACAAAAGTTTTTAATGAGGTTGAAAAATTAAGAAATATTGCATTAGAGGCAAATAGTATTGGTGGTTTTGGAATTAATATACAGATTTGGTTAAAAGAATTTGATATAAAAATGAATAAACTACGAGAAATAGATGCCTATATATCAAACGATATCAAAAAGGATATCAAGGAATTAACAAATAATTTTAATACTACATTATATGTAACCTTGTTTTTAGCAAGTGCGGGACTCTTACTGATATTTGCACTTAGCACTATTATTACAAATGGAATTATTAAATCYTTGCAAAAYTTTAAAGAGGGMTTAAATTTCTTTTTTCAATATGCAGTTAGAGAAAAAGACTATTTAAAACCTATGGATGTAAATGGAAACGATGAGTTTGCACAAATGACAATAGAAATGAATAAACARATTATTAAAACMAAAGCTTTGATWGAACAAGATAAAAAAGTGGTTAAAGAAATTGATGATATTATGGGAAAAGTATCGAATGGTTTTTTCTGTTACAGAGTGAAAGAAAAAGGTGCCAGTAATGAAGTTGAAATGTTAAGACAAAACATTAATAAAATGTTCGAAAGCAGCAAAGTAAAAATTGATAATATTAACAGTATCTTAAATAATTTTGCTTCGAATAGATTTGATTTTGATTTAGATTCATCTAAAAGAGATGGTTTATCTGGGGACATGGGATCGTTATATACTTCTTCAAAACTTCTTGGAAATAATATCTCTTCTTTAATGGCAATGATTGAAAATGCAGGAAGTGAATTGAAAAATTCTACAGAAGTTTTATCAATATCCTCAAAAAAACTATCTACTTCATCAAATGAACAAGCTGCTTCACTAGAGGAGACAGCGGCTTCAGTTGAAGAAATAACTCAAAATATTCATCATAACAATCAAAATGTTCATTCTATGGCTAGTTTATCAGACGAGTTAGGCAGTTTATCCTTACATGGAAATGAATTGGCTATAAAAACATCGCAATCAATGGAAGAGATAAGAGAGAAAGTAAGTACTATAAGTGAGGCGATTAATGTAATTGATATGATTGCTTTTCAAACCAATATTCTTTCTCTTAATGCAGCAGTTGAAGCAGCAACAGCAGGCGAGGCAGGAAAAGGTTTTGCCGTTGTAGCTCAAGAAGTAAGAAATTTAGCTTCACGAAGTGCGCAAGCAGCAGTAGAGATTAAAGCACTGGTAGAAGATGCAAAAGTAAAATCAAGTGAAGGTAAAGATATTTCTTCTGAAATGATTACTGGTTATACTAAATTAAGCGAAAAAATCATGCAAACCAAGAGTATGATTGATGATGTATCTATTGCCACAAAAGAACAAGAAGCGGGTATGACACAAATAAATGATGCAGTTAACTCTTTGGATAAAATGACACAACAAAATGCAGCAACAGCATCAAAAATTGATGGACTCTCTAGTGATGTTTCAAATTTGTCTTTAAAACTTTTAAGTATAACGAGCACATCACATTTAAGTGAAAAAATAAAATCTCAAGTAGATGATATTGATTTGGTGAATGCTTTTTCAAAATATAAGAATGAGCATATCAATTTTAAAGATTTAAACTTTGCAAAACTGGACAGTTTTGAGATGTGGAAGGTTGAAGATTGCCACTCTTGTAATATGGGAAAATGGATAAAGCAGAGTGATATAAACAGTGAGAGATTTACAAATACTTCTCAATGGAAACACTTAAAATCTTCTCATGAAAATCTTCATAGCAGAGTACAAGACTATATTAACGAAAATTCAAAGAAGGCTCAAAATAGCGAATTAAAAGTCATTTCAAATAGAATAGAAGAAGCAACACTTGAAATGTTTGAAGGTTTAGATGAAATTTTAGAAGTAAATGGAAGTATGGTAGATTAATCATAGTTTAAAATGTGGGAATAAAGATAATTAGATTTAAAGTATCTTGTAAATCAAGCTTCTTTCTTTCATTATATTGTCAATTGATATAGGTAAAATTAAGTATTATAATAAGAGTTAAAACTAAGTATTACGTTTGAATAAAAAACCTAGAATACATTTTTCTTAGAGAAATAAATAAAGGAGTAGTTAATGAAAGTTATAGCTGTATACGAAGCACTTCCTTCAAACAATGATAATTGTTTTGAAATGATTGAGGTAGAAATACCTGTGGCTTTAGGCCATGATATTCTTATTAAAATTGCTGCCATTTCAATTAATCCAGTAGATTCAAAAGAAAGATTAGGAATAAAAGGAAGACTAAAAGAAGCTCTTGTTCTTGGATGGGATGCTTGTGGAGAAGTTATTGCCGTTGGAGAAAGTGTGAAAAAGTTCAAAATAGGAGATATAGTAATGTCTGCTGGAGATATTACGCGTGCAGGAAGTTATGCTCAGTATCAATTACTTGATGAAAGAATTACTTCCTTAAAACCAAAAAAACTTTCACGTCAAGAAGCAGCTACTCTTCCTTTAACTACTTTGGTTGCATGGGAGTCTTTATTTGATCGATTAGAAATTACAAAAGATACTTTTGAAAAACCTGCACTTCTTATTATTGGAGCTGCTGGAGGTTTAGGCTCTATGGCCATACAGTTTGCTCGACAATTATCTACTTGTACAATCATTGCTACAGCTTCAAGAGAAGAATCAAAAGAGTGGTGTTTAGCTTTAGGGGCGCATTATGTTATTGACCACTCAAAAGACTTAGAAGAACAAATAAAAGCTCTGGGATTTGAAAATATTCCTTATATTCTTAATTGCAGTAATAATATTCCTTATTGGGAAATAATGAGCCGTATTGTATCTCCTGAAGGATCTATTTGTTTGGTTGCAAGTACGAAAGCAAAATTGGATTTAGATCTTTATATGGAAAAAAGTGTTCGTATTAATTACGAACTTATGTTTACACGAAGTATTTTTAAAACAGACAAAATGGCAGTGCAAGGAGAAATATTAAGCAAGGTTGCAAAAATGATTGATGAGGGAAGTATAAGGCACATAATGACAAAAAGTTTTGGGGATATGAGTACTCAATCTCTTTCAGAAGCGCATGCTTATATAGAAAAAGGCCATATGCTTGGTAAAATGTCTCTGTCCGCAATTTCTTAATAGAGCTATAAAAGAAGTTGCATACATGCTTAATAAGCTACTGTATTTAAATCAAAAAAGGTGTTTTTTTGGTAAAAAAAAATTATTGCGCTGACTTGGAATCTCTATTAGCTAAAATATTTGTTCCCTCAGGTTATCAAATAACAAAAAAAGTTGACTTAGACCCGCTTCCTGAAAGCTCTAAGTATGAAGCATTAAATTTTTCTCTAAATAATAAACGTATTGTTTATCGCAAAGGAAAAGTTACTTCACATAGGCCTGGCGCTTTTTTGGCACTTTGGAAGCGTCCAGTTTTAGAAGATAATATGGGCAATAAACCTATGCCACTAACCTCGAGTGAACTCGATTATTTATTTATACAAGTGGAGAGTCATACTAGTATTTTGGAAGGACTTGAACTTGGATCCCAAGATGGAATGTTTATTTTCCCCGTCTCTGTTTTAATTGAAAAAGGAATTGTATCTTCTTCAAAAAGTAAAGGGAAAACAGGGTTTAGAGTATTTCCTCCTTGGAGCCAAAACAGAGGAATTGTTGGAACTAAAGTGTTTTCTGAATCGGGCAAAAAAACTCAGCGTTGGCAAATCCCCTTTTTCCTCAAGATTGATGAAAATGGTTTAATAGATTCTTATGAATTAAATAAACTGCTTAATCATAAAAGTATGTAAATCACACCCCTAGGCTTGAATCTCCATTTATGATTATATTAGGAATTTGGAATTCTTAGAAATACCGTGAGCCTATACTAAATGAGTAAGTGTTTAATAGATATACTGTCACCAGAACTTAAAATCACTTGATTTACTAGGAAATGTAATTGATAAAGAAGCTGCAAAAGATACAAGAGATGGGATTTTAAAATAATGTCATACCAAGCAATTATGTTAGTTCTTTTTTCCTCCGTTTTACATGCAATATGGAATATGTATAGTAGTAAGTATAAAATAAATATCTCTATCTTTGTAATTGGCGGTTTTTTTCTAAGTACGCTTTTATTATTACCAATACTTTATTTTTATGATTTAATTGTAAACATAAGCAGTGATATCTATTTACTTATAATTCTTAGCAGTTTATTTCAAACCTTGTATTTTTACACCCTTACCTTAGCTTATAAACATGGTGATTTGTCTATTGCTTATCCTTTATTTCGTTCTATTCCAATATTATTTATTTTGATATATACGTATTTAAATAATAATATACATACAATATCAAATGAAGCAATTTTTGGTGGTTTTTTAATAATAATAGCTTCAATAATCTTACCCATGAAACATCTAAAAGATTTTAATTTAAAAAACTATACTAGTATTATGTTCGTATATATCATTTTTTGTGCCATAGGAATAGCTGGTTATTCTCTACTTGATAGTAAAGGAATGAAATTATTCTACCAATTATTAAAAGATGAGAATACAACAATTCTGGCTTTTATTTATATCTATTTTCAAATGATATTTACAACTGTTTTTTCCGCTTTTATTGTTTTGTATAAAAAAGAAGAGAGAAAAGAATTTATTTTAGTATATAAAAATAGAAAACTAATATCTTTTAATATCTTTTTCATGATGACTTTATCGTATGTTCTTATTCTTATTGCGATGTTATATGCAACAAATGTAAGTTATATAATTGCACTTAGACAAATAAGTATCCCCATTGCATTTTTTCTTGGGATTTTTTTATTAAATGAAAGAGTATATAATATACGATATTTAGCTATATTTATTTTAACTGTAGGGCTACTATTAAACGCATTGTATTAGTTTTTTTGTAGAAAAAAGGAAAAGTGACAGAACAATTGTTTAATTTCTAAGGGGTTTTATTTAAAGTGAAGTGTTTTCCTTAAAATACACTCCTAATAAACAGTTATTTTTTTTCATCTTTTATAATTTGATAGGCTTGATTGATTTCTTGTGTTTTAGCAGTTGCTTCTTCCATATACGTATCCCCTTTATCTTGTGAGCTTATGATATCTGGGTGGTATTGTCTGATAAGTTTTCTGTATGTTTTTTTAACAGTAGCCATGTCATCACTTTCTTTAAGACCCAAAATTTCGTAAGCTTCTTTTGGACTCATACTTTGCTGTTTGTTTTTTATCATATTTTCAAATTTATTTACAATATCATCATATTGTGCAGGTGTAATATCTAGCTCTTGGGTAATATCACGTAACACTTTTTCTTCTTCTTTGCTAATACCATTATCAACAAATGCCAGTTGAATTAAAAAAGCTACAAACTGTTTACGCTTGTGTTTGTTTCTTCCAAGTTCTTTGTTTAAGGCTTGAGCTATTTGTTTTGTATCCCCGTCTTTTTCTTTTTCTTCATTGAAAATTTCTTTCATAATATTTCTTGTTTTTTCTTTTTCATCAAAAACTTTTGCTATATCATCAAACATTATTCCAATAAGTTGGGCTTCTAACTTTTGTACGGTTCCATCTGCTTTAGCAACTTTAGCAACCAGTGCAATAAAAAGTCCTAACTCACTTTTTTGAAAGAGTTCTTTTGAAGCTGATAACTTATTTAACTTTTTTCTCGCATTAAACTTCAATACTTTAAACCCTAGGTATAAAGCAAAAATAATTGAAAGTGTTATAAAAAAATTAACAATAAATGTGTAATAAAGTATTGTTAGAAGTATTGCTATAAATATCCATTTTTTTAATTTCATAGTTTATCCATTTTTATTAGGTCTGTTTAAGGCCCTTTATTTATATATAATGAAATTATATCTTCTTAATCTTATATTGTAAAATTGAAATAAAARGAAGTGATAATTTTTAAYTMTKTYRTWAMARMRWTTAGTTTTTTAATGGGTTTTATTTTAAGCTTGCTGTGTATACAATAAATAAAGAACTAATCAAGTATTATACTTATCAAAGTAAAAAATGTGGAAAAATAAATGAATGTAAAAGAAGTTATTCAAAAACTAGAAAAGCTTGCAGATAGAGATAAGATAGACCTAAAAGAAAAAAAATTTGGAATCATTTCAAATAACTCATTGGGAATTTATCATAAAGATTTAAAAGAATTAGCAAAAAAGATTGGAAAAAATAATCAATTAGCTTTAGACTTATTTGATTCAGGGATATATGAAGCAAAAATTCTATGCAGTAAAATATATAATCCAAAGGATATCACTGAAGAATTAATGGAAAAATGGGTAAAAACATTTGAAAACTGGGAAATTTGCGATTCTTTTTGTATGGGTTTTTTTGTCAAAAGTAAATATGCTTTGTTAAAACTTGAAGAATGGTCAAAGAGTGAAAAAGAGTTTATAAAAAGAGCAAGTTTTACCATAATGGCATCTTATGGCTTTGCTAATAAAAATGATTCAAATGAAATATTTGAAAGATTTTTAGAAATTATAGAAAGAGAAGTTAATGACGATAGAATTTATGTAAAAAAAGCGGTAAATTGGGCCTTAAGAAATATTGGAAAAAGAAATACATATTTAAATAAAAAAGCTGTTTTAAGTGCCAATAGAATTTTACAAAATCAAAATAAATCTGCACAATGGATTGCAAAAAATGCACTAAAAGAATTAGAACAAAAAAACCCAAAAATATTGGATTATCCAAGAGAACTTTATAGACCTAATAACATAAGAATTTAGAATAATATTGTTTGTCTCTCATGAGTGCTGTTATCCTAAATTATAAAAAAAAGGAAAAAAAATGATAAGTAATGAATTTATTCTCACATCTTTAATTGTTGTATTAATACCAGGAACGGGTGTAATTTATACAATATCAATGGGATTATTCCATGGATGGAAAGCTAGTATTTATGGAGCTATTGGATGTACTACTGGAATCATACCTCATTTACTCGCAACTATCTTAGGTTTAGCTACTCTTCTTCATATGAGTTCTATAGCATTTCAAATAGTAAAATTTATTGGAGTTGCCTATTTATTATATTTGGCATGGTCAATGTGGAAAGATACTGGCACTTTGGCATTAGATGAAAAAGAAAATAAACTCAATGCTTGGAGTATAATCACAAAAGGATTTTTAATAAATATTTTAAATCCTAAATTATCACTATTTTTTCTAGCATTTTTACCACAATTTGTACCAATACAATCACAAACTCCAACATTAAATATGTTTATATTAAGTGGCATATTTATGGGAATGACACTTTTTGTTTTTATACTATATGGATTATTTGCAAACAGTATGAGAATCCATATAATAAATTCTCCAAGAATTATAAAAAAAATACAGCAAACATTTGCAGTTATTTTTGTAATGCTTGGAGTAAAGTTAGCAATGTCTGAGCGTTAAGGACAACAAATCAAAAGAGTCAAACAATCTTACACTGTTTAGAGAATTTAAAATAATACCTTGCTGTGAAGGAGTCCAATATGGCAAAAGTAGTAAAGGCGAAAATGATTTTTAAATACAGCTTCGCAAAGTTAGTGTCAGATGTTCATGTGATGCAATATAGGGGTAAATTTAATGTATGAAATTAGGTCAGCAACTCCGTTGGATTTTGAAGGAATAAATTTTGTGTCTGCGCATCTTGCTTATAAAAATTTGTCTAATGATGAAAGCAAAAGAAAATTAGATCAATTGTTTAATTCCGAAACGGATTTTGTTTATGTTGCCGAATCAAAGGGAATAATAATTGCTTGGTTACATTTATTTTTAGCTCGTCGTTTAGCTTCTAATGATTTTTTTGAAATAGCTGGATTAGTAGTAAATCCTAATAAGCGTGGAGTAGGTGTGGGTAAATCTTTAATTAATCATGTAATGAACAAATACCAAAGTAGTATTAGAGTGAGGTGTAATAAAAATCGTACAGAAGCGCACAAATTTTACGAAAAAATTGGTTTTGAAAATAAAAAGGTTCAAAAAGTATTTGAAAAACAATCAAACACTAAAGAGTAGTTTTTGAAAAAACTTAAATAATTTAAGAATTCTCTGCTTTAAGAGTTTCTAGAAAGATTTATAATTAATATATTTAGTAAATTTTTGATATATTTAAATACTTTTTTAACTAAGGAAAAAAATGAATATTGAATTTTGGTTATTGTATGTTTCTGTCGTTTTTATTGCTTCAATTATTCCAGGTCCTAGTATGTTATTGGCTTTAACTCATGGTATTGAACATGGATATAAAAAATCTATTTTTACAGCATTAGGAAATACAACTGCATCTGTTATCCAAGCTATTATTGCGGTATCTGGTCTTAGTATTATATTTGATGCATCTGGAATACTATTTGAAGTTATTAGGTATGCAGGAGCTATTTATTTAATATATTTGGGTCTTATGTTATTTAAAACAAAAAAAGAAAATATTTTTGTTAAAGATTATATAAAAGGTAAAAATATTTCAAATTCAAAGATGTTTACGCAAGCTTTTTTAATTGGCATTGGCAATCCCAAAGCAATTATATTTTTCACTGCATTATTTCCACAGTTTTTATCAAATGGAAATACTTCACAATATCAATTGATACTTTTAGTAGGTTCTTTAGGATTAATTGCTTTTTTATGCATGATGATTTATTCAATAGCAGGACATAAAGCGAATGTTTTTTTTAGAACTTCTACCTTTGGTAAGTATTTTAATCAAATAACAGGTGGAATATTTATTTCTCTTGGTTCTTTTGTTGCTTTAAAAGATTAATGTAAAAGAATAAGATAAATGAATTTTTTTTTGATGCCTTAAAAAGAATCTCGCTTTTTACAAAAAGAGAATTAGAAATTTTTAGCTCTCTTTGTAAGGTCCAAACCATTAAAAAAGGTGAGTTCTTTATTAAGAGAAATGAAAATACTTCCTACAATACTTTTTGCCATTTTTTAATTCTAATGGCTTTTATTTTCCCTGCTTCTTATGAGTTTGTTTACTTGTACTCGTCTTTTTTACAATAATAGATGTTTATTATATAAGATATTAAGTTAAACAGTTAACAAATATATTCAAAAATATTTAATGAAGTGATGTTAAAATGTCACAATTTATTCTAATTTTAATTATTTATTTATAATTATCAATATCATAAATATTATTTATTTGAAAATATAATTACAATAAATATTATTTATAGATAATTTTACTTATAAATGGGTAGTAGTAGAATTATTATTGTATATATTCTGTATATTATATAGCTTTAAAATATTATTTTGATATACTTAATATATTACTTATCTGCAATAAAGGAGAAGACATGTTTTCTTATAAAAACTTAAAACTTGGGGTGAAGTTAGGATTGGGCTATGGTGTTATTTTAATACTAATGGTAATTGTTTCTGTAGTGGGATACAATGGTATAAAATCTTTGATTTTGACCACAAAATGGGTTAATCATACCCACGAAGTTATTCGAGTAGGAGAAACGGTTTCTGGGTCAATGGTAGATATGGAAACCGGCCTTAGAGGTTATATGGTTACCGGAGATGAAAATTATTTAGACCCTTATTATAGTGGAAATAAAAATTTTGACAAACTTATTAAAGTGGGTGCTGAGTTAACGAGTGATAATGATACACAAGTTAAAAGATGGAAAGAAGTTGAACTTTTAAAACAAGAATGGATCAATCAATGGGCTAAACCTGTTATTGCAAAACGAATTGAAATTGCAAAAGGGTCTAAAAGTATTTCTCATTTTAAAACTATTTCAGCGCGACCTTTGGGAAAAGAACTTTTTGATGGTATTAGAGGAAAATTAGAATTACTTAGTAAAAAATTTACTTACAATGAAGAAGCAAAAGCTTTATTAACCTTAACWACYTTATCTTTRGTAAATATGGAAACAGGGCAAAGAGGTTTTTTATTAAGTG
This sequence comes from Arcobacter sp., assembly GCA_002733685.1. Taxonomy (GTDB): domain Bacteria; phylum Campylobacterota; class Campylobacteria; order Campylobacterales; family Arcobacteraceae; genus NORP36. The sequence goes on along the minus strand of NVWN01000008.1, from coordinate 142,193 downwards.
GRMAAGAARGYTCWYTKGATCCATATATTAATGGAAAAAAGAATTTACTTAAATATTTAAAWGAAATGGAAAATATCATTRTTTCTACTTCTGCTTCAAAAAGTGAYCTDAGTGATGTGATTACAGCAGTTGAAAMWTGGCAARYAAAWGTTGCTGAYCYTGAAATTSAAGCRCGWAGAGAKATGAAYAAAYATAAATTTACRCTRGAARAYTTAATTGTTGATATGTCWAAAGGWAYTGGTAAAAAWTATATGGATACGATTCGWGCRAAAATTTCYATTATTGTAMAAGATGAAGAAAAAATGATTGTAGTGCGATCACAATCACAGMAAGATACCGCTGCTTTTGCRACAAAYTTTACAATTATTGGTACKCTTGTTGCTRTAYTTTTAGGATTRTTAATTGCYTTTTTTATTACAAAAAATATTACWTCARTKCTTCGTACTTTTGAAATGGGATTGATAGATTTTTTCAAATATTTAAACAGAGAGATAAGYACAGCAGAACTCATTAATATTGATTCTAAAGATGAAATTGGCAAGATGGCTAAAGCAGTGAATGAAAATATTACTATCACAAAAGCAGGTATCGAAGAAGACAGAAAATTTATTGATGAAACAATCACCGTACTTTCAGAGTTTGAGCAAGGTGATTTGTGTAAAAGAATTAGTACAAGCGTTRAAAATCCTGCGTTAATGGAACTTAAAAAAGTATTGGATTCTATGGGAAATCAGATGGAACATAATATTGGAAATGTTCTTACAATTTTAGAAGAGTATTCAAACTATAATTATATGAATAGAGTTGATAATAAACAAGTAAAAGATCAATTATTAGACTTAGCAAATGGGGTTAATACTCTAGGGGATTCTATTACTGAGATGTTAACTGAGAACAAACAAGTAGGATTAACACTTAATAGTTCCTCTGATACTTTATTAGAAAACGTAAATGTTCTTAATAACAGTTCCAATGAAGCAGCAACCTCACTGGAAGAAACAGCTGCTGCTTTAGAAGAAATCACCAGTACAATTATACGTAATACTGAAAATGTAAGTAATATGGCAGATTTTGCAAATAAAGTAATCATTTCTGTTGAAGAAGGTAATGATTTAGCCAAACAAACAACAGTATCTATGGAAGAGATAAATGTTCAAGTAACAGCTATTAATGATGCCATTGGTGTTATTGATCAAATTGCTTTCCAAACCAATATTCTGTCTCTTAATGCAGCTGTTGAAGCAGCAACAGCAGGAGAAGCTGGAAAAGGGTTTGCAGTAGTTGCGCAAGAAGTTAGAAATTTAGCTGCAAGATCTGCTGAAGCTGCAAAAGAAATAAAAGAYYTGGTTGAGAATGCAAATAGTAAAACAAATGCCGGTAAAGTTATTTCTGACAAAATGATTCATGGATATACRGCATTAAATGAAAACATYACTAAAACAATAGACTTAATAAAAAGTGTAGAAGTAGCTTCGAGAGAACAACAAGCTGGAATAGAGCAAATTAATGATGCTGTTACTGCACAAGATCAGCAGACACAGAAAATTGCAAGTGCTGCGAATGATACAAAAGATATTGCACTTCACACCTCTGTCATTGCTAAAGAGATTGTAACMTCAGTTGATTTAAAAGARTTTAAAGGAAAAGACAGTGTTCAAAACAGAAGATCACAAAACTTTGATTTAGACTATTCAAAAAATGAGAGAAGAAGTGCTGARAAATCAGTGAAAGAGTTTCATAAGTCTCGTCCTAATAGACACGATGCAGAATCAGCWAAACCAATAGAAGTAAGAAGTGTAAAAAGAACAGMAAYGGAAGCTAAAGTTAACTTGCATCGCCAAAACAATTCTATTAAARMAACAGAAAACAGCGATGAATGGGAAAGYTTTTAAACATTTTTAATNAAAKTAGGGAGTTYTTTGASATGATATTTAGAATTGGGCCTAGARCCCAATTCGTTTTTAATAAGCTTCTASTYTAATTTATCCGTCARTTTTTTTCCAAAAGCTTCTTCTATATAAGGAGAAATTTGCCATTGTATTTTAAACTSTTTATATTSWTTCACCACTTTATCRATAYTTTGARTRTCYTCAAAAAAAGCTCTGATCATAATATTTTTWGGMGTRTGTTCCATATCTATAAATTCAAGTACTTGYGTACGATARCCCATAATYTCTAATACATTTGCTCKTAAACTRTCTGTAATTAAAGARGATASTTTTTCTTTTATKATTCCAAATTTTAGCATAGGWRMCATTGCAYTRTTTTTTATTTTYTTYAAGAGTTCATGTTGACAACAWGGYACTGCTAAWATAACTTTAGCWCCCCAGTTTACRGCAGTTGMRAGTGCATCATCWGTWGCTGTATTACAAGCATGTAAKGARATAACCATRTCTACTTCTTYAAACTSYGTAAAMCCTTTAATATCTCCTTGYACAAAACGTAAGTTTTYAAAASYWAGTTTYTTTGMCAAATCAGAACAAAATTYGATTACATTTTCTTTTAAATCTAAACCAACAATTTCAACATTGTATCCCATTTTTAAAACMARATAATCATAAAGAGCAAAAGTAAGATAGGCTTTTCCACATCCAAAATCAATGATTCKNAAGGKTTTWWYYTTWWYYNAAATAAGGAATACAATCAGATACTAACTCTAAATAACGATTAATTTGTTTAAACTTATCGTATTTTGAATTAACRATTTTWCCTTCTTCTGTCATGATTCCYAATTCTATTAAAAAGGGTGTTTTTTCACCTTCMTTTAGAATATATTTTTTCTTTCTGTTATGAGAAATTTCAGAATCTTTTTTACTAGCAGCTTTTTTAACTATTTTTGATATTAATTTTTTATTAATGAGTATGTGATAATCAAAAGCTACAGTATTAATTAGGGCTTGTTTAAAATAGCTTTGGAAGTACTTATTTATTTCTGCTTTTGTTTCTTCTTTATCTAAGTTTTTATGTTCTACATTTTTGTCATAAAAATATTCAAATTGATGTTTTACTTCATTTTTAATAATTACCTTTTTTATGCTTACTTTGTTAAACGTTTTTTCCGATTTGTTTCTTAYACCACTAAAGATAGCRTATATTAGACTTTCTTCATTTATTATTTTTTCTACTAATTCACTTACATTTTGCATAATGTTAATACTCCTAAAATCACAAATCCAATTATAAGACTTATTTTTTGTATAGTAGCAAAATAGACTCCATTTAGCAATTAAAATAAAATATTTAAGAAGAAGAAATTTTTTATCAACTTATATTTTGTTTCTTTTTATTTAAGTAATAATGATATAAAATACACAAGATATAAATAGTTAGAAGGAGTAGGGGHTTGGMAAATATTGAAGTTATACTMATAAACGCATTTACGCTCAATGGWAAAGGWGGAAATCCTGCAGGTGTTGTTTTGAATGCAGATACCTTATCCAAGGCTCAAAAATTAAAAATTGCTCAAACTGTGGCTTATTCGGAAACAGCTTTTGTTTCAAAGGATGATAAAGCGGATTATAATGTTTCTTTTTTTACAAGCACGGGGGAAGTGGATTTTTGTGGTCATGCAACACTGGCTGTTTTTTKGGCTTTATACGASATGGGTACTCTTTCTTCTGGTACTTATGTTCAAAATACAAAAGCTGGAATGTTAAGTGTAAGTATAAAGAGTGATGGTAAGGTTGTAATGGATCAAGCTTTGCCTAAAAAATTTGCTTCTTTTACCTATGGAGATATTTCAAGTATTTTAGGCATTGAAAAGAAAGTACTTGAAAGTACAAACTTACCAATTGAAATAATATCCACAGGCCTTAAGGATGTAATTATTCCTGTTCCTAAGGGGTATTTGGATCTTATAGTGCCAAAGGATGAAGCAATTGCTTCTTTTTGCAAAAAACACAGTGTTGTTGGTTTTCATATTTTTGAACTTTGTTCAAAAGAAAGCAAATATACAGCAAGCTGCCGTAATTTTGCTCCYTTATTTGGTATCAARGAAGAAKCWGCAACAGGMAGTTCTAGTGGRGCTTTAGCTTCTTATCTTTGGGAGCACTTAGRYTTAGGWGATGAWTATATTTTTGAGCAAGGAAGGGCAATGAATTGTAGCTCTTTAATTACTGCATCCATTAGGTCTAAGAATTCAACAATTGTTAATGTAAAGGTTGGTGGTTATGCAAGTAAAATTGCTACAAGGCTTATTACTTTTTAATGATTCAAAGAGCAATGACTAGGTGCTTTGAAATGATACTTAAATATTAAGTTTATATCCCAAACCAGAATAGTTTTTWATGATTGTTTTATACGTTACTTTTCTTAARTCWCGAAAGAGGGTTTTAAACGCAGCTTCACTTACGTCTTCTTGCCAGATATGGTATTTRATTTCTTCATAGGAAAGAATTTTRTTGGGGTTTTGAATAAATAAATCAATAAGTAAGGCTTGTTTTTTATTCAAAACATAGGATTTTTTGTTTTTAATAATACTTTGGGTGTGAAAATTAAAAAACATATCTTCRGCTACTTTTGTATTGCTAAAAACACGTTTAGATATTATTTCCATGCATTTATATAAAGCTTCTTCTAATACAATATTTTTAAAAGATGACCTTATATATTTAGTAAGATATAACTCCATTAAATCACCCACGTAGATATTATTTTTATTAGCTGTAATAACAATAAAAGCTGTTTTTAAATCTACTTCTCTTATCTTTTTTAGAAAATTAATAAAAATATCATTATTAAAACTGCTTTGAAGAAGGATTAAACAAGGAGATTCTTTTTGATACAAGGTTTTAGCTTCTTCCAGAGTAGAGGCACTTGAAACAATCTTTACTTGTTTCTTTAATACTTCTATTACTTGGGTACTGTGATGCAATTCATCGTAAATATACAAAACAGATAAATCACTCACTTTCATATCTTTCCTTATAGTATTTTTATTGTTTCTTCTGTACTAAGTATTTTAGCAAAAGCAAAACCTAAAGCACTCATAGAAGAAGCATGAACTTGCTCTGCTTTGATTATTTGTCCTTTAAATTCTAAGTCCAAMGTTGCACAAGCATCATTWACTACWGTRCAATTATACTTYAAATCACTGGCTGCTCTTGTGGCAGAAGTTACACACATATGAGACATTGCWCCACAAATAATAAGATTYTGAATATTAGAGCCTCTTAATTCTTCCTCTAARCTTGTTTCYAAAAATGCATTGACYTGATTTTTTATTATAATCTTTTCATTCTTAAKAGGATGTACACTTTTATGTATTTGGGMACCTTTRCTKCCTTTWAGRAAAAAAGGAGCCTCTTTMTCTARKGAWTCATGTTGWATRTGAATTATTTTWCYTTTATTAGCTCTAAAARCTTTTAATAATTTKYCTGCATTATTWGATGCCTCAAKCGTTTTGTTTAAAATAAATTTTGCGTCTTTAACGTCTYCAAAATAATCATTTTGAAAATCAATTAATAYTAAAGCKGTGTTTTCCATATTTGTCCTTTTTTTTNGTATATAAAAGTATAATAAAKAATAGAAGGGAAAAAGTAGGATKTTTAAAAGTKTTTATTTTTRCTCAARSTTRTTCTTAGRATAAGAGAAAARAKNATATTTTTCTCTTAWTRCAGATGTTCTTATCATTGCAATCTTCGATCATCGCCTTGATACGCAATTTCTTCTTTTTGTCTTACTTGAATAGCTTGTTTTCCTATAAATTGAATAGTGGCCATTTTTTCTACGGTTTCTTTAGAAAATTTTAGGTTATTAGCAGAAATAGATTTGACTTTTTCTGCAATAACTGCATTCTCTTGTGTAAAAGTGTCAATTTTGGTAATGGCATCATTTATTTGTTTTATTCCAATTTCTTGTTCACTTGATGCYGTTTCAACCACCGAAATTAAATTCAAGGTATTGGATATGTTTTCATTTAAAATAGCATATTCATTTACTAAAAGCTTAGAAGTTGTTTTCCCTTCATTTGTTTTAGAAACAAGATTTTTCATTAAACCTTCAATTAATTTAGCAGCTTCGGCTGATTTATTTGCTAAGGTTCTTACTTCTTGCGCAACTACTGCAAAACCTTTTCCTGCTTCTCCTGCAGTTGCTGCTTCAACAGCTGCATTTAAGGAAAGAATATTGGTTTGAAAAGAAATTTGAGAAATAACAGATATAGCATCAAAAGCTTTAGTTGTAGCATCTGAAATATCTTCCATGGATGAAAGTGTTTTATTTACTAAAATAATACTTTCTTTAGAGGTTTGATCCATTTTATTCCCAAAAGCAGACATTTCATTGGTGATTTTTTTATTTTGAGAAATGTTTGCAGTAATTTCTTCAATAGATGCTGCTGTTTCTTCAATGGTCACTGCTTGTATCATTGAAGATTCTGAGAGTTTTTTTGATTCTTGGGATAAAATACCAGATTCATACTCATTTACCAGTGCAAAACGATAATTTTCACTTAACATATCAGTAATTTTTTCATTTAAAGAATTAATACCTACTAAGAGTTTTTTAAAATCACCTCCTCTAAATATATCATCATTTACGGTTTTTAAATAGTTTTGATCTTCATATTGGCCAAGAATTGTAGAAACTTCATTGATAGCATTTTTCATTTTTAAATTCATTGTATTAATAGTTTTAACGATGTAATTTAATTTTGGGTCTGGTGATACTGAGATGATTTCATCATTGGTAAAACCATCTGATAATTTTTCACAAACAATCATTATTTCTCCGTAGACTTTTAAATCGTCTGTACGTTGAAGCTCTATTGTATTTGCTAATTCAAGTATTTGATTTTCTAAAGAGAGTAGTTTTTTACTTTTGACTTTGTTTTCTTTTTTTATTTCATTGATATCGGCATTGATATACAATCTAAATTGATCTAAAAAAGTACTAAGTGACTGAATGTCTTTTTTATTTGAAAAAATCATACTATACTCCTAATCTAATGTTTTATATAAAGAAATTGCATTTTCTATTTCTTCTTTTGTGGGTTTAATTCGTACTGAAATGTATCTTGTTTGCAAATCTTTTTTAATAACAGAATATACACAGGCATTGACCCAATAATAATCTCCATGTTTGGTTTTATTTTTGACAATGCCTTTCCAGACTTTATTGTTTTTGGCATGTTCCCATAAGTCTTTAAATGCAGCTTTTGGCATATCTTCATGTCTTAAGATATTATGGGGTTGTCCTATTACTTCATCTTTAGTATATGAAGCGATTTTACAAAAATCATCATTTGCATAAATGATAATTCCTTTTTCATTGGTTTCGGATACTATCATTGTATCCTTGCTTAATATTATTTCTTGATTCATATTTTTCCTTTAAGTAGAAAATTTACCATTACATCTAAGTTTCATAAAAGTAATTAATTACTTTTTAGAAGTTATAAGTTAATAGTAATACTATTAACATAATAAAATGCTTTATTAGGGATATATTAGTTTTTTTGTTTAAAATTAATGAAAATACCTATTTTAATAAAATTTATTTTGGTACTATTTTGAAACTAATAGTGCATAATAGTTTCATTAAAAGTGTATTGTAAAATCTAAGGTACTTGATCGTTTTATATGCTTATTAATGTTATTGAAAAGTAATTATCTTTTACTACACTGTTTTTATGAAATACAAAAGCATATTTATATCTGATTTACATTTGGGTACTAGGTTTTCTCAAGCAACACGGTTTATTGATTTTTTAAAACACAATGAATGCGATAATTTATTTTTAGTGGGTGATATTATTGATGGCTGGGCTATTAAAAGAAAGTTTATTTGGCCACAATCTCATTCCGATGTTATTCAAAAAATATTAAGACAAGCAAGAAAAGGTACAAAAGTTATATTAATTACTGGTAATCATGATGAGTTTTTAAGACCTTTTTTACCTATAATTTTAGGAGATAATTTAGAAATTTGTAATGAAGTAATATACAAAGCCCTTAACAATAAAACTTATTTGATTACTCATGGGGATTTTTTTGACTCCATTACTATGACAAAAAAATGGTTAGCAGTTCTTGGTGATTATGGTTACGATATTATTTTATATATTAATCATCTTTTGAAAAGAATTAAAAAGATTTTAAAAATAAGATCTACTTGGTCTTTATCAAAATATGTAAAAGACAATATAAAAAGTTCAGTAAGTTTTATAAATGATTTTGAGAATGTTTTGGCCAATCATGCCATACAAAAAGGTTATGATGGAATAATTTGTGGACACATTCATAAGTGTGAGCACCGTTTTATTAAAGATATTGAATATCTTAACTGTGGGGATTGGGTTGAGTCTTGTACTGCTATTGTTGAAACCTATGAAGGCGAGTTTAAAATAATTGAATATTTGAATGAAACAAGTGAAAAATAAGCTTGTAGAGTAAGTGCATTTTGGCTATATTATCACTTATATTTATGAGGGTGAAAGATGTCAAGAGCAAAAGTAAAGAAAGTTTAATCAAAACAGCCAAGATGAACTCTTTGCACAAAAAGGTATTCTTAGAGAGTATCAATATCTTTAGCCACCTATTTAATTTTTTCTTCCTCAAACCCTTATTTATGGGCTTTGATTTAATAAAAAACACAAAAAATCTATAAAATATTAGGGTTACAATGGAAACAATAAAAATTAGCGATTTATTAAGACAGCTGGACATATGGAAAGACGATTTAAAAATATATTTGAAGGTTTTTTTAGAACATAAAGATTGGAATAATGTTGAAGAAGTGAATAAACTACAAACTATTTTAGATGAGTTTTTAACGGTATATGCTAGTTTAGAAGACGAAAAGAAAAAAATATATTTTTATCATGCGGTAAAACAATGGAGTAAAACCAATAAAGAATATATGCATTTACTGGAAAAACTTTATTTAGCTTATAAAGCAAAAGAATAAATTAGAGTTTTTTATTCTTTTGTAAAAAAGCATTAAACGCATTTGCAAAGTTTTGAGCGTCTTTATTCCCAAAAGCAGGAGGTCCTTTCGTCATCTCTCCAGAGTCCCTTATTTCTTGCATTAAATTTCTATAAGCTAGGTATTGTTTTATATTATCAATGGTATATGTCTCACCTCTGTGATCAATGGCATGGGCATTTTTATCAATACATCTGTTGGCAAGTGGAATATCTGCAGTTATTATTAAATCCCCTTCTTTTAGCATTTCAACAATTTCATTATCGGCTTCATCTGCACCCGCATCTACTATTAAATACTTTACAAAGGATGATTTCCCTATGGATATCTTTTTGTTAGATATTACATAAGTAGGTATTTTTTGTTTTTCAATTGCTCTTAATACAATAATTTTTAAAAGGTTTGGAAAAGCATCTCCATCAATAAACAGTGTCATTATTATCCTTTATTTACTATTGGCGCAGTATATAGTGTTTTGTATTAAATTTAGAGCAATTTTATCCTATCCCAAGGCATAGTTTTTTGTTATAATGCAGCATGAATATGAAATCACTTAAACATACACTTTTTGAAAATGTTGAAACATCTAGTGGAGTATTTACAAAACACTTTCATGATACTTACACTATAGGTATTACTCATGATGGTTTATCTAAATCTATTAATTCAAATAAAGAAAGTTTAGTGTATAAAAAAACCACACGTATTATTAATCCAGGAGAGGTGCATTCAGGTAATTCTAAAGCTTGGAAATATACGAATTTTTATCCTACAAAATCACTCTTAGAAGAAATGTATGAAGAAATGTATTTTGAGAAAAAAATGCCTCTTTTTGAAAAACACATTACAAATGATATAAAACTTTATAACTTGTTGTTTAAACTCTTTAAAAGTGTTTATGAAAAACTTGATAGTATGAAAATTGAAATAAATCTGATTAATGCTTTGTCGTATTTAATTAAAAACTACTCTTCTGTAACAAAAGTCTATAATGATGTTTTTCCAGATAAACAAATTATGAAAAACAGTTTAGAGTATATAAATGATTGTCTTGAAAGCTCTATTTCTTTAGATAAACTTGCTAATAATGCAGCTTTGAGTAAATTTCACTTTTTACGAGTATTTAAGAAAAATGTTGGTTTAACACCACATCATTATATTCTTACACGAAAAGTTCAAAAAGCCAAAGAATTAATTATTGGGGGATCTACTTTAAGTCACGCTGGTTCTTCTATGGGCTTTGCCGATCAATCCCATTTTATTAGAAATTTCAAAAAGATATATGGTTATTCCCCCAAAGCTTTATTAAAAAATAATAACTTCATTTTTTATACCTAAGATTTATACAAACAAAATATAAAGAATATATGCATTTAAAGGAAAAACTTTATCTGGTATATAAAACAAAAGAATTAAAGGTATTCTCAAAGTTTTGTGCGTCTTTATTTCCAAAAGCAGTAGGTCCTTTAGATATTTCTCCAGAGTCTCTTATTTCTTGTATTAAGTTTCTATAGGCTAGGTATTCACTTGTACATGTCTCACCTCTGTGATCAACAAACAGTGTCATTTTTTTACAGCAATTTTATACTATCCTCCTTTATGGGTTTTTGTTATAATGCAGCATGAATATGAAATCACTTAAACATACACTTTTTGAAAATGTAGAAACATCTAATGGTATATTTACAAAACACTTTCATGATACCTACACAATAGGGATTACTCATGATGGTTTGTTTAAATCTATTAATTTAAATAAAGAATGTTTAGTGTATAAAAAAAGTACTCGGATTATTAACCCAGGGGAAGTGCATTCAGGTAATTCAAAAGCTTGGAAATATACGAATTTTTATCCTACTATTTCACTTTTAGAAGAAATGTATGAAGAAATGTATTTTGAAAAAAAAATACCTCTTTTTGAAAAACATATAGCAAATGATATAAAACTGTATAACTTGTTGTTCAAACTCTTTAGAAGTGTTTATGAAAATGTAGACAGCTTAAAAATTGAAATAAACTTGATTGATGCATTATCGTATTTAATTAAAAACTACTCTTCTGTCACAAAAGATTATAATGTTGTTTTTGCAGACAAGAAAATTATGGTAAACAGTTTAGAGTATATAAATGATTGTCTTGAAAACTCTATTTCTTTAGATAATCTTGCTAATAATGTGGCCTTGAGTAAATTTCACTTTTTAAGAGTATTTAAGAAAAATGTTGGACTAACGCCACATCATTATATTCTTACACGAAAAGTTCAAAAAGCAAGAGATTTGATAATTGATGGATCTAGCTTAAGCCAAGCGGGTTTTTCTATGGGCTTTGCCGATCAATCCCATTTTATTAGAAATTTCAAAAAGATATATGGATATTCTCCTAAAGCTTTATTAAAAAAGAATAATTTCATTTTCTATACCTAGATTTATACAAACAAAAAATAAAGATAAGCATGACTCAAACAAACAAAACACTTTTTTATATCTTAATGCTCGTAGCAATGTTTGCGTGGGGTGCTGCTTGGATTAATACTAAAATATTAACATCTTATGTTAATGAATTTGAATTGATTTTTATTAGGTATTCATTGACTACTTTAAGCATGATACCTATTATTTTGTACTTAAAAAAGTCATTCCATATTGACTTAAGAAGCCTTTTTTTGGTTTTTCTAAGTGCTGTTGTATTGCTTTTTTGCATGAAATATTCAATTTTAGGAACAAAACTTGGAACGGCTTCTTTAGGTGGGGCTTTGGTTACTGTGCTAATTCCTATTAATACTTTTATTTTTTTATCCTTTTTAAACAAAAAAACAATACAAAAAAAAGATGCATTAGCGCTAAGTCTTGGAGCTTTTGGTGTTTTAATTATGCTTAATGTTTTTTCTTTAAATACAAAAGATATTTTTACTTTATACAATTTATATTTTGTATTGGCTGCATTGTTATGGCCTTTAATAAGCATTATTTCTTCTAAATCAAAACGTATTTCTCCTATTGTTTATACTTTTTATTTATACTTAATAACAAGTATTTTAGATGCAGTGTTTTTTGTTGATTTTAAAACAATAAAAACAGAAGACTTTGATACTGTATTTTACTTAAATATGACAATAATCATACTTGCAGCAACTACTTTTGGTAATACTATTTATTTTTTATGTATTGAAAAATTGGGTGCCAAAGAAGCCAACTCTTTTATTTTTCTTGTTCCTTTTTCTGCTATTTCTTTAGGGGCAATTTTTTTAGATGAGAGTATATCTATTAGTATTATAATAGGAACAATATTAACCTTAATTGCAGTGAAATTACTAAATAATATTTCTTTTAAAAGAAAGAAAAAATAAGTGCAATATTATTCTATAATTCTTTTCTAAATTATATTATACTGCTCGAATAATAAAGGAAAAAAATGACACAAAACAATAAAAATATTTTTCATATACTGCTTTTTTTTGCGATGATTGGTTGGGGTGCTACGTGGGTTAATGCTAAAATATTAAGCGAATATATTAATGAATTCGAGATGGTATTTTTACGTATTGGCATTACTGCTTTAACAATGATTCCTATTATCTTATTTTTAAAAAAGTCTTTTAAAATTGATTTGAAAACATTTTTATTGGTTTGTGTAAGTGCGCTTGTTATGATTTTTTATATGAAGTATTATTTTTTAGGAACAAAATTAGGAACAGCCTCTTTAGGTGGCGCTTTTGTGACTACTCTTGTTCCTATTAATACTTTTTTAATTTTGGTTTTAATGAGAAGCAAAACAATAGCTAAAAAAGATATGTTTGCTTTAGGACTTGGGGTTATTGGGGTATTAACTATGTTAAATGCTTGGGCTTTAAAAACAGAAGATATTTTTGTTTTGCACAATTTGTATTTTATATTTGCATCCATTTTATGGCCTGTATTAACAATACTTTCATCTAAATCGCGTAATATTTCACCCATTGTATTTACTTTTTATTTGTATATAGTTGTGGTGGTTTTAGATGTATTGTTTTTTGTAGATATCTCAAATATTGCTTATGAGAGTTTTGATTCAAGATTTTGGCTTAATATTTTTGTTATAACAATTGCTGGTTCCACCTTTGCAAATACTATTTATTTTTTAGGTGTAGAAAAACTAGGCGCAAGTGAAGTATCGTCTTTTATTTTTTTAGTACCTTTTTCAGCCATTGTATTGAGTGTAATATTTTTAGGCGAAGAAATTGGGCTTAATGTTATTATTGGTACGGTTCTTACTTTATTTGCCGTTAAAATACTAAACAATATTAAACTGTTTAAAACAAAAACATGAAATTAAATGCTTTTTCTTTGAGCGGTTTGATTATTGGACCTATTTTAGGTTCAGGAATTATTCTTCTTCCTCCTTTATTGTATAACAGCATTAATTTAAATGCTTTACTTGTTTTTGGGATTATTTTATTTTTGGGTTTTATTTTTGCTTTAATATTTGGAAAACTTGCTATTTTATATAAAGGTGAAGCAGGAGTAACCCTAGCTACTAAAGCAGCTCTTGGAAAAAAGTATCAATTATTAAGTTCTTTTTATTTAATTTGTGCCGTTTTTTTTGGTCCTGTGGCTGTTTTATTAATTGCAGCCCAATTTATTCAAGTATATTTTACTTCTTTATCTTTGGTTGTTTTAGCACTTTTAATTTATCTTCTTACTTATGTTTTATTACTTGTACGTATTGATTTTTTAGGAAAACTAATGTTAGTTATTAGTACTTTTATTTCTTTATTGTTTATTGTTTCAAGTATTTATGTATTAATTAATAGTTCTTCTTTTGTATTTGTTTTCCCCTCCTTATCTTTTCAAGAGTTTGGACATTCTTTTGTGCTTGCATTTTGGGCAATTGTTGGTTGGGAGGTTATTGGTAATTATTCAAATGATATAAAAAACAATGACAGTTTAAAATATGCAGTTATTGCTTCTGCTATCATTGTTTCTTTGGTATATCTTTTAGTTATTCTTGCTATTTGTTTTGGAGATTTTCCCAATAAAACGTCGGGGGATTTTAGATTGTATTATTTACTTGAACCCTTATTTAAAGAACTTGCTAATCCTCTTTTAAGTTCAATATCTTTGCTTTTATGTATTGGAACACTTATTTTATTTGTAGGTGGGGTGGCCAGATTAATTGCTTCTTTAGAGTTAAACAAATATACCTCCAAACATACAGCTAAAAATACCCCAATAGGGGCTTTGAATTCTTTGTCTTTTGTTTATATCATTACCTTAGTTTTGGTGTATTTTGAATATTTAAATTTAAACAATTTGGTTTCTTTTGCAGATGGGTTTTTTATTGCTAATGCGATAATTGGTTTAATAACAGCCATTGTTTTGTTTGAAAAAGGTTTTTTGCAATATGCTGCAATGTTTTTAGTACTTGTTTTTACAAGTATTTTACTTTTTTCCAATATTTTTATACTTTTATTGATAATATTTTTATTTGTTTTCACATTTTTTAAAAAAAGTGCATTAAAAAAAAGTGTTTAAGTATGGTCCTTTTAATTTGGAATTATTCACTCATAGAGATAGAAAAGGGAATTCTCTTATTTTTTTAAGCTATAATATATGAATATAAAACACAATATATAAAATACTATAGGTAGTTTAATGGCTAAAAAAGAAAATGACTTAAAATCATACAATTTTGAAGATTTATTATCAGGAGATGACTTAGTTGTTATGTCTGATGATTATACTCACTTAGAAGACCATGCATTAATTGATACAATAATTTTAAATTACTTTTCTCAAAAAACCATCACTGCAGAAACAATTGAAAAAATTAATTATAACAGTGATTTTAAAAAAACGCTTTTAGTTAATATTGAAAACAGACTTGAACTTATAGAAGAAGATTATAAGTTTACTCAATTTAAAGATTTACATATTATTTTTAATTTATTGAGTTTGGGAAAAAACTATAATATGTTTGGCTCTCACGAAGACAGCTCTTTATACCATATTACACGAATCCTTAAAGATTATGAAGATTTATTAAAAGAATTGCATGTTTACAGTAAGAAAAATTTTAATTTAAGTTTTTCGTTTTATATATCTTTACTGGAATGTTTTTCTTATTTGTTTTCTATTAATACAGGAAATGATAAAAAAAGACAAAATATTTTATTAATTATTGATATTATTACTGAAAGTATTAATACAATAAAAGCTTTGGGCATTTTAGACATAAAACAAATGAGTGTTTTAAGTATCTACCAAGGAAAGATTCTGCTTGCTTACTCTAATGTTTTGTATATAGAAGAAGAGAATAGATCTTGCGAAGATTTAATTGAAGAATGTACTTATATTTTAAACAAACAAATTGATGGATATTTTTTCATTTCTAATTTCAGTGAAGACAAAGAATATGAGCGTATTTTTTTAGAAAATACTACACGTACTTTGCTTTTGATGTTAATGAAACTGCAAAAAACACAAGAATACAGTTTTGAAGCGTTACAGCATATTATTTATGTATATAACAATGATATCAAAAAAGAAAAAAACACCTTTTTGAATGAAGAAGAATTCAAAAAGGACTTATTTAAGAACTACCTTTCTTTACATGTTAGTTATGAGAAACTAAATACAAAAGAAGCAATAGAAGATATTATTTCTAATAATTCTTTAAGCTCTTATAATTTAAGACTGGTGCATGATTTTATTTTATTTGATGAATCTCTTGGGGATACACTCTTGGGCAAAATCTTTGATTTTGTGATAAATAGCAATGAATTAAAAAGAGAAAAGAATGAAGTTCATAAGCTTAAAATATTGGATGTAATACTTCACAAGTTTGTATGCAAAAATGCTTTGTCTTCTTTTTTACCTTACGCAAACACGTTAAAACAGTATTTAAGTAAAAAAGAGATTTTCTCTTATAAAAAATATGCATTTTCAAAATTGCACTTGTCTTTGTCTTATTATTATTCTCTCTTAAATAAAGAATATTTAAGAATGTCTTTCTTCGAATATTATAGCAGTGAAAAAATATCTTCTTATACTTATATAAAACACGACAATAAAGATATTTATAAAAAACTCTTAATTAATAATGCACAAGCACATTTTGCATCTTTGGGTTTAGAACAAAATTTTTCGATTAACGAACATCTTTTTATTGGAGATGTTTTAATGAAAGACTATTTTATTCATCATGAAGTTTTTCATAAAAATAGCAAACAAGAAGAAAATCCTTTATTTTTAAAGACTTTACTTTTAAAAATCAAACTCAGTGTTTATGATTTAGAAAAAGGTATTCCAAACTTAGTAAAAAACAATTTATTTTTTACTCTTTTTGATTGTTCTTTAGAAAAAACAACAACAAATAAAAAAGATTTAATTATTTTAGATAAAGAACTTATTGAAGGTTTTATGATTGTACTTCATCTAAAAGATTCTAAAATTAAGAATTTTACTGCATTTAATGAAAACAGCATGCTCTATATTAAAAGTACGTTAATAAACTTACTGCTTTCTTATATCTTAAAAATTAAAAAACCAGAGCACTATAACAACTTTTTACAAATAGATGAATACATCTCTTTATAAGTACAATACTAATATATAGGTTTCCTTTTGCAAATAATACACTTTTCAGATACCCATTTGGGGTTTAACGATTTAGACATTTTAGATGATAATAACATTAATCAAAGAGAAGCCGATTTTTATGATGCATTTTCGCAGGTTGTTTCTTATATCAAAAACAATAAAGTAGATTATATTATTCATACAGGGGATTTGTTCCATAGAAGCTCACCTTCAAATAGAGCTATTACATTTGCACTTAAAGCAATAAAAGAAATAAATGATTTAAATATTCCTTTTATTTTAATAGCAGGTAATCACTCAACCCCTAAAAGTAGTCTTTCTTCTCCTATTTTGAAAATATTTGAGAGTTTTTCTAATGTCTATCTTTCTTATAATCAAGAATATAAAAAAATAGAATTTAAGGATGCTATTTTTCATACTCTTCCACATATGAATGACAGCTCTAAAGCAGAAGAACAAATACAAAAAAGTTTTGATAATATCAAGAAAAACAAAAAGAACATTATGATGTTGCATTGTAGTGTGGGTGCTTGGTATTTAATGGATGAATATGGAGAATGGGTATATCCAAAAGAAAAAGAATATATTTTTGATCATATGGATTATGTTGCTTTAGGGCATTGGCATGGATTTAACAGTGTAGCTATTAATGCTGGAAAAGAAAAATATAAGAATGTTTATTACTCAGGCTCATTAGAGAGAACCTCTCTTAATGATAAAAGAAACTCTAAAGGTTTTATACATTTGTATTTAGAAGAAAATAAAGAAATACAAGTTAGTTATCAAGAGATTAAGATAAGAGCTTTAGTACAAAAAGAAATAGATGCCCAAGATTACGAGAATGCATGTTTAAATCTTAATACTAAGGATTGTAAAGATGCTTTAGTGGAAGTAGTGCTTAAGAACTTAAGTATTAATAAGTCTTTAGACATTCAAAACGCGGATATAAAAGTTTTGTTTAAAGATGCTCTGCATGTAAGTATAAAAAGAGAATTTTTAAAAACACAAGAAGATAAGAATGAAGTATTAGATATAGAGGCTTTAAGTCTGGAAGAATACTTTTTAGCACATATGCAAGAAGAAGAAAACAAAGAAGAGTATTCGCGTTTGAAAAACAAGGTACAAGAGCTGTTTTCTTTATACAGGGACAAAAATGATACTGCTTAGTTTAAAACTTCAAAACTTTAAAAAGTATAAAGAACTAAATATTGAGTTCTCTTTAGGTCTTATAGGGATACTAGGAAAGAATGGTTCTGGAAAATCAACTATTTTTGAAGCCATACTCTTTGCTTTATATGGGGAATTAAAGAATAAAGGCTATAAAGACATAATAAGAAATGTCAAAGCCAGTATTAAAGATGCTGTATGCGTAGAACTGTGTTTTGAATATGAAGCTTGTACGTATAGAGTTCAAAGAGAGTTTAGAGGAAAGAACTTAAGTGCTAGTGCACACTTTTATAAAAACGAAGAATTAATATGCTCAGGCGCTAAAGAAGTTACTTCTTATATTAGTACTTTAAGCCATATGAACAAAGAAGCTTTTTTATCAACACTCTTTGCTTCTCAAAAAGAATTAACATCCTTGTCGTCTTTAAAAAATGAAGACAGAAAAAAAATGGTTCGAAAACTTTTAGGTTTAGAAAAAATAGATTTTGTTGAAAAAGAGCTAATAGAGAAGTCTAGAGCATTAAAAAGAGAGATAAGTGCATACGATGAAGTTCTCTTAAGTAAAGAAGAGAAACAAAACAAAACAAACAAACAAAAAGAATTAGAAGAAGAAAAAAATAAAAAAGAAAAAGAAGGTGTAGAACTTAAGGAAAAACTTCTACAAAAAAAAGACAAAGAACAAGGCTTGAAAAAAGAACTTGATGTTTACCAAGTATTAAAAGAAGAAAAAGTAAAAGCCTTTAATACCTATACGCTTGTAATAAACAATAAGAGTATCAAAGAAAAGTATTTATCCAAAGTTTTAGTAGAGATAGAGAGTCTAAATAAAAAAGAACAAGAACTACAGGTATTAGAGCCTGTTAAAAAAGAGTATATAGATCTTTATGAAAGTATGAAAGTATTTATTAAAGAAAAAGAAATCAGTATTAAAAAAGAAGCCTTGATAAAAGAACAAGAGCACTTACGTTTGGATTTTGTTAAATACAAAGAAGATGTAAGCCTATTAGAACTTGAGTGTAAAGAACACGAATCGTTAATACTAAAAGAACAAGAACAAAACCTTTTGTTAAATGCTAAGAATAAAGAAGTACATAGTATAGAAGCTAAAGAAAAATCTTTGCATATAAGTATAGTTAGCCAAGAAAAACAAATAGAAGAAAACAAAGAAAAAATTCATGCCCTAAACAGCCTTGGTAAAAGCTCACCTTGTCCTGTATGTACCAGACCCTTATTAGAAGAGTATGATAAAGTCTTAGAAAGTCTTGCTTTAAGTATAAAAGAACTGCAAGAAAATAAAATCAAGGAAGAGCTTAAGTCATTATCTCTTATAAGTAACAAGAAAGAA
The DNA here is from genome assembly GCA_002733685.1 of Arcobacter sp. Taxonomy (GTDB): domain Bacteria; phylum Campylobacterota; class Campylobacteria; order Campylobacterales; family Arcobacteraceae; genus NORP36. The sequence goes on along the minus strand of NVWN01000008.1, from coordinate 123,179 downwards.
AACGTAGAAAAAGACTTACATCATCTACAAAAAGAAGCAATGAAACTTTCTCAAAGAATAAATTTAATTGAGAGTAAAAAGAAAGACTTATTAAAAGTAAGCGAACATTTCTCTAAAGTAAAAGAAAAAGGTCTAAAAAACAAAGAAGAACTTTTATCTTATGAAAAGAGTAAGTACAATAAAGAAAAGCACGAAGAAGCGAATACAAGATATCAAGACTTAAAAGAAAAATATGAATATGTACTTTCTTTAGAAACAATGTTAGTACGAGCAGATAACTTAAAAAAAGAAAAATCCAATACACAAGAAGAACTTAGTGTTTTGAGTGCAAGTGAGTTAAAAAGTAAAGTAGAGCATGAGAGTATTCTTTATGATGAGGTAAAACACTCATTGCATCAAGATAACTATGTTAAAGAGCAAAAAGAATATGAATCCATACATTTGTTGTTTAATGCTCAAAATGTCCTAATAGCTACCTTAGAAGGTGAAATAAAAACCCTTGAAGCAATTTTAGATAAAAATGCAATACATGCTAAAAAAGTTCAGAATAAAAAAGATGATTTATTAGACTATGAAAAAATCAAAGTTTCTCTTTTGGGTTTTAAAAATAAATTAAATGCTAAAATTTCTCCTCGTATATCTCAACTTGCTTCCTCATTGTTTGAACGTATTACTAAAGGCAAGTATCAGCATATAGAAGTAAACAATGAATTTGACTTTTTTATCTATGAAGAAGGAATTAAATATCCACTGGAGCGTTTCTCAGGAGGAGAAATTGATTTAGCAAACCTGGTATTAAGAATATCTATATCAAAAACATTAAGTGAATTAAATAACAGTTCAAGTATGGAATTTATGGCTTTTGATGAGGTCTTTGGCTCTCAAGATGAAAATAGAAGACTTGAGATTCTAGAGGCTTTTCATACCATTAAAGAACAATACCGGCAAATATTTTTAATATCCCATGAAATGGATATTAAAGAAATGTTCGAAACAGTAATAGAGGTCTAATGGATTTTCCAAATAATGCTTATAAGTATTTAAGCGATGAAGAACGAATATATTTCAAATATAAAAGCAAAGAAGAATTGCAAAAAAGATGGAAAACACAAGAGGGAGAAGAATTTACGCGTAAAATTTTAGAAATAAATTTAGCGGGTGGTTCTTATAAAAACTACAGGTCTTTTTTAGGCTCTGTAAAAAGTGATTTTTTTAAGAATGATTTGAAAGTGGATTTAAGAGGTTTTGATTTATCTTCTTATTCCAATATATTGCATGAACAAATTGTTTCCTTGGATTTTTCTTTTTGTGATTTGTCTTATGCAACTTTTTCTAACTCCGAATTAAATAAATGTCAATTTATGCATTGTAATATGGAAGAAGTAGATTTTTCCAAGGCTTTATTACAGGAGTGTGATTTTTCTCATAGTAATTTAAATAAAAGTGATTTTTCTTTTTCTAATCTTACAAATACACAGTTTTTTTCTTCTAATATTAATGCTATCGTTTTAAAAAAGACAAATGTTAAAGGTCTCAAATTTAACAAAAAAGTTGATTTTTCATATCTTGATACAAAAGAACTTGAAAGTATCAATGATTCCATGTTTTTGAAGTTTTTACGTCAGAAAATGAGCTTTAAAGAAAAAATTAAAAACAGTTTATTTCAAAAAATAGTGTATTTTTTATGGTTAAAGTATTAGCCTTCTTATGACACTTTGCTCTTTTGTATCAACACTTTATTAAGATGCAAAAGATAGGAAATTTCTTCTTTCTTCTTTCACCAAAAATAAAAACTCACGCTATTTTGGCTTTATTAAACTAAAAACAAATATTTAAATTTTTTGCATTATATTAAATAATATTTATTATGATACTAGTTAGTACTACCTTGACAATAAAAGTATAAAAGAGTAATATACTACTAATTAGTAATATATACAAGAAAGGACTAAAATGTCAAAACTAATACATTGGAGCAAAAAAGAGCAAGGAGAGCAGGTTTTATTTGGAGGAAGTTTTATAGAAAATAAACCCATTTCTTTTCCTTCTTATTTTAAAAAGTATGCCTATTCAAATTTATTTTATTGGGCACATTTAGAAGCAAAAGAAAGCAATATTTTTCCTTTACATCCACATGAAGGCTTTGAAATTATGACCTTTGTTTTAAAAGGAAAAGTAGAACATTATGACACGATTAATGGTAAATACATTGCTTTAAAACAAGGAGATATGCAAATTATGCAAACAGGTTCTGGCATGCAACACAGTGAGAAAATTCTAAAAGGAAGTGAGCTTTTTCAACTTTGGTTTAATCCTGATTTTAAGCTATCATTAAAGAATAAAGCTCAGTATAAAGATTATACAGATGCAGATTTTATACAAAATCAAAAAGATGGAATAACAAGCATACAATACCTAGGAGATGAGAGTAAACACTATTGCGAAACACAAGGTATTAGTATTAAAAAACAAATATTTGAAAAAGGAGAATATTTTCTGGCTTTAGATAAACATACAATATATTCAATTTATATCTTAAATGCTTCTGGTACTATAAACGAACAAGAGGTGATAAAAGATGATTTCCTTAAAATTGAAGAGTCGCAAGAATTAAAAATACTTGCAAAAGAAGCTTTGGAGTTATTTATAGTAAGTTCTCCTTTGAAAATTTCTTATCCACTAATATAAAGGTTTAATATGAAAACAATTACGTATAAAGAGTTAACTACAATGTATGAAAATAATGACGTTTTTACATTAATAGATGTTCTTCCTAAAGTACATTATGAGAATGTGCATTTTAAAAATGCCATTAATATTTGTGTTTATGAAATGAGTTTTATTTCAAGTATAGATGAATTAAAATTGAAAAAAGATTCTAAAATTGTACTTTATGGAAACAATAACAATGATGTGGATTCCAAAGCAGCTTATGAAAAACTTATTTTAGCTAAGTACATGAATATATTTTATATCAAAAATGCTTTTTCCCTAAATGATAAAACATATTTAGAAGGTGAAAATATAAAATTAAATGAAGAACAAGTTCTTACTCTTCCAACTAAGCGTTTTTCATTGAGTCCTAATAACACCCTTACTTGGACGGGAAAAAATACGAATGGTTTTCATACAGGAAGTATAAACCTTAGCAGTGGTTTTATATCTTATGAAAAAAATGTATTAGAAGGTGAGTTTATTGTTGATATGAAAAGTATTGATACTTCAGATTTAACAAAAGAGCAAGGAAAAGACTATTTAAATACACATTTAAATTCAGAAGATTTTTTCTTTACCCACTTTTTCCCTCAAGCCAAATTTTCTTTTTCAAATATATCTTTAGAAAAAGACGCTTATTTAACAGCTAATAATTGTATCTTAGAAGGAGTTTTAAGTATAAAGGGAATTTCTAGGCCTTTTGTATGTGCTGCTAATTTATCTTTTATAGAAGAGCGTTTGGTTTTATCAAGTACTTTTTCTTTTGATAGAACATTTTGGAATATTATTTATGGTTCTAGTAAGTTTTTTAAGTACTTAGGTATGCACAAAGTTTTTGATGATATTATTATTGATTTACGTTTAGAGTTAGAATAAAAAAGGGTTTTTTTACCCTTGGCTTTTTTTGTATAAAACATAGAAACGCATAAAAAACAATGCAGAAAAGAGTCCATATAACAAAGAGAAAAGCATAATAAATTCTACTTCTTTTAAAAGCTCTGTATTAATTGTGCTAATAACACCTATGAAGTATTTAATAAAAAATACGAACATCATCATTGTTAAAGGAATAAAACTGCCTTGAATAACAAAAGATCGTTTAAGAGATGAATACTGTATTTGTTTGCTAAGGGAGTATTTTTTATTTAAATATAGGGCAAGGTATAAACCCAAACATAAACCAATAAAATAGAAAAAACTACTTAATAGTGTAAGCCCAAAATCAAGTAAAAATCCTAGAAAAGACAAAGAACATAAAAGAATAGGCATTATTAAAGCTCTTCTTATTCCCAGTCTTCGTGTTTTACTTTGCATATATCCAACAGCAATTAAAGAAAAGAACATCCAGTAGATGTAAAAGGGGGTATTACTAAGTATATCTAATATCATAAAGTAGCGCTTTCATTTTTATATTTTGCATTATACTTAATATATATAAAAAAAGAAAAATATTAGTATGTGGATTTAATTATATATTATTATTTAAATATGATGAAGTAAATAAAAAATTAAATAACTAACAAAAAAATTAAATTAAATATTTAGTATTTTTAAATTAATTAGTATATAATAACTAACTATTAGGAGTTTTATATGATTGAAAATGAATTTGTCACTTATAATATGTATGATGTTTTAGATGATTATACTCTCGATGCTACTAATATGCTTACTCATAAATCAAGTGAAACAGAAAATCAAATTGATCAAATAACTCGAATGTATTTCAGCAAGGAAAATTTAAATAATGAACTAATAAAAAAATTATGTAATGATCAAACATTTAAAATTGTTTTACTTAAAAACATTAAAAAAAGAATGAAAAATATTATTTCAGACAGTTCAACTCTACAATTTAAAGAATTGGTTAGTATCGTAAATCTTCTTAGTTTTGGAAAAGATTATGGAATTTTTTCTAAGTACAATGAATTTTCTTCTAAGGGCATTTCCGATATTTTTAGATTTTACGAAAAACGTTTGTTAGAAGAATTCCAAAATAAAGATGAAGAATTTGAACTTACTTTTGAATTTTATATCACTTTATTAGACTCTTTTAATGAGCTTTGTATTATCAACTCAAGTGATATAAAACGAAAGAAAAACATTAAAAAAATTATTGAATTAATGACAGAAAGTATTAATTTAATTAAATTTTCCATTCTATTAAAAGAAGAAAAAATAGAAAAACTAAGTTCTTTCCAAGGACGATTATTACTGCTTTTTTCAAATATAAATTATATTTCTACCAAAGATAAAAATCGCTCAGAAATAATTTATACCTATAAGTTTATTTTTAATCAATTAATTGATGGTTATTATTTAATAGCAGGAGATGATAATTTTGACTCGCCTCATTTCCCCACTTTATTATCAAATGTAACAAACTTATTATTATTAATGATTAAAAAACTGCAGCAATACTCTGATGATTATTTTAATGATTTAATCGAAATTATTGAAGTGTATAATAAATATTGTCAAAAAGAAAATAAAGAATATACTTCCGTACTAGAATTTAAAAAAGACTTATTGCAAAATCTTGTTTATTTATATGACCCTAACTTAAAAATGTCATATACTGATTTATTAGAAATTATTTTGAATAAACCTATTTTACTTCACAGCGATATAATTATTTTACATGAATTGATTTTATTTTTAAATGCAATAAATAAAGATCAAGCTTTGATTTTATTAGACAAATTATTACGCGTTAAAAGAGTTAAAAATGATTATTACGAAGATTACAAATTAAAAGTAATTGATTTAATTTTAAACTCTTTGATTAAAAAAAGAGAGCTTAATGATATTGAAAAATATATTTATCAAATAACGTCTTATTTAAACAGTGAAAATACCGCCTCTCACTTAATTTCTAGTTTTTCTAAAATACATCTTACGATTGCTTTATATTACTCATTTTTAGGTCCTAAGTATTTGGTAAACTCTCAAAGAGAGTATTTTATTTCAGAAAAAATCTGTGTATATACACTTATTAAAGATGAGTATATGGAAATTTATGAAGAACTTTTAATAAACAATGCGTCTACATATTTAAACAAAAATTCTTTAAAAAACAAATTCAGCAAAGAAGAAATGATTGTTTATGGACAAAGTTTAATGAGTGATTTTTTTAAAAATGAAGAAATTTTAATTCGTTATGAAGTGAATGAAAATATTTCAAATATAATTGAAAATATTTTAATCAATGATGAATATAATAAACATAGTCTGGAAGAAAAAATTACCATGATGATTTCATCTGAAATATTTTTTGGTTTATGTCAATGTAAAATTATGAAAAAAACTTCGAGTAGTTCTTCTCTGAATGAAGTAGGTTACGAAGAGTTAGAACAAGACTTATTAAATGATTATGTTCTTGTATACCATTATTCTTATTCTTACAATGATACTTTTTGGGCTATATATGAAAAAAATGAAAGTTATATAAAAAGTAATATTGTTCATTTATTGCTTTCTTATACAATGAAAAAAAAGGAAAAAAAATATATTTCTTCTTACACTGATGAAGATGAAGATCTTTCTTTTTATTAAAAGTTTTCTTAAATAATTAAGTATTAAAATACTTCACTCTCTTAATTAAAGAGTGTATATTATAATATTATTTTAAAGGGTCATAATGCGTTTCAGGTTTTATAAGTTAATACTGTTTGTTTTATTTTTTACTCATAATCTGGGTGCTGATACAAATAACAAAACTCAAAAAATTTCAATTAAATTTAATCAAAATAATCCTTTTCATTTTGCTGGTTTTTATATGGCAAAACACAAGGGTTTTTATAAAAATAAAAACTTAGATCTTTCTTTTATAAAATTTGAAAAAAACAAAAATGCATTAAACGATGTTTTAAGTGAAAAAATAAACTTTTCTTTAGGCAGTAGTTCTTTGCTTATTCATAAATCACGAAATAAAAATATTTATTTATTGTCTGCTTTGTTTGAATCTTCTCCTTTAGTATTTTTAAGTCTTAAAAACAATAATATACATTCACTAAAAGACTTTATAGGGAAAAAGGTATATCTTAGAGATGAACTTAGAGATAAAGCTATCTTAGAGCTTATGTTATCTTCAAGAAATATTGATATTAGTACACTTAAAATAGAAAATAAGGCCCATAATATTGAAGATCTAATCAATAAAAAAGTAGACATAATTACTGCTTATGAAGGTATTGATTTACGTATATTAAATAAGTATGGTTTAGAAGTTAAAATGTTTTATCCAAAAGATTATGCTTTCGATTTTTATGACAATATTTTATATACAAGCCAAAAATATGTAAATGAAAACCCTTTGATAGTAAGGAATTTTTATTCAAGCAGTATGCAAGGCTGGAAATATGCATTTAATCATATAAAAGAAACGGCTGAGTTTATTTATAAAAATCACAATTACCAAAAATTAAGTTTAGAAGAGCTGGAGTATGAGGGGAATCAGTTGAAAAAACATGCTCTAGACAAAAATATATTTTCCAGAAAACTTTCAAAAGAAAAGTTAAGTATAATTAAACATTCTTACAATGTAATAGGACTAATTCAAAATGACTATGATCTTGAAAGTATTATGCATGAGCATAATCATGGGTTTTTAAATCATACAGAAGTAGAATGGATTAAAAATAATCCTATTATTAAAGCACGGGTTTTTTCTTTAGCTCCACTTCATTTTATGGATGGAAAGAAAGTTTTAGGAATTTCTACTGAATATTTGAATTTTATTGCCAATAAAACCGGTTTAAGTATTGAGTACCTTTGGAATATTTCTTCCCAAAATGCTCTTGAGATGATGAAAAATTCTAATGAGCTTGATCTTTTGTTAACGGTTACAAAAACAAAAGAAAAAGAGATGTTTTTGAATTTCTCAAAAACATATGTTGAACCTCCTTTAGTAATCTATACTAGAAATGAAGACAATTCTGTACAAAGTCTTGATAATTTATTTGGTAAAACAATTGCAATTGGGAAAAACTTTAGTGCCTTGAATATTCTTAAAGAAAAATATCCAAAAATTAAATTAAAAGTATTCGAGAATACAAATGATGCTATTAAAGCACTTTCTTTTTCACAAGTAGATGCCTATATTGGTGTACTTCTTATTGCTAATTATCAGATTTTACATTCAGGATATTCCAATGTTAAAATTGCAGCACCTACACCATTTGAACCTTTGAAAATATCTTTTGGCTTACAAAAAGACAATGAGATTTTATTAAGTATTATTAATAAAACACTTGCTTTAATGACACAAGAAGATATTAATCAAATCAAGTCAAAATGGTTCTCTTCAAAGTCCTATAGAATAGAATATACATATATCGTATATGCTATTCTTATATTTCTTGTAATTTTGTCTATTATTTTATATGGTAACTCAAAATTAAAACTTGAAATTAAACAAAGAAAAAAAAGCGAAAAACTGTTTCGCATTATGTTTGAACAAGCTGCTGTTGGAGTGATTCTTTTAAACAGTAAAAGTAAAGAGTTTATCACAGCCAATAAAAAATGTTGTGAAATTTTTGACATGAGTATTAAAGATTTAGCCAAAAATGACTATGAAAATATGACTTATGAAGAAGACATTTTTAAATCCCATGAATTTAATGCAGATCTTTATTCTAATGATATGCAAGATATTACAATAGAAAAGAGATATATTTTAAAAAATAAAAAAATGATATGGGTAAAACTTTCTGCAAAAAAAGCCAAAGATGAGCAAAAAGATGAGAACTATACTATTTTAATGATTGAAGATATTAGCGAACAAAAAGATTTAGAATTACAAAAAATCGAGCAAAGTAAACTTTATCTACAACAGTCTAAAATGATTTCAATGGGAGAAATGATAGGTAATATTGCCCATCAATGGAGACAACCTTTAAGTGTGATTTCTTTGATTGCAACGGGTATTAAATTAAAAAATGAAATGAATTTATTGGAAAAAGATGACTTAATTGAAGGTATGGATAAAATCAATCATACCACACAACATTTGTCAAAAACAATAGATACATTTAGAAATTTCTTTAAATCAAGTAATTCCAAGTTATGGTTTAATTTAGACAGTACGTTCTCTAATAATGAACATTTATTATTGGCTCCTTTTTTAAATGATGATATTGAAATTATAATTGAAATTGATGATATACGCTTGTTTACCCTTGAAAATGAGTTGGTGCAAGTATTTCTAAATATTCTTAATAATGCTAAAGATGCCCTAAAAAGTAAACAAAAAGATAAAAAATATATTTTTATACGTGCTTATAAAGAAAACAAGGATGTAATTATTATTTTTAAAGACAATGCTTTTGGATTAAAAAAAGAAATTTTAAACAGAGTATTTGAACCTTATTTTACAACCAAACATAAATCATCCGGAACAGGAGTTGGTTTATATATGAGTGAAGAAATTATATCAAAACATATGAATGGTTCTTTAGAAGTAAGTAATGTAGAATATTCTTATAATAGTATTTTATACACAGGTGCAGAGTTTAAAATTACTATTCCAATATCTCTTGAAAATTAAACTATTGTTTGTTTAAATAGTTTAATATTCTTTTTTCTAAAAAGTACTCCGGTTTAAAAATACTTCCTTCAATAAATCCAACATGGCCACCTTTTTTATAAAGTTCAAGCGTAATAGAAGAAGAAAGTTCCTCTTTTTTAGGTAAATTTGAGGCGTTCATAAATGGGTCATCAAGAGCTTGAATAATAAGTGTTGGTATGCTTATATTTTTTAAAAACTGTTTTGCACTGCAGCGTTCATAGTACTGTGCGGCTGAAGTAAAGCCATACATTTTTGCTGTGTATACATTGTCAAATTCTTCTATGCTTTTTATTTTTTTTACTTCTTCTTTTTTAATACCTAAATAGGCTTGCATATCATGGAGTTTGTATTTGTTTTCTAAAGAAAGTATTAAACGCTTTAATAAATGCCGTTGATAAATACGTGCAAAACCTTGATTAATACTTTTGGCACTAATCTCTAATTGTAAAGGGGCACAAATTGAAACAGCTGCTTTAATAGGATGATTATTGGTTTCACCCAATAGTTTTAATAACATATTACCACCCATAGAATAAGCAATACAAAATACGTCGTATTCTTTATATTCTTTTTTTAAATGTCCAAGCCATGCTAGAGCATCTTTTGTGTCTCCACTATGATAAGCATAGGGTGTTTTATTTATTTTGCCAGAGCAGCCTCTAAAATGCATAAGAACGCTGGTATATTTCTCTTTTTTTAAAGCTTGCATTATTCCTTGGATATAAGGTGATTCATGGGAGCCTTCTAATCCATGAAAGAGTACAACAATTTTATTTCTAAGTTTCATTTGTTTTTTATTAAACCAAAAACATTCAAGAAAATCTCCATCTTCTAATTCAAAGTGTTCTATTTCCATATCAAGTGAATGTTTTTTTCTAAATAATGCAGGATAGAGAGTTTGTACATGTCTATTATTTAAGAAAAAACTAGGATTAAAGGTATTCATGTATTCACTGCCCTTCTTGTAAAAATTAAATTGTATTATAGTCAAATTTCATTATAATACTTTTTTAAAGGTAGCGTATGAAAAAGAAATATTCTATTAATCGTATTTATATTAATAAACAAGACAAATTATATAATTACAAAAATGAATTACAAGAGCTTGGTTTGATTTGGAATACAAAAGAAAACCATTATTATAATAAATATGAAATAAGTCAAGTGAATATTGATGCCATTTTATGGATATGTAAAAAGAATGATTTTAAATATCAAATTAAAAAAGAAGAATACAGTGATATTACGCAAAGGCTTGAAAGTCAATACAAAATAGTTTCTCTTAATGAGTTTACTTTTGTTATTGTAAATAGAAAAGATGACAAATATGTTTATATTATCTCTGTTTACAAAGATGTTCTTAGTGATACAATTAATATTCTTGATAATAAAAATGCAAAACATTTTTCTTTTATTTCCAAAGTTACTGATTCAAAAAATCTAATTTTGAGTATTTTTGAGTATTTACAAGATAAAGAAGAACAACTTAAAAAGAATATTCTTGACTTTGATTTTGAAGCATTTTTATTAACAATGTCTGTATTATTAAGTGAGTATACAAACAATAAAGATGTATATGGAAAAATTAATAAATTTAAGTTTTATACTATTTCAAAATTAAACGATAACAGTTTTTTATGCAATAGCGTAAAAGGATTTTTCCCCGAAACAAGATTTTCTTTGAATAAAGGAAAAATTATAAGTTCTTTTTCTAAAAATAAGTTAGATAAAGTACAAGAAAATAAAATTTGGAAATTTTTATACTACAACAGAGATAGGGTTGGAATTGAGCATAAACCTACCTTATGGGAACTGTTTGTTAATGGACGAATACATGTGAGTCAAGATGGATTTGAGACTAAAATGCCTATATGCGATGTTAAGTGGAATAGTGGAAATATAATTGTCACTGTTTTTAATGGAGATCAAAAAGTAAGTTTAAATAGAACCTTTTCTAAGGATGAACTTTGGGCAGAAATTCTGGGCAATAGGTAAACAATGTTAAAAAAAATATTCTTATTAATTTTAGGGTTTTTTAAAAAAGAAGTACGCTTTGCTTGTATTATTTGGGATGGAAAAACAATGTCTTATTTAGATCTTACAGATAATGAAATAATAAGTATGAAAAAGAAAAATAAAGATTTGGTAATTACAAAAAAAGAAGAGCTTTAAACTCTTACTTTTTTTCCTTAAAAGGACCACACACATGTGCTTTTTTTACCCCTTCACTTAAGTGATCTAAACCATGTGCTAGTTTTTCTGTGTTTATTAGTACATCAACGATTTGAGAAGAATATTTAATAGCACTTTCTTTCATCATCCCTAACATTGGCCAACCCCATAGTGCTGATAAGGTAATATCCTCTTTTACAAAATGTGCTTGGGTTAAAAAAGTACAAGAAATAACGCCTTCAACCGCACTTCTATTTGTAGGGCTTCCTCCTACTAAATCAATAATAACAGATTTTTTTGGAATATCATTTTTTAAATGCTCATTTGAAATAAGATATACTTTTCCTCTTAATTCAAAAGGCAATTCTGCTGCATTTACAATTAGATCTACATCTTTAAGATAGCTTGTTATATTTTCTGGGCTTGTTTGTGTACGTCCAAGAACATGAATTTTTTTAATACCTTGATTGTATAATTCATGCATAGCCCCACGTCCCACATTTCCATAACCTAAAACAATCACTTTGGCATCTTTTATATCTAAATTGGGTTTATTTTCTTTTAATAATTTGATACCATATCGCGCTCCTGCCCTTCCAGTTACATGTAAACACTGTATTCGTCTTAATCCAAAAGGTAAAGGAGGGTGTTCTTTTTTGTATTCATTTATTGCTTTTAGTCCCTGTTCTTTTTCAAAAACATGTAAATCAAAAAGATGACACTTATTTGTTTTAAGTTTTTCTAACAAATCCTTGTTTTTAAAGTCTTTTGAATCATAAAAATATAAACAGTCCTCTCCTAAGTTTTTCATTTCTTCAAAATGAGTGTTTTCATTTAATAATTGCAAAGAATATGGGTTTCTATTTCCTGCTCTTCTAATAGCACCAGCTAAACGCTCATTTCTTCCAAGAACATGAATCTTAAGTTTGGAAATTTGATTGTTTGCAATAAAGTTTTTCAAAGCTTCTTTCATAGAAACTCTTGCCAAAATTGCTTCATCATCTTGGTGTTTAGGAGATTCAAGAATTTCTTCCATCGCAATAACATTGATTTTTTTCTCTTGTAATAACTTTGCTCTTGCAGGAAAAGAATGAAAATGGGCCATGCAAAAAAGAGTAGAGTTTTCTTTCATTAATTCTATTGATTCTAAAGAAGGACCTTTAAATTTAATAATCATGTCTTTATTAAGATAAATATCTTCTTCATTTTGCAGTATTGCACCTGCATTTAGATATTCTTGGTCCGAAAAATCAACACCCAAACCAGCACCTATTTCTACAAAAATATTTAAACCAGCATCAACTAATTTTTTTACATCTAATGGAATAAGAGCAACTCTTTTTTCCAAACCAGAGGGATTTTCGGGAGATTCTATTTCTTTTACTAAAGCGATATTTTTAAAAGCGATTAAGTTTTGTTCCATAATAATTCCAATATTTTGTAATTTACTAAGTTAAAGTGATAAGCATAAGACTTTAGTGTATTAGCAGTTAAGACAGCTATCTTAGCCTAGATTAGCTTGAAGAGCTATAAAGATATACGCTTAATATTTATCTAAATAAATCTTGTGGATTAATATGATAAGAATTTTTAGTGGCTTGGAAAGTAAGAGTATTATCCACTCTTCCTACTACATAACCTTTTTTAATCCATTTTCCAACCCGTAATGTTGGTGAGATTTGATCTAAATGAGAATAAATAGTGTGTAAACCTTTTGAGTGTTGAACAATTACTACATTTTCTAATAAACCAGAGGCTTTTTTTGCATAAACAATTTTTCCATTTAAAACGTTAAATACTTTGGATTTCTTTTTATTGGTTTTTAATACGATGGATTCATTAAAGAGTTTTATTTTATAAACTGAGTCATAATAATTTCCAAATTTTTTGATTATTTTGTAGGACTTTAAGGGTGCAATGGTTTTAGGACCTCTGTATTTTGATATCTTAATTCCTCTGGTTGAGCTACCTATCATTCTTACATCTAAATCAATTTCTTCGCTGTAACGTTGAGTTACTTCTTTTTGACTTTTTATTTTTGGTTTTTTTGTTAATTTTTGTGCGCGTAAACGTTTGGCTCGGCTCTTTTTTAAAGCAAGCAGTCTTGCTTTTGCTTTTTTGTTTTCTTTTACTTTTAAAATATTTAGTTTTCCAAGTAAAGAAGAAAGTTTATTTTGTTGAAGAACAACTTTTTTTAAAGCTTTTTGATAGAGTTTGTGTTTTGTTTCTAAGGAGAGTAGATCTTTTGAATGTTTTCTTTTAAGTCCTTGTATTAGTTCTCTTTTTTTAATTCTTTCTTTTATATAGCTGGCTATTTCTTTTATCTTTTGCTCGTTTTTTCTTTTGTCTTGAGATATCTTTAAATAATTACTGTCAATTTTTAAAAGTTTATCTTTTGAATGTTGTGATAAGAGATTATAAATTTCTTGATTTATTAGGGCATCTAAAGAGTCTTCTGCTGCTAGTTCCAAAGCAATAGAGCTTGTAAAATTATTGATAATAACATTAACAATTTGTTCTTCTTGTTCTTTTTTTTGATATTTCAAATGAGAAGAAGATTTAAGCAGTTTTTTTAAACTTCCTTGGGATTTATTTAACAAGGTCTCATGGGTTTTAATATCTTTATTAATAAGAGATATCTTAACTTCAAGTTTTTTTAATTGAAAATCTTGTTTTTTTATTTGGAAAGCCAAATCTTTTATTTTTAAGGTSGTYGTTTTTTGTTTTTTTWRACTAMKTTTRAARTYTTTTTTRTTGCTTGAAATTTTAACATCAAGATTATTTGCACTTARRAAAACWAARGATAAAAAYRCTGAAAGGAAAAACTTATTCATTGGAGATTTTATAGGAAATTAAAACAGACATTACTGTAATAAAAGAAATTCCAAAAGATAAAAGAAATAGATTAATAATTTGTGTTTGWACATTTAGTTTTGTAYGAACAATATCTTGAAGTTCAAGTGGAATAAACATATTCATATTCATWGATACAAATACAACCAAAGAAGMAATAAGWATAAAAGCTATAAAAGCGCTAAATAAAGCCTGTTTTATAATACGWGAGGCTGAATATAAAATAGATGCKCCATGCARTTGAAGAATRCTTATTTGTCTTGAATTTTCATAAAACCATATTTTAACYTGTTTGGCAATAATAATTATWGTAAAGATACTAATAATMGTAAAAACAATAACAACAATTTGATTAATTATTAGTAAAAGCAAATACACTTGATTATGGTTTTTTGAAAAAATCTCAATTCTTTTAATATTTTTATTAAGTTTTAGTTCTTTTTTAATTTTGTTTAATTGTGAAGTTGTGGGAAAGTCTTTTAATTGTATTTTATAAAAAAAAGGCAGTTTACTTTTTAATAAATTAAGAGATTCAAAAGATAAGTCTTTTTTTAGTTTGTTAATAATTTTGTCTTTTTTTAATCGTGTAACTGTTTTTATCTCAAAAGAAGACATTTTTTCTAGTTTATCATTGATTAAAGGCGTATTCGTGATGATGACAATGCTGTAATCATTTGAAATACTTTGTTTGTAATCTTTAATTATATTATTCGTAAATAAATATATGGTAAAGGTTAACAACATAAATGCCAAAGGAATGACAAAAGCCAAATGATTTTTAAGAGACTTCATAAATAATTCCATCTTCTATTGAGAGCTGTTTAAAAATAATTCCTAGGTTTTTAGGAACTCTATGCGTTACAACTACTACGGTGATTCCTAGTTGCTCATTTGCCCCTTTAAGTAAGTTCCATACYAATTGTGCTGAATAATCATCTAAGTTYCCTGTGGGTTCATCTGCTATKATTATTTTWGGATTGTGAGCTAAAGCYCTTGCWACTGCAACTCTTTGTTGTTCYCCYCCACTTAATTCATTKGGATAATAMCCTTTTCTRTGAGAAAGTTTTACATGAGATAAAAGTTTCAARGCTTGGTTCATAGAAATWTCATTRCTGTAMCCATTKATTTTTAAAGGAATCATAATATTCTCTTCAATAGTAAGTTCATTGATTAGTTTATAATCTTGAAAAATAATACCAATGTCTTTTCTAAGACTTCTTAGTTGTTTTTTGTTTATTGCATTAATTTGTTTGCCATCAATAATTAACGAGCCGTGTTTTAAGGCTATTTCTCCATAAAAAGAYTTAAGAAGWGTRGATTTACCWGAGCCACTWGTGCCCCCAATAAATACAAATTCTTTTTCTTTTATTYTAAAACTTCCTTTTTTAATAATGAATTTATTTTCATCATAAGCAAGATAAATATTTTTGGCTTCTATCATCTAAACAATCAACGCTTTRATTTTATTGTGWGCTTTAATATTAGAAGAAGTAGGTAAGGGATTRCCTTGATAATACAGAGCTTTGTTATYTTTTATATAAATATATTTATTTAAAGGTTTGTTAAATGATCCAAAAGTAACTTTAATTAATGCAGAAGCTTCATTTATAATATAAGCATCTTCTAAGTGCATAAAATAACCATCAAATATAAGAGATTTTCTGCTCATGTTTTCAATAAGTTCTTTAAGGTCTTTTATAGGATCAAAATCAAATTCAAAATCCAGATTAATGTCTTCATCATCTGCATAGTTGGTTAAAACAACATCGTATATATTTTTACCTTGTTTTTTCCATCTGTCTTCATATTTACTTGAAACTTCTAGTTCTTTGTTAATATCKATAGTAATTTTACCTGTAGGAAGATKGSTTAGAAGGTCTGTACAATAYTCAAAGTATTTTCTTGAATCTGTTCTTAGTTCCAGTGTTCCGTCTTTTTTTAATACTCTTAAGGCTTCATTTATAAATTCATTTGAATAAATTCTTCTTTGAGGTTTTTTATCCCAAGGAACAGGAAAGTGTACAAAAATTTTTCCTACAGTATTTGATTTGATAAATTCCATAAAYAAACGTGCATCRTAAGAAAGYGCTAGAATATTTGTAAKGCCRTTAATCTCTACTTGTTTTAACATTTGTTCWGTAGAAGGAGTATGTATTTCTAAACCAATAAACTGAATATTAGGATTTTGTTTGGCTTGATGAATTAAATGCCGTCCTGAGCCAAAACCAATTTCAATATATATTTCTTTTTTGCAATCAAAATCATTTACAAAATAATTAATATCTTTTAAGTACTCTTTTTTAGGAGCTATTTTATTTTTAAAAGAACTGGTATTAGAAGATAAAATATTTGCTTTGCATAAAGATACATAATCATTAAGGGCATCTTTTACTAAAGATACAGGAGATACTCTTGTTACTTTATCAATTTTAATCATTTCATCTTCGTCTTTTGGACGTAGGGTCAATAAAAAGTCTTTGTTATCGTTTGTTACAGCTATCTTATATTCCGCTTTTCTATTTTCATTATTGAAATTATAAGACTTCGCAATAAAATTAAAAATCGTTCCTTGATGTTCACAAGGAAAAGATATTTTTTCGCTTTTGTTAAAAATTATATGTGGCATGTTCTACTTTTGTAATTTTGGTAATACTAATAATGATTCATCTGTTTGTAAAGACAGAATTCCGAATTCATCAACTGCTTGAATAGAATACTTGTATTCTACGCCTCTTACGATATCTTCATCTTCAAATCTTAATGCATTTATATTTGAATACTTAAGTTTTTTAATAGAAAAATATCCTGTTTTTGCTGTTTTGTATACTATATATGAAACAGCTCTGTTATCGCCTTTTTGCCAATTTAAAATAGCTTTATTCTCTTTTATTTGTGCTAAGGTCATAACTGGTTTTGTAGGTTTTCCTAAAGTTGTACCCATAACTGCATTAATATTTTTTGAACTTTCTAATTTGTCTTTATCTAAAGTGGTAACTTTAAAGAAAATATTTTTACCATCTTCATGTTCAATGATTTCATAAGACAAATCATTTCGTGAAAGGGTTTTAATGTGTTTAAAATTTCCTTGTAAAGATAAATTTTGATAAATTTTGTAAGAAATAATATCTTCTTGTACCGATGCATCCCAGTTTAAAACAATTTTTTTCGCCATATTTGAAGAAGCGCTTAGATTTATAATTCCTTTAGGTAAAGGTTTTGTTTGTGCCGTTACAATAGCACTTGGTTTTGATTGTAAATCTTCATAAGTATAAGAAAAAAGTCTGTATTTATACACTACATTATCATCTAAATCACTGTCTATAAATTCAGCCTGTAATCTTCCTTCTATTGTGTCTAAATCTTCCCATTCACTCTCTGTGGGAGAAGAACGTTGGATTTTATAGTAAGCAATTTTATTTTGTGTATGGGGTCTCCAAATAATTTTAATCTGTCTTGGTAAATTTGAAATTGCTTGAATAAAAGAAACTGAATCGTGTAAAGGTTCTGTAGTTACATTAATTGAGTTTGAAATCCTAGATTCAAAATCATCTTCTTTTACGCTTGAAAATGCATATACATAAGAAGTATTCGCTTCTAAATCTTTATCTAAATAATGTGTAGTATATCGGTTTTCAATAAATTTTATTAGCTTTAATTTTCCATTACTTTCTAAGGCATTTGCACGGTATAAATTATATCCTACTACCCTAGTATCATCAACTTTTTGCCATTCAAAACCAATTGCGGTTGTATCTTTTAAATATTTAATGCTGCTTGCATTAATACCTTCAAGAGTATTATCAATTTTTGGTTTTGATGGTGTTGTTAAATTATTTTGGCATGCACTAAGAAAAACTATCAAAAAGATTGATGATATTAGTTTCATTAAGTTGTTCATTTGTTTTCTCCATATTAAAATTCTTATTTAAAAATGCTTTCATATCATCAGCAATACTTGCTGTAAAATTCATTTTTTTATTTGTTTTTGGGTGAATTAAGTACAAGTTATAAGCATGTAAGTAAAATCTTTTTATTTTATTTAATTCGCCCTTAAAACCATATAAATTATCTCCTATTATATGCCTATTTATCGAGTTTAAATGCACTCTGATTTGATGCGTTCTTCCTGTGAAAAGTTTGCAAGAAATCAATTCACTTGTTTCATCTTTACTTAATGCAAGTTTTGCAAAAGCACTTTTTGCAAAACGTCCACTTGTTAGCACTTTCATTTGTAATCTGTTATTTGGATTTCGCCCAATTTCATTTTGAATAACTACATGTTCTTTTAAAGGCATATCAACAAGTGCTAAATAATATCTTCCCATGGATTTTGCTTCTAACTGTTTGCTTAAGTGTACATGGCTTTCATTGTTTTTAGCAATAACCATAACCCCAGAAGTTCCTTTATCAATTCTATGTACTATTCCATGCCTCTCATCTCCTGAAATGGTGGACAAAGAAAAGTTTTTTGATTTTAACCAATCCACTAGAGTTGCATCTTTAACAGAAGGTGCTCCATGAACAGTTAGATTATACGGTTTATTTACAACCAAAATATCATCATCTTCATAAATTATTTCGACATCAAAATCAACATTTTCTTTTGTTTTTTGTAGCTGTTTTTTTTCTTCTTCAATAGCTTCAAAATCTATCTCAACTTTGGCATTTATTTTTAGTTTTATTCCTGGGCGTTTTTGTATTTTTTCATTTACTTTCACAAAACCTTTTTTAATTAATGACTCAATTTGGTTTCTTGATTCATTTAATTCCACAGATATAAATTTATCCAGCCTGTTTATCTCTTCTACAATATATATTTTATTCATTTTTAGATACTCTTTCATATGCATTTTTTTGATAAAAGAATTATTTCACATTTTGATTATTTAATTATAATATTTATTTTACCATTGATCTATTTGTCTTATCACTTAATAAGTGAAACAAATGTCATTTTAGCCAACAAACAATTGATATATTTTTCAATATCTTTTGCTGCGTTTTTATTTGTATTTATTTTACCAATAAGGAATAATTTAGGGATTATACCATTTTTATACTGGCTTGGCATTGCTTTGTTGTTAGCAGTAGAATTTTTTGGAATTACAAAACTTGGAGCACAACGCTGGATTGCTATTCCTGGTWCTTCTATGACCATACAACCCAGTGAATTAATWAARCCMATTTATTTACTYATGMTTGGTTATTTGGTATACAAAAACCCACCTCCRCGACATGGAAGAGGKTATGATYTAAAAAGTTTTTTACATTTCTCYATTTATATTTTTATTCCTTTTTTATTAATYGCAAAAGAACCWGATYTWGGAACTGCTTTGGTTTTRTTATTAGTGGGTTAYGGAATTTTGTTTATWGTGGGTGTYAATTGGAAAATMTGGGCTACWATTGCTTTTATWATTGCTTTGTCMTCSCCTTTGATWTAYACCTATTTRATWAAAGATTAYCAGAAAAAAAGAATTACKGATTTTATTTCTGARAAACCYTCTTATCAYGTKCAACAATCWATCATAGCCATWGGTTCWGGGGGATTAACAGGAAAAAGTGCACAAGATGCAACMCAAACACAGYTAAAATTCYTGCCYATWGCAACCAGYGATTTTATTTTTGCTTTTTTGGTTGAACGTTATGGTTTTATTGGTGCTATTGTATTGATTTTAATTTATTTAATGTTAATTGTACACCTCTTGTCCATGAACTACTTTTTTGCAGATGATTATATAATACGCTGTTTTGCTTCAGGGCTAGCTCTGCTCTTATTTTTTAATATGAGTATTAATGTTTTGATGGTTATAGGTTTTGCTCCCGTTGTAGGCCTTCCTTTGCCCTTGTTCTCTTACGGGGGGAGTTCTTTTATTAATTTTATTGTTATTTTTGCAGTATTAGAGAATTTAGTATCTTTTCGTTTTAAAGATATGTATAATTTTGAGAGGAAATTGGTGTAATGAAAGCACAAAATGTAACCTTTATTGGTTTTGAAGATGACTTTGAAGAGTCTCAAGCYGTTTTATTTGGAGTTCCTTTTGATGGAACTGCCTCTTTTAAACCAGGTGCTAGGTTTGCACCTGCTGCWATGAGAGAAGATTCTTGGGCTATTGARTCTTATTCTCCTTATTTRGATTTRGATTTAGAAGAYTTAAAACTTTTTGATTATGGAAAYTTAGAACTTCCTTTTGGTGATAAAATGAAAGCWTTRGCCATGATTGAAGAAACRGTAGATGAAATWCTTAASAGYAATAAAGTTCCKGTAATGATAGGWGGKGAGCATTTAATTASTTTTGCACCYRTAAAAGCYTTATTRAAAAAACACGAAGATTTACATGTMATACATTTTGATGCTCATACAGATTTAMGAGAACATTATTTGGATGARAACTTTTCTCATGCTACWGTTATAAGRCGAATTGCTGAGTTAATAGGGCCTWMKAATCTTAAYTCTTTTTGYATCMGATCAGGRCTTAGAGATGARTTTATTTGGGCAAAGAAGAATGCRAACTTAGARAAATTYACTTACAAAACYYTGCCWGCWTGTGTAAAAAGAYTRRAAGATAAAGCAGTATATATTACWATTGATTTRGATGTTTTTGATCCAAGYGTATTTCCAGGAACAGGAACMCCAGAACCAGGYGGAATMAACTTTCATCAAATGCTTGAAATYATAGGGATATTATCCAARCTTRATAATGTAGTAGGAATGGATTTAGTMGAACTCTCCCCTAAACACGATGCTTCTGGTGTATCWACAGCAGTGGCATGTAAAACATTAAGAGAATTAGTACTWGCAACMATAAAAGTAAAATAAACCYAWAATACGTTCTAAAATAAACTSAGTTGTTTTAGAATTTGTTTTTTCTTAGAYAGTTTTTCAATTTCTTTATTATAGTGGGCAACTACATTWGTAGCTTTTATATATTSAGATGAACCACGAAAAGATTCCATTTTCCAAATAGCATAATCTCTGCATTTGTAAAGTGTTAAAAGTTCTTTTGATAAGACCATGATAAAACCCCTTTTAAAGAATTCTATCACTTTATGACATTATTTARTAAATATATGTCATTTTGTTATATTTTGTCTCATAATAACATCTACTTCTTTTAATAATACAATAGATGCATCAATTTCTTCTTTTCTTATAGCAACACTTTCTACATTACAACCAAGTGGAATTCCACGTTTTAAAGCAAATTTGTTAAGTTCTGTAAAAATATTTAAACAAATATCTAAAGACTCTTGTAAAATATCTTTTGAATCCAATAAATCTTCTTTTAAATAATTGGGAATATTAATGCCCAACCATTCCATAAATTCCAGTGTTTTTGATGAACCACAAGGTGTAAGTGTGATGATGATTGGTACCATTTCTTTATTATGTTCTTTTGCGTAACGGGCATAATCACTTAAAAATATTTTGGCAGCTTCAAGATTATAWACACATTGTGTTATAAAATATTTRCAGCCTTGATCGATTTTATTAAAAACTCTAATATGYTCATCTTTTTTTATTGTATGACGCTCTGGAATTGTAATAGCCCCTAATAYTARGTCTTTATTAATYTCTTCTTTTAAAGCATAGGCTTCTTTTACGCTTAATTTAATGTYTTGWTCTTTTGAAGCAGCRCCWACAAAAACAGAATAATTRTTTTSATTTTTTGTATCTTYTAACCAAGATGAAAAATCATTTTTATTATATTTRCCAACAGCTCTGTAAACAATSGTTGGAATATTTAATTCACTTAARTATTGGTTTTTATATACATAAGGATCAAGCGTWCCAACAAAAGGRAARGTTCTTTTTTCAGCCGTTCKRTCACTTTCATCTTGAATATCGTAAAGTACYARMGCATCAATATCTATAGTATTAATTCTTTGWATGTGTTTTTGAGCAATARTATTCATTTGTTCTTTTGAATGTGTRTGTCTWGGAGGSGTTAAWCCATACAACAATATACCGTTTTCTTTATTTAAAATTTTTTGTTTTAACATTGTTTCTCTCTACTTTTTTYGTATTTTACAAATATAWTSATTAAAGGTTAATTATATGAATCCTAAGTACTTTAGTACAGTTTATATCGTACACGTATTATTATTTTTGTTGGCTCTTTTGGTCTTGGATAATCTTTATAGGCTGTTTTTATTGTTTCATAGGTCTGTTTATCAAGGGCTGAATATTTTGAGTGTTTCATAAAGATGGGTTTTGAAATATCACCATTAGGGTATAAAATAAAAGTAATTATATTCTCCCCTTGTTGTTTTGTTCGTACAGAAATCCTAGGGTATCGTAAATAATATTGTGTAATTCTACCAATAGCATTGAGATTGTTTCTAATATAAACTTTTTGTACTTGGGTAAAAGAATCAAATTCTTCTCCATACAATTCAATATTATTTTCCAGTTTTAAATTGGGATGATTGCTTTTATAGCTTTTAATGATGGATTTTAAATCATTTAAATTGTCTCTTGGTTTTTCTAAGAATTTTTGTAAAGTAGATTTTTGTAAGTTAGTATTGTTTTGTTTTTCATAGTTTTTAATATCTATTGTTTTGTCCAAAGCGCTTTTAATCGTGTTTTTACTTTTTGATACTTTGAGAATTTTTTTTATTGTTTGTTTTTTCTTTATTACTCTTTTTTCTTGTTTTTTTATCTTTTTTTCTACTTTTTTATACTTCTTTTTTGGAATATTCTTTGTAGGAGTGTTCTTTTTTGGAATATTTTTCTTTTCTTTTTTTATAATTGTTTTTTCTTTTTTTGCTGATTTTTTCTTTTGTAGTTTTACATATAATAAAGTGCTGCTTTTAGCATTGCCTTTTTTAGAAGTACTTTCAGTAACATTCTTATTAAACTTGTAGAAAATTCCCAGATGAATTAATATTGAAAAAATAACGGCAATTAAGATGTATTTCATAAACGAAATTATAGTATAATAATGCTTTTAATTTAGAAATTTAGGATAATAAATGTTTGATAATTCACTTAAAGCATATGAAGCAGCTAAAAAAGTCATTCCAGGTGGAGTTGATTCTCCTGTACGAGCTTTTAAAGGGGTATTAGGAACACCTCCTTTTATTGATAGAGGAGAAGGAGCTTACCTTTTTGATATTGATGATAATAAATACTTGGATTTTGTACAGTCTTGGGGTCCACTTATTTTTGGACATTGTGATAAAGATATAGAAGATGCTGTAATTAAAACTGCAAAAAAAGGTCTTTCTTTTGGAGCACCTACACTTTTAGAAACCCAATTAGCGCAAGAAATAGTTGAGATGTATGATTATCTTGATAAAGTTCGTTTTGTAAGTTCTGGTACTGAAGCTGTTATGTCAGCTATTAGATTAGCAAGAGGGGTTACCAAAAAAGACGATATCTTAAAATTTGAAGGATGTTATCATGGGCACAGTGATTCTTTATTAGTACAAGCAGGTTCTGGTTTAGCTACATTTGGAACTCCAAGTTCTCCTGGTGTTCCTGCTGATTTGATTAAACATACGTTAATATGCGAATACAATAATATACAAAGTTTAAAAAAATGTTTTGAAGAATCTTCTGATATCGCTTGTATTATTATTGAACCAATTGCTGGTAACATGGGTTTTATTCCAGCATCTGAAGAATTTTTACAAGAATGTAGAGATTTATGTGATAAAAACAATGCTTTATTGATTTTTGATGAAGTAATGACTGGTTTTAGAGTATCTATGACGGGTGCTAGTGGGCTAACTTCTGTTAATGCAGACATAATAACTTTTGGAAAAGTAATTGGAGCTGGAATGCCTGTAGGTGCTTTTGCTGGGTCTTCTTTTATTATGGATCATTTATCTCCTGATGGAACAGTTTATCAAGCAGGTACTCTAAGTGGTAATCCTGTAGCAATGGCTGCTGGTTTGGTTTCTTTGCAAAAACTTAAATCTATGCCAAGTATTCATGCTGAACTAAATAAAAAAGCGCTTCGTTTAGTAGAGGGATTAAAAAAAGCAGCAGATGCTAATAATATTCCTTTTGTTGTAAATACAAGAGGTTCAATGTTTGGGTTCTTTTTTTGTGAAAAAGAACCAAAAAACTTTAAAGATGTAGCTTCTTGTGACTTTGATGCGTTCGCAAAATTTCATAATGAGATGTTAAAAAAAGGCTTTTATTTTGCTTGTTCTCAATATGAGGCTGGGTTTATTTCAAGTGTTATGGACAATAAAATGATTGATGAATGTATAGACGCTGCAAAAATAATAATGAAGGATTTAAAAAATGCTTAAAATGCAATCGTATAGAAATGTAGAACTAATTAAAAGAGCCAATATATATTTTGATGGAAAAGTAACTTCACGTTCTTTTATAAATGAATTTGGAGATGAACAATCTTTAGGTATTATGCAAATTGGTGAGTATACTTTTGAAACTGTAAAAGCTGAATTAATGGAAATTATTGATGGTGAAGTAGAAATAAAACTTGAGGGTGAAAATTCTTGGGTTAAATATCTTGGTGGCGCTTCTTTTAAAGTTAAAGAAAATTCAAAATTCGATATTAAAGTACATACAATATGTGATTATTGTTGTTCTTATTTAGACTAAGAAAAATCATGCAAAAAAACACAGAAAAAAAGAACGACAATGACAATGAAAACAAAGATATTAATATTACTAAAGAATCATTAGAACCAAAACATAAAGGAAAACTAGAAGCTTTAGATAATCTATCGCTTGGTATTTCTATGGTTGTTTCTGTTGTAATTGGTGTGGGAATTGGAATTTTATTAAAAGATTGGACCGGTGCTGCATGGACGTTATGGTTGGGAATCTTTTGGGGAATAGCGGCCGCTTTTTTAAATGTTTATAAAGCCTATAAAAGAGCACAAAAATCTTTTAAAGAATTAGAAGATGATCCAAGATATACGTACAGAGCAAAACATGGAGACAAAAGAGACGATGATTAATACAATWAAGTCTTTTGCYAARATWCTTTTTRTTCTTGAYGCTGTWCTWATTRTTTTTTCTTTTTTCCAAGACAATGAGTATTTTTTAATTAATACACAAGTTGCTTTTRTTTCTTCTTTATTTATTTCTTTAGGAACYTTTTTATCCTATMGAAATAATGTTTCAAAACGTTTAGACGGTTTAGAAGAAAAYAAGAATAATTTRGGACARAGAGATAMATTARATGAATTAGATGATCCTTATGATTTRTATTCAGAAGNNANSATWMWCSARSARGAYAAAGAATTAAGTGCYCAAGAAATTAAAAMTATTTTAAAAYTTGAGAAASAAAAYATAAAAAAGAATACSTTYAAAAATACTTTGTTTTCTWSMGGTGCSTATATTTCAGCCTATAGAATYTTTGGTTATGCTTTATTAATTATTGGTTTCTTTTATTTAAACAATAATATTATTTTTAGCGCTTATGCGTATTTAATTGGTTTAACTATAATGCCTATATCCGCACTATTTTTAAGCCTTAGTGGAAATGTGAAAAAAAAGTCTTAATTATTCCAAGATTAAAGGAAGATCAATAAAAATCTTATTGTCTTCTTTACTTAAAATAAAAGAAGAATAATTGTCTTCTTTTATTKCATCTAAACATACCTCTTCATTAGAAGATATTTGTACACTTACTAAAGAATATTTTTTACCTTCAACTCTTAAATACTCTCCAATTTTTAATTTAACWACTGAAGTTACTTCTTTYGTTTTATTAAATTGAGTATATATTAAAGAAAGTAGTTTGATCAAATCTGAAGCTACGAGTCTAAACTCTGGGATAGAAGGATCATAATTTTTAATAAACTTTGTTTTGCTTTTTATTTTTTGTGTAGAAATACATAAATCCAATAAAGTGAAAATATTGGTAATACTCGTATTTTGCTGTTTAATTGAGGCTTCTTTTTTTGTTGATGTGGATTTATACAGTTTTAAATGTATTTCTTCATCATTTTCATAAGTGACTGTAAGTGCATAAAATAAGTAGTTTTTTAAAGGTAAATCAACATAGGTAGTTTTTGTTCCATAAGTAGTTGAAGCATTATTAACAGCTAATTCAAAAAGTGTTTTAGCATTCACTCTGTTTAAAACATATTGTGCTTCTGAATTGGTATAAAGAATTTTTCCAAAGGTAGAGAAAGAAATAATAGGATTTAAATCTAACTCTACCCAGTTTTCGTAAAAGTCCATTTTAACTTTCTACGTAGTTTTTAAGGTTTTTTCCTACTTTTGGATGTTTAAGTTTTTTAATAGCAGAACTTTCAATTTGTCTAACACGCTCTCTCGTAACTGATAATTCTTTACCAATTTCTTCAAGTGTTCTATCACTTGCATCATGCATAAGACCAAATCTCATTCTAACAACTGCTTGTTCTCTTTCATTTAACTGAGATAAAATTTGATCAATTTGATTTTGTAAATCTTCATTCATAATATTATCAACAGGAGTAGGGGCTTTTTCATCAGGAACAAAATCTCCAAACTTACCATCATCATCGCTTCCAATAGGAGCTTCAAGTGATACTGGTTCTTTAGTAATTTTAATTACTTGTTTTACTTTATCAACAGGTAAACCAACTTCTTTTGAGATTTCCTCAACATCTGGCTCTTTCCCATTTTCTTGAATCCCTTTTCTAATGATTTTATTAATTCTATTAATTGTTTCAATCATATGKATAGGAATTCTAATYGTTCTTGCTTGATCTGCAATGGCTCTAGAAATTGCYTGTCTAATCCACCATGTAGCATAAGTAGAGAATTTATACCCTTTTTTATATTCAAACTTATCAACMGCTTTCATAAGTCCAATATTTCCTTCTTGAATTAAATCTAAGAAAGGAAGACCTCTGTTGGTATATCTTTTTGCAATAGATACAACCAGTCTTAAATTCGATTTAGCCATTCGTGTTTTAGATTCATCCGTGATTTTTTTACCACGTTTGATTTGTTCTAAAACATCTTTTAATTCTTCTTCTTCTAAATCAAAACCATCTTTTGATGCTTCTTTTGTTTGAAAAAGTTTTTTAATTTCCATATAAGTAGATACCATAGTAGCTTCAGGAACCATAGCCGTAATTTGAATTTTAGTTAAATTAATAATTTCTAATAATAGTTTTTGATGATTTTCTTTTAACATATCATTAAATAAAGGTAATTTATATTCCAATCTTTTTAATTCTTGATCAAAACCTGAATCAGATTTTAAAGATGTTTCCATTGCTTTTACAATTTCAGTAATTAATTTAGAGGTTGGCCCTAAATTTAATAATGCATCTTTTAAAATATTCTTTTTAAAGGCAATTGAAAGTCTGTGTTGAATTACATCATCAGGTTTATCAGATGCTGCTGTTGCTTTACTTAAGAATTTTTGCCAATCTTTTTTTGCTTTTTCCAAAGATTTAAAAGATTCAATAATAGAAATTGAACGTTTGTCCAGTTTTTTTTCTTTTTTCTCATCAGTAAGCACTTTTTTTTCAGTATCTGTATCGCTTGAATCATCTTTTTCTTCATCATCAAAGTTTCTGAATAATTCTTTTACTTTACGTTCTCTGTTTACTAAAGGTTCTTTGTATTCTAAAATAAAATCAATTAAATAAGGAACAAAACAAATCGCATCTAAGATTACATCTTCACCTGTTTCAATTTTTTTAGAAATTTCAATTTCTTCTTCTTTAGTAAGTAAAGGTATTTTCCCCATTTCTCTTAAGTACATTCGTACAGGAGAATCAGATCTAGACCACTCTAATAATTCTTTGTTCTTTAATAAATCAAAAACATCATCATCGTTTTCAATCATTTTCAACCTGGTATCTGCTCTTTTTTTAGCCTCTGATTCATTAAGAAGTTTGGCTTGCTCTTGAGAAGAAATAAGCTTTACACTATAAAGTTTTACTAAGGCAACCAGTTTTTTTACATTTGGTCCAGAAGGAGCTTTAGGAAAAATTTTAATAAGTTTTTCATAGGTTAAAACAGAATCTTTATTCTCTTTTATCATTTTTTCAATAGTTTTATTTAAATCTTTTGCACTCATTGTGTTGGAAATCCTTTTTTTGAATAAGAGCTACATTATATCCATATTATTTATTAATAACAAGGTAAAGCTATTTTTATAATAAATTATTTAAATATTTTTTTCTAAATACCTTCTCTTTAATCTCTTTAGTTTAATCTAATTCTTTTATACTTTTTGCTAGAATCAGCCTAAATATAAAAAACAATTATAAAAAACAATTATTTATAGGGAATAAAAGGATATAAGATGAGTAAAATTACAGGAAACGTTTGGACATTTGGGGCACATATTGATACCGATATTATTATTGCGGCCAGATATTTAAATTCTTCAGAACCATCGCATTTGGCTAAGTATATTATGGAAGATAAAGATCCCGATTTTGTTAATAAAATGGCAAAGGGTGATATTATTGTTGCAGGAGAGAATTTTGGTTGTGGAAGCTCAAGAGAACATGCTCCCATTGCTTTAAAAGCTGCGGGAATTGCTGCTATTATTGCACCTACTTTTGCAAGAATTTTTTACAGAAACGCATTTAACATGGGGCTTCCTATTTTTGAATTACCTGAATCACTTGAAATTAAAGAAGGTGAGAATATTTCTATTGATTTAGATGCAGGTACGATTATTAATAATACAACAAATAAAACATATAAATTTGATGCAATTCCTCCTTTCATGCAAGAACTAATTGCTGCTGGTGGTTTAATTAATTTTGCTAAAGAAGAAATCAAAAAGGAACAAAATGGCTAAGTCCTACAAACTTTCAATAATCAAAGGGGATGGAATTGGTCCTGAAATTATTGATGAAGCTATAAAAATATTAGACGCAGTTGCTAAAAAATGTGATTTTACCTTAGAGTATAATGAATATTTAATGGGTGGTATCGCTATTGATACTACGGGACATCCTTTACCTGAAGCTACAGTTGAGGGTGTATTAAATTCTGATGCGTGTTTATTTGGAGCTATTGGTGGTGTTAAATGGGATACGCTACCAAGAAACTTACGTCCTGAAACGGGGCTTTTAAGTTTTAGAGAAAAAATGGGTGTCTATGCTAACTTACGACCTGCTGTTATATATGATGAACTTATTAATGCATCTACGCTTAAAGCTGAAGTAATTAAAGGCGTTGACATTATGGTAGTTCGCGAATTAATTGGTGGAATTTATTTTGGTCAACCCCGTGCAAATGATGGTGAGACTGCTTATAATACTATGATATATACAAAAAAAGAAATCTTAAGAATTGGTAAAAAAGCCTTTGAAATTGCAATGACTAGGGACAACAGATTGTGTTCTGTGGATAAAGCAAATGTTCTTGAAGTATCTCAGTTATGGCGTGATACGATGAATGAATTAAGCAAAGATTATCCTAGCGTGGAACTTACTCATATGTATGTTGATAATGCAGCTATGCAATTAGTAAGAAACCCAAGACAATTTGATGTTATTGTTACGGGTAACATTTTTGGTGATATCTTAAGTGATACTGCTTCTATGGTAGTTGGATCTATTGGTTTATTACCTTCTGCTTCAACGGGAGATAAAACAGCTATTTACGAACCAATTCATGGTTCTGCTCCTGATATAGCAGGACTTGGAATTGCTAATCCAATAGCTACTATTGAAAGTGCAGCTATGTTATTGCGTTATTCATTAAATGAAAATGAAGCAGCTTCTTTAATTGAAAAAGCAATTAAAAAAGTATTGAAAGAAGGGTACCGCACAAAAGATTTGGCAGACTTTGATGCAAAAGAAGTATTAACTACCTCGCAAATGGGGGATGTTATTTTAAATAATATTTAAAAATAACTTTTAAAAGTGGCTTTTAAAGGTCACTTTGAAAACAAATATTATTTTATTCCATTATTTTATTTTTTTAATGATATACTTCTTTATAATATAACAAGGTAAACGTAATGAGTGATAAAAAATACAGATTAATTACAAGAAGCGATATGGATGGTTTGGTTTGTGGAACCTTACTTAAGTATCTTAATATCATTGATGATATTCTTTTTGTACACCCAAAAGATATGCAAGACAAACTCATTGAAGTAACAAAGAACGATATTACGACAAACCTACCTTATGTTCCAGGTGTTCATTTATGTTTTGATCAYCATTTATCAGAAGTATTAAGAAATAATGATGAAGACAATCATATTATTGACCCMAACTCWCCCAGTGCAGCACAAGTTGTGTTTGATTATTATCAAGGCTCTGAAAATTTTCCTAAGTTTTATAAAGAAATGATGATAGGCGTTAATAAAGCAGATTCAGCTGATTTTACTATTGATGAAATACTTAAACCMAAAGGKTGGGCTTTACTTAGTTTTTTAATGGATTCACGAACAGGACTTGGRCGTTTTAAAGATTTTAGAGTAAATAATTATGATTTAATGATGAATTTAATTGATTATTGTAAAGATCATRAAATTGACAAAATTCTTAAAATAAAAGATGTAGAAGAAAGAGTTGAACTTTATTTTAAATATGAAGAAGAATTTGATGAACAATTAGAGCGCTGTTCAAGTATACATGGTAATGTAATTGTTATTGATTATAGAGACGARGATATTATATATCCAGGCAACCGATTTTTGGTTTATGCAAAATTTCCTGATATAGATGTWTCTGTYCATGTYTCTTATACYTAYGGCAATGAAAAAATYGTATATTCAACAGGAAAATCCATYATTAATACAAACTCYAGTACTAATATTGGAGAACTAATGCTTACTTTTGGTGGMGGMGGKCAYCAAGCAGCTGGTGGCTGTCAAATTCCTTTRGATGAAGCAGATGAAGTTTTAGAAAAAATCATTGAGAGATTAAATTTTAATTATTAATCTCTTCTTTTTTTAGACCTTCTATTACTTTTTCCCAACACTTATTAAAATCCAATATATTAAGTGTTGATGTTCTTTGTTTTTTACCCCACATTGGCTCTGGAAAATAAGAATCTTCTTTAAATCTTGCCATGATGTGAAAATGTACTCTTGGTTCATAATTTCCAAAAGAAGCAATGTTTATTTTTTCTGGTTTAAAATAAAGTAGCATTTCTTTCTCAATAATATCAAGACACCTATATACCTCATTTTTAGTTTCTTGTGAACAAAATGAGAATTCTTTGTTTTTATCTTTGGTAAAAATTTTTAGCCAGGGAATTTCACTTTCTTCTATTATTATTTCAATATACTTATTTTGATAAATCATTCTTGTCCTTTTATGCTAAACTGTTCTAGAAATTATAGCCTAAATATAAATACTAATTTAGCATCTAATGAACGAAATATTCGTAAATAGATGATTATTAAACCCTACTATTATAAATTAAACTAATCTTAAGCAATTATTTCGTATAATCGCATTCCAAATTTCCAACCATTGAAGAAGTTTTTATAGAAATTTTGTGTTCTATAAAGAGTTGGTTAAATGATACAGGTGTAAACTGTATTGTTTATGCCTGTTGGTTATGCGGACAAAAAAAATACACAAAAGAGGACGGACTTATGAAAGTAAGAGCTTCAGTTAAAAAAATGTGTGACAAATGTAAAATTGTCAAAAGAAGAGGAATCGTAAGAGTAATTTGCGAAACTAAAAAACATAAACAAAGACAAGGATAAAAAACATGGCAAGAATTGCAGGTGTTGATTTACCAAACAAGAAAAGAATGGAATATGCTTTAACGTATATCTTCGGTATAGGTTTGCATAATTCAAGATTAATCTTGAATGCTATTGGAATGGATTTCAATAAAAGAGCACACGAAGTTACAGAAGATGAAGCAGCAGCTATCAGACAAGAGATCCAAAAAAACCACATGGTTGAAGGTGATCTTAGAAAAAAAGTAGCTATGGATATCAAAGCTTTAATGGACTTAGGTTCTTATAGAGGGATCAGACATAGAAAAGGTTTACCAGTTAGAGGGCAAAAAACTAAAACTAATGCTCGTACTAGAAAAGGTAAAAAGAGAACTGTTGGCGCAGCGTCTAAGTAAGGATATTTAATGGCAAAAAGAAAAGTAACTAGAAAAAAAATAGTAAAAAAGAATATTGCTGACGGTATCATTCATATCGCTGCTACGTTCAACAATACTATGGTAACAGTATCAGATTTAGCTGGAAATGTAATTACATGGTCATCAGCTGGTAACTTAGGTTTCAAAGGTAGTAAAAAATCTACTCCTTTCGCTGCACAAGCTGCGGTTGAAGATGCAATGAAAAAAGCAATGGAACACGGAATTAAAAATCTTGGGATTAAAATTCAAGGTCCAGGTTCTGGAAGAGATACTGCAGTTAAGGCTGTTGGTGCTTACGAAGGTATCAAAGTTAAATGGTTAAAAGATGTTACTCCATTACCACATAATGGTTGTAGACCACCTAAACGAAGAAGAGTGTAAGGATACAGCATGGCAAGATATAGAGGACCAGTAGAAAAATTAGAAAGAAGATTAGACGCGGATCTTGGACTTAAAGGTGAGAGAAGACTTAACGGTAAATCAGCTTTAGAAAAAAGACCATTTGCACCTGGGCAACATGGACAAAGACGTACTAAAATCTCTGAGTATGGTTTACAACTAAGAGAAAAACAAAAAGCTAAATTTATGTATGGTGTATCTGAAAAACAATTCAGAAAATACTTCAAAAAAGCAGCTTCTAGAGATGGAAATACTGGTGAAAACCTAATTACATCAATTGAACAAAGATTAGATAATGTTGTTTATAGAATGGGATTTGCTTCAACTAGAGCATTTGCTAGACAAATTACAACTCATGGTCACATTACTGTAGATGGAAAAAAATTAGATATTCCTTCTTATGTTGTTAAACCAGGACAAGTTATCGCTGTTAAAGAAAAAACTAAATCTAATCCTCAAATTGTACGAGCATTAGAATTAACAAACCAAACTGGTATTGTTGAATGGGTTAATGTTGACAAAGATAAAGTTTCTGGAACATTTACTAGAGTGCCTACAAGAGAAGAAGTAGTTATTCCAGTTGAAGAAAGATTAATTGTAGAGTTATACTCTAAATAATAAATAAAGGTAGCAACATATGAAGAAGTTTGTAGACACACCATTTTTACCAACTGAAGTTGAAATTGAAGCAATCAGTGATACTGAAGCTAAAATTTCTGCTTACCCATTTGAAAGTGGTTTTGCAATTACTTTGGCTCACCCCTTAAGAAGATTACTTCTTTCTAGCTCTGTTGGATTTGCTCCAATAGCTGTTAAGATTGAAGGTGCTACGCACGAATTTGATTCTTTAAGAGGTATGCTAGAAGATATTGCTATTTTTATTATTAATCTTAAAAACATTCAATTCAAAATTATTGGTGACGAAGAACAAATTGAAGTTGAGTATTCATTTGATGGACCTAAAGAAATTAAAGGTTCTGATTTAATGAACGCAGATGTAGAAGTAGTTTCTCCAGATGCTCATTTAGCTACAATTAATTCAGATTGTAACTTGACATTTTCTGTTGTAATTCAAAAAGGTATTGGTTATATGCCTTCTGAAGATATTAGAGAAATGTTAAATGATGATTATATCCCAATTGATGCATTTTTTACTCCGGTAAAAAAAGTAGTATATGATATTGAAAAAATGTTAGTTGAAGATAATCCAAATTACGAAAAAGCTGTTTTTACAGTGCAAACTAATGGGCAAATTACTCCTATTACTGCATTTAAAGAAGCGGTTTCWGTTATGTACTCACAAATGTCAGTATTTAACAAAGTTTTTGATTTATCTAAAGTAACTGTTAGTGATACAAGCGAAGAGCAAGTAGAACTAAAAGATTTAATTATAAAAATTGAAGATTTAAATTTAAGTGCTAGATCATTCAACTCTTTAGACAGAGCGGGATTAAAATTCTTAGGTGAATTAGTACTTATGAGTGAAGTGGAAGTAAAAAATATTAAAAACTTAGGTAAAAAATCATTTGATGARATTTACGATAAGTTAGAATCATTGTCTTTTCCAATTGAAAATACACTTCCAGAAAACGTTGCATCAGCTTTAAGAAGAAAGCTTGAGCAGTTAAAAGCATAATAAAGGTTTAGTATGAGACATAAGCACGGATATAGAAAGTTAAACAGAACTTCTTCTCATAGAAAAGCATTGTTAAAAAATATGGCAATCGCTTTAATTGAAAGAGAAAAGATTGAAACAACTGTTCCAAAAGCAAAAGAATTAAGAAGATATATTGAGAGATTGATCACTACTTCTAGAAATGCAGATTTAAATACACATAGAATTGTATTTGCAGCATTACAAAGTAAAGAAGCTACTAAAAAACTTATTAATGAAGTTGCTCCTAGATATCTTGAAAGAAATGGTGGATATACATCTATCATTAAAACAAGAATCAGAAGAGGGGATGCTACAGCAATGGCATTCATTTCATTCGTATAATCTTTAATAGATTCTAAAAAAAGGTAGGCTTCGGTCTGCCTTTTTTTTTACTCAAAATTCCCWMAAAACCTAAAAAATAATAATTTMAAAAAGWYMATTTTAACCTAAAAWTTAAGCACTATTATTGTATAATTGCGCGATATATACAATATGAATATAATTTAGGAGACCTCATTGATTACACTTAAAGAAGCGTTGGCTTTAAACAGCGATGAAATCAAAAAATTACAAGCAGATTTATTAGTTAAAATTAATGAATCAAACATTGGCTCTTATATAGAACAATTAGACAATCAAGAAATATCAAGCTCAGGCTCTGGTATTCCAATTGCAATCAAAAATAATATTAATGTAAAAAACTGGGAAAYYACWWGTGCAAGTAATATCTTAAAAGGATATATCTCACCTTATAATGCAACTGTTATTGATAAACTAGAAAAAGCGGGATTAAGTGCATTTGGAAAAGCAAATATGGATGAGTTTGCAATGGGAAGTTCAACCGATACTTCTTGTTATGGTAAAACATTAAATCCACATGACAATAATAAAACAGCGGGAGGAAGCTCTGGAGGATCTGCTGCATCTGTTGCTGCAGGAACTGCTATTTGTGCTTTAGGTACTGATACTGGGGGTTCTATTAGACAACCTGCTGCTTATTGTGGTGTTGTTGGAATGAAACCTACGTATGGAAGAGTTTCACGWTTTGGAATTACWGCTTATTCTTCTTCGCTGGATCAATGTGGACCTATTACWCAAAATGTAGAAGATGCTGCTATTTTATACGATATTATTTCWGGACACGATCCTAAAGATTCAACATCTGCAAATGTTGAATATWCAAAAGTTACTCCAAAACTAGATAAAAATAGAAAACTAACCATTGCCGTAATTGATGATTTTTTATTACAAGCAAGCAAAGATGTTCAAGATGCACAYGCAYTWGCDGTTAAAGCCTTAGAAGATGAAGGCCATACAATTATTCATAAAAATATGTTAGATTCTTCTAAAATACTTTCTTCTTATTATATAGTAGCAACGGCAGAAGCCTCTGCTAACTTAGCAAGAATGGATGGTATTCGTTTTGGTGCTAGAAAAGGCGATGGAAACTTATCTAATATGTACTTACAAACAAAAACGCAAGGTTTTGGAAAAGAAGTACAAAAAAGAATTATGTTAGGGGCTTTTGTATTAAGCTCAGGATATTACGATGCGTATTATATTAAAGCGCAAAAAATCAGACATTTAATTAAAGATGAATACGATGCTATATTTAAAGATGCGGATTTAATACTTTCACCAGTAGCTCCTACAACTGCACCTAAGTTTGATGCATTTTCTAGCTCATTAGAAATGTATTTATCTGATATTTATACAATAGCTGTAAACCTTGCAGGTTTACCTGCAATATCAGTTCCTGTATGTAAAAGTGAAGAAGGAATGCCAGTAGGGCTTCAATTAATCGCAAAAGCATTTGATGAACAAACATTATTTGATGGCGCGTTAAGTTTAGAATCTGTTGTAAATTATACAAAATAATTTAATCATTAGAAAGGGATAAAATGAGAATTAGAAAAAGAGCACTTACATTTGAAGATGTATTATTAGTACCAGCGGCATCAAACGTATTACCAAAAGAGGTAAAATTACAAACACAATTAACAAAAAAGATTACTTTAAACGTCCCTTTTGTATCAGCAGCAATGGATACTGTTACTGAATACGAAGCAGCAATAGCAATGGCACGATTGGGTGGTATTGGTATTATTCATAAAAATATGGATATTAAAGCACAGGCTTTACAAGTTACAAAAGTAAAAAGAAGTGAATCAGGAATGATTACTGATCCTATTACTATTAGAAAAGAACAAACACTTCAAGATGCTGAAGATATTATGGCATCTTACAAAATCTCAGGAGTTCCTGTTGTTGATGATAATAATAACTTATTAGGAATTATTACAAACAGAGATATGAGATTTACAAAAGATTTTTCWAAAAAAATCGAAGATAAAATGACAAAAATGCCTTTAATCACWGCTTTAAAAGGTACTACCTTAGAAGAAGCAGCAGATGTTATGCATACCAATAAAATCGAAAAATTACCTATTGTTGAYWSTKWRAAYAAATTAATTGGTTTAATTACGATTAAAGATATTAATAAAAAAAGAGAACATCCAAATGCATGTAAAGATGACAAAGGACGWTTAAGAGTTGGRGCTGCTATTGGAGTTGGACAACTTGATCGTGCTACTGCTTTAGTTGAAGCTGGAGTTGATGTTTTAGTTCTTGATTCTGCTCATGGTCATTCAAAAGGTATCTTAGATTCAGTTACTGCTATTAAAAAAGCTTTAGGTGTTGAAATTATTGCTGGAAACGTAGCAACAAGTGAAGCTACAAAAGCCTTAATTGATGCAGGGGCAGATTGTGTAAAAGTAGGTATTGGTCCAGGTTCAATTTGTACTACAAGAATTGTAGCAGGTGTTGGGGTTCCTCAAATTTCTGCTATTGATGAGTGTGCTATTGAAGCATCTAAATACGGAATTCCTGTTATTGCTGATGGTGGAATTAAATACTCAGGGGATGTTGCAAAAGCTCTAGCAGTTGGAGCATCTTGTGTTATGATGGGATCTGCATTAGCTGGAACTGATGAAAGTCCTGGGGATTTAATTCTTTACCAAGGAAGAAAATTCAAATCATACAGAGGAATGGGTTCTATTGGAGCTATGACTCAAGGTAGTACAGACAGATATTTCCAAGAAGGAACAGCTTCTGATAAACTGGTACCTGAAGGAATTGAAGGACGTGTTGCTTATAGAGGAAGTATTGCTGATATCATTCACCAAATGGTAGGAGGATTACGATCTTCTATGGGATATTTAGGAAGTAAAGATATAGCAACGTTCCAAGCTACGGCTGAGTTTGTTGAGATTACAAGTGCTGGGCTTAAAGAGAGTCATGTGCATGATGTTACGATAACTAACGAAGCACCAAACTACCACGTCTAAAAAGTGGAGTAAAGCATCATCTTTTTGCTTTACTCTGCGTTGAATCTTGAATTTTAATGCTCATGTACTTATCGTACACTGCGCTTAAAATTCAATCTTCGCCTTGATTAAATCAAAAATATAATACTTTCCTCCACTTTTTACTTGCATAATAAATCTAGTCTTTTTTAATTGTTAATTAAACTTGATGAGTTCCTATATATTCTTACTTTTAAATCGAATATTATAGAAATAATTTATGTGATTTAGGATAAATAATGATAAAATGATTATTATAAATAATAGGATAAGATAATGAATACATCAAATTTACTAGATACAAAAACACTGTCATTTAATGATATTATTGGAAATGGTAAAATATATAAAGTACCCGAATTCCAAAGAGATTATTCATGGGATGAAGATAATTGGGAAGATTTATGGAATGATATTTTATCAATAAATGAAAATAATGAGGCCCATTATATGGGGTCAATAGTACTACTAAATAAGGGTGATTCAAACTATAAAATAATTGATGGTCAGCAAAGATTTACAACTTTAAGTATCATAAGTTTAGCAATTATTGCAAAATTAAAAGAATTAGCATTAACTGATATTCAGAAAGATGAAAATAATGAGCGTGTTGATTTACTTATGAAAGACTATATTGGACAAAAAGACTCTGTTTCCTTAACATATTCAAGTAAACTTTTTTTAAATGAAAATAATGATAGTTTTTATCAGCGAAGATTACTAAGCTTCAGTAAACCTATTAATATAAAAAAATTATTAGATTCAGAAAAATTATTATGGAAAGCTTATGAATTCTTTACAAATAAGATAAATGATCTTTATAAAAAAATGGAAGATGGAAGTAGTCTTGCATCATTTTTAAAGAATATAGTTGGCAAAAATTTATTGTTTATTCAAATTACGGTAGAAGACGAATTAAATGCATATACTGTATTTGAAACTTTAAACTCAAGAGGAGTTGAATTAACTTCTACTGATTTATTAAAGAATTATCTTTTTTCTTTGGTTGCTAAAAGCTCATCTGATTTAAATCAAGTAAAAAAACAATGGAAAAAAGTTATTGATATAATAGGTCTAAAAAACTTTCCTGTTTTTCTAAGACATTATCTTAATAGCAAAATTAAACTAATAAATAAAGGTTCTTTGTTTAAAGCAATTAAAAATAGTGTTCAGAAAGATGAAGATGTTTTTGTATTATTAGACAATCTAGAAGAGTCTGCTTACGTATATATGGCTCTTGGTAACCCTAATGATGAGTATTGGAAAGGAGATACTGATTTAGAAGAATCTATCGACGCTTTAAAACTATTTGGAGTAACTCAAAATAAATCCTTATTAATGGTTTCACATAAATACTTAGATGCTAATTCTTTTAAAAAACTTTTAAAAGCTATTGTTGCTATTTCTTATAGATATAATGTAATTGGTAGACACCAAACAAATGTTATGGATAAGATTTACAACATGGCTTCTATCCTAGTTAATGATGGAAAAGGGAAGGTGTCCCTAGGTGAAATATTAAATAGAATAAAAGACCTATATATTTCTGATGA
This sequence comes from Arcobacter sp., assembly GCA_002733685.1. Classification (GTDB taxonomy): domain Bacteria; phylum Campylobacterota; class Campylobacteria; order Campylobacterales; family Arcobacteraceae; genus NORP36. The sequence continues at coordinate 83,878 of NVWN01000008.1, read as the reverse complement.
TGATTTTAAAAACTCATTTGAAGGTAAATCTTTTAATACATCCAATAGTAACCATAAAAAACAAGCAAGGTATACTTTATATAAAATTGAAGGTCAGATATCTGGTGGTTCAAAATACAACTATTCTTCTGATGCAGGAACAATTGAACATATATTACCTGAAAACTTAACAGAAGAGTGGGAGACAATTTTTTCAGAAGATGAGCATATACGAAATATTTATAAAATAGGAAATTTTACTATACTTGAATCAACAAAAAATAGAGATATAGCGGATAAAAATTTTGAAATTAAACAGAAAATGTATTCTTCAAGTAAATATGCTATTTGTAAAAATATTGAAGCTTCAGAATGGAATATAAGTGCACTTAAGAATAGACAATCAAAACTAGCAACTATTGCTTGTGGTATATGGAAAATTCAATATAACTGAATTAAAGGTGGCAACTGTCCCCTTTATCTTCAAATATCGAAATTACACCCCAGTTGCCACGTTAAAAACAACTTAAATTAAGCAATATTTTTTATCTTTTCTTCCTTCCAAGATACTCTTTTTTCGTAAAGAGTATTGTCGAAGTTTTTATTATTTTTAAATAGTGAATGCGCTATTAAAATCATTTTCTTCATAACTGCTATTTGTGCTACTGTTGAATGTTTTCCATTTTCTTTTAAACGATCATAAAAAGCTTTCATATATGGATTACTTCTTATGGCACAAAGTACTGGCATAAATAATATACTTCTGTATATTGCACTTCCTTTTTTTGATATTCTTGATTTTTTATTTATTGAAGTACCAGATGTTTGTTCAATTGAAAATTACACCCCAGAGAATGAATCTCCACTTTAAAATATAATATAAAAAGTGGAGATTCATTCTCTGGAGTGTTTTTTTTGCGTTTGCTTAAGAGTGAAGGTTTAAAAACCTAAAAAAAGTTTTGTATATAAGAAAAAACCTTAGTTTTTTAATAAGAGGGGCTCAAAGTAGCTTATTAATCTTAAATGTTATAAGATTTTTTCATTACTTGGCTTTTCTAATTTCTTTTTTATGTTTTTCCTTATACAATACAAAAAAATATAACACTAGGCTAGAATATGAGTACTAAAAAAAACTCCTCGAGTATTAAAACTACTTCTTCAGAAAAAATGGCGGCTAGAAGCAATCAAGACAAGAACAGCGTTAGGGTTGGTTTCTCTCAAAGTAGATATGAGAATGAGCAGGTAATTAATGCAAGAAAGGGTGCTAATTTAGAGCTGGCCAAAAAGAAAGCCAAAAAGAAAGCCAAACTAGCTAAAGCCGCCAAACGAAAAAACAAATAAAAAACAAAACTTTTCTGCTTTTTAATGCGAATTATTTAGGAATTCCGGGGACAGTATACCTAATTGACTAAGTGAGTAAAGGGGACAGGCACCTTTAAATTATAAACCTCAATTTTAGGTCTTTTTTCAATAATTAGAATAATGGTGCCTGTCCCCATTTTTCTTGTCCCCATTTTTCTGGATTTACTCTGCGTTGATTAAATCTAGAATCTCACACTCTAAAAGCATTTTTTAAAGATGCTAAAATTTTTTATCTCTGAAATTTAATTTTAAACACTTACCTATTTTATTCAATATTAAAATTTGTCAATTCTGTGTCGCAAACTGTGACGCAGTTTTTATATACTAAATTTAGAATTAAAATAAAGGTGCCTGTCTTTTTTTTGCACTAGCTACTGTAGATTGGAAGAAGACTGAAGGGCATAAATGTAGGCAAAAATTCGATTTTTCATCAAATTCCTTATTTCGTAGAATTTAAGATTTCTTTAAGCAAAATTGAAAATTACTTCTGATATACTTCTGATATATCAGTTGATATATCACTAATTTAAGGTGTTATATTATTACTATATTACTTAAATGTAAATAATTAGTACAAAATATTAAATTAGCTAAAACTGCTGCTAACATAGGTAATAAAAATGTTAGAGAACCTAGACTTCCCTTATATGGAAAAGAAAGAGAAGCAGTTCAAACTGTAATCGATTTAGGTTTAAAAAATAGACCAAATTACCAACACTATAATAATGTAATTTAGACAAAACAAAAGGATATAATGATGAATAAAAGAGAAGCAAATAGTACAGATTGGCTTTATACAGTTATGCCGGCTGTGTTTACATGGCTGAAAGAGTCAGAATCCGGTGCCCTTGAAATTGACTTTGATGAAACACGAAGACAGGCTGAATATGTTTTAAAAGCTAAAGGAAAGGGCGGAAGCAGAATGGGCGGACTTGTCGCTTCTGGTACTTTAGGTGAGAATAGTTACCTGAGCAACGAACAACGTCTTTCTTTACTTAAATCCCTTTCTGAAGTTGCTAAAGAATATAATGTTCCATTGATCAGTGGAGCTGTGGCAGAAACTAAAGAAGAGATTGCTAAAATCATTGCTGGACTAGCAACGGTTGGTGTGGATACTGTTATGGTTATGCCTCCCAAAACTAAGGCACTTCCTTCTGATGAAGATATGTATGCATACTATGCTCTTGCTGCAACAGCTGCAAAAGAGGCAGGCGTAACAATTATGCCTTATAACAACCCTGATGCAGCCGGATATCACGCGATCTCAACAGATACTCTTAAAAAACTTGCTGAGCTACCTGAAGTAGTTGCTCTTAAAATATCGACTATAGATGTTTCAACTATTGAAACACTGATGTTAGAGAACAAAGATTTAAAAATTTTGGCAGGTGTTGACACTGTAACTGTATATGCTGGACTTGCTGGAGCATGCGGWGGTATTACAGGTGTAGGTACTGTCTTCCCAAAAGCTAGTGTTACTATGCAGGAGTATGTTTTAAAAGGAGAATGGGCTGAGGCACAYAAAGTTTCTCAGGCWATGAACTCTATTTCATATCTTGATGGTCAACCGCTGCTTATGGAATACCTTAARTTTGCAATGGGAATTCATCATAATGATKCTGTTGGAGGACTTCGTACTCTTGGTAAGAAATTAACTSMAGAACAAATTGAAGATGTTCGAGCAAGATATACTCTAGCAAAAGAAAGAGTTGATGCATTGGGTTTATTAGACTAATCCTTAYAAATATTCTGCAAAATTCCTGGGACAGTATACCTAATTGACTAAATAGTTAAATAGGTATACTSTCCNTCGAACTTCTAAATGTAAATYTTACATAAAACGTGCATGATATAGTTATTATTAAGGCTTATTTATATATTATGTACYACTAAATAAAGAGTTATATCTCAGAAGGTTAAATTATGTCTATTAGCTTAATTTCAGAAAATTCATGGAATAGTATTCTAAAAATTCAAGAAGAGGCTTATACCGAGATTTTACCTGAAGATATAAATGTACTTAAAAGTAAGTGGATTTCATCTCCCAATACTTGTGCTGTTTACCTAAATAATGACAATAAAGTTTTAGCTTATCTATTAGCCCATCCATGGGCAAGTGAAGTACCACCTAAGTTACATGAAAAGAGCCAGATTACTAATAGCATAAATCTATATTTACATGATTTGGCTTTAGCTCAAGAAGCAAGAGGCAAAGGTATAGCTAAGAACTTAGTAACTAACTTAATAAATAAGGCCAAAGCAGAGGGCTTCGCTAAAATATTTTTGGTAGCTGTTCAAGGATCAGATACGTTTTGGGCTAAGTTTGGATTTATAGTTAAACCTAATGCGTTAATTTGTCCGAGTTATGGGGATGATCCCAAATTAATGACATTAGAGTTAACGAAATAACAAGGGTTTTCAAGTCGAACAAATTACACTTGGCTTTTTGTTCGTGCCTCACTTATTTTAGCAACTGAATAAATGGTGACAGGCACCTTTAATTCCTTTTTATCTCGAACTATCAGCCTTTTTTTGGGCACCTAAGAGAATTTATAATGAAATTATCAACTCAATACCTTTTGTACTCTAAAGAGTCTTCTATTGCAATGCTTAGACTATTAAGGAGTGAATTTGTATAATATACTTCAAATAATTCATATGAAATTAAACAATTATGTTTGTAAACTTAAAAGAGAAGATATAATACGTTAAATAAAATTTGTCAAAGAAAAAATAGTTAAATAGCCAATCAAGACTATTTATGTGACAATACAAAATCAAAAAATATATTAGCAAATATAAATACTAAGGAAATATTAAAATGGAAACAATTTATTCAAAAAAAAATCATCAAGAAATTAACACTAAAGTTTTATTTAAATCATCTGAATTTAAAGAGAGTGTAATGAAAGAATCTGCAGAAATATTTGCACTTATATCACGGACAACAAGATATATGCCAGAGATAGTTCACAAAGGAGATTCTCTTAATATAATTTCCTATTTTGACAAAATGAAAGAATTATACTTCAGCGAGCGTTCTATTAAAAATATGAGAGATATGTCATTAAGTAGATGTTTTTTCAACACAGAAGCTCAAGAATTTAACCTTGAGATGATAGAAAAAGAGCTAAAAGAATCAGGGGAATTTTCAAGCATAGAAGATTTATTTAAAGAGTGGGAAGAGCACCCAGTAAATCAAGTTTCATTTTTAACTCCTCTTTATCATATGGGTTATTTTTTGGTTTTAGCAGAGATTTCAAATAACAAAAATTTAAAAAATAAACTTAAAAACAGAGCTTCAAGTTTTTTAAGAGCTTACTTGAAATTAGAAGAATATAACGCTGTTATTGCTTATAAAGTTGATGTAAATATAAAATCTTTAACTTTTACAGAGTTAATAGCCCAATGGATGTCTTTTATTAATTCATTTCTAAGTGATTTTTCTGTTTATTTAATTAAATCTGAACAAAAAGTGACTTATGAAAATAAAGATGAAATAGTGTTAAATTTTAAAAATATAATGAAAGATATTAAACCAAAATCTCTTAATATTAATGAAGCGATTTTGACTTACTTAAAATAAAGAAAAGATGTAACTGTCAGCATTTTCGTAAACTATATTTGTTATGTAACTTTAATAGTTAATACATCACTTGTTGACAGATATATGTTCTTATGATATACTTTGGATATACATAGAAAGGTAAATTATGACAGCAATTATTTCAAGTTGGGGAAATTCACAAGGTCTAAGAGTACCAAAACATATTATGAAAGAATTAAATTTATCTATTGGTGATAAAATGAATATTGTAATTGAAGATGAAAAAATAGTATTAGAACCAATCAAACAAACAAGAATAAAATATAATATTAATGATTTAGTTAAGCAGTTACCTAATGATTATAAAGTTAATGAAGAATTTGATAATAAAACTGGATTAGAAGAGTGGTAAAATACATTCCTGAACAAGGAGATATTGTAGCTTTGAGTTTTGATCCACAAAGTGGACATGAACAAAAAGGACGAAGACCTGCAATAATTATCAGTAATAAAGTATTTAACAAACATCTTGGGCTTGCTTTTGCATGTCCTATAACTAACACAAAAAGAAATTCTCCTTTTCATATTGAAATTGATAGTGAAAATATAACAGGTTTTGTCATGGGTGAGCAAATGAAATCAATAGATTATAATTCTAGAAATATTAAATTTATTGAAAAAGCAAATCAAAAAACTATGAATGAAATATTAGGTATTATTGATAGTATCATACAGTAAAAGCATAACAAAAAAACTACACTTAAGAGAATAAATCTCCACTTTTAAAAAATAAAACTACATTCCCCACGGCACTTATCCTGACTTTGATAAAGCTAAATCCTTTTATCTTTTAGCGCAAAAAGGTGAAAACTGGCAGAGCGTAAAAATGTGCTCTTTCGCACATTTTCTCACAGAGAGTACAAATACAAGAGTGAGAAGTTTATTTTTTTAGAGAGATTGAATGCTCATGAATGCATTAGCTATTTAGCTAAGGATTTACGAAAAACCACCATTGACGAAAGGCTAAAATCATGCTTTTGGTAAAACCTATGAGCGCCTTCATTGTCATGATCTGTTAACAAGGTAATTCGCTTACATCCTTTCTCTCTGGCAAAATCCATGGCTCGCTCTAAGAGCTTACTACCAACACCACAGCCACGACCTTCTTTGGATACTACCATATCCTCAAGTATACCAACTCGGGCTCCAAGCGCTGTAGATACGGTATATAAGATATTTACCATTGCGATGATATTGTCATTTTCTCTAACAATTAAAATATCTCCAACATCATCATTCTTTATTACCGATGATAGTCCTCGAATTTGAGAATTACGATCAGATTTGAATTCTGATTCTTGGGTAAAAAGTGAATCTAATAGATCACATAACACAGGGATATCTGAGCTTTTTGCAACTTCAATTTTCATAATCTACTTGAATCCTTTTTATATATAACTGTTTATTTCTTGCATTATATATCAATATTACTTTAGGAATTGAGAATTTAGAATTCCTGGGACTTATACTTAATTAAGAAAATGGCCTGCCTCCAATTAGTAACTTATCTTAGTTAAAACTTAAGATATATTAGAAAAAGTGTTAGGCACAAATTTGTAAAGAAAATTTAGAGTAAAATATTTATAATTGCTTTTTAATAAATTGTTATAGTATAAGGAAATTAGATGTACGAACATGGTTCTTATAAGATTAAAGTTATTAATCAAACAATAATTGTTGAATGCTTTGATTCTTGGAATATTGAAACTGTATTAAGATTTTGTAAAGAGTATAAAGAAATGGTAGAAGAGATAAAGTATAAACCTTGGGCGTGTTTAGTAGACTTAAGTCAATGGGAATTATCAACACCAGATATGTGGGATGAAATATATAAGTTGAATGAATGGAGCAATGATAAAAATCAAAAATATGAAGCTGTTATTTGTTCCTTGTCTTTGCAAGAAATATTAGTGGCTAATAGCCATAAAGCTTTTATTAATGTTGAAAGTAATTTTTTTAAAAATATTGATCAAGCATGTAATTGGTTAACTAGTGTTGGTGTATTAAATATTGAAGAAGCCAGTTGTCTGATGGTAGGTAAAGAAGAAAAGGAGTCTGACTCCTATTCGTAAATTCCTCAGATAAAACTTAGAAATTACACCCCAGAGGGAACAAATTTACTTTTTTAACGTGCATACTGGGGTGTAATTTTAATTAGGGACAATAAGGACAATCATAATCTGTATTTTCAGGTTTTATGGGGTGACTTTTATTATCTATTTTCTTTTTATCAAAAGCATGATAATTTTTGCACTCTTTTACAAAAGCACTTTTAGGGCTTGAAGCATAGAAAAATTTAAATCTTTTATATTTATTAATCCAATTTTTAATTTCGTGATTTAAATTGCTATCAGAACGACCATAATATTCAACTATAAATAGTCCACTTTTACTTTCATGTCCTAAAGCAAAATTACCAGCTGATATTTCTGTGATTTCATAATCTACACTCTTAGCTGTTAATACATAAGAACTTTTCATTCCAATAGATCTYTTCATATATTTTCCTTACAATCATTTTCTTTATGATATTTATACTAAGCGTAAGATACCATCCTTTCACTGAAAATATAGCAGAAATTACACCCCAAAGAATGAATCTTAACTTTTAAATCCCAATGACTGTTTGCCTAACTATAGTTCTAGTAACAGTTTCCTTAAATATTTTTAATTAAAATACATATTCATTTTATTAATTAGGTATACTGTCCCCGTAACTTATTAACTTATAAATACTATAATTATACAAATTACGAATCCCAACAAAAAGAGAAACAAAAATGGCCAAAATAAATTATAATTATGAAAAAAAAGCAAGAGAAATAGAAAAGAAGAAAAAGAAAGAAGAAAAACTAAAAAAGAAACAAGCTCTAAAAGAAGCTGAATCTAAAGATTCTGATACAAACGAAACTAATTAGTTCATAAAATCAAGAATAGGGGTCTCGTATCTATATGGGATTTCCGTTTACTGTATAACTATTTAATCACTTAGTCAATTAGTTATACTGTCTTCTACTTACTTGTGTGTAATAAAAAGAAAGAATTAATTTAATGAAATATTCAATACTTGAAAAAGAGACGTTTACTGTTAGTGGACTACAAATAAAACTAAGCACTTCTCAAAGAAAGAATTTTAAAATAATTACACAACACTGGCAAAATTTYAATAATGAATTAAAAATCAACAAGATAAAATTGAAAARAAATTGGTTAAAATATGGAATTASCAAAAAAATTAATGGCGAATATTTTTATCTAATTGCAATACCTTATSAAARAGATATTATYGGATTTACAAAAGAAGAAATTAAAGGTGGCACATTTATTTGTTTTGAACATACAGGAAAAATGGATTTAATAAAATCAAGCATTTTTGATATTTATARAAACTTTATTCCAAAGTGTAATTTTGAAGTGGAAATAAACAGAACTATGAWRCATTATGAACAATATGACCATCGKTTTTTATGGAATAAAYCAAATTCAATTGTTGAWATCTATYTACCTATTAAATCAATAAAATAAGAATAYCAAGTAAATATAATATTAAAATAATAAATWYYTMCWCAAACAASTSTTTTMTAMSYTWTMRAATATTATTTGTAGAATTCCTCAAAACATTTATAGWAATGTGCATTCCTTTAATCCTTGAAAATCTATATACTTTCCAAATCTTAAGTCAAAACAAAAAGGTTAAATATGAAAAATATATTAATTATAAATGCGCATCAATTTTACGAAAACTTTTCAGAAGGAAAACTAAACTCTGCTATGGTAGACATAGCTAAAAATGAATTTTTAAAAAAAGACTACCAAGTGAAAACAACAACTATTGACGCAGGTTATGACATAAATGAAGAAGTTGAAAAACATTTGTGGGCAGATATTATTATCACCCAAAGTCCTGTTTATTGGTTCAATACACCATGGATTCATAAAAAATATATTGATGATGTATTTACAAGAGCTATTGTTCAACAAAATTTAGTGATTGATGATGGAAGAAGCAGAGAAGATGTAGATAAACATTATGGAACAGGAGGTAAAATGCAAGGTAAAAAATTCATGCTCTCACTTACGTGGAATGCACCAAAAAATGCCTTTGATGACAAAGATCAATTTTTATTTGAGGGTAAAAGTGCTGATGATGCCCTTCTTTCTGTTACTACAAATTATAAGTTTTGTGGAAGTGAAATCCTACCTTCTTTTTCTTGTTATGATGTTGTGAAAAATCCCAATATAAAAGAAGATATGAAAAATTATATTAATCATATACAGGATTTATAGACTACTGTAATTTAGCCTTATAAACTATATTCTTCAAAAGAAGTTCTTGACTCTTTTGGAGAGAATCCAAAATATTTYTTAAATTCTCTACTRAATTGAGATGTACTCCCATATCCAACCTTGTGYGCAGTYTCACYAAYTGAKAAWTTTTCTTCATTTATAAACTCTCTGGCTTTTGTAAGACGAATTTTTTTTATGTATTGAAAAGGTGTATATCCAGTAATCACCTTAAAATAAGTATGAAATGATGCTTCACTCATATCCTGCATTCTTGCTAAAACAGGTATATTTAACTCTTTATAAAATTCATTATGAATCACTTTTAGTGACCTTGAAACTTTCGCTTCATTGCTGGCTTGATTAAACAGTTTATGTAAATAAGAAGCATTATCTCCTTTGGCAACACGATAAAATAATTCTCTAACAATAGCTTCACCTAAAACATGAGATTCCTCTTTTGAGTTTAAAACACATAACAACCTGTATAAAGCATCATCTATTTGAGGKGTGACTTTATCAATAAAAGGTCCTATTTCACTGTTTTTTGACTCTAAGTTATGCGATGTTGATACATCGTTGATTACTTGGTGCATTACTTTTTGGTTGATTGTAATAACCAAAGCTATTAAGGGCTCATCATTTGAAGGAAAAGCCGTGCATTCGAAGGGAAAAGTTGATGCGGCAACTAAATAGTTCTTTGGGTTATACTCTAATATTTTTTCGTGAAGTTTCACTTTTTTAAAGTTTTGTAAAACAAAAATAATACAATTATCATAAAGATGGGCACTTAATGATTCAGGTTTAGAGGTTTTGTATATTTTAACATCATCTAAAAATGTATTACATACTCCATCTTTTTGTATTAATTTATTTACCATATGCAATTTATTTTCATTCATAATCTGACCTTCTAATAATTTGTTAGTATATCAAATTTTAATGATGAACTGACCCTAGTAATAGACACAAAACCAATATCATTAAGTACTTTTTATAACTTAGCTTAACTTTCTACACAAGAGAGCGCTTCTTTAAATGTTTTTGCGGTAATTAAGACATCCTCTTGCGTCGTTACCCAAGAACAAATACTTATTCTGATGACACTTTGTCCATTCCATATAGCCCCTCCTAACCAACACGTTCCTGATTCTTGAATATATTTCATTATTTTATTTGTCAAATCATCACTTTTATATCTAATCATAATTTGATTAAAGACAACATCATTTACAATTTCAAAGCCTTCTTTTTCTAACTCATATGCGAGTTCCGTGGCTCTTTCATAAAATCCATTTATGAGTTCTTCTATTCCATCACGTCCAAGATACTTCATAGCCGCCCAAAGCTCAATACTCCTTGCTCTTTTTGACATCTCTGGAGTATAAAACATACCATCCCTGTTTTCATTGTGCACAATATAAGAACCTGAGGAATGTAAAGCGTGGGTTAATGCTTCTTCATCATCACAAAGAACTATTCCATTGTCATAGGGAGTATTTAATGTTTTGTGTCCATCTACAGAAAAAGAATTTGCTTTTTCAATTCCTTTGGTGAGATATTTCAACTTCTTACTCGCAGCTGCCCAAAGACCAAATGCGCCATCTATATGAACCCAAGCCCCAACTTCTTTTGCTTGTGTACAAATAGACTCAAAGTCGTCAAACGCGCCAGAACATACATTTCCAGCTTGTAATACAACAATAGTATTCTTATCTAGTTTTGGTAGTTCTGACACCAGTAATCTTCCTTGGGAATCATGGTTTACCCATTCTATATTATCAGTACCAAATCCTAAAAGAGTCACCGCTTTTATAACTGTTCCATGTGCTTGTTTTCCTGCAACTATTCTAATCTTTGGAGCACCTTGAAAACCTTTCTTGTTTATATCCCAATCATTGTTTTTAAATACACGATAACGTCCTGCTGCCAGACCACAAAATATTGCAATAGATGAGCCACTCACAAATCCTGCCACAGTACGTTTAGGTAATCCAAACAACTCTTTTAGCCAAGATTCACATACTTCTTCAAGTTTGGAAGCTATGGGAGACATAACATACAAACCACTATTTTGATCCCAAAAGTCACTTAATACCCTAGCAGCAAGTGAAGCAGGAATAACGCCACCAGTTACAAATCCAAAATATTTACCTCCTAGATGATCCACTGTTGCTTTAGAACCATTAGTATTTAAAAACTCCAATACATCTTTAGCTTCCATACTTTTTTGAGGTAATTCTTCTGAGAAATTTTCTAAGTTCTGTAACGCTTCTTTTGTTGGATAAACATCTCGTTTTCCAACTTCATCTAAATAACTTAAAGAATAGTCTTGTACTTGTTTAAAAATTGACTTGTCTTTAAATTCTTTAGTCATCTTTGCTCTTATATTCATTAAATATCCTTTAATTAATTTTATAGATATTAGTATTATCAACGTTGTAAGTAAATAAAACTTTATATCAAAAATCCATCATATGTGCTATTTAGAAAAATATTGCTACCATACGATTATGTTAAAAGGCAATACAACTAAAGCTCAATATGAGCAAATAAACTTATCTTTAGAATACATTTATTATCACTGTGGAGAAGTTCTTAGGGCCAAAAGTTTGGCAAAAATAAGTGGCTATTCGGTATATCATTTTCATAGGGTTTTTAAAGCAATTACAAGTGAATCTGTAAGCCAATATATTAGAAATATTCGTTTGGAAAAATCTTCTAATTTACTTTTATACAATATTGACAAATCTATTGAAATTATAGCTTATGAGGTTGGGTTTTTAAGTAGCAGTGCATTTAGCTCCGCTTTTAAAAAAAGATTTTCCATGACACCTTCTAAGTGGAGAGTAGAAAAACATGAAGAAAAAAGTGTACATCAAAAAATCGATTCATTGTTTAAGATAAAAGAACCTGAAATTGTCTATAAACCACAACTTCCTATTACCTATCTTCGTATTCATGGATACAGGAAAGAAATAGAAAATACTTGGATCAGACTTGATAAGTGGGTAAAAGAACAAAAAAACTTAAAAAAAGAGTATAAATACATAGGAGTATTTCATAATTATCCCTCCTCTTTGCCCCATGAAGAGTGTAGGTACCTAGCTTCAATTTATACAGATGAAAAAATATCCAAAGGTGGAGAGTTTGGTACTTGTATAATGGAAGATGGCATGTTTGCCAAGTTTGGTTTTTTTTGTACCCATGATGAACTTTATGATTTGATGAAACACGCATACCAATCTTGGCCAAGTAAGTCAAAATATAAAATCAGAAACTTTCCTGCTTATGCGCAGTATAGTGATTTGAAAAACATACTCACTAGCAATAAGCAAGATATAGACTTTTTTATTCCACTACAATTGAAAAATATTTTGGCTATATAGATAAATCATCTTGGAATTTGAAATTCTTGGAGAGTATAATTATTTCAAGTTTTTAGAAGATTAAGCATAAAAAAACTTATGCTTAATTTCTTTGATTTTAAGTATCGTTGTTACTTAAAACCCATAGTTCTACTTTTTCTTTAGATCTTTGACTTGTTCTTTTTGTTCTTTGAGATAAAGCTTTTACATCTGCTTGTAAAAATTCTTCTTTYTTAAATCTTGTATTGTTTTCTAACTCATCTTTAATCGGGTGAGCTGCATTTCTATCAACAACTTGTGCAAGATTTGAAAATATTAAAACTAATTTTCCMTCRKSKGCTAGGTGTTTTTTTGCTTCTTCAAAGAATCTAGGAAATARATCTTCTTCGTAATACATTGCTTTATCAATTCCTTCTTCAAGATCATGTTTAGCAAGTAACCAAGGAGGATTAAAAACAATCAAATCTGCTTTATCTTCATATGAGGTAAATAAATCTCCATAAGATAAGTCTATTTTTTTATCAAAACCTAAGCGTGAGCTCTCTTTAGAAACTCCAATAATTGAATTTTTGTTAGTATCAGATGCAAAAATCTTTTTAAAGCCTTTTCTAAGCAATTGAAAGGATAAAACTCCACTTCCAACACCAATATCAACAGCTTTCTTTTTAGCTCCCTTATAGCTTGTTAACCATTTGTCAAATAATACAATATGGTCAAATCTTGTAGGAAAATAGGTTCCATAATAAGGATGAAGAGATAAGTTTAAGGTTTTAACCTTTAATCCTTTTTCATGCCATTGCCAAGAAGAATTCATACCTTGAACTTCTGGATAAGTAATATAAAAATCAGAAACTTCAGGATATAAGATTTTTAACCATCCAATATCAGGGCATTTTTTAACTGCTAATTTATTATTTTCTACTTTTATTAATAGTCTGTGAGAAGCTTTTCTAAAAGCAGATCTATAATCTCTTTGACCTTGAAAACTACTATCACTAAATTCTTGTAATAAAGCTCGTCTTAGCTCAACTAAAAGTTCTAGACCATTAGAGTAAAATTCTTCTACAATAACGTATTTACCGTCAATCATCTCTTTTACTGTTGCTTCTGTGTCCATTTTACGATAAAAACTAATAGCATCTACTTCTGTAGTAATAATAGAAGGTCTATCTGGTTTTAGATCTTGTACATTTGTATTCATATATTGATTCCCTTTTGTGTATGGCATTTTATTGTATATAGGCTTAAAATAAATACTATTTTCAATTTATTTTTCTGTTCTTTTAATTCGAATTACAGCCCAAGGGAAAAAATCAACTTTTAAGTTAATATAAAAGGTGTCACATAACTAATAGTAAGTGCTTAAGTAGGTATACTGTCCTCTCTACTTTTTTGAAAAAATATATAAAGTTTTGCATATTTTTTAACGTGTATTTTGTAATTTACTCTGTACAATATTAACAATAAATAAATTATATAAATGGAATAAAATGAAACAATCAATAGTACATATTTCAATACTTGTAAAAGATTACGACGAAGCAATTGATTTTTATGTAAACAAACTAAAATTTGATTTAATAGAAGATATTTACCAAAAAGAACAAAATAAAAGATGGGTTGTAGTTTCACCTCCTTCATCAAAAGGTGTAACTTTATTATTAGCTAGGGCTTCAAAAGAAGAACAAAAATTCTTTATTGGAAATCAAACAGGTGGTAGAGTATTTTTATTTTTAAATACAGATGATTTTTACAGAGATTTTAATAGAATGAAAAAAGATGGAATAAAATTTATAAGAGAACCACAAGAACAAGAATATGGAACAGTTGCTGTATTTGAAGATCTTTATGGAAACTTATGGGATTTACTTCAATTAAATGAAAATCATCCCATATATGCAAGATCAGTATAAAGGAAAGATATGAAATGTTCAATATTTATAGCTCCCAGTGCAGACGGTTATATTGCAGATGAACAAGGTGGTCTTAAGTACTTAGAAACTTCTTTAAAAACGTTAAGTAAAAAAGAAGAAGAATCTGAACTTACAAAACATTTTAATTCCTCTTTTGCAAACTACATAAAAACTGTTGATTGTATGATTATGGGAAGAAAACTCATGGAAGTTCTTTCACGTTTTGACTTAAGCGAGGAAGACTGGCCATATAAAAATATAAAAATTATAGTGCTAAGTAAACATTTAAAAACACTACCTGATAATTTAAAGAAAAGAGTTGAAATATACAGAGGCTCTATTATAAATCTTATTGATAATTTGGAAAAAGAAGGATTCTTGCATGCTTATATAGATGGCGGAAAAACAATTACTTCATTTTTAAATGAAAAACTCATTAATGAAATAACAATAACACAAGCTCCAATACTCTTAGGTGCAGGAGTCGCTCTTTTTGGAAAAATAAAAGATGAAATCTTTTTGGAAAATGCGCAAGCCACAGTTTTCCCAAATAATTTTATAGAAATAAAATATACACTAAAATATAAATAATATCAGCTTGAAAGTTTAGATATAGAAAAAAAGGAAATTAAATGAAAATATCAAAATTGTATTCTAATAATGATAATTTTAAAACCATAGTATTTGATAAAGGCATAAACTTTATCCTATCTTCTAACAATGGTGTCGGGAAAAGTAGTCTTTTTAAATTAATAGATTTTTGTTTGTTAGGCGATAAAAACTTTTTAGGCCTTGAGCACTTTAAAGATTATGTTTTTTATATAGAACTTCAAATTTCTTCAAACAGATATATAACGATTAAAAGACCTACGAGCGGTAATAAAAATATCGAATTAAAAATTACAAAACAAAAATCTGTGCTGCTTGATGAAAAGGATTTTAATAAAAAAGGTAGTTTAGGCGTAGCTAAATCATATTTTGAAAATAAGGTTAATTATTCTATAAATAAGTTTAGAACATATATAAGCTATTTTTTAAGAGATGAAAACAACCAAAGTGATGTATTTATATTAAATAAATACTCAAGCGCACATGAAATAGAATACAAAACACTTATATCAAATATTATTGGTATTGATGGACGTAAAATAAGAAAAAAATATGAACTAGATGAAATAATTAAAAAATCAGATCTTGACTCAAGAGCTTTACTAAGTGCACAAAAAGATTTGGAAAAAGTTATCGAAGAAAATAAAACATTAATTAGCAGTCACTTTATACATAGATTGCAAAATAGTGTATCTAAGTATGGTAAAATAATATTAGATAAAGAGATAGTTTTTTTAGTTGATTTAAATACTTCAAATGATATAGAGTTTAGTATTAAAGTAAAAAAGGAAGAAAAATCCAATGATAATTTAAATGATGATACTAGAATAAAAAAACTTTTATGTTTAATCTTTGCAGCTGCTTTGGCTGAAACATATGTACAAAAAAGACTTATTAAATTTGTTGCTTTTGATAGCCCTTTTGATGGAAATAAAAATACGTATGAAGATGGTATTTATGCTGCAATTCATGAGTTAAATAGAATGGGTATTCAGAGCATTATTACATCAAATGAAAATGTTATTCATAATTCTTCAAATTTATTAGAAATAAAAAATGATTATCAGACTGGCTATTTAAGTAATGATGATAAATTAATGGGAAATTTTTAAAGATAAATGCCTGGGGTTAATGCTCACTTTTAAAAATAGAACTATAAAAATAAAGGGAAAGTAAAATTACAGTAGTATCTAAAATTAGAAATAAGACATACTAATAATGGAACAATAATTTTAAAAGATATTAAAGTAATATAATTATTTCATTAAAATAAAGAAGGAAAGAATAATGCGAGCAAGTACACAATTAAAGCAATCTTGTATAGAAGATTGGAACAGCGCTACAAATCATCTTTTTACGACAGAGCTTTCAAAAAACACTTTATCTTTAGATAAAATGCGACTTTATTTAGCACAAGATTATACTTTTATAGATAATTTTGTACGTTTAGCATCTTGTGCTATTTATCATGCACCATCTTTGCCTGACCGTTTACCCTTAGCCCATTTTTTAGGAATTATTGCAGGTCCAGAAAATACCTATTTTCAACGATCTTTTGATATGTTGAATGTTCCTTTGAGCCAAAGAGAAAATCCAACACTCTTAAAACCAAGCAGTGACTTTCAAGCTTTGATGTTAAAAGCAGCCAAAAGTGGTGAATATGCGAATATGATTGCAGTGTTATGTGTTGCTGAGTGGATTTATTTATCTTGGGCGAAGCCTTTTGCCAAAACTGGGGAATCACTTCCTTTTTACTTCTCAGAGTGGATTTCTTTACATTCAGGTGAGTACTTTGAATCCGTAGTTGAACATCTTCGTACGCAACTCGATACAGCATTTAATGATGCAGATGCAAAAAAACAAGAAACAATCAAAGACTACTTTAAACAAGCGGTACTGCTAGAAAAACAGTTTTTTGATGCTTGTTATCAATAGTTTTTAATAATCCGAAAATTACACTCAGGGCTAAAAATCCACTTTTAAATAAAGTGGACTGCCCTTTTTATTTATTTTTGGTAAACAGCAAAAAAATGCCAAACAGCGGGTTCTTGATTATCATAATAGTCTGTAAAAATCAGTTCTTTTAATTTATCTTTATGAATAAATTCATTCATTTCTTTTTTGTCTAAAGGTTTTGGGATATCATTTTCTTGTTTTCCTAGAAGTCTGCTTCTACAAGATATTACAGCTTTTCCACCTTTATTTAATAAAGAAGATATTTTTTCTCTGGCTAATATTCTGTATTTTCCAGCTAATATTTGAATGGTATTGCATTCATAAACTAAATCATAGTTTTCTCTCCAATTCTTGGGGTATGAAAATAAATCTGCCACTAAAAAATCTATTTTTGAGTGGGGATACCTTTTTTTACACAAGTCAATAGCAGAGGGTGAAATATCAAAAGCAGTTACTTTATAGCCTGCATCACTTAATGATTTTGCATCATCCCCAACACCGCAACCAATTACTATTGCTTTTTTATCTTTTGTTATATTCTTTTTTAAATATTGAAGCAAATAAGGATTTGATTCTAAATCTGCCCAAAATACCTTAGTATAATCCCCTCGTGCATCTTTATAAATAGAGTCACACCAAGATGTCGGTTCATCATTGTCTTGGTGGTCTTTTACCATTTGTTTGTATGCTTCAAAATCAAATTCTTCCATAACCTTCCTTTTATTTAGAAACTGCAGCTTTCGTATAATAAGAAATAACAATAAATTATTTTCAGACCAAAAATCTCAAAGGTACTTAATCAGCACTGCAGTATTTTAAAAAAATTATACATTATATTTTTCTTTAAAAGCCTCACCTTTAAATGATACTTTATCTTTTAAGTTTAGTTGAAACATAATATTAGGATTAGTATTTATGTCTTTTTTCTTTATATAATACTGACAATCCACATTGGTAATACTTAATAAATATCTCTCCCCAATATTAAAATTTGATACTCTTTTATTCATTGTTAAGAGATATTTGTTATTTGTTTTTTTTATTATGTAGTCTTCATTTAATAAATCCATTTCTTCTTTAAAATGTGTTATATCTTTACCTGGAATATGGGTATTCCCCGTTTTTTTTCTTCTAAATACGAGGCTAATATCAAAGTAGTTTTCTATTTCATTTATTGGTACGAAAAGTAAATCATCTAGGCTTAAATTGTTAAACTTTTTAGAAGATATAATCCATTCAACATCTTTATCATTATAAATTGTTTTCACCCAAGAAAATAATGTACTCTCATCAATATTTACATGAATAGATGCCGTTTTTACACCTTCAAAGGATGAATGGTTTTTATTTAAATAGTTTAGTATCTTATCTGTATACACATTTGAATCGTTTTTACTTTTATCGCAAAAATAAAATTTATTACCATCTTTTTGTAATACAATTTGTCCCGCTTGGGTTGAGGCAAACTTTGCTTCAATAGTTGTTATAACTTTATTTGCTTTTCTTGCAGTAATGTGGGATGTTGTTGCGTCATAACCACCTTCCATTTTAAAGTTAGCATTACAATAATTGTTTAAAAAAACTGTTGCTTCATCTTGGAATATTTCCCACTTTTGTAATGTCATAATCTTGCCCTTAAAATAAATTACCGTATTATAGCTGATAATGTTAATTTTAAAATGTGAAGGGAAGCTTTATAGGSTAAAGATTTGDCAAWTTTTTGTAGCTATATTTAGMTATAATCACAAAAACACCYATAAGAAAAAGGATATTAATGGCCGCTAATGCGATTATTCAYAAAGCTTTACTAAATATAGCAAAYATGGATCAACACTATTATTGTGAACATAATTTAACACTGGCACAGCACCCRTCAGAAAACAATTTACGACTAATGATTAGACTGATTGCTTTTGTATTAAATGCAAATGARGAACTGATGTTYTGTAAAGGAATATCCCAAGATGATGAGCCTGATTTATGGGAAAAATCAWTGGGTGGGGATATTAAGATGTGGATAGATGTGGGWCAACCWGATCTTAAGCGTATAAAAAAAGCATGTGGRCGATCTGASAAAGTAATAGTGTATACATTTAAAGAAAGTCTAAGCCTRCCTTGGTTTAAACAAATAGAAARTTCTCTTATTCGTTTTAAAAATCTTMAAATAATATATCTKAATATTGATGGGGATATAGAGTCWCTAAACARTCGTTCTATGAATATACAGTGTAATATACTGGATAATGAACTKACTCTTATTGATGATGATAAGAGTGTAATAATCGCCCAAGATATTTATAANNNATNAATNANANATTACNAAAAAGYGAATGAATTTTATTATCAAMGCTTCTTYRTAAATAWTTAATWCAGAGCGTTAAGTTTATCTTGGAATTAAACTTTGTKAAGGCKGTTTTTAGGTAYTTGTAGMTGAAGTATTGTTATTGCTTAATATTATTTTATCAAGAGAACATATTCTATCTTGTAATAAAGCAAATTCTAGGCACTCAAATATATTTCTTGCGCTTAAATAACGAAGGTCTGTATGCTTTCTTTTTTCTTTCCATTCTTCTTCATTAAGAGGAGAAGTATTATCAAAATTTGGAGGATAAATAGAGATTATTCGAATACCAGAACCTTTTAGTCTTTGTCTTAGTCTGTCTGCAAAGGTAGATTGAGCTGCTTTTGCTGCGCAAAAAGCTTCATTTGCATTTACAGAGAAAAAGTTTTCCAAACTTGCAAGGCTATTTATAAAAACTATATCAGGACATGAAGACTCTTTTATTAAGGGTAAAAAATGTTTTGTGATTAAAATACTACCACTTGCGGTTGAGTTAATTGTTTCCATGATATCTTCATCACTTACATCTTCAATCTTTCCTTCTAACCAAAAAGATGCATTATTAATAAGAACATCTATTTTAGAAGTAATCTTTGTAACTTCCAACGCAAAGTTCACTATATCCTTAGGCTTTGACACATTTGCTTTAAAAGTGTGTACCTTGGCGCTTGGAACAAGCTTTATAATTTGTTTAGCAGTATCATTTGCTTTTTCAATGCTTCTGGCTGATAAAAATAACTCAGCTCCTAATTTAGCGAATAAGATTGCTAGTGTTTGACCAAAATCTGGACTTGCACCTGTAATTAGTATTTTTTTATTTTTAAAAGTCATTTAGAATATCCTGTAAAATATTTTTAAAGCACTTGGATAATAGCCAATTTCAAATAAAAGCACCTTTTAATATTCAATGCTTATAATGAAAATTTACACCTAAAAGCTAGTCTTTTGTTATTGTAAGTATGGGTTATTTAAGGAAAAAATATAAAATAAAGGAGATAAGCTCTTTTATTAAGATATAGGTTTATATATTATTTACAAGACAATATTGTATTAAAACCATCTTCATTATTGTATGGTGCTACTTTTACACTTTGCAGCTTTTTTTCAATAAACATTGTACTCATAATATGACTCCAATCGCCATTGGCTGTAATTATTTCTATTTCACCCTTGCAATTTTTTATGCCACCTGAAATAAAATTATTTCCAATACGATGATTACTTAAGCCTCTTATACTTGCCAATTCGTAAAAATCATTGTTTTTATAGGTCCAAACTCTTAATATATTAGCTAAATGTGGTCTATCAACATAAACAATATCCATAAAACCATCTTTATTTATATCTGCAATAGCACTAATAGCAAGCCATCTATATCGTTTACCTATAAAAGGGGTACTAACAAATTCTTCGAGTTTTTTTGCATGATTTAGTTTATATACAACAACTCTAGCACCTAGGTTTTGATGACTTTGAATAACAATAATCTCTAAATTTCCATCATTATTTATATCCTCTAGCCTGGGTTTTAAGTCTTCAAATACAAGCGATTTATCTAAGGTAAGGCTAGTAGAATAAATACCATCTTTACTTTTTATCTTAAGTCTCAAAATAGAAGCTTCAATTTCATCCCCTAATACTCCATGATCATATCTACTTGTAGCCCCATCGTACCAAGCTTCATAAATACCCGTTTTTACAAAACTATTCTTTACCAAAGAGTTTGGAAAATCACTACTTGTAGCATTAACATTTAGAGATAAAATAAAAAATAAAAAGATTATGAATTTTTGCATTTTTGTCCTTTGTTAGTTTATTTTATCAAATAAACTATTAAGGAATGGGGACATTTAAAAGGATATTTATCTAAGTGCTAAGTGATTAAATAATAAACTGTTATGTGTATGATATAATAAATTAAGAGACTTTTAATAGCTGATATATTACTTTTTAAAAGTTAATAAATTAGCCAGTTTTAGAAAGAGTCAAATAATTACACTTTAAACTTAGTTCCAAGGTATATTTATGTTAATTAATTATGAAAATCGCTTTGAAAACTTAATCATTCTTGATAATAAAGAACACTCAAAAATTAAAGAAGAAACACACGTTAAATTACGCGAAGTTATCGAAAATATGGTGGATGATACAATAGTATATAGACCAACACTGGAGCAATTAGTTGAATATCCTTGGTTGAAAAATGCAGCAAATGGCATTAATAAAGTTTCAGACATTCTAGATGATTATGAAAATGGAGTTGATGGTTCAGGGACCTTTATAATGGCAACTAAGGAAAATGAAACGTTTAGAATATATGATGAAGAGAATAAAATAACACATGCATATACCATATATGCACAAGTAGATATGACTACAACACATTTAGCTTGGGACAGTGAGGATCGTACGAGAGAAGGAAAACAAGAGACAACAAGTATCTCTTTTCATACGGATTATCTCTCTTATGAGGTGAATGAATGGAAACATATAGAAATAAATTTAAATGTAAAAAATTTAGATAAATTTGCTGATTTTGAAAAATTATTTGAAAAAATAAAAAGTAATAAAGACTTTGAAGAAGAGTTTATATCCAATTTAGATAATTATACAAATAATAATCCCACAAATTTAATTGAACAAATAAAACAAAGTTTGGAAATAGAAGATGCAGTATTAATCAGACAAAATCCTAGTTCTTATGATAATGAAGGTAAGGGCAACTTCATTAAAAATGCTTATGAATATTCTTTCGTAATATAGAAATATTTAGAAAAGGATTTAATCCTAATTAGTAATTTTTTTATATTTATTTATCTTCAAAATTTGAAAAAAGATTTTGAATTTTATTTTTCTTAAATAAATATATCTTATACTAAGAAAAACAAAAGGATCAATAATGTTAGAAACAGTTGCTATTATAGGATTAGTATTGCTTACATGGCTAAATATAAGCAGATATTTAAAAAACAAAAAATAATATCTTGCTTCATCTCTAAGTTTTACCCTAGGGTAAAAAACTCATTGTTTATAAGAATAGCAATAATAAAGTTTTTAGTTTACTATGGATAATATTAATTAAAGTAAAATTATTTATAATTTTTAATTAGTATTAATAGGAGTTGTCATGAAATCATTTTTTCCCTTAGTTATGGTGATATTTTTATCTTTATCTTTTTCTGGTTGTAGGCTTCTTCAGGTAAAAGGAGAAGTTTCAGGAGTAGAAGTTGATGTTAAAACTACAAAAGAAATAAAGCAGGAAAAAACAAAATTTTGTCCTCCTGGTCAAGCAAAAAAAGGTAAGTGTTAAAAATAAAGGAAGTATATGCAGGTTAATACAAAGGAATATTTACATCATTTGGATAAGGTATGTTCTGATTATTCTATGAATGCTTTTGATGTTTATAAGGTGTTAATGAGTAAAGAGGATGATCTTTTTCCTCTTTCCTTTGAAATCGTTAAATATAAGGTATTAAAAGATATTGCTTGTGATACATTGAAAAATATCTTTACGCTTGAAGAATTAAAAAGTATTTTCTCGAATACTAATGTCAAAAAGATTAAAAACCCACAAACAAGAAAATTTATTCAGACTTTTAATTAAGATAGACYCWAGMCCCTTAGAGATTTTTTAATGTAWACTTCTYTGTTTATTTTAATGCMYAATATCTTATAAAAATAAAATGTATATCTAAAATATGGGAGATAAAAACAGTGAAAATTTCTTATCAYAGACGRCGTAAAATGAAAACCAGAAGAATAGCTATAAGAGATTTGATTTTACGAGGTATTGAAGATCCAAAAGAYTTAGCAAAAGAATTAAAAGTCACTCTGCCTACTATTAAAAGAGATTTAGAAGCACTTAAAACTATGAGCGAAGAAGATTTGACTTTTGAGAGCAGAGCTACATCCCAAGAACTTCTTGATAAAAAAGATAAAATCTTAAGTATGTTAGATGATGAAGCGTATTATAACGACAAGGGTGATCTCAATATATCAAAAATAACATCTGTGCTTAAAACAAGCAGAACAACTGTTCTAGCTGTTTTAAATGGAGAATAAAATAGCTTATTCATTAGGTGCAAGATATAAAATCTTGAACTAAAGAATTCTTTTTTAAAACAGATTTTATGCCTTTATTTCAACTTTTGTTAAATTTAATAAAATAATAGTAGCAAGGGCAGAAATTAAAATACCCAAAGTAGTCCATAAATTCGTAGTTTTACCTTCTAGAAAAAACAATAAAATACTTATAGATGCGGGATTTAAATAGATATAAGACATTACTATTTTAGGTCCTAATATTATATGTGCTTTTTGATATAAATATGAAGTAATCAAGGTGGCAATAATACTTAGATATATCATATAAAGATAAAAATCTTCTTCTATCTCTCCCCATAATAAAGGAATATCTAAGAGTAATAAAGCACATAACATCCAAATACTTCCACCAAGTAAAGTCATAAAAACCAATACAATTAATTTATCATCTTCTTTATAAAAATACTTTGCACATATTGAGTATAAAGACATTGCAATAATAGAAAATAAAAAGATAATATCTCCTTTATTTAAAGACAATAATAAAAATGAATCCATGTCCCCTTTAAAAACAACTATTAAGGTCCCAATAATACCTAGAAGATAAATGATATATTGTTTTAACTCAATAATTTGTTTAAAAACACAAAAGGCAAATACTGCTGTAAGTAGAGGCAGTAAAGTGAAAATAGTTCCGGTATTTATTGCACTTGTATATTCYAAAGCTTTAAACATTCCTATGAAAAACAAAGCATAAAAAAAGCTAATAATCATGGCTCTTTTAAAKGTAGGAAGTATTTTTRCTCTAARYTCTTTTTTMAAAAAYACAAAAGGTGCCAAAAAAATGGATGCAATAACAAAACGCAAAAGTGTAATYGAAATGGGATCAAGTTGYCCSGATAATTTTTGTGAAACAATAAATGAGCCAGCAACCAAAAATGTAGATAATAAGACGTATAAATGTGCCTGTAAATTTTTATTCATAAAACCTCTTTTTTATTTAAAGAATAGTATAAATCAAAATTTTTCTTCTATACATAGGTTGATTTTAAGAAAATTATATTATTCTTATAAAAAAAGANAANGAATAATTTTGGATACTAAAGAAATATTTGATGCACTTAAAAAAAGCCTAGATTCATATCATGAGCTTTCAGAAGATACTTGGAATAAATATATGGATATTTGYACGATAARACAAATAAAAAAAAACGAATATGCYTTTGATGTATATGATAAAGTTGAGTGTATTACTTTTATTTATTCTGGTTTATTTAGAGCTTGTACAACAAATGAAGATGCACAAGAGTATAATAAAAACTTTTTTTGGGAAGGAAGGTTTTTTGGTCCAATAATAGCTTTATTAAAAGGTACAGATATAGAATCTTCGGTTCAAGCACTAGAAAACTCCCTTGTTGTTGATATCAATCATAAAAAATACAGAGAACTTTTATATCAAAAAGAAGATTTAAAACTATTTCATATTTTATATTTAGAAAAACATTGGGTTTTAGAGAAAGATAAAAATGCACAAGATTTGGTTTTAGAAGATGCGCAGCAGAGATATGAAAATTTTGTAGAAGAATTTTCTCATATTTTATCAAGACTTTCTCAATATCATATCGCACTGTATTTGGGTATTTCACCTACTCACTTAAGTAGAATTAGAAAAATACTAAAAGAAAATAAGTAAAATTTACTTTTATTCTTTTAGTGATTTTAAATGTAAGTTTATTGAAGAGAATATTATAGAAGAGGGCAAAGCCCTCTATTTCATATTGTCTTTGATGACACCATATAATATTTTTAAGAATGTTTCTGGATTTAAAAAACCTTTTCCCCAGGTCTCATCTAAATCAGCATTGGGTTTCATTGCAATAATCTCATCAATACTTTTACCTTCTTTAATAAGTGCTTGCATTCTATCTCTTAATATTATCAAAGTATCACGATAAGAAATTAACTCTTTTTTATTGGAAAGTTTTCCATGACCAGGAATGATTTTTGTCTTATCATTAATACGTGATAAAATATAGTTTACAGAAGTAATAATGCCGTTCATACTTCCTTGGCTAGAACTGTCTATAAAAGGATAAAAACCATTAAAATAAATATCTCCCGTATGCACTACATTTGAAGACTTAAAAAAGATAATACTGTCTCCATCAGTATGTGCATTTTTTTGATGAAGAACTTCAATTTCTTCATTATTAAAATAAAAATTTATTTCATCATTAAACGTGATGATAGGAAGAGCTACTTTGGGTGCTGCTGGAATGGTTTTATTAAAGGCTTTTATAAAACCTTCTTTTGACATTCTTTTACGTACATTATTATGGGATACAATGATGGCACCGTCTTTACCAAAGTTTTCATTTCCACCTGTATGATCAAAATGCCAATGTGTATTGATCACAAATTTTAAAGGTTTTTTTGATATTTTTGAAATGGCTGCTTTGATTTTTGCACTTAAAGGTGCAAATTGGTCATCAATCATAAAAACACCATCTTCCCCCACAGACAAACCAATATTTCCACCTTGTCCCATTAACATATACACACCATTGTTGACATTAATTGTTGTTATTTTAATTTCAGATTCTTTTGCTTGAAGCAAACTTGCTGTAACAATAATCAAAGCACTAAGAGAAATTTTTTTGAAATAGTTCATTTTTTATCCTTTTAAACTTGAAAAAGTATACTCCATACATTCTTAAATGTATCTTACTTTACTTTAGGTAAGTATGAAGTAATATTACTAAATTAATTTTTTTAAACACTGCTTATTTATTTCATTAAAAACTTAAAGAAAGACTTGCTTTTTTTTTAATTAACGATAAATAGTTATCTTTTGTCGGTAATTTAATTAAGTATTGATAGAAATGATAATTTTATTATTATTAATATAAACGTACTTTTAAAGAACAATTTAAGTTCTTAATTATATGACTYATAATAAAATTTTACAAAAGAGAAGAAAGAAAATAAGGAAAACAAGAATTGTGATTATTTCGTTTTTTGTTTAATAAATAAATATAAAAGGAGATTTAATATGCCTCATGTAGAAATAAAATATTCTAATAATTTGAAGATTGATATGCTAAGTTTATTTGATAGTATTGAAAAAGCTATTAATGAAAAAGATGACAGTGCAGGGGAGTGTAAATCAAGAGCTTATCCCTGTTTTGAATATAAATATTCTCACGTTTTAGTCAATATTGCTTTATTAACAAAAGCGCACAGAGATAAAGTATTTACTCAAGATTTAAGTGAAAAAATTGAAAAAACAATAAAAACACATCTTCATCAAAGTGCATATTTTTCGTTAAACATTGAATACAGCAGCTCTTATTATACTACTAATACTCATATTGTAAAAGGAGATAAACTAGAAGTACTCTAATGAGTTATTTAAAATTAAGCTATGAGGTAAAATATATTTTATAATGGTTTTATCCCAATTGTTTCTTTATCAAAAGAGTCTGTCATATATAAACCTTTTATATTCTCCTCTTTATATAAAAGGTTTAAAATAATATTATATTCCTTCTGCAATCATAGCATCAGCAACTTTTTTAAAACCAGCAATATTTGCACCATCGACATAATTCCCCTCAACCCCATAATCTTTTGCTGTTAAAGAAACTCTTGTACATATTTGTTGCATTGTTTCTTTTAGTTTATTGTCAACTTTTTCAAAACTCCATTTTTGCATAGAAGCATTTTGACTCATTTCAAATTCACTTACGGCAACTCCTCCTGCATTAGCAGCTTTTGCTGGACCAAAACAGATTCTATTGTCAAGGAATATATTTACAGCTTCTTTACTAGAAGGCATATTCGCACCCTCACTAACACAAATACATCCATTTTCGATAAGTTTTAATGCATCTGTTTTTGTTAATTCATTTTGAGTTGCACAAGGAAATGCGGCATACGCTTTAATAAACCATACTGCATGGCCATTTTTTGGATATTTGGATACCGGAATATATTTAGCTTCACCGTGTTTTTTTATATATTCTTCTAAAGAAAGACGTTTTTTCAGTTTGAGTTCTTTTAAAAATTTTATATCAAGACCTCTTTCATCGTATAGTGTTCCTTGTGAATCACTACAGCTTACAGGAATTGCTCCCAGTTCTAAAAGTTTTTCAATAGCATGTAAAGCWACATTTCCTGAGCCACTTACTGTACAAATCTTRCCTTYTAAAYCTTCTTTATGTTCCATTTCAAGCATTTTTTGTGTAAAATAAATGACTCCATAACCTGTAGCTTCTGTTCTCATAAGAGATCCACCAAACATAAAGGGTTTTCCTGTTAAAACACCTTCAAAAGATGAAGTGATTTTTTTGTATTCTCCAAATAAATAACCAATTTCTCTTGCTCCCACACCTATATCTCCTGCAGGAATATCTATTCTTGGCCCAATATATTTATGCAATTCAGTCATAAAAGCAGAACAAAATTTCATAATCTCAAAATCACTTTTACCCTTAGGATCAAAATCACTTCCCCCTTTAGCTCCACCAATAGGCAAACCAGTAAGGGCATTTTTAAAAACTTGTTCAAATGCTAAAAATTTTAATATACCTTCATTCACACTGGGATGAAAACGTAAACCACCTTTATAAGGTCCAAGGGCATTGTTAAACTGAACTCTATATCCTGTATTAACTTTCATTTGATTTTTATCATTTAACCATGAGACTTTAAATTTAATGATTCTATCTGGGGTTAATAAGCGTTTGATAATGGCATTTTTTTCATAAATATCATCGGCTTTAAAAAGTGGGGATATGGATAATAGTACTTCTTCCAACGCTTGGAAAAAGACATCACCTTTCGCATTATCGATATTTTTGTATTTTTGTATTTCTTTTCTAATATCAATCATTTCTTCTCCTTTCTTGTATTTGTATGAGGAGACGTGATAATTAAGTATAACAAAGAAAAAATATTTAAAAACAGTGTATAAAAATTAATTTAAATATTATATAATTTTATAATATATAAAATAATGTATGTATTGCTGCGTTCTATATCATTAATGAATTAAAGTTTTTAAAGTACTTTGATACATTATTGTTAGAAAAAAATGTTAAGTTTTTTAGCTTATTTGATAGACTATAATATAATAAATTATAAAAGGATATGCAATGAAAAAACTAACGTCTACAGCTGGTAATATTATAGGTGATAATCAAAACTCTTTAAGTGCAGGAAAGAGAGGTCCTGTATTAATGCAAGATTATTATTTGATAGAAAAACTTGCCCATCAAAACCGAGAGCGAATACCTGAACGTGTTGTTCATGCAAAAGGTACAGCAGCTCATGGAAAATTAACAATTACTCATGATATTACCGAATTTTCTAAAGCAGATTTATTTTCTTATATTGGAAAAGAAACGCCTGTTTTCCTTCGTTTTTCTACTGTTGCTGGGGAAAAAGGAGCTGCTGATGCGGAAAGAGATGTTAGAGGTTTTGCTATTAAGTTTTATACCCAAGAAGGAAACTGGGATCTGGTTGGAAATAATACGCCTGTATTTTTCATCTCAGACCCTTATAAGTTTCCTGATTTTATACATACTCAAAAAAGAGACCCCAAAACAAATATGCGTTGGAGTACTGGAATGTGGGATTTTTGGTCACAAAACCCTGAAAGTTTACATCAAACTACAATTCTTTTTTCAGATCGTGGTTTACCAACAAATTTAAGACATATTAATGGTTATGGGTCTCATACCTACAGTTTTATTAATAAAAAAAACGAACGCTTTTGGGTTAAATTCCATTTTAAAACACAACAAGGTATAGAAACCATGACAAATGAAGAAGCCGAAAAAGTTGTAGGAAAAGACAGAGAGAGTTCACAAAGAGACCTTTATGAGGCTATTTTGAATAAAGATTTCCCACGTTGGGATATGCATGTACAAATCATGACAGAAGATCAAGCCTGTACACATGAGGACAATCCCTTTGATTTAACAAAAGTTTGGTCCCATCATGATTACCCTTTAATAAAAGTAGGGGTCTTAGAACTTAACAGAAACCCTGAAAATTATTTTAATGAAGTAGAACAATCTGCTTTTAGTCCTTCTAATACAGTAAGAGGAATAGGTCTTTCTCCTGATAAAATGTTACAAGCAAGAGCTTTTTCTTATCCAGATGCGCACAGATACAGAGTGGGAACACATTATGAAAGTCTTCCTATTAATAGACCTTTAAA
This sequence comes from Arcobacter sp., assembly GCA_002733685.1. Taxonomy (GTDB): domain Bacteria; phylum Campylobacterota; class Campylobacteria; order Campylobacterales; family Arcobacteraceae; genus NORP36. Next base: position 54,189 of record NVWN01000008.1, on the reverse strand, counting down.
TGAAGTAAATACCTATCATATGGATGGAGCTATGAATTATAAAGATATTAAAGAAGTAGAAGGGGTTAATTATGAGCCTAATACTTTTGATGGGCCCAAAGAAGATGAAGCGTTTAGAGAACCTGCTTTAGATATGGAAGGCAAAGTTGATAGGTATGATAAAACAAAAAATAATGATTATTTTAAACAACCACGTGCTTTATTTAATTTAATGTCTGCCTCTCAAAAAGAACAACTTTTTTCAAATATAGCAGCTGCTATGCAAGGAGTGCCACAATATATTATTGATAAACAATTGGCATTGTACACACAAGTTTCAAAAGAGTATGCAAATGGGGTGAAAGGTGCTTTATCATGAAAACAGACATAAGCTGCGAAGAAGAAAGACGATATGAACAATTACAAATAATTGCGCTTGATTACGCAAGAACAGGAGAGACGAAAGAACTCGAAAAAATGATTAAAGCAGGAATAAGCGTCAATCTAACAACACATAAAGAAGATAGTTTATTGATGTTAGCTTCTTATAATGGAAACTATCAAACATGTAAAATGTTAATTTCATATAAAGCAAGATTAAATCAAAGGAATCAAAGAGGACAAACACCCTTAGAGGGAGTTTGTTTTAAAGGTTATTTAAACATAGTAAAACTACTAGTAGAAAATAAAGTAGAAGTGAATTCAAAAGCTATTATGTATGCAAGTATTTTTGGAAATATTGATATCGTAAAATACTTAAAATCTAAAAAAACTAGTGTTTCTTTTGCTGTGAGAATATTAGAGGTTTTTTCTACTTTTGTTGCATATTTTAAAGTTAAAGCCCAGCACTAAGATAAAAAATGCTACTTATTTTATATTAGAAGGGTTCTTTTTTAGAAGAATGAAAAGAAAATTTGATATAATTTATTATGAAAAAAATAATTATAAGTAGTATTTTTATACTGGTCTCCGTAATTTCTTGGTGGTTGCTTTCTCCTTTATTTATTAATGTTGAAGTTAATGAAGCTGTACCTATTTCTTTAGATGAACATGAAAAGATAAAAAACTCTATGCAAGACAGTATTATAAAAGATGTTATGCCTACATCCCTTGCAAATGAAAATAAAAAATTGGGTTCTTTTATAGATGGGGATTCTTCACATAAAGTATCTGGAGATTTGTTATTACTTGCTAGTAAAGACAATTCTTATTTACGTTTTGAAAACTTTGATGCAACAAATGGACCTGATTTATATGTGGTTTTATCTTCCAATAAAAATCCAAAAAAAGATGGTCTTGGAAAGATGTTAATCCTTGAGAAACTAAAAGGCAATAAAGGAAATCAAAACTATTCCTTAAAAGGTATTTCTCTTAATGATTATGAATCGGTTTTAATATATTGTAAGGCTTTTTCTGTTGTTTTTGGTTATGCAAGTATAAAAGAATAAATTAATTTACTTATTGATTTCTATATTAATAGGAGAGAAAACTAAGGTGAACTCTCCTTCTTGTAGCATTAAAAAGTAAGCGCTATTTTCCCTATGTTTTTACCGCTTTGGGTTAGTTTATGCGCTTCTTTTATATTTTCTACGCTAAAACCTTTGAGCGTTTTATTCAAGGTTGTTTTTATTTTACCTTCATCTGCTAGTTTTGAAATGTGTTTTAAAATTGTTTGTTGTTGTTTTAAATCTTCTGTTTTGAACATTGTTCTTGTGAACATAGATTCCCAGTTAATACTTACAGATTTTAATTTAAACTTATTTATATCTAAGGGTTCACTTGCATCTACTAATAAACAAATCTTACCCTGTGGTGCAATTAATTCAGCCATTGCATTCCAATGCATACTTGTATCTGCTGCATTAAAAATATAATCTACCTGTTCAAAACCTGCTTCTTTTACTTCTTTAATTAAATCTTTATGATTTACAATATAATCTGCGCCCATAGATTTACACCAAGTTTTTGATTCTTGTCTTGAAGCAGTTGTTATTACTGTTAAATTTGTTCTTATTTTAATAAGTTGAATAGCAATTGAAGCAACACCTCCCGCACCTCCAATGATTAAAATAGTTTTATTTTCATCTTTGTTAATATTCATTCGATGAAACATTGCTTCCCATGCTGTTAATGAGGTAAGTGGTAAAACTACTGCTTGTGCATCACTTAAGGACTTGGGAGCTTTAGCAACAATACGTGAGTCAATTTTTTGATATTGGGCATTAGAACCATTTTTTGTGACATCTCCTGCATAAAAAACTCTCTCGCCTATTTGAAAACCTTCAACCTTATCTCCCAGTGCCTCAATAATTCCAAGACCATCATATCCTAAGACTTTTATCTGCTCCATAGTTTTATCAAGAGATGATTTAGAGCGTACTTTTAAATCAATAGGGTTTATTGATGCCGCTTTAACTTCGATAATAAGGTCATAATCTTTGGCACTTGGTTTTTCTATTTGCTCTTCTATTAGGCTTTGTTCGTGCTCTATATCATGCGATGTTTTAAATCCTATGGCTTTCATTTTAATCCTTTTAATGTATTGATTTTTATTTGATCATTTGAATATTTTTAAATACTCAACAAAGAAAATATCTGCTTCTTAGGAACAAGTATCAAATAATGCTTTAAACTAACTATTCGTTTACGTTTTCTAAGCAAGTATAATCCTTCTTGACTTAAATGTTGCTTACGATACTTTTGGTAAGTAATAATATTATTTGATAAGATTTTTATATAAGTATATTTATAATTGTTTGTTTATCTTAGTGATTTAGGGAAAGAAAATAAGAGATAGTTTATACTTTTTTTATGATTATGTATAAAGGTTAGTTTAACTAACCCTTATATTAAATGATTATTGTAACTGCTTTAATACGAGTTCATTTACTACTTTGGGGTTTGCTTTTCCCGCGGTTTTTTTAAGAACTTGTCCTATAAAAAAGCCTAAGAGTTTTTTATTTCCTGCTTTAAACTTTGCAACGTTATCTGCATTGTTTGTCATTATTTCATCAATTATTGGTAATATTTTGGCTGGATCGCTTATTTGTATAAGCCCTTTATCTTCAACTATTTTTGTTGGATCTTGTCCTTCTTTTATCATTTCTTCAAATACTTGTTTTGCTATTTTACTTGAAATAAGTTCATCATCTAACATTTTTACAAGTTTGCTAATTTGTTTTGCTGTAAATTTTAGTTCTTTTATCTCTTTTTCTTTTAGTTCTCTTGCTACTTCATTTGCTACCATATTAGCTAAACTTATTGGACTAGAAAGAAGCACCAGTGTTTCTTCATAAAAAGAAGAGAGTTTTTCATCTCTTGCTAAAATATTAGCCACTTCTGTATTTAATTTAAGTTCGTTTGTATACTTATCAAATAAATCTTGTTGCTCTTTATTCATAGCTGTAATTTCACCATCTATTTGTGCTTTTTTATTTACTATTTTTTCTGTACTTTTGAAAGTATTTGTTTTTTTAGTCCAAGAGTCTTTTAGTCCTACAATTTTATTAAATACAGGTTTTTCATCTGTATAATCAATTGGATCAGCATAAAAATATCCCTGTCTTTCAAACTGAAATCTGGTATTTATTTTATCATTTATAACAGCAGGTTCAATTAAAGCCGTTTTAATAATTTGTAAAGAGTTTTCATTGATATCTTCAATACCTTGGGGGGCTTCATTTTTAAATAAACGATCATAAACTCTTACTTCTACTTTTTTAGCTTGTGCTGCACTTACCCATTGAATGGCACTTTTTACTTTTACGCAACTAGAGTCACTTCCACTTTTAGAATCAGCATGATAGTTGGCTTTTATTTCTATTATTTTTCCACTTTCATCTTTTATAAGATCTTTAAACGTGATTATGTATCCATGTCTAAGTCTTACTGCTTGATTTTTTGTAAGTCTGAAATATCCTTTTGGAGGATTCTCCATAAAATCTTCACGTTCAATAAAAATTTCACTTGAAAAAGGAAGTTTTCTAGATCCTTCTTTAGGAACATCGTGTGGATAATAAGAAGCATCAATTTCTTCTATGCCTTCATAGTTTTCTATTGTTACTTTTAAAGGATCAAGAACACACATAACACGTGGGACTTTTTTATTTAAATCATCTCTTATACAAAATTCAAGTTGTGAAACATCTACCATTGAATTGGCTTTAGCAATTCCAATTTGATCACAAAAATTTAAAATAGATTCTTTGGTATAACCTCTTCTTTTATATCCAGCAATGGTAGGAAGTCTTGGGTCATCCCATCCTGAAACTACTTTAGCTTCTACTAGTTCTAAAAGTTTTCTTTTACTCATAACCGTATAATTAATGCCTAATCGTGCAAATTCATGTTGAAATGGACGAGGGGCTTTAAGTTCAAGAGTATCTAATACCCAATTGTAAATATCGCGATTGTTTTCAAATTCAAGCGTACAAATAGAATGGCTTACCCCTTCAATATAATCAGATAAACAATGAGCAAAATCATACATAGGATAAATGCACCACTCATCTTTTGTTCTAAAATGATGTGAGTGTCTGATACGATATAAAAGAGGGTCTCTTAGTTTCATATTTGCTGCACTCATGTCAATTTTTGCTCTTAAAACATGAGAACCATCTTTAAATTCGCCTTTTCTCATTTTTGAAAAAAGTTCTAAGTTCTCTTCTATTGAACGTTTGGCATATTTACTTCTTTTTCCAGCACTTTTTACTGTTCCTCTAAATTCACGCATTTCTTCTTCATTGATACTATCAACATAAGCTTTACCCATTTTTATTAAAGTAATAGCATAGTCATATATTTTAGGAAAATAATCAGAGGTAAAATGCACATTATTGCCCCAATCAAAACCAAGCCACTGCACAGCATCTTTTAGCGCTTCAACATATTTTGTATCTTCTTTTGTGGGGTTTGTATCATCCATTCTAAGGTTACAATGACCTTGATAATCTCGTGCAATTCCAAAATTTATACAAATAGACTTAGCATGCCCTATATGTGGGAAACCATTAGGCTCAGGAGGGAATCGTGTAATAATCTCGCTGTATTTGCCTTTTTTTAAATCCTCTTCCACTTTGACACGTAAAAAATCTTTACTTTCACTCATTATAATTAAACCTTTTGATTTTAAAACTCTTWTTTAGAGTRGYATTCTAGCAAATTTGAGCTTATATCATCGKAGAAAATACTTAACTTNTAGCTTGTGNTTGGGATATWAAATACRWGAAGAGTGCTTTTTWATWAATTCTTTTTAATAAGCWTATTTTTTGCTTGATTTTTATAAAAAGAAGTGTTATTCTATCTTTATTATAAATTGAATTTAAAATTAAAAAGAGAAGGATTTCATTGAAAGATTATATTTGTACTGTACGTGGTTATATATATGAAGTGAAAAATGGTGATCCTGACAATGGAATTAAAGCAGGAACTGCATTTAAAGACATTCCAAGTGATTGGGAATGCCCTGATTGTGGCTCTKAYAAAGATGATTTTGAAGAATTAGAAGAAGAACTCTAAGCTTARAAARTCTTTTATTAAAAATGAAAAACCTTCATTTTTAGCTTTTTTATTTTAAWGTATACTKRAWAAYGAGCANTTTTTTTAATGAAGTTTAATACTAAATAAAGCAAATACGCTCTAAACTCTTATTTATTAATCCCTAAGGAGCAATTATGAAAATATTTATATTTAATCAAATTATTAGAACGCTTCTTAGACTCTGGCTTTAGCCTCTTATTTCCTACTGATACTTTTATCACTTTTTTCAAATACTTTTGACGTAATTTATTACACCATTTCATATTTCATAGGAGAAATAATGGAACTTACTTTAAGTGCATATATACTTATAAACTTTATTTTAATTCTTGGCTCAATTCTACAAATGGCTACAGGCGTGACGGCTGGTATGATAATCGTACCTTTTTTAGCAATGATTTCTTATACTTTAATTCCTGCTCCCATTGCTTTTGCATCGTTGGCTTTAACTATAATGATGTCCTACAAAGGAAGAAAACACATAGATACAAAAAACATGCTGCAAATTTCCTTGGGTATGTTAGCTGGTATCTTGCTTTCAATTTTTATTCTAAAAAATATTAAATTTGAGCACTTAGGACTTGTTTTTGGAATATTTATTTTAATCTCTGTTTTTATAAGTATTAAAATAAAATCCTTTAGTTTAAACACTGGTATTAACTATTCTGGAGGTTTTGTAGCTGGAGTGATGGGCTCAATGGCTGCTGTAGGAGGTCAAATCTTAGCTTTGTTATTTCAAAATCATCCTTTGGAGTCTTTAAAATCAACTTTGGCATTTTTATATACTTTATTTTCAATAGTGATGTTGTTACTGTTTTATATCTTTGGTGAGTTCTCAGGCGTACAATTTTTATCAGGAATTTATATGATGCCAGGTTTTATTATTGGGTTTTTTCTTGCACCTGTATTTTCTAAGTATTTTAATCCTAAATACAGCAAAATAATTGTGCTTGGTATGGCAACACTTGGGGCTATGGTTCTAATAACAAAGAGTATCTTTTAGTTTTATAAAGAAGAGGGAGAGTAAAAAAAAATACTAATACTTGTATCTTGACTTTTTAAAAAATAGAGCAAATCGCTCTATTTTTTTTATTGTACTCTGTTTAACCATTTCGTTTCAACAAACCACTTTTTGTAAATTTTATCAGAAAAACCGACTACTTTGTCTTCTTGTATTTGTCTTAGGAAATTATTAAGCCAATTCATAAAATCAGCATCCCCTTTTTTTATAGCCCAACCCAGTGGTTCATAAGTAAGAGGCGTATCTAAATGAATTAATTGACCTTTACCTTTGTTGGCAAGAAAAATACCATTGTATGGTTTATCATATATAACCGCATCTGCTTTTCCATTTAATACTTCACTTATAGCATCTGTTATTCTCTCAAATGTTTGTATTTCTGCTTTTTTGAAAAATTTTCTAGCAGCAATTTCACCAGTAACCCCGAGTTTGGTTACTATTTTATAACCTTTTTTATCCAAATCTTTAGCACTTAAGATTTTTCCTTCTAAAGATTTGTTTAAAAGTAAGGTTTGCCCCAAAATAATATGAGGATTTGAAAAGCTAATTTTTAAATTTCTTTGTTGTGTTATTGTCATTCCAGACATGATGATATCAAATTTATCTGTTAATAAACCTGCAATAATTCCATCCCAATCCGTAGGAACAATTTTAAGTTTTACGCCCATGTCTTTTGCCATTTTTTTAGCCATATCAATATCATAACCAATAAGTCTTCCATTTTTGTCTTTCATTTCAAAAGGCATATATCCAGGGTCTAAACCAATTCTTAACTCACCTCTTTGTAAAATTTTGTTTAATGTAGAACTTTTCCACAAATCTATATCTGAAGCCAAAAAACTTGTGCCAAGAAACAACATAATCATTAATATAACTTTTTTGATAACTTATCCTTTAATTTTTTAAAAAGTATACACTTTGATAATTAATTTAATATTAAAACAGTAGGTAAAATATTAAAAAGTGATTGGCCATAAGTAAAAAAGTCATTTTTAATATAAAAAATCAAATCAGAATATAAGCCTGCATACAATAAAATACTATTAATGGAATGTTAAAAAGAATAAAAGCACACAGAGCTTATATCATTAGTAAAGAAATTAAAGTGAGTCAAAAATAAAGAAAATTTGAAGCGTGCGTTTTATTCCCTAAATAAACTAAAGTATATAAAATATAACTAGGACTAGTATTGAGCGATTTATTAATTATAATAATGTATTCATTTTTCTCTGGTATCACTGTTTTTTTTGGGGGAGTATTTTCTTTTTTATTTGAAAAATACTTTAAAGAAAGCCTTATAAAAAGGAATCTTTCTCACAGCTTAATTGCTTTTGGAGGAGGGATTATAATTGCAGCAGTTGCTTTTGTTTTAGTACCAAAAGCTATTGAAACTCTGGGTATCATTCCTATAGTACTTAGTTTTTTAAGTGGTGCTCTCTTTTTTCTTCTTTTAGATCGTTATATCGAAAGAAAAGCCGGAAATATTTCTCAAGTTTTGGTTATGTTGGTTGATTTTATTCCTGAAGCCATTGCTTTGGGCGCTGTTTTTGCTACGGATCATAAACTTGGATTGTTATTGGCTATTTTCATTGGTCTTCAAAACTTTCCTGAAGCTTTTAATTCTTATGGGGATTTACGAAAAAAYCAYTACAGTGTAAAAAAATGTYTRATTATTTTGTTTTTTCTTWSTTTYTTAGGRRTAATATCTGCTCTTTTAGGAAATATGTATTTAAGTGATATGCCTGAACTTACATCCTCTTTAATGTTATTTGCAAGTGGAGGAATATTATATTTGGTTTTTCAAGATATTGCGCCTTTGGCCAAGGTGAAAAAGAGTTATTTCCCTGCACTTGGAGTTAACTTTGGTTTTCTTTTGGGCATTATTGGGCATAAATTATTAGGCTAGTAAGAAGTACGTTCCCAAATAATATTTACTAGCTAATAAAAAGGAGAGATATAAAAATGGAAATAATTAAAAGTAAAGATTTTAGAGCTAAAAAAGCTTGGGATTCAAAACAAATAGCCTGTATGAACGGAATTACTACAAAACTACATTGGACTAATAAACCGTATATTTGGCATACAAATGATGGGGAAGAAGTATTTGTTGTTTTAGATGGGCAAGTAAAAATGTATTATAAAGAAAATGACGAAGAAAAATTCTGTTTATTAAATGTTGGTGATATTTTTTATGCTTCTGTGGGAACGGAACATTATGCACATCCTATAAAGGAAGCCAGAATATTGGTTATTGAAAAAGAAAACTCTGTATAAAAATGCTTAATATAACGTTAAAAAAACGTACATTATATAATTTTTCTTAATTACTCTATAATTTGGATATAATCACAAAAAACACAAAGTTTAACATGAAAATATTATCAAAAAACTCTTCCCTTGAAGATTCATTGGAAAAAATGACACAAACATTAAAAAGCGTTGGTTCTGAAATAACTTTTGCACAAGAAAAACAYCCTTTAACAAACTGTTTTTCTGTGAATTTAAGTTCAAATGATGCACCTAAACATCTTTATTCAAACGGTAAGGGTACTTGTACAGAGGCAAGTATTGTTAGTGCTATAGGCGAATATATAGAAAGATTACAAACAAACAATTTTTTTATTGAATTTTATATTCCTAATAGAGATGCTTATCCTGATCAAAAAGTATTTTCTTTTGATGAAGAATACTTAGATAAAGATTTGGCTAAGTTTTACAATAAAGACAATGAATTAGAAGCAAAAGATTTTGTTGATTATCACAGTGATCATTTTGATAAAGTAGTTTCTTTGCCTTTTGTAAATTTAAGTACAAATAAAGAAGCCTATTTACCTGTTAAYTTAACRCACAATCTTTATGTGAGTAATGGCCTTGCAACWGGAAATACTCCWAAAGAAGCTCAAGTACAGTCTTTAAGTGAAATYTTTGAACGATATGTAAAAATTGCTATTATYAAAGAAGGGTATTCACTACCTACWTTCCCTAAMGAGGTYTTAAAAAACTTTACAAAACTAAATGAAGATATTAAAGCYYTAGAAGACTTGGGTTATATTATTGAAGTTATTGATTGTTCGTTTGAAGGWAAGTTYCCMGTAACTGCAATTTCTTTGATTAATCCKCTTACTTCTACTTTATTCGTATCWTTTGGAGCGCATCCWATTTTAGAAGTATCRCTTCAAAGAACRATGACWGAACTTATGCAAGGTAGAGATTTAAGTGATTTATCTACATTTGAGAAACCAAGTTTTGACAAAGAACTTATTCAAACCAACTCAAATATTGAGTCTCATTTTATTGATTCAAATGGTAAAATTGGYTTTGAATTYTTAAGTGCTAMAAAAACTTTTGAATATACTACTTGGRCTTACACTGGGTCTAATACSGATGAAGAGTATGATTATTTATTAAATATTGCAAAAACAATGAAGAAAGATATTTATATTAGAGAATACAATTATTTGGGATTTTATTCTTGCCAAATAATCGTTCCTGGTGTTTCAGAAGTTTATCCTTTAGAAGATATGATTTATAATAATACCAATGCTGGAAAATATCTTAGAGATATGGTTTTAAATTTTAAAGACTATAATCCACAAGAAATCTTAGATGAATTAGAGTCTTTTGATAATAACTTAAATRTAGAAAAATATATTGGKGTTATTTTTAAAAATAACTTTACTATTTGTGATTTTAAAGCACAATTAMATTTAATGCTTGGTAATTATGAAGAAGCMATTGAGTTATTTGAAATGTCYTCTGCTCCTTTGGCYTATTTATTRGCTCAATTAACAAGAATGTATGTTAATGARACTTCTTGGGAAGATTATGAAGAAGCTYTAAATAAWGTATTTACRAAAGAAAAAGTGGAAGAAGCTACAMRAATATTTAATGGRGATGAAGATTTTACTAGTGTTACTTATCACCAAGATTATTTAAATATTCTTGATTTATATGAYAGRTTATGGATTAAAAAAYTAAATAAATAAACTRCATTTWCTCAAAGAAKGACTNAACATAYTTTMTTGTTAGTCMTTCTGYTCTTCTTTTARTTWCTCATNTAAATTTCATKCWATTGTTCGAACAASAGTAACTTTAAGCTTTTAATTGTCATAATTTTACAGTTAGTAATTTGATTTAATATAATATATATATMTYTTTGCTATGATTACATAAATTKCTAAATGTTACTAGTTTTAAAAAAAGCTTCAAAGTTCTTTYAAAGATTCTTRTTTTTTTATTATTAGTGTTTAAAAAGGTCGATATGAGTGTTGATGAAAACAATATTTCAAAACAATATTTAAATCTTTATAATGATTATAAAAAGTTATTAAAATATATTTCAAGTGAGAATTCTATTTTAGACATACTAAATAAAATAATAGATTCTGTTGAAAGAAGAAATCCTCATATGCTTTGTTCTGTTCTTTTATTAGATGATACTGGAAAAAAACTCTTAAAAGGCGCTGCACCTTCTTTACCTGATGAATATACTAATAAGTTAGATGCAATGTTAATTGGGGAAAATGTAGGTTCTTGTGGGGCTGCCGTATATTTAAAACAAAGAGTTATTGTTTCTGATATTAGTACTCATATTAATTGGAAATATGCCAAAAAACTCGCAGCCAGATTTAACCTTTATGCCTGTTGGTCWCAACCMTTTTTTTCCTCAAAAGATGAARTTTTAGGTTCTTTTGCTATTTATTATAATGAAATAAAAGAACCCAGCGATTTTGATATTCAACTTATTGAAGATATAGCAAGTATTGTTGGAATTGCTATTGAAAAATACAAACATGGTTTAAAAGAAAAAGAATATAAAAAAGAATTACATCAAATAAATCATTCCCTTGAAGAAAAAGTACAAAAGAGAACATCAGAACTAAAAAGTTTAAATAATAAATTAGAAGATACTATTTGCAATCTTGAAACAACTCAAACTAAACTTGGTGAATCCTTAAAAATGGCGAGTTTAGGGGGCTTAGTTGCTGGTGTTGCGCATGAAATCAATACTCCCATTGGTATAGGGCTTACTGGTTCAACGCACTTTTTAGAACTTACAAAAAATATCAAGAAAAAATTTGACAAAGAAGAGATGACTAAAAAAGATTTTGAAGAATATTCAAATGATGCTACGGAGCTTGCAAATTTAATATACTCAAATTTAAAAAAGACAAATTATTTAATAAAAAGTTTTAAACAAATATCAGTTGATCAAACCAGTGAAGAAAAACGAGAATTTAATCTCAATACTTATGTAAATGAAATTCTAATTAGTATAAATAATGTACTTAAACAAACAAATATTAATGTTATCATCAAAGATGATGAAAAAATATCGTTAAATTCATATCCTGGGGCTTTCTCTCAAATATTTACCAATCTTATTTTTAATTCTTTAAAGCATGGCTATAAAAAGGGTGAGTTTGGTACTATTAATATTCAATTAAAAAAAGAAAATAATAAAACGATTATTATATACACAGATGATGGAAAAGGAATAAAAAAAGAGAATCTAAACAAAATATTTGATCCTTTTTTTACGACAAATAGAAATAATGGTGGTAGTGGTTTGGGATTAAATATAATTTATAATATTATCACAAGTCAATTAAACGGTACTATCTCATGTGATAGTACCGTTAATATGGGTGTAAAATTTACTATAAAGATTTAAAGTAAGGAGTAGTATATGGATTTTTTTAAAGATGAACCTTTAGTTACAAAAATACTAAAAAAGAAAAAATTAAAAATTGTAGTTGCAGATGATGAAGAAGATGTTCATATATTAACAAGAAATGTTTTAAGAAAATTTGAATATGACAATAAAGAATTAGAAATTATAAGCACTTATACGGGAAAAGAAACAATAGAAGTTCTAAAACAAAACCCAGATGTTGTCTTGCTTTTATTGGATGTTATTATGGAAACAGATGATGCCGGATTAGAGGTTTGTAAAAAGATTCGAAATGAACTAAATAATCATTCGATACAAATAATCTTGCGAACAGGACAGGCTTCTGATATTCCACCTTATACTGTAGTAACAGAGTATGAAATTAATGATTATAAAGAAAAAACAGAACTAAGTTCAGAGAAATTAAAAATTTCTTTAATTACAGCAATTCGCGCTTATGAAAATATTAAAGAACTGAAAGAAGCCAATGAAAAGATTGAATTTCTTATTGATGAAATCGTAGATACTCAAAAAGAAGTTATATTTAGATTGGGTTCTGTTGCTGAAACACGTAGTCAAGAAACAGGAATGCATGTAAAAAGAGTTGCTGAATATTCAAAACTCTTTGCATTATATTCTGGTTTAAATGAAGATGAAGCAGAAATCTTAAAACAAGCAAGTCCTATGCATGATATAGGAAAAATTGGAATTCCCGATAATATTTTAAATAAACCAGGAAAACTTAATGCGGAAGAATTTGAAATTATGAAAACGCATGCTACAATTGGGTATGAAATGTTAAAAGGATCTGATAAATCAATATTAAAAGTGGCAGCCATTGTTGCAAATGAACATCATGAAAAATACGATGGTTCAGGATATCCAAGAGCATTAAAAGGTGAAGATATCCATATTTATGGAAGAATAACAGCAATTGCAGATGTATTTGATGCTTTAGGTAGCGACAGGTGTTATAAAGTAGCCTGGGATGATGAAAGAATATTCAATCTTTTCAAAGAAGAAAGAGCTAAACATTTTGATCCCAAATTAGTGGATATATTTTTTGATAAATTACCAGAATTTTTCAAAATAAGAGATACGTTTAAAGATTGATTTTTATTAAGGCAAACTTTTTTCATTGCCTAATAAAATAACACAGACCCCTGCAAATACTATAAATGTTCCTATAATATCCCATTTATTAAAGGATTGTTTTTCTACAAAATACAGCCAAGCAAGTGATGAAATAATATAAACCCCTCCATATATAACATAAGCACGCCCCGCAAACTCCAAGTTTACTTTTGTTAATATATATGCAAAGCTTATAAGAGAAAGAACTCCTATACTTAAATATAAAGTAGGTTTTTGTTCTTTAAATACCATCCAAAAACTGTAACATCCAAGAATCTCAAAAAATGCTGCTAGAAAAAATATGAAAAATTCTTTTATCAAAATATTTCCTTGTAAAAATTGATATTAATTATTAAAATACTACTGGTATATTAGTTGATTTTTTATTAGCAATAACTTATATGGAAGTATAAATAAATACATAGTACTTTTATTCAAAAAATTATTCTTAAGTTTTTTTTAAGTTTTACTATGACATAATTCTTTATCTAACAAGTGTTAGGTAAAATAAAAAGGTTTAAAATGAATACGATGAGAGAAGATTTAATTCAAATAGCAACAAAAAAGATCCAAGAATCTGGAATAAATTCCTTAACAATGAGAGATTTAGGAAAAACTGTTGGAATAAAGGCTTCATCTGTAATGTACCATTTTAATTCTAAAGATGAATTACTTCATGAGTTAATTAAAACTTACAGTGAAGGTTTTGTTGTTTATTTAAATAAAATTAATGAAGAAAATCTTGATAAAAAAGTTAGATTGAATAAGTTCATAAATATTTTTGAGCTCTTGTTTCAAGAAGATAAAATTTGTCTAGCAGGAATGTTTGCTGTGCAAAATAAAAATCTAGACAGCAATACTATTGATAAAACATCAGATTTTTTTGCATTTGCACAAACATGGCTTGCTTCAAATTTGGATGTAAAAGATTCAATGCAAATTGCAAAAGTTATTGTTTCTAGTCTAGAAGGTGCTTTGATGCTTGATAAGCTTAATAAAAATAAAGAATGTTTGGCTGCAGTTAAAATTTGGATTAAAAATTTGCAGCCATAAAAAGAGCAATTTTTTTTGCTCTTTTTATCTAACTAACGTTAGATATATAATAAAAAGGAAAAATATGACAAATAAGATAAATTGGAAGCTTGCAATTCTTGCAGGCTTTTTAGGTACGGTGATGTTTGATATTGTTGGTTTTATGTTTACAGGAAACTGGTGGGATATTCCTGTTTTATTAGGTGATAAAACGGAACTTGGTTTTGCTTATGGTCTTGGAGGACATTTCTCAAATGGAATTCTCTTGGCTATTTTATATGCAGGAATTACTTCATCTTTATGGGGTCCTACTTGGTTTAGAGCTTTGCTTTTTCTTACAGTTCAAACCATTGTTTTGGTATGGTTATTTATGCTTCCTTTATTAGGTGCTGGTATTGCTGGAATTAATATGGATCCTATGATGCCTCTAATTACAATGGCTAGGCATTGGGCCTATGCTATTGTTTTATTTCTTATTCTTCACCAAGGAAGTTATTTAAATAATAAAAATTTAAAAATGAACGCTTAAGTCTTTAAAATATAAAACAATAAAAAGGATAATTTATGGATCAAAATTTTACAAAATTAGCATTTACTTCCAGTGTAAAAAAAGTACAAGAAGAATTTTCTTCAAGAAAACATTATTCACGTTTAGAAAAATCAGGTGATAGATTTGTTTTAAGTCCTAATGAAATTTCTTTTATTGAAGCCAGAGATAGTTTTTACCTCTCAAGTGTAGGAGAAGAATCTTGGCCTTATATTCAACACAGAGGAGGGCCCAAAGGCTTTTTAAAAGTAATTAACAATACCAGTCTTGCAATGGCAGATTTTAGTGGAAATGCGCAATACATTAGTACAGGGAATATCATAAGTAACAATAAAACAATGCTATTTTTGATGGATTATCCTTCAAAAAGCAGACTAAAGATTTGGGCTACTAGTAAAATTGTTAAAGCAGATGAAAATCCCGAATTATTAGCATGTTTAGAGGATAAACAATACGGTGCAAAAATTGAGCGAATCATAGTTTTTACAATAAAAGCATTCGACTGGAATTGTACTCAACATATTACACAGCGTTTTACTAAAGTCGAATTTGAAATGCTGATGTTAAAACAAACTTTTTAAGGAAATAAAATGAATAAAATATTAAGAATGATACTTGCTGTTTTTATACTTTCAGAAGTATTTATAACAAGTTTAAGTGCAAAACAAAATGAAAATAAGGAAGAGGTTTTTGTAGAAACTTCTTACAAAAGTGTAAAAATTGAAGGTTTGGATATTTTTTACAGAGAAGCAGGCTTACGAGATAAACCAACACTTTTACTTTTACATGGTTTTCCCACATCTTCACATATGTTTAGAAAGCTTATTCCTAGCTTATCAAAACAATACCATGTTATTGCGCCTGATTATCCAGGATTTGGGAACAGTTCAATGCCAAGTATAAAAGAATTTGAATATACCTTTGATCATATGGCAATTATTGTAGAAAAGCTGCTTAAAAAACTCTCTATTGATAAATACAGCATGTATATGATGGATTATGGTGCTCCAATAGGTTTTAGAATAGCAGCTTCAAATCCAAAGAGTATTCAAAGTTTGATTATTCAAAATGGTAATGCTTACGATGAAGGTATTAATAATAATTTTTGGGAACCGATTAAAGCCTATTGGCTTGATAAAAATGCAGTAGATAAAGGTTTAAACAATGCTTGGTGGAAAAATGTCAAAATTGCTTATAACAAAGAATCTATGAGTAATAAAGAAGCCTTGAGTTTTCTTTTAACAAAAGGTGCTACAAAATGGCAATATACTAATGGTGTCAAAGATATTAGTAAAATTAGCCCAGACGCATGGATTGAAGATCAACGTTTATTAGATAGAAAAGGTAATAAACAAATACAATTACAAATGCTCTATGATTACGGAAGTAATCCACCTTTGTATAAAAAATGGCAAAAGTATTTTAGGGAGTATCAACCTGCTACTTTAATTGTATGGGGGAAAAATGATGAAATCTTTCCAAGTGCTGGTGCTTATGCTTATAAAAGAGATTTAAAGGATTTAGAAATTCATCTTTTAGATACAGGACACTTTGTATTAGAAGAATATAATAATAAAGTTGCCAATTATATAAAAATGTTTTTAGCTAAAAAAGTAAAATAAAGATATTCAAAGGGAAGTTGTACTTTCCTTTGTTTTTTAATTTCTATATTTTATACTACTTTTATTTGTACTTCATCTTTTCCATGAAATTCTTTTTCATTTGCATTTTTTACAATTAATTTGGCAATTTTATCGGTTTGTAGCGCAATTTCTTGTGTTCTACTAGCGATTGCTGCATTTTCTTGAGTTTGTTGGTCCAAAGAGTTAACGGCAATATTGATTTGTTCTATACCTCTTTTTTGCTCTTGACTGGCACTTTTAATATCAGAAATAAGAGAAGTTGTTTCTGAAATATTTTCATCTAAACCGGTATAACCCTCAATCATTTTTGAAGCAATTGTTTTACCATCATTTGCTTTTTTACTTGCTGTTTCAACCAGAATTTTTATTTCATTTGCAACTTCTGCCGATCTTGATGCCAGATTTCTTACTTCTTGTGCTACTACTGCAAAACCTTTTCCTGATTCTCCAGCTGTTGCTGCTTCAACTGCTGCATTTAAAGAAAGAATATTGGTTTGAAAAGAGATTTGATCAATTAATGAGATAGCATCACTTATTGCTTTTACTTGTTCATCTATTTCAATCATAGCTTGAGTAGTCTCATTTGCTAATTGTTTTCCTTGGTTTGCAGAAGTAGTTAATTTATCAGAAACAGAAGATATTTTTAGAATATTTTCACTGTTTGAAGTAATCGTAGATGTAATTTCATCTAAAGCAGCTGCTGTTTCTTCTAACGCTGCTGCTGCTGTGTTTGAGTTTCTATTTAAGGTACTTACATTTTCAAGTAAAATATCACTGCTTTGATCAAGTGTTAAACCATTGGATTTATTATCAATTAACATTTCTGTTATTAGTCTTGTTACATTGTTAATAGCCATACTTATTTTACCCTTGTCATTTTTAATTTCATTTCTAAAATCAAGTTGCCCAATATTATCTAAAACAGCCAATACCTCATGCACATTATTAGCTATATTACTGTTTAAACTTTTAATCATTTCATTAAAGTTAACTCTTAATGTTTCAAGACTTTGTGTGCTTGTTTCATTATCTAGAGTGTGAACTAGTTTCCCTTCTTTAATCTGTGCTACAATAACTACAACTTCATCTAAAAATGCATCGTCTCTTTTTATCATAACTCTTGTTTTATTAATGTTTTCATTTAATATTTTTGCCATTTTCCCCATCTCATCACTACGGCTATCRTCTAAGAGTTGAACYTCATTGTTTTCTTTATTCAAGAATCTAAAAAATCCAAGAAAACCTTCTTGAAAGTTTTCAATGGAGGATTTAACAGAACGTACAATTATAAATGATAAAATAATAGATAAGATAAAAGTGATAGCTGAAATTATCTCAATAGTTCTTAGAATATTTTTCTCATCTTTTTCTGCTTGATGGGTTGAATGTTTTAAGAGACCCTCCATTTGTTTCATTAATGCTTGAATATTATGATCCATTTCTTCTAACTCTTGATGCAGCACTTTTTTTTCATGTTCGATGTTTTCTGTATTTCCAGCATCTAAATCTGCTTGGAATATTGCCAAACTTTTTTCAAAAGCTGTTTGTTCATGTTCTAAAACCTTAAGTTCTTTTAAAAATAATTTATAGGTGTTTTTTGTTTTTATATCAGTATTGTGATTAATTGCTTTTTGAACCAAATGTTCTGCTTCTTTAATCGTTTTATCTGTTTCTTCTTCACGTTTCTTAATTTTATGTTTTAAGTTTTTAAATTCTTCACTGTGTACATCTTTGCTTGCAATAATTAATTCATAAGTAAGAATTTCTTCTTGCAGAATRTCTTTTTCTAATTCTGTAATAAGTGTATTAATAGGAATCTGATATTGAGAGATTTCTTCTATCTCTTCTCCAATTTTACTAAGTCCTAAATAAGCAGAAGTAGAAATAATTGCCATTCCAAACATTAAAGTACTTATAACCAATACAAACTTTGTTGTCATTTTGATATTTTTTAACATCTATGTCCTTTTTTTATTACAGCATTAATTAATTTAATAATCATTTAAAAAGATTGTTTTTTATTAATTAAGCATTTAATAATCTATATAATTACAATATCATAACATAAAATTATGACTTTATTGATAAAAATAATAATTTTAAARCTTTTTATRAATTWATWATAACTAYAAATAAAWTAAGTGTTTYTATTYAGAAGTAAAGCAGTAACTTAGTTGYATRAAAATTACTTAGATGTCTTTTTACTGAAATTATAAGAAAAAAAAGTAAAAAATAATATTTTATTAAATACTAGGAAATATTATAATATTAAGATAACATGTTTTTTAAGAGTAAAATGCCATTCTTATCTTAATGCGATTTTATTAAAGATTGCAAATCTTCTTGTTCCTGTTGCTTTGGTCGCAGTAGGTTTTCAATTGCACGTAAAAATTACAAAAAGCAGATATTCTGCCTTTATGTATTTCCCCTTGATTGATTTTATTCTTTCAATCGCTTAAATACAGCAGTCATATTTCTTTTTGAAGCAAAACTGCACTTATGATAACAGTGGGTGTTTTTATAAGAGTGTAACAGTATTTCTATTGTTTTTTTTGGACAAAAACAAGGCTTTATCTGTACGCTCAAAAAGAGTAAGTTTACTGTCTTCACTTTCAAATTGACTGACTCCAAAACTACAAGTAATGGTGATGTCTTTTATTCTAAGAGTATTTTCTATTAAAATCTTTAACTTGTATGCTTTAGCTTTAGCATGCATTTTTTCCGTATTTGGTAAAACTAAAATAAACTCGTCTCCTCCCCATCTAGCAATAAGATCCATATTTCTGATGTTTTTTTGCAATAGGGTGGTCAAATGTTTTAGAACTTTATCTCCTTTTCTATGGCCCAGGCTATCATTGATATTTTTAAAATTATCAATATCAAGTAAGATTAGACTTAATGGATGTGAATACCGTTTGGCTCTGTTCATTTCATTGTTTAATAATTCTTCAAACTTACGTCGATTATAGATACCCGTCAAAACATCATGCGAAGCATTATATTCACTTTTTTCTATCTTTTTTTCAAGTTTTTTATTGAGTTTTTCAAGCTCTTTTGTTCTTTGTTTTATGATATTTTCAAGTGAACTTTGATTGATTATTAAGGATTTATTTTGTTCTTGTATTTGTTTATAAAAGATTTCTTCTTTATCAATATTGACATGTGAGCCAATCATTCTAAGTACCGTTCCATCTTTTTTTTCTTCAACAATTTTAGCTGTATCTTGAATCCACAAATAAGAACCATCTGCTTTTTTACAACGATATTTGATTTGGTACTGGGGAATTGTTTTATTGAGATAGGATTCCAAATGTTTCATTACTCTGTCGTAATCATCTGGATGAATTAAATTCTCCCAGGTGAAAATATCTTTCTTCATTGAATGAATGTCATAGTTTAGCATACGATACCAACTTGGACTTCTCTCCACTCTCCCTGTACAAGCATTCCAATCCCATACTCCATCACTTACCGTATCCAAAATATAATGAAGGGTTTTTTCAGATTCTGTAAGCGAAGAATGAGAATAATAAGAACTCATAATTATCCTTTGCATGGAAATAACTTAATTATAACAAAATAATATTTAAGTAAAGAGCTGGATAATTTATTAAGTCAAAAAAATAAAGTATTCTTGTCATAGAATATTTAAGAAAATAATCAAAGAAAAACTGCTTTTTTGTTATACTTTTATAAAATCATTATTCTAGGATTAAGGGAAAGAATGAGAATAGCTATTCTATCAGATATTAAATCTAATGTGTATGCATTAGAAGAAGTTATAAAAGACATGGAAAATAAAAATGTTGAGCATATGATAAATCTTGGAGATTCATTTTATGGGCCAATTGCTCCAAGAGAGACTTTTGATTTATTGCAAAAACATAAATTTATTACAGTGTGTGGAGACGAAGACAGAAAAATCTTAGAAGCATCTTTAGATCACTTAAAAAATGATTCTTTACTTAAGTTTGTTTATGAGGATTTAAAAGAAGAAGTGTTGTATTGGATTCAAGACTTACCTTTTGAAAAATTTTTAAACGAGGATGTTTATTTTACTCATGGAACCCAACATGACGATTCAAAATATTTATTAGAAGATGTGAGTTCAGGGCAGGCAGTTTTGCGAAATGAAAAAGAGATTATTAAACTCATTGATGATGTAGAATCTAAGTTTGTACTTTGCGGGCATTCTCACAAAGCCAGATGTGTTAACTTAAGCAATGGACAAGTTGTAATTAATCCTGGTTCTATAGGTCTTCAAGCCTTTAAAAGTTATAATCCTTGTTCACATAACATTGAGAACTTGAGTCCAAAAGCTTCTTATATCATTCTTGACATTAACAAAAATGAATATAATATTGTTTTACATAGCGTTTCTTATGATTATAAAAAAGCTATAAATAAAGCCAATATAAGAGATGAAAAAGCATGGGCTTATGCTTTAGAATATGCTAAGGTTTTAGAGGATTAAACGTATCTTAAAGGAAAATAATGTCGGTATTAATTTTAGGGGCAAGTGGAGCTACTGGAAAACTATTACTTAGTTTCTTAGTATTACAAAATATTAAAGTAAAAATCATATTAAGAAAAGGTGCTTTTTTRGATGATGATTTTATTAARCATGAAAATGTAGAAATAATTAGGACAAATGTTTATGACTTAAAAAAAGAGGACATATCTTTGCTTCTTAGTGATGTTCAAAGTGTCTTTTCTTGTTTAGGCCATACTTTAAGTATAAAAGGAATGTATTTTGATCCTAAAAATCTTGTTTGCGAGATTACTAAACGATTCTGTGAAGTAATTCAGGAACAAAAAGAAAAAAATATTAGAAAATTTATTTTAATGAATACTGCTGGTAATTCTAATCGTGATTTAAATGAAAAAATTTCATTTGCACAAAAATGCATTATGTCTGTACTTCGTAATTTAATTCCTCCTCATAAAGACAATGAAAATGCAAGTGATTATTTAAGAAAAAWCATTGGRCAAAATAATGAATATTTGCAATGGTGTATAATAAGRCCGGATGCATTAATTAATGAAATAAAACAAAGTGAGTATGAATTATATGCTTCACCCATTAGAAGTGCTATTTTTAATTCAGGAAGTACTTCACGAATAAATGTAGCACATTTAATGAGTACTTTACATATTAATAGTGMTMYTTGGRASAAATGGCAAGGTCAAATGCCAGTTGTTTATAATAAAMCATCTTCCYTATAATAAAAAAAYAWRCAGGTGTTTTTAAATTTGATAATTRGAMGTATCGTTCCATTCAAATATRAAACACATGGGCARTTTATTRTACTTGTTTAAAATTTTTGCTGTTATAAAACCTGARATAAAAATACAAACAATGGCCAATAAAGATGAAAAYGCAAGGGTRGATAAACCACTTAAGCCTTGGCCTACTGTRCATCCWATRGATAATATTCCACCMGTACCCATAAGTGCTCCACCTATCATATTGTATTTTACTTTATTCATATTTACACTAGAGGTACAGCCAAAACTGTACTTTTTATTTACAGATGMCATYAAAAATGAACCTAAWACAACMCCTAATAATAAAGCAACTGAAAACTGCAATTCATTTACTTGATAAAACATAAAAAGCTCTAAACTTTGAGCACTGGGATAAATAAAACTTATAGCTTGTAAATCAATAAGTCTTTCCATACTTTCATCTCCTAGAATTCCAGTTAAAGCCCAGGCACAAGCAATTAATAAACCAATGAAAAAACCATCTGCTAAAGAAAAAATACGTTTGATTTTTCTTACAAAAAATGCCAGTAATAAAAGCAATACAAATATAAGCGCATATATATTTATGCTTATGTTTGTAATATAAGATGAAAGTTCTATTAAATAATCATTTTGTGTAAAAGGACGTAAAAAACCGCTTAAAAAACCTTTACTCGTTCCATAAGCAAAAATAGCAATAAACAGTAAAGTGACTAAAGCATTACTATCGCCTTGGGCAAATTTTACTAAAGATCTGTTCCCACAACCATCTGCTATCATCATTCCTGCTCCAAATAAACAAGAGCCAAAAATAATGGCAAAATAATTAATATTTTCTTTGTAATAAATACTTTGACTAATATCAATATCGTAGTAAAAAAATAAGCTTTGKGAAGATATAATWGCTACAAGCATAGCCATGATGACTGATGAWGCGCGTTTTGTGGATTTTGTTAGAATATAGTCTTTKATAGATCCAGAAAAACAAAATTGTTTTTTYTGAGCAATCATKCCAAAAAYMAGGCCTATACATACAGCCAAWAYATTAACTATTTGATATGTTTCTAAATCTAACATGTTTCTCCTAYTTMTTAAACTTGATTTTCAATTCTCATTTCTTCTAAAACTTCAAGAATATCTTCTGCATYTTTTTCGCTTAATTTATTGTTGTCAATATCTAWAATYACATCATTAAAATAGGCTTGAATYTCTTCCATATATTCTAATTCTTCTTTTGCTTCTTTATTRTTCTTTTTTTTATCAAGTATATTAAGTGCTTCTTCAATATTTTCTTCTACTTCTACTAAAACATCTTCTTTTAATAGTATTTCAAGTTCTTTAATTTTACTCATAATCTCTCTTTATTTTTTTCTAATTATAACCAAAAAAATCTGCTTTCATTCTTTGTTTATCAGATTAGAGTATACTTCTTTTAATACAAAAGAGTTGTTTGGATATTAAATGAATTGGTTAGCACACTTATTTTTATCAGAAAAAAAAACTGACTTTCAATTGGGAAATATCTTAAATGACCCTATGAAAGGAAGATACTGGATAGGCGCTAGTAATGAACTTATAATGGGTATGAAAACCCATCAAAAAATTGATTCTTTTACAGATTCACATGATATTGTATCTAAAAGTAAAAAATGCCTAAGAGAAAAAGGTTTGCTTAAAGCAGTTGTTATTGATTTGACCTATGATTATTTTTTAACAAAAAACTGGCAGATATTTTCTCACATTTCTTTAGAAGAATATCTTAGTGACTTTTATAAAGAGGCCGCTTTACGAAAAAGTACTTTTCCTATAAAAGCAAGGGATTTTGTTTCTAATCTTATTGCTTATGATTTTTTAAGTAAGTATAAAAGTATGGACGATCTTGAAAAATCTTTTTTACGTATGGACAAACGTTTATCTCCACGCTTATTAAAAAGAGAAAGTACTTCTTCTTATTATCCTGCTGTTTGCAGTAATATAGATGTTTTGGAAAAAGATTTTTTAGAGTTTTTCCCACTTTTATGTTTGCATGTAAAAAAGAATTTAGATCCTAAACATCTTTCTCACTGGAAAGATATTTAAGTATAAAATCTAATACTGTTAAGTTGATTATTTTTAAAAGAGATTCCATCTAATATGTAAGCGTTTATTTATGATCATTTTCAAAAATACGTTCTGTAAATTCTGCAAATTTTCCACGAACTGCTTTTTCTAGTTCAATCGCAAACATTTTTAATTCTTCATGGGCATTGTTCGTTTGTTTAAGTAAAGACGTTAGACCATTATTATATTTGTTTAAATACATATTATCAATTTGTCTGTTTGAACCAATAACGATTGCCATACATGTTTCATCCAGTCTTGATAATATAAGTTGAGTGGTTTTTTCACTTGAATTTTGCCACTCATCCATAATTACAATAGCATTTCCTAGGGTTCTTCCTCTAGCTTCCCCTGGCCATAGAGTTTCTATACAATATTTTGAAGTCAGTTCATTTATTTTTGAATCAATAGATTCTTTATTTTCTCTGTTTTCACTTTTTTTAAGATGTTTTTTTGAGATAAACTCTAAAGTATCGTTTAACGCCATATTATAAATTCTAAACTTTTCGTCATTTCCTGATAAATAACCAATATCAGCACCTTTATCTAATGATTCAATTGAATTCCTAACATAAATAATTTTGTCATACATTCCTAAATCAATAAGCCTGATAGCAGATACTACTGACATTAGCGTTTTTCCAGAACCTGCTTTCGCATCAATTACTAATAAATCAAAAGCATTTGATAATATGGCTTTTGTAAAAAGTTTTTGTTTTAAATTGACCGGTTTTACACTCAAAGATTTAAAGTCATTTTCTTTTAAAAGATCTAGTTTTTCATTATGAACTAAAGCATATGTTTTGTTTCCATCTTCACTGTTAAAAGAATAAGAAAAATTTTGTAAACTATAATCTTTATCTATATCATTAATTCTTTTTCCCTCTAAGGTATTAAACATTGAAGAATCCAAATTGAAGTTTTTGATAAATTCAAAACGAGGAACTGTTGATTTATCATCATGAAGTGTTTCTGTTTTTATGGCTTTAAATTGTGCAAAGGTTCTTGCATATACGTCTAAAGATAAGAATATTACTTGTGAGCCTTTATAATATTCTTGTGCAATAACAGCAACTTCAATGATACGTTTATCATTACATTCACTTAAATGCACTTGTTCTATATTCTCTTCATATTCATCTTTTGCAATTACATGAAGTACCAGTTCATCATTAAAGTATTTAACTACTTTAAAGCCTTTTTTATGATCTATTTCTTTTGTTTTCATTTTTGCCAATAGTCTTGCAAAAGCTCTTGAATAATAACCCAACTCGTTTGATAACTTTTTTTTGTCTTCTAGTTCAAAAAGAACAGTTTCTGGTACGACTAAAATATTTGTACCATTATCAGAGATTCTGTATAGGTTTTGGATATTTTGTAAAATGATGTTTGTGTCGATGACATATATTTTTTCTTTCATAGAAAAAGTATAACATCAAATAATTACAATCTCATTACAAAGTAGAAGTTTATTTGAAAAATAGATACAATTAATTCGATCTTATTTTCTTAGAAAAATATAAGGGGAGTTGTTTTAGGAATAAAAAATATATATTGAATGAATAAAAACAAAGGAAAATCCTTTGTTTTTAATCTTGCCAATCCAGTATGACTTTTCCAGAAAGACCTGAATTCATAATATCRAAGCCTTYTTGAAAATCATCTATTTTAAATTCATGGGTAATTATAGGGTTTAAATCCAAACCTGATTGAATCAGGTTTGCCATTTTATACCAGGTTTCAAACATTTCTCTGCCATAAATTCCTTTTATGATTAAACCTTTGAATATGACTTCATCCCACGATATTGCCATTTCATTGGGCGGAATTCCTAACATGGCAATTTTCCCACCATTGTTCATGTTTTTAAGCATAGCTTTAAAAGCAGAAGGCGCTCCTGACATCTCTAAACCTACATCAAAACCTTCACACATATTCAAACTTTTCATAACATCTTCTAGGGATTCTTCTGCTACATTAACCGTTCTAGTTGCTCCCATTTTTGAAGCAAGTTCTAAACGATGATCATTTATATCTGTAATTACAATATGTCTTGCCCCCACATGAGCAGCTACGGATGCAGCCATTGCYCCAATAGGACCAGCTCCTGTWATTAAWACATCTTCTCCCACTAAATCAAAAGACAAAGCAGTATGTACTGCATTACCAAAAGGATCAAAGATAGCTGCTTGTGAATCTGTAATAGAAGAGGGCAGTTTAAATGCATTAAAAGCAGGTAAACATAAATATTGTGCAAAACATCCTTGAATATTAACYCCTACACCTTTTGTATTTCTACATAAATGCAAGCGTCCKGCTCTACAGTTTCTACAATGTCCACAGGTTAAATGACCTTCCCCWGAAACTCTGTCTCCAATTTTAAARCCACGAACYTCTTCYCCTATTGCTTCAACGACACCCACAAATTCGTGYCCTACRATCATAGGAGTAGGAATAGTTCTTTGTGCCCATTCATCCCAATTATAAATATGCATATCTGTACCACAAATGGCTGTTTTCTTTATTTTAATTAATAAATCATTGTGTCCAGGTGTAGGAATTGGCGCTTCAACTTGCCAAATTCCTTTTTTATTGTGTAATTTTGATAATGCTTTCATCATGAAATTACTCCYARTTCTTTACCAATRCTAGTAAAAGCAGAAATAGCTTTATTCAATTGATCTTTGGTATGCGTAGCACTAAGTTGTATTCTTATACGGGCTTGTCCTTTTGCAACAACGGGAAAAGAAAAAGCAATAACGTAAATGCCTTTTTCTAAAAGTTTAGAAGCCATTAAACTTGCTAGTTTTGCTTCTTTTAATAAAACAGGAACAATGGCATGATCTGCGCCTTTTAAGATAAAACCAGCTTTACTCATTTCTTCTCTGAAATATTTGCTGTTGTTTTTTAATGTAAGCAATAACTCTTTTGAATCTTGCAAAATACTAAGGGCTTCAATGGAAGCAGCTGCTACCATAGGTGCAATAGAATTTGAAAATAAGTAAGGACGTGAACGTTGTCTTAAATATTCAATAATATTTGCACGTCCTGAAGTATATCCTCCACTAGCACCTCCCAAAGCTTTTCCAAGCGTTCCTGTATAAATATCTATTTGATCTTCAAGACCATAATGAGAAGGCGTTCCTCTTCCTTGATCTCCTAATACTCCAATACTATGAGAATCATCTACCATTAAAATAGCATCGTATTTTTTTGCTAAAATACAAATCTCAGGTAAATTAGCTAACGAACCATCCATMGAAAACACACCATCWGTTACAATGAGTTTAAATTTTGAATCYTTTGCAAGAATCAATTGTTCTTCCAAGGATTGCATATTGGAATTTTTATATCKGTATCTGCTTGCTTTACATAAACGAACACCATCWATAATACTTGCRTGATTTAATTCATCGCTTATTATTGCATCGTTTGCATCTAAAAGTGTTTCAAATAAACCYGTATTTGCATCAAAACAAGAAGAGTATAAAATAGTATCTTCTGTACGCAAAAAAGAAGAAATACTTTTTTCTAATTTTTTATGTATGCTTTGTGTTCCACAAATAAATCGTACTGATGCAACTCCATATCCAAATTCTTCTAGCGCGTTTGCTGCAGCTGTTTTCATTTTTGCATTACTTGCTAGYCCTAAATAATTGTTGGCACAAAAGTTGATTACTTCTGAACCGTCACTTAACGTAATATTCGACGCTTGAGGAGAATTTATTATTCTCTCTTTTTTGTATAAACCTTGCTCATGTATTGAGTCAAGTTTAGTTTTCAAGCTATCTAAAAATATTTTACTCATATTTTTATCCTTAAATTTACGCATTTTGCGCATTGATAGTCTTGAGTCATAAACATATTATTTAATGTTCATGAAAAAAATATATCATAACATATAATCTCATATTATTTTTTAAAAATACTAAGTATTTTAAATTAATAAAATTTATTTTAAACAGATTAAATTATAGARCTGTTTYATTYTTTRAAWTTTGTTTTAATTCCCCCTTAAATCCACATAATATTCTTTTATACTAAAKCATCCTAAACAAWAAGAAATGTAAAAAANGGAAAAATATGAAAACAATATMTTCAAAAGTGTTATTTCTACTGATGAGCGCCGCATTAGTATTAATAATTTCTGGCTGTTCAATTAAACAAGAAATGAACCAGCCCAAACAAAAAGATTTGTCTGTATTTGAACTTGGGTCTAAAAGAGCAGATGTCATTAAGGAAATAGGAAAAGCAATTAATAGTAAACTTGAAAAAGACAATACCTTAAGTGAAACCTATTCTTTTGTTCAAAGTTACAGTACAAATATAAAAACAAGTAGAATACTTGGGCATGCTTTTATGAATTTGGCTACGTTGGGTTTATACGAAGTTTTAGCTACTCAAGATGAAAATCAAAGTCTTGGACAAAAAGTAGTTCTAATTATAAATTATGATAAAAACAATAAAATCAAAGAAATAAACACGCTTGTTGGAAAAGGTATCTTATTGAATAAGTAAGTGATTTTTCTCTAAGAGTCTGTATTTTAAGATGTATGTCTGTTCTTTGCAGATATATTTTAATTTTAAGTATAAATTCAAGACTCTTTTATACTCTTCTTGATATTGTATGATACAAGGAGATATTATAAACCTCATTTTAAGAAGCTTAATGCACAAAGATATTCCTATTATAAAAGAAATGAGTCCAAAAGTCTTACAAAAAGATGAAATTTCTCTTATTCATTATGTATTAAACGATAAAAATATTGCAAATAACTATCAGGTGATTGTATTAAATACAACAATTATTGGTTTTTTTAATCTTTTTAATCTTGATGAAAAAAAACTTTCTTTAAGGTGCTTTTTTATTGATAGAAAACATCAAAATAAGGGTTATGCCAGTCAAACACTTAAACATTTAAAAACATACGTAAAGAAAAATTTCCCCACCTTTATTGAAATAGAACTAAATGTTGATTTCAATAATAAAAAAGCCTATAGTTCTTATATAAAAGTGGGATTCCAAGAAGAAAATAAAAAAAATAAAAACAATGAAATTAAAATGCAATTAGCATTATTTTAAAGGATTCTTATGCCACACTGTATTATTGAATACTCAAAAGACTTAAGCTTTAACTTAGATAAAAAGATATTAATGAAAAATGTTTTTGATGGCTGTATGCAAATAAATTTATTTAGTAAAAAAGACATTAAAGTAAGAATGAAAAGTTATGAATACTTTTTAAGCGGGGGTTTAGAAAAAAACTTTATTCATATCAATATTAAAATATTATCAGGACGTAGTATTGATGAGAAAAAACTTTTGGCAGAAACTGTTTTAAAAGAAGTAAACAAGGACAGCTTTTCTGATATCTCAATTTCTGTAGAGGTAAATGACATAAATAAAGAAATTTATTCAAAAATTGTAAAAAATTAAAAATAATCTTAAGCATGTAAAAATATCAAGGATAATAAATGAATAATATTACAAAAGAAGAAGCTATAAAAGGATGTTTTATGGCAAGTATTGCCGGAGATGCTTTATGTTTATCTACACATTATGAGTATGACGCAAATAAAATATATGAAATATATGGAAAAGATAATATTACAAAATTTATGTCTCCTGGTGAGTTGACGGGTGGGCAAACCCATGGGATTGGATGGGGATCACAAAATTATCATCCAGGTAAAAGTGCTGGTGGTACAACTGATTATGGGGATTATAATATTCTTATTTTGGAACATCTTTCTAGTACAGCAAAAGAGCAAAAAATGTTTAAAGTAGAAGATTTATTGCCTCATTGGATGAATCGTTTAGAAAATTCTTGGGGCTCATGGATATGTACTATGACTAAAGAAACGTATGCACAAGTAAAACGTGGAGTAGATGTTCAGTATTTAGGTGGGCATTCTAATGCTATGGCTATAAGACATGTTGCGGCTCATGCTTATTTTGAAGAAGAAGAGACTTTAGTTGAAGTGGCCAGAAAAACAATGTTTACACATAGAGACGAACATGCATTAGGAGGAGGGGAGTTTTTTGCAAGAGTAACACATCGTGTAATTAATGGCGCTCATCCTAAAAAAGCCATTTTAGATGTGGCTGCTTTAATGGGTGGATTTTTTGAAGATAAAGTGAATCAAGCCTATAATAAATATCAAGAAGCAAACGATCCTTCCTCTTCTTTGTTTAAAGAACAATATTGTGATGATTTAGCTCTTACTTCTATGGCTAAACTTTGGGATGTAGGAAGAAGCGAACCTATAAAAGTAGGAAAAGCCAGTCCAACAGAAGGTACTTTACCTGGTGCTATTTATTTCATTTTAAAATATTGTGATGAAAAAGAGGGTCTTAAAGATGCATTAATTGCCAATGCAATGGTTGGAGGAGATAATGCTTCTCGTTCAATTGCAATTGGAATGGTATTAGGAGCATTTAAAGGAATTAATGCAATTCCAAGTGAGTGGAAGAATAAAATACAACAGTGGACGTATTGTGACGATTTATTAAATACTTTACCTTTATTAAAAGTATACGTTTAAAAATAGATTTTTATTAAATAAAATATAAAGAAAAAGGTTTTTTATGAGCGAATACGCTTTTTTATTGCCCATACTGGTTTTTTTAAGTTTGGGTGTTATGAGTCCCGGTCCTAGTTTCGTTTTAGTCGCACAAACCGCACTTTCTTCATCAAAAAAAGAAGCAATTAGTGTAAGCCTTGGCTTAGGATTAGGGGCTTGTATTTTTGCTCTTATTGCAGGTTTGGGTTTATTTGTTGTTTTGCAAAAAGTTCCTTTATTTTACTTAGTATTAAAAATATTAGGCGGTTTATATTTATGTTTTATTGCTTATAAAATGTGGCAAGGTTCATCTTCTTTACTTATTACAAAAGAAAAAGCTGTTTCAAAACGACTTAGTAAAATGTTCATATTGGGTTTATTCACTCAGCTTGCTAATCCAAAAACTGCCATTGTTTTTGCAAGTGCTTTTGCTGCTTTTTTACCACTTGATCCACCTTCAAATACTTTATATATTTTATGTTTTTTAGCATTGTTTATTGATAGTGTTTGGTATATATTTGTAGCACTTGTTTTATCAAATGAAAAAGCCAAAGATTCTTATTCTAAATTTAAGAAACTTATTTCAAGGATTTTTGCGGGTATGCTAGGAGTTATGGGATTAAAACTTATTATTACTTAACTCAATTGAAATATAAATAAATTTATTTCGCTCTTTATTTATTTTAAAATTTCCAATACTTTTCTTTTTAAAATAAATAATAACTTATAAATATGAATAAGATTATTTAACAAAATATTCTTTAATTTAAATAAGATAACATTATATWWKWAACAWWWYWKWMSWWKWAAYRKATKYWRAWMWYRAWKMWRYTAWKARSYWAGWWAYMKWKAWKAARSWWTYWMAWAWKWWWWWAWWWWWWMWTAMWKRYRAAWMWGTTTTTAATAACTATGTTATACTAATATAAATAAAAGTTCATTAAGTTATTTACATTGTCAACTTATTCTAGTTGAAATTTTTTAAAAGGGAAAATAATGAATATTAGTAAAATCAGAGACATGGTTGAAGATGATGATATCATTTTCTTAAGCTATGGAGGTTTTTTATCTCAAACCTTAATTGCAGGAATGACAGAAGCTTTAGAAAAAGAAGCAGCTGATAATGATCTAAGAATGGGTATTGCTAATAATATTTTCACTATATTTATAGAATTATCTCAAAACATGATGAATTATTCTAAGTCTAAAAATGAAACAAACAAATCCCCTGGTAAAGAAGGTTTAATTATTGTGGGTAAAGACGCATTTAACAACTATTATATACACAGTCAAAATATTATTTCTTTAGAAGATAAAGAAAAAGTAGAAAAAAAACTAGCAACAATAATGACACTTGATAAAGCAGAAATTAAAAAAAAATACAGAGAACTAAGAAGAGAAGGTAGTGAAAAACACTCATTAGGTGCTGGTATTGGCTTTTATGAGATTGCTAAACGTTGTGAAAAATTTAATTATGACTTTGAACGTATTAACGCAAAAAGATTTTATTTTACATTTAAAACATTTATAAATACGAATTAAGGATAATATAATGGAAAACATTTTTATAGAAAAAACAAAGTATACTCCTGAAATACGATTAAATGCGCAAAAAGGAGAAATTAATTTTACTGGAAAATCCTACCCAGAAAATACTTTTGAATTTTACAAACCAATATTGACTTGGATTGAAGAATATTTAGCTAAGAATATCCAGAATAAAACAGTGATTAATATGGAAATTATTTATTTTAACTCAAGTTCTTCAAAACTATTTTTTGATTTTTTTGACATTATTGATGACGCCAGTAAAAACCACGATATTATCATTAATTGGATTTATGATGAAGAAAATGATTCTGCATTAGAAGCAGGAGAAGATTTTATAGAAGATTTTGAAAATTTAAATTTTAATTTACTGAAAAAATAAAAAAATAAAAAAGTACTTTTGTTTTTTGAAAGGAAGATGAATGAATGATATTATAACTAATAATGAACGCAGAAAAAACGATGACAGAAGAATCGAAGAACCTGTAATTTATGATAATAAATTAATAGCAGAAATAGAAAGTTTACAAATTGCTTTTGCAGAAACAACCGAGAAACTTATAAAAGATGTAAAACGACAAGATAAGATTATGGCAAGAAGTGATAAACGTCAGCAAAAAGAATACGATGAATTGCAAAAAAAGTTAAAAGAAGTAAATGAATTAAGCAAAGAAATAGAAGATACACAAAAAGAAGTTATTTTTACTATGGGAGCCATTGGTGAAAGTCGCTCCAGAGAAACTGGAAATCACGTTAAACGAGTAGCTGAATACTCAAAATTATTTGCTTTATATTATGGTCTAAGTGAAGAAGATGCAGAGCTTTTAAAACAAGTTTCACCCATGCATGATATTGGTAAAGTAGCAATTCCTGATTCTGT
Source organism: Arcobacter sp. (assembly GCA_002733685.1). Taxonomy (GTDB): domain Bacteria; phylum Campylobacterota; class Campylobacteria; order Campylobacterales; family Arcobacteraceae; genus NORP36. The sequence goes on along the minus strand of NVWN01000008.1, from coordinate 21,285 downwards.
TTTAAATAAACCAGGGCGTTTAAATTTTGACGAAAGACTAATAATGAACAGTCATGCCCAAATTGGTTATGAAATGCTTAAACACTCAAACAGAAAACTTCTTAAAATGGCGGCGACTGTAGCTTATGAACATCATGAAAACTGGGATGGAAAAGGATATCCCAGAGGTCTTAAAGGTGAAGAAATACATATTTATGGGAGAATTACGGCTTTAGCAGATGTATTTGATGCTTTAGGTTCTGAACGTGTTTATAAAAAAGCGTGGAGTAATGAGAAAATATTTGAACTGTTTAGAGAAGAAAAAGGAAAACAATTTGATCCAAAACTTATTGATATATTTTTTGAGCATGTAGATGAATTTATTGAAATTAGAGTTAGCCTTAATGATTTTTTAGAATAAAACTCTAATTTTTATCTTTTTATTATAAACTTTTATTTGATATATTCTTAGATATATTGAATTGGAAGATAAAAAGTTGCTTCAAACTTACCATCTTTTTGTAAAAACTGATTTTTCCTAAAAATAGCAAAAGAGGGATTGGTTGTGGTTGAAAAGCCAGAAGAAGGCAACCATTCCTGATATGCCCATTGCACAAATCTTACAACATCACCTTGTACTCCTTGTATTTCAAAACTTGCGTACATTGCTTCTTCCATTTCAAAGGATGGCACATTATTGTGTTTAAGTTTTATCTTATCTTTAAGAACTACTCCCGCCATATAAAAACAGTCCTTATGTGGAGTAATTACTGGATTATCATGAAAGATACCAAGTTCTTCATGCTCTTTAATATCATTGGTATAAATCCATGCCTGCATATGTTGCCAAATTCTAGAAGCTTCTTTTATACTATATCCCTTGTTTTTTAAATAATAAACTTTTTTCCTTTTTGATTTTATTATTACGGCCTCACATTTTGAAAAATCTGGCTTTTTGAGTAAATTTACTTTATAATTATTAATTATCTCATTTGCATATATTTTGTATCCTCCTTTTCTCCACTCATTAGGAGTTTGCGAAAAACGTAGTTTAAAAGCTCGTATAAAAGATGTCTGTGAAGAATATCCGCACATTGAAGAGATTTTAGTGATGGTTGAATGTTGATTGCTTAATAATAAGGAAGAAGCTTTTTGAAGTCTTATTGATTTTATGGTTTCATAAATATTAGCTTGCATTTGTTCTTTAAATACTTTGTGTAAATGAAACTTACTTATTTTAAACTCTTTTGCTAAATCATTAATATTAATATCTGTATCAATATATTTGTAAATGTAATATAAGGTATCGTTAGCAATCTTTGAATGAATATTTATGGTTTTTGTTTTTTGCATATTATTCCTTATTGAGAATTATTATAACAAAAAATATCCATATTATGAACAATAATAGATAATATATTAAACACTTATAGTGTAGATAATAAAAATATTTATAGATAGAATTAGAAAACTAAAGGAAAAATATGGACGATTTTTTTACACTAACAATTATTTTATCATTGTTTACGTTTACAATGACAACTACCTTATCCCCTGGACCTAATAATATTTTAGTATTGTCTTCTGGTTTGACTTATGGATATAAAAAAACGATACCTCATATGTTAGGGGTCATTATTGGTTTTCCTTTAATGGTTATACTTATTGGATTAGGAGCAGGTATTGTATTTGAAAAGTACCCTTTTGTTTTAGATGTACTTAAATACTTAGGTATACTTTATTTACTTTGGATGGCATATAAGATTGTTAGTGCTACAAATAATTATGAAATAAATGAAGAAACAAGTTCTAAACCTTTTACTTTTATTCAAAGTGCTTTATTTCAGTGGGTGAATCCTAAAGCTTGGATTATGGGCATGACTGTAATTTCTATTTATGTAAATACGCAAGAAGAAAGTTTCTACCAAATCCTCATAATTGCTTGCATGTATTTTTTTACAACTCTTATTGGAATGAATATTTGGGTAGGAGGAGGCGTTTTTCTTAAGCGTTTTATTTCTAATGCTCGTTTTGTGAAGAATTTAAACAGAGGACTTGCTTTTACATTAATTTTATCTATTTTGCCTGTGCTGTTTAATTAAACAGCACTTTAATACGAGATAATTTTTTAGGCTTATTCAAATTAATTGAATCTTTTATGAATATTTAAATAAAATATAAAATGAAAAGAAAATATGCCTTGAGTCTTTTATTAATTATCATTTTTTATTTGTTGTACTCTTTAGTATTTAAGCATGAGCGTGTGTTTTTAGAACCTAATATAGAAGTATTGTTAAAAGAAAAAGCAAACAAAGTTTATCTTGAGGATAAAATCATCTTGGCTTTAAAAGAAGAGAATATTGATGATATAAATATGTATCATCAGCTGGCAAAAAAACTAAACATTGATTTTGACAATACTTTGATTTTATCTATAAATGAAAAAAATACGCTTTTAAATACGAGTATTCGAAATATAAAAGAGTTTTCAAAAGGTTTTATTAAAGGGGATGTTGAATCTTTTGTAAGTTTTACAGGAAGTATAAGCTCTGATTTTCTTTTAGTAGGAGATATAAGAGATTTATATATAGAAGGAAAAGCCTATAAAAAGGATGAAGAGTATGATGAGTTTATTTTAAGTATTTCTGCTTTGGGTTTGTTTTTTTCATTTACTGATATATTTAGTGCAGGAGCTAGTATCCCCCTTAAAATATCTACTTCTGTATTAAAAGTAGCAAAAAAAACAGGTAGTTTGACAAAACCTTTTACTAAAGAAATAAGTAAAATACTAAAAAAAAGTATGAATATTAAACTTTTGAAAAAAGCCGATTTTTCCTCTTTAACTGCTATGAAAACAAGTTATAAGAGTTTTTCAAAAAGTATTAATCTTAAGAGCAGTAAAGCACTTCTTAATCAATTAACTACTCTTAAACAAAACACCTCTTATGCTGATAGTATTTTTTTATTAAAGTATGTTGACAAAACAAAAGACTTAAACAGCGTTATTAAAGTATCGAATAAGTATAAAAACAATACAAAGGCAGTTTTTAAGGTTTTGGGAAAAGGTGCCATAAAATCAACAAAAAGTATAATAAAAATTACGACTATTTTTATACTGGAACTGGTATCGCTTCTTTTTTCTTGTATAAGTTTTTTTTCTTTGGTATTTTTTAAATCGATATTTAAAAAATTAATTTTTTAATAAAACTCTTAAGTATTTAAAAACAGATTATTCCCACACAATTTTTCTTTATAATCATTTTATAAATTAATAACTGCTAATTGAACCCTCTAAATAAATACTCTAAAATGAACCTACGTCATATCAAATCTTATATATAATAAGTATAATTATTTAATATAAAACTAACTGATGGATTTGTAAATGCAAGTAAGTTTTTTTGATCATGCGATGAAATACCAAGGTGGGATAGGGATACTATTTTTGCAAAATTTGTATAGTTTATCTGACCCTATGGCTGAAGAGTTAATCCATGATAGAATATCATTTAGAAAATTCTTAGGTATTAAAGAAAACTAGAACAAGAAATAAAAAAATATTGAACTTATGTGGATAACACAAGGTTTAGTATGAATTATTAAATTTCAAGTTTTTTTAAGGTGGTAACTGTCCTCATTTTTCAATTTTTTGCTTCTAACGCCATGACAAGATTTTTTTGACCGTAACACAGAAGGTTGCAAACGAGATGAACTGATAACCTTTTGAGCAACTTTGATTGAAAAACGGCGGTCAAAAAATAAGCTTGATCAATTTGTTTGGCTTTTGTGCATCTCGTCTTTTTATTTACTTTTCCAGTTCATGAACACTTCATCGTAAACCTTCCTTAACTGTTGACGAGAGTGTTCATCATACCATTGTTCAATGATGGCGCGATATTGAGGTGTACTCTTTTCACTTTGAATGATTTCGTTAATTCGGGTGATCACCCGTTGTCCCCATGCGTTTTTTGGACAAACTACCGAGATATAAATATGGCTTTGCGAAACCTCTTGAATTTCAAGACTGGTCATTCTATTGGATTTGCCAGAAATTTTTTCTAAATAAATAATAGTGGGGATGGTATCTATCGTATAATCTACTCGGTTAAGCAGAAGCATACCATACACTTGCTTGCTTTTATAAGACCTAACCTGAACATTCGGTTGATGTTGATACTTCTCTAAAATGGGGCCTAAGACGTTTCCTAATGAACGTTTTTGAAAGACCCCTCTTAATTTTTGGTTTTGCAAAAGTTCTTCAAAAGCAATAGTTTTTGGATGACCTAGATGTCCTAACTTTTCTTTTTCAATAATGATCATCTCATTGGGTCCAATATACGTCGGAATGGATACTGCAAAAATTTTCTCTCTTTCTGAAGTTTTGTATAATCCCGACATACAAAATTTTTCTCCTGCTTCCGCCTTGAGTGAAAACCTGGCAATGGGCATGTTCTGGTTCTTATGCTGATATTCTTTCAAATGTTTCTGGAAGAGTTGAACTAATTGGTCTTCTGAACCTTGTCCTTTTAACTCCCCTTTGTGAATATAATAAGGGGGATAATCGTATTTTCCCCATGTAATTTGGTCGATTGCGAGTACAACCTCACTTGAAAATATTAGTAGACATATCCCTAAATTAATCCATCTCATACAATTCCTTTCTGTTTATATCTTTCTTACTTGCCAAACGTCCGCCTCAACGGCAGATAAAATGGGCGCGTAATTGCGCAGCCATTTGAGTGACAGTTTTGACTGTCCGATTGCAGGCTCTGGTTATGCGCTGACTAGTTATACGAAACATTTTTAAGTTCCTGCATGTTAAGAGCAATGTATTCTTTAGCAACCTGATCTGCCAGCTTTCCAAAGTTTGTTGCCTTACTCTTAGCATCAATAGCCTTGAAGTTGCCTAGTCTATAGCTAACACTTCCCAGAGAAACATCAATTTTCTCAGTTATTTCTTGTTTAGTTAAGGGGCTATTTCAATGCCGAATTTATGCACAAATAACACCATCAAATCATCACTTTTAATCCATATATGATTAGCCATTATCAGACTCCTTTAGGCACATAACTATTTATTTATGGAACATTATATCAACATTAGGATTAATTTTAATTATTAATTATTAATAGACACAATTTATGTCCTTTTACTAACACAAACATTATAGTTAGTGATATTTTTACTTATTTATTATAATTTAGACTAAAATAATTATATATTGTATGTCCTTTTATAAAAGGATAAATTATGGAAAATAAAAAAAAGTTATTAGATATTGTTAGAGATAAAATTAGATTTAAGCACTATAGTATTTCAACTGAAAGAGCTTATACCTATTGGATAAAACATTATATTTTTTTCATAATAAGAAACATCCTATAAAAATGGGGAAAATAGAGATTGAACAGTTTTTAACATATTTAGCTGTAAGAAGAAAGGTATCACCCACTACTCGAAATCACGCTTTTCTTCACTACTATTTTTATATAAAGAAGTATTAATCTTAAAAAATATAAAAACAATACAAGGGCAGTTTTTAAGGTTTTTGGAAAAGGTGCCATAAAATCAACAAAAAGCATAATAAAAATTACGACTATTTTTATACTGGAACTAGTATCGCTTCTTTTTTCAGCTATAAGCTTTTTTTCTTTGGTATTTTTTAATAGTATTTTGTAAAAGCACATTATTCCCACACAATTTTCCTTTATACTCTTTTTATAAATTAATAACTTGCTAATTATTTAAATAGCAATAAAAAAGGAATTTTAATGATAAAAAAAATATTGATAACAATAAGTTTAAGTGCGTCATTGTTAATAGCTCAAAGTGAGTTAACTGGAAGCATTGGATTAGGGCTAGGGAATTCTGACATAGAAAATAATTTTTTTGTACATGATGATAATGATAAGATAAATTCTATCAATACTGAAGGTAATAGTATTGATAAAAATTTTGTTTCCCCCTTATTGAATCTCAATTATGGAAATTTTTCCTTATATGCTAGCGCAGAAAAGCAACGTTTATCTTATTCTTGGAAAAAAAACAATGCTGTTTATATAAAGTTAAATGGACTGGGCATTGAACAAGAATTTGATAACAAAATCTTTTATGCTTTAGATTATTCTGTTGAAGATATGTATACTAATCCTTATGCTATAAATGTTGATAGAAAAACCGATAGTGCAAAAATTATAAATTTTAATCTTGGTATTAACGAACTTTATGATTTTTTAACTATTGAATATATGCATGAGAAGCTTAAAATTGATGATAAAGTGAATAAAACAGAAGAACAAAGTTATTATAAAAATGAAATTAATGTAATGGGAAAAGTAATGGATTTTAATGAGAACTCTGATGCACACCTTGGTTTTATTGTAGGTAATGGGGTATATGATGGAGAAAGTAATGATTATAATAAAATAGGGCTAAAATATGAAATGGAAGTTAATTTCTTGAATACACATCAAGTAAAGATTGAGAACTCCTATGAAATATATAATTTTGATGAAAAAAATTCTTATTTTAATAAAGAGCGAGATGAAAAAGTATTCGCTTTTAAACTTATATATAATAAAACAAACTTTTTAAACTATAAAAATGTATTTTTAAACACAGTTTTAATTAAAAATACAAAAAATTCAAATATTGATTTTTTTAAGAGTAATCAAGAGCTATTTCTTGTAAGTATTGGATACCGTTTCTAACTATACTTATATACAATATTCGCTATTCTTTCAAACGATTAAAGGAATAAAAATGATTACATGTTATTTAAATTATATAATAGACCCTAATAAAATGAAAGAGTTTGAACATTATGCCAAACTATGGATTCCTCTTGTTAATAGTTTTGGAGGCGTTCATCACGGATACTTTTTACCAAGTGAAGGCAAAAGTAATGTGGCTTTGGCTTTATTTACTTTTGAATCTTTTGCTTTGTATGAAACATATAGAAATGCTTCATTTAAGAATAAAGAATGCCTTGAAGCGTTTGATTATGCCCAAAAAACAAAGTGTATTCTTTCTTATGAGAGAAGTTTTTTCAAGCCCCTATTTCAATAGAAACAGTTTCACATAGTGAAACTGTAAAAACTACTTTTTGTATAAATTTTTTTTTAATTAGAGATACTTTATTATTAGGCATCGAAAATTAAAGGAAAAAATATGAGTAAAAAGATTTTGATTGTTGCAGGAGATTTTGTTGAAGATTATGAAATTATGGTTCCTTACCAATGTTTATTAATGTTGGGACATACAGTAGATGTTGTTTGTCCTAACAAAGTTGCTGGAGATACAATAAAAACAGCTATTCATGACTTTGAAGGAGATCAAACCTATACAGAAAAACCAGGGCATAACTTTGCTTTGAATGCTACATTTGATGATATAAATACAAAAGATTATGATGCTTTATTAATTCCAGGTGGTCGTGCTCCTGAGTACATTCGTTTAGAGCAAAGAGTACTTGATATTACCAATGAATTTAATGATGCAAATAAACCCATTGCTTCTGTTTGTCATGGTATTCAAGTACTAGTAGCAGCACAAGTTGTAAAAAATAAAAAATGTTCAGCTTATCCTGCTTGTGCTCCTGATCTTAATTTAGCTGGTGGTGAGTGGATTGATATTGGTTTTGAAGATGCACATGTTGATGGTAATTTAGTAACAGCAGCTGCTTGGCCWGCWCAYCCTAAATGGTTGGCTAAATTTAACGAACTTCTAAAATAGACCTAAGTTAAGTGTGTTTAATCACACTTTGCTTATAATAATAAAAAAGGCTACACATGCCAAAAGAAATTAAATCCTTAAGCAAAGGATTAATGCTTTACAAAGAAATTCTTTCTTATTCTAAACCCATACTTGCAAAAACCTTATGTGAACGTTTGAATATTGATAAAAGTACTATGTCTAGACTGCTTTTGACACTTAAAAATGAGAATTTTATTGAGTATTTAGAAAACAGTAATGAAATTATTGCCTGTGATTTAGAGAACAATGCCATTAAAAATACTAAGATTGAGCTCTTGGTTAAAAATACTCAAGGTTTATTGGAAGATATCTTTTATCTTACAAATGAATGTGCTTATTTAGGTATTATTCACAATAATAAAGTATTGTATTTAAATCAAATTGATCACTCCAAGCGTGATTTAAAAACAAGAAATAATATTGGTTTATACTTCCCTGTTCATTCAAGTGCGCTTGGTAAATCTATTTTGGCTTTTGGCAACTATGATTTAAATAAGATACGATTAAAACAATGGACAAATAATACAATCACCAACTTAGCAGCTTTAAAAAAGGACTTAAACAATATTAGAGAAAAAGGTTATTCAATAGATAACAGTGAATTTCAAGATTCTATGTGTTGTATTGGGGTTCCTTTATTTAATAAAGACAATATTTTAATAGCTGCTGTTGGGATATCTGGCGCAAGTACTCGTATTAAAAAACAAAGTATTGAAGAAACAGCGCAAAATATAATTGGAGTTGTTGAAAAATATTCTATTTTGTCATAAGTATTTCTGTGTTAAAATAGTTATAAGATAATTTTTTATTATTAAGGAAACTTAATGTTTGAGATAAAAGATTGCAAGAACATGGAAGATATAAGAAAAAGTATAGAGGTACTGGATGATGAAATTGTTCAACTTCTTGCAAAACGTTCTTTATATGTAAAAGAATCAGCAAAGTTTAAAAAGAGTTTGCAAGAAATAAAAAATGCTAATCGAGTAAAAGAAGTACTTGAATCAAAAAAAGAATTGGCAATAAAATATGGAGTTTCAAGTACGTTAATCCATGACTTGTACAAAATAATGCTTACACATTTTCTAAAAGAAGAACAAGAACAAGAAGAATTTGAAAATCAAAAGAACAATCCTAAAACAGTAAAAATAGCAATCATTGGTGATTATAATGAAAAAGTTACGGCCCATATTTGTATATCACAAGCTTTTTCATTATCCTATAATAAAACACAGATTGATGTTGATTTTTCATGGATTGATACCAGACGTGTAAATATTAAACATTTAAAAAAGTTTGATGCTATTTGGTGTGCACCTTCTAGTCCTTACAAAAGTATGCAAGGTGTTTTAAACGCTATTAATTTTGCACGTACAAATAATGTCCCTTTTTTAGGTACATGTGCAGGATACCAATATACGGCTATTGAATTTGCACGAAATGAATTGGACTATATAAATGCAGAGCATCAAGAAGTTAACAAAGATGCGAGTATGCCATTGTTTACGTTACTTCCTTCTATTACAGAAGAAAGAGAAGTTGATGTTTTTTTATATAAAAATTCTTTATTAAAAAAAATATACAACAAGCAGCATATTAAAGAAGAATTTGAAGGAAATTATGTTTTGAATTCTAAGTATGCGCACATTTTTAATAATTCTGCAATGACACTTGTAGCTATGAATAAAAATAAAGAAGCAAAAGCTTTAGAGATAAAAGAAAACAGATTCTTTATTGCCACAGCTTTTCAACCTGAACGCTCAGCATTAATAGGTAAAAGTCATTGTTTAATTGAACATTTTATTAACTGTGCTTATGAATACAAACTTCTAAATAAACAGTCATAAAAGCCAAATAATTATGTTGGAAAAAATACAATGCTATTAAAAAAAATCATTTAAAAGACTTATTAAATAATACCTTTTATTTTTATTCTAATAATTCCAAAATTTCATCCATAACTTCCTCTCTTAATTCAAGGTTTAAATGTGCTGCATTTTTCACTTCAATGAGTTTTACATTGACTTGTTCTTTTTTTACTAAAGTATAAAAATCTTTGCTTTTTTTAGGAGGTGATATTTTGTCTTTATCTCCATAAATTAATATAAGTTTGGATTTTTTATTAATATTTTTATAGGTTTTGTCAGCAGACAAAAGATTCGTATTCAAAACGTCTGTATTATAAGAACCTGCAATTGAAATCATATTTTGAATAAGTGTATTGTCATAGCCATACAGAGTAGTACCTAAACTAGCACCCGCTGAATGAGCTATAAGGGTAAGTTTTTTCTTTTTATATTTCTTTTTTAAGCGTAAAACTACATCTTTGATTAAGTCTAAATATTCTTTTTTATAAATTAAAGAAGAAAAACCTTTTTTACCAATAGCTTCAAAAACATTAGTAGATGATTTTGAATATCCAGGTAAAGCAATAATAATAGTACTTACATCCGTATTTAAAACAAGATCTTCCATTAAAGGAGCATATTTTTTTAGAATATCAGTACCTTCATTCCAAGAACCATGAATGAAAATAATTAAGTTGTCTTCATTGTCTGCTTCTTCGTATAAATAATTAATGCATTCAGACTTAGAAAAAATGAATTGATCATTGTTTGTATCACAATCACTTTTATAATCATTGTTTGCATACGAATATGTAATTAAAAGTATTAGTATAAATATATGTTTTAACATCTTTTTTCCTTTATTTAGGTATTAAAAAGGTACAACGCCTATATAACCAGAGACCTTTTTTTCAATAACTTCAACTATTCCTGCTTGTACAAAAGAAATACCTTCAATAAAGTCTTTGTCCACCCAATGCAGTGTTTCCATGGTATTTCTACATCCTATAAATTCAACTTCATATTCCATTAATGAAGTAATTCGTAAAAGCGTTTGTTTATCATAGTCTTTTTTTATGGCTCTCATTCCATCCCCATAAGCAACAACAGTGATTTGTAAACTTTCGCTTGGATACTCTTTTTGAATATTGTAAATAACATTTAATGTTTGATTGACGGTTTTTAGGTCTGATTTATACAATTGCATTACTACTTTTCTTGGTTTATCAAAAGTAGGATAGGGCTGTTCAAAATTTGATTTTGAAAAAAGCAGACAAGAAAATACTAAAAGTAATAAGATTTTTTTCATGATTCATCCTTTATAAAAACATTGGCATTTTTTTCTATGAGACCATTGTTTAAAATCTTGCAATATATGCCTCGATTATATGCTAATAATTTGGGTAAGTCTTCATTATATACGCTTAAATGTTTGCATATTGTGCAAGCTTGTGTCAGTAATAATTGTACTTCATCTATGATTAAAATACTTCCTACTTTTAAATCTTGTGGATTAAAATCAAGTAATATATTTTCGCCTAAAGATCCTATTTTAAGATTAATACTGTTTTTTTTGGCTATTGAATAAGCTTCTTTTGAGATTAACATGACTTCTTTGTTGGCATTTTTTTGTGCAAATTTATCGTTTTTAATTCCATGGTCTTTGATCATAATAAGTTCTTTAACAATAGGACGTATTTTCGAATTATTTTCTTTGCTGCTTGAGAAGATTTCTTCTATTTTTCCAAGTTTTCTCATTTTATAAACTCTCTTTCAAAATATCTAAAAAATCTTTTTTGCTCCAGGAACCTGGATATTTATTTAGAACTTCTTTTTTATTGTTTAGAATAAAAAAAGTGGGTGTAATTCCTTTGTATTTTTCTTGTAATGAAAAAGGAAGAATATTTTTGTCCACATTAATTTTTATAAAAACATAATCTTCTTTTATAGCATTCTTAATACTGCTTAAGGAAAAAACGTTTTTTTCCATTTTTTTACAAAAGTAACAAGTAGGGCTATGGGCATACACTAGGAGGTGTTTATTTTGTTTTTTAGCTAAGTTTACTTCTTTAGTATAAGAAGCTAATATTTTTTTGTTTTTCTTTATTTTTCCTTTAAACAAGGTATCAAAATTCATAAAATAAAGTGCCAAAGCACTTAATTCTTCTTCGTTTAAGTTTTTTTTCATTTTCACTTTTTTGTCATAGTGCTTGGAAATATAGGGGTCGCAAATACTATTTTGGGGACTTGGATTAGATAAATAGTCTGATAAAAATTCTTCAATTTCTATTTGTTGCATTTCTGTATCTTCTTTAGAACCTAAGTGTTTAGGACCTCGTAACAGTGCATAGCTTAACATATTTACAGTAGGTGCTCTAAGATTTAACAAAGTATTGTTTTTTTCATAGAAGTTAATTTTTAAGGTTTTCATGGGAATATATTCTAAATGACAAGAGGCACAGTTTTTCTTAAAAATCTTTTTGCCATCTTCATAAGAGGCAAAAAGAAAAATGCTAAAAAAACTAAAAAAGAAAAGTACTCTTACAAGCATTAAAGTCTAATTCCAGGATTTCCTTTTACTCCAACTAAATCAGGAGTGTCAATTTTAAGATTACTAATATGTTTCATATTTTGTAAATATACTTCTACTGTCTCCCAAATAGGCTCTCCAGGTGAGACAGAACCTACTGTTGACCAACCAGCAACTTTGTACATCTTCTTGGCTTCTAGGGGCTTATTATTTTTTGTAAGATGAATATTAGTAACTCTTTTTCCCATTTGTGCTGTAGGATTAAAACGATAAGAAATTCCACCTGTTCTTACCATATCTCCACCTTGTTGATAAAAAGGATCGGCATTAAATAAATTATCAGCTACATCTTCTAAGATGGCTTTTATTCTTTCTCCACTCATTTCTCTTAGATAGGTTTCGGGATAGGTAATTGCAGTTTGTGTCATTAGATCATCAAAGGTAATACTCTGACCTTTCATAATAGTAGTTCCCCATCTAAAACCAGGAGAGAGAGAGATATCTGCACCTTTTACATCTATTAGAGCATCACATATGATTTGATCCCAAGAACCATTAAAGTTACCTCTTCTGTACAGCGTTTCATCTGTTGTAGCTATTACTCTTGTTAAGTCTTTAATAAAAGGTGCTCGAACTGTTTTGATGTATTCTTTCATTTCTTTATTTTCTTCAATAATGTTTGAGAAAATAGGAAGTAGGGTAAATTTGAAATCTTTTATTTTTCCATTTTGAATGTCTAAATCAAGAACATTTATGAACTTACCATTTGAACCTGCATTACATACATAGGTAATTCCACTGGCATTTTTTACACCAACTTCTTGGGGAACGCCATCATGTGTATGTCCTCCCATAATAAAATCAATACCAGAAACAACTTTTGCCATTTTTTGATCCACATCAAAACCATTGTGAGATAAACAAATGATTGCATCTGGTTTTTCTTCTTCTTTTATAAGATCTACTAACTCTTGCATCTCATCTGTTTTAATTCCAAAGGTCCAATCTGGAATATTTCTTTGCGGGTTTGCAATAGTAGTATAAGGGAAAGCCTGCCCAATAATAGCTACTCTTGATGTTCCCATCATTTTTATAGTATAAGGTTTAAATGCTAAACCAGAGTCTTCATCATAAGCAGCAGCTCCATCCATTAATGCATCTTCTTTAACAAAAATATTTTGGGCTAAAAACTCTGCATCTAAGTCTTTTATATTGGATAATATTTCTTCTGCTTTATAGGTAAATTCCCAATGCCCAACAGCAATATCCACGCCTAAAAGATTCATAGCCCCTACCATATCTTTTCCTCTTGTGTATAATGCAGTAGCACTACCTTGCCATGTATCTCCACCATCTAATAAAAGTGTTTTTTCTTCTCCAAAGTTTGAGCGTAAATAATCTACTACGGTTTTAATTTGTGCAAAACCACCAACTTTTCCCATAACTTCCGCATGTTTTTCAAAATTAACACATGAATAGGCATATTCTAAACGTTTATTTCCTTTTATTCCATAATAATCAAGTAAAGCCTCACCTACAATATGAGGCGGTTTCCCATAATTATCATAAAAACCAAGATTAACACTGGGCTCTCTAAAAAATACAGGCAATAATTGTGCATGAGAATCTGTCATATGTAATATTCGAGCATTTCCAAAACTCTCCAATTTATAATAATCTTCAAGTTTATTATTCTTCATTACTTTTGAATGTGAATTTGCAAAAATAGGACTTGCTCCTAAAATTGCCATCATATATATAAATTCTCTTCTGCTTAATTTACTCATGTCAAACCTTTTTATTTTCGTTTATTTAAAATGTATTATTTTTCATCTCCATGAACGGTAAAGCCCATTGACGTCCATGCTTGCATACCACCTCTGTAGTATTTTATTTTCTCTTTTGGATACTTTAAATTTAATAAAGAATATTTTGCATTTTTAATCATAGCTGGTGTTTGCCCACACCAGTATCCGTTGCAGTAAATAATAAGTGTGGCTGCATTCTTAAAATCTAAACTCTTGTCATCATTTACAAGAACATTAAAATCATCTTCTAAGACCTCAATGGCATCTTCTTTATTGTAAAAGTTTTCAAAAGGAATATTAAGTGAACCAGGAATTCGTAATCTTTCATACCAGCCAGGAGTTCTTGAATCAATGATTAAAATACTCTCATTGTTTTGTGCTTGTTTCATATATTGTACGAACTCTAATTCCCCTATGGTTTCAACACCTTTTTCTATAATCATAGCTTGAGGAATACCTCTGTGTGTTGAGTTGTAAAGTGTTGTAATAATATTGTTTGTATTTTGATTACGTGTAATGATAAATGTTTCTTCATTTATCGTTAGTTTAATTTCTTTTACACCCTTAGATATTGCAATAAAATCTGCCACAAGGTTTGCTGATAAGAAAAACACTGCAAAAAAGACCAGATAAAATTTGTTTAATGTTTTCATTGAAGTACCCTTCTTATATATGGATATGAAAAATCATATCCATAAAAATTTAATACGTATAACCATCACCAGGTACGGCTAGTCTCCATGTTGTTTTAGCTTCTTGAGCTTGTGTCAAAGAAGAAATAGCAAAAGAGCAGGCTCTCCATGTCGCATATTCTATGCTTACACTCCCCGTTTTTTTCTTCTTTTTGTTTAAAATATCAATATTTTTATTTCCACTTTTTAATGCAGCATTAATAGCACTGATATATTGCGAATTTCTCATTCCTAAACGCATAAATTCTAAGTCATTTTTAATAGCAAGTGCATTGTATTTCGTAGCACGTTGCAATACATTTTTAAGACCCATGTTTTCTACATTACATACGTTTTTTACATTAAGATCAGCAACTCCTCCATAACTTGGTATTTTTACCGCCATTTCAGAACTACTGGTACAGGCACTTAGAAGTAAGGCTGCACTTACAAGAATTAAACTTTGTTTTAATTGTTTTTTCATTTTATCCCCCTTATTTTCTAATATC
The DNA here is from genome assembly GCA_002733685.1 of Arcobacter sp. Taxonomy (GTDB): domain Bacteria; phylum Campylobacterota; class Campylobacteria; order Campylobacterales; family Arcobacteraceae; genus NORP36. The sequence continues at coordinate 6,188 of NVWN01000008.1, read as the reverse complement.
TGGACCATCAATTTTCATGCCATTTGACATGTAAGACATAAAATACAGAAGTTCTTTCATGTATTTACTCTCAGCACTAGGTGGCACTTGCCCCTCATCTTTTATACATCCAACCATACGTCGTTCAAGCGTACCTAAACCACTCCATTTTAGTCTGAATACAGGAAAGTGTGTAGTCTGTCCTAATAATTGAGAGAGTTTTTCATTTCTTACTCTTTGACCAGCCCCTTGAATATGACAAGAAGCACAAGAAAGTTTTAAATAACCTCTTTGTGTATAATAATATTCTTTACCTCTCTCATAAGCAGCCGCTGCTTCTTTAGAGTTAATTTGAATAGCTACATCTTTGTTTGCTTCCATAGACTCATAAGCAAAATAGGCTTGTAGTCTTGCCATGTTTCCTTTTTTCATTTTCCATTTTTTTTCATTGTTTTTTACCAGGCAATTATTAATAGCAATACCTAAAGTAAGAACTTCTTGTTTTTCTTCAATAAATTTAGGATAATCTCCTGCAATTTGTGTATTTGGAAAACACGATGCAAAAGTGTTTCCATTTGAGAATTTTTTATTGTAAAGTTCTTCTCCTGCTTCAATATCATCTTCGTAAGGAGGCATTTCTTTTATTTCTTCGTATTGTGCTTTTCCATCTTTATTAAAAGCATAATTTCCTTTTGCAAAATCTTGATGTTTTAAACCCGTAACATAAGAATTGTTTAATTCATAATCTGTAGAATACGGGAAAAAAGTATTTCTATTTTTTAAAGGATCATCAAATTTTGCTTCAAAATAATCAATGAGTGCAATTCTGTCTTTTTCTGCTTGTGCATTAAAGTTTTCCGCATTTAAAATACAAGTAGTTAGTATGAGTAAAGTTGTTGTTTTTACAATGTTTAATAACATATAATCTCCTTCTAGTTTTAATGTTAATTATTTAATTTTTCCGATACTTGTTTGTGTAGTACCTTTTAAATCAACCCATGAGATAATTACTTTATCGCCTTTTTCAGCCCCTTTGAACTTAAATTTAATATAAGGGTTTTTTGATAGGAACTGACTTGTTGATACTTCATACACCAATTTATCATTTACAGTAGCTGTCATATACGTAATAAAGTTAACATCTTTTTTAGCTTTTTTAGCTTCTCTGTGACCCAACATTGCATGTTTTGCCATAGCTTTTACTGTGATGATTCCTTTTTTAAGTTTTGCTTTAATTCTAGTTTTTTTAGCCATTTTTTTTCCTTTTTTTATTATTAATTTCTAATTTTAAGGAGGAATCACCCACCACAACCACCAATTGTTACTTTTACAAGTTTTGAGGCTTTATAAAGTTTTCCATCTGCTAATGCAACTACTGTTACCGTACCTGTTTGTCCTAGTTTAATTCGTACAGAATAATCAATAATTCCACCTTCAGGTACTGAAAAAACAGCAACTGTGCTTTCTGGATTTGCATCTTGAAAAATAGCTACTTTAGAAGCATTTAATTTAGTAGATACAGTTACTGGAATAACTGCTCCATTTTCTGCGATATCTGGAGCTTTTATTTTCATATTACTTTCAATAGCATCACTTGTTCCAAAAAGTTCTATCATGGCTTGCTCTACTTTAGTTGCGCTCCAAACCTTAGGTTGACTTTCTCTAAAATTCATTGCTTTTAAATTAACAGGTAGGAGTGAAACAGCAAATGCACTCATTCCAAGTGTTAAAAAAATTCTTCTATTCATTATATATCCTTTATTTAATTGTTTGTAAATATGCTACAAGAGCGTTGATTTCTTCATGGCTTAACCAACCATTCTTACCAAATGCTGGCATAGCTGAAATAGGATTTGTGGTGTAAGGGTCATAAATTTTATTATATATCTCTTCTTTTGGCCAAGAAGATAAATATTGTAATTTAGGCCCCATACTTCCAGGACCATTAACTTCTTTGCCTTGTATATCATGACAGGCAAGACAGTTTCCTAAACCTTTAGTCATGAATATTTTTTCACCTTGTTTTACCATATCCATTTCATTTGCAAGTAACCCAGATGTACTAAAAACTATTAATGAACTTATCACTAATATACTTTTTGTTAATTTCATTTTTTCTCCTTTGATTGCTTTATTTACTTACTTTAATCATATAATCAATAAGATTTTCTAAATCCTTATCGCTTAAATCCATATTGCCGCCACGTGGTGGCATGGCATTGATTCCATCAATAGCATTTTTATATACCAGTTTTACTCCCTTTTTAAGTACTTCACTCCAAGCAATTTTGTCTCCAAGAACAGGTGCTCCTAAAGCATCATTTGAATGACATGCCGCACAGCTTTGTGAATAGATTTCTTTTTCTGCAGCATTTTTACTTTTATTTTTTATTTTTGCCAAATCTTTTATAGTAGAAATTTTAGGATCAAAACCCGTGATTTCATTTTTGATAAAAACGATATTCGAACTCTTACAGTTTTTCATACAGCGAGTTCCTTGTGCTAAAGGAGGTCTTTGCTCTTTTAAATCAGAACGTTCTGGCGATACTGGATAAAAACCATCAACATTTGGCATTTTTATTTTTAAAAACTTTTCTTTTGTTAAAACATAATCATCTTCTAATTCTATACCCTCAATTTCTATTTCATTAACAGATAATAAATATGCAACCAAAGCATAGGTTTCATCATTGCTTAGGCTCTTGGGATTATTAAATGGCATTGAGGATTGTATGTACCAAAATAAAGTACTTGCATAAGGCCAATATGAACCAATGGTTCTCATTGGAGGTTCATCACCTGCTTGTAAAAGTTGGTTTTTTAAGCTGCCTTGACCTCCTGTTAAAGTAGGGTACCCACTGCCACCAGCTCCAAAATCACCATGACAGGACAAACATTGAGCAGAATATAATTCATCTCCTTGTTCAACACTTCCTTGGCCCTGTGGTAATCCTTCACCATCTGGCATAACATCTTTATTCCATGCTTTTATTTCATTAAGGGTGGGTGCTCTTCCATGATTGAATTCACTTATATTTTGTTTGTTTAATAAATAAAGCGAATAATGCGTATTTGTTCGTGGATAAATCACTGAACCATCTACATTTTTTTTAAGAACAACATTTGTGCTGGCACTTGTATAAGAAGCCAGCAACATACAGGAGCCAAGAATCAAAGCAAAACTTTTTTGTTTAAGAGCGAACATGTGCATTTTTAACCTCTCCTTTATTTGACACAAACCAACCTACAATTGGATTTCTGTGATAAATACCTTCTACTCCTACGTTTTCTATAAGTTTGTTTATACTTGGTTGTATATGACCTGAGTCATCAATTGCTCTGCTTAGAAGCATTTTTTCTTTTGCATCCCATTTAATAATATAAGAAAAACGCGTCCACGACTTAGGTAGAACAAGGCCTTTTAAAGAAGCTTCAATCCAATTTTTACCCCCATCCAATGAAATATCAACTGTTTTAATTGTACCTCTTCCACTCCAAGCAAGGCCAGTTATTTCTATAATATCTCCTTTTTTTAAAGAGCTCCAAGGAACTTCTGGACAAGGAGAGGTAATAATAGAATTTACTTCCATAGGCCAAAAATAATTGATTGCTTTTCCATTTTTTTGAAGCATGGTGTATTTTGAGGTTTCTTCTTTAGAATGCCAAGGTTTAGAAGAGAACTCTAAACGTTTTAACCATTTGACATTTAAATTTCCTTCCCAACCAGGAAGTAATAAGCGTACAGGATAACCTTGTTCTGCTCGTAATGGTTCTCCATTTTGTCCCCATACAAGCATGGCATCATCTAAAACTTTTTCTATAGGAATACTTCTTGCCATTTCTGAATTATCGCTTCCTTCTGCTAACATCCATTTGGCATTTTTATGAAGTCCTAGTTCTTTTAAAACAACTTTTAAAGGTACGCCTGTCCATTCAGCTGAACTCATCATTCCTTTAACAAATTGTAAATTATCAAATTGAGGTCCTCTCCAACCTGTAGATCCATTAGCAGGACATTCTATAAAATGAATTCTGCTTTCACTTGGATATCGTTTTAGCTCTTCTAGGGTAAGTACCAGTGGTTTATCTAATAAACCATGAATCATAAGTCTAAATTTATGTGGATCTACCTGCGTTGTACCACTATGACTTCTATTAAAAAACAAACCATTGGGAGTAATAATACCTTCTTGTTGATGTAAGGGACTCATCGAAACTGTTGCGTATCTATCCCCTGAGCTTAATAAATCATGTACACGTCTTACATTATTATGCTCATAAGGGGAGGGCAAACCATAATGGTTTTTATCTACTAAATCTCCTAGTTTTGTTCCCCATGAAGCTTGATCTATGATTGCAGGATCATCAAGAGAACTTGCTGTAATTTTTATTGGAGCTAAAATACTAGAACTTGCTATTAAGGAAGCGGATAAAAAAGCTGTTTTTTTGAAAAAATCTCTTCTGTTTGGGGCTTGGATATCAGGGTCTTTTTGTTTTTTTGTCATATATTTTCCTTAGTATAAAGTGTAATATTTAAAAAACTGATCAATAATTTATTACATATATTTTCTATCTCTTAAAGTATGTCACTATTGTTTAAAGAAGTCAATTAAATTTATAAAAAAATATTTTTTTATTTAGAATAATTTTTTATAGAATAATTTTCTCTAAAAGTAGCCTATTTAAGGTATTTATGAAATTATAATAATAATTCTATTCTTGAGTAATTTGATTTATTTCAATAATATATTAAAATAGTCAAGATTCTTTAGGTCAAAACTTATTTACCCAATTTAGTGTAAAAATATCAATTTATTTTAAGATTTTAATAGATTGGCAAAGTATAATAGTTTTAATGAAAATAATTTAAAAAGTAAAACTCTTTTTTTGAGTAAAAATTACAGAAGAAAATACAAGTGCGCTTTGCTCTAATAATAATATAACTATGTATGTCGTATAATGCCAAACTTATTTAGATATAAAATATTATTACATAAAAGAGTTATATGATTGAACTAACAAATATATCAAAAAATTATGGGGAACAAGAACTGTTCTCTTCTTTAAATTTTCGTTTAAGTGCAGGTAATAGAATTGGACTTGTAGGTCGTAATGGAAGCGGAAAATCTACTTTATTTAAATTAATTTTAGGAGAAGAGCATAGTGATGATGGAGCGGTACATATTCCTAGAAATTATAAAATAGGAACGCTACGTCAGCATCTATCCTTTAGCGAAAAAACGCTTTTAGATGAAACAGCTCTTTCTTTAGGTGAAGATGATAAATTTTCTTTATATAAGGTTGAAAAAATACTCTTTGGTTTAGGATTTGAAGAAGAAGATTTACAAAAAGATCCCTTGTCTTTTTCAGGGGGATTTCAAATTAGAATTAATCTTGCAAAACTCTTATTAACAGAGCCTAATCTTTTATTGTTAGATGAGCCTACGAATTACCTTGATATTGTTTCTTTACGATGGTTAAAAATGTTTTTGCGAAGTTTTGATGGAGAAGTAATATTAATCACCCATGATAGAAATTTTATGGACAGTATAACCACACATACCATGGGAATTGTAAGAAAGACTTTATCCCTTACAAAAGGAGATACTCATAAGTTTTACAAACAATTGGCCTTAAATGATGAATTGTATGAAAAACAAAAAATTACTCAAGATAAAAAGATAAAAGAACTTGAAGAATTCATTGCTAAAAATAGAACCAGAGCATCTACTGCTGCTTTGGCTCAATCTAAGGTTAAGATCTTAGAAAAAATGGAAAAAATGGATGATTTAAATTCAGAATCAAGTTTGAGTTTTGAATTTAAATTAAAAACTACTCCTGCAAAAGTTTTATTGGATGTAAAAGATTTGAGTTTTTATTATAAAGAAAATGAAGTATTGTTTAAAAATATTTCATTTACTTTACAAAAAGGTGAAACATTAGGAATTATTGGAAAAAATGGTAAGGGAAAATCTACTTTATTAAATACTATTGCAGGCGAGTTACAACAGCAAATAGGAAGTGTTGATTTTCATGTAAGCTCTTCATTTGCACACTTTGGACAAACCAATATAGCCCATCTTAACCCAAAAAACACAGTAATGGATGAAATATATGTAGGAAATCCACGACTTCCAGAATCAAGTGTAAGAAGTATTTGTGGGGCAATGATGTTCTCTAATGATAATGCTAAGAAAAAAGTCTCACTC
>NVWN01000026.1 GCA_002733685.1 Arcobacter sp. | reverse complement strand
GTACTTGACAAATATGTCAGAATAGTATATAATTCTGCATAAAAATTACAAGGACACAAAAAATGAAGAAAATTACAAAAACATTATTAGGTTTAAGCGCATTGCTTTTACCATTATCAGYAGTAGCAGGASAAGTTCAACTTTCTCAAAATGAAGGTACAGTTATTGAGCGWGGWTTAAGTWYAAATGTAAGTGGAACAATTACTAAAAAACCTGCAAATGGTRSMTATGGTATTTGGGCAATTGATGGAAAAGAAGTATTAGTAGATAARTATACATTTATCTCWGGRKCYMAAAATRTTAACGTTGGGGACAAATCAAGTATGATTGTTCGTAATGAATATGGTAAAACATTTGCTACAAGAATAAACTAAAACAATAWYAAGAAWTAAGTTGACGCGAACYAACTTAMKTCTTWAACAWAWTTATTGCAAAATTTCATTTCTCTCCTGAACCGAAATTTAAAAAAGGAATACCKTTTAGGTGTTCCTTTTTTTATGTCNTTTTTACAAAARCATTTGATAATAGAKCTTAAAATTATATCCTTGANAAMTCTYCACTTTTTAATATATTTAGCTATAAAMCTAATTAACTTTATTTTAGTATTCAGATAYAGGCAGTATTTAGTTTAAGTATWATAATAATTAAATAGTCTYGAKAAAGTAGCCTGTAACATCAGTATATTGTTCTTAAAATAATTCAGATATAATTCTGAAAAATTGACTAAATTAAGGGATATTATTTTGATAAATGCACTGGGCGAAACGACTAAATTAATAATAGTGGTACTTTTTGCTGTTTTATTTGTTGTAATGGGAGATACTATTGGTAAAGTTCTTACTACAAGTGGAGTTGAGCCTTTTATTGTAGCTTGGTCAAGGTTTCTCATTGCTACTCTTATTATTTTACCTTTTTCTGGGCTTAAAGTTTCTGAGTTAAAGTTTCTKCTTGAAGCAAAAGTCATAATGCGAGCTRCYTTYATTACKGGGGCAATATTTTTTATAATCTCYGCTTTGAAAACCGAACCTATTGCGAATGTTTTGGGCGGCTTTTTCATAGGACCTATTATTTCTTATGTTTTAGCGGTTGTACTTCTTAAAGAAAAACCCTCACGACTTCAAACAGGATTATTAATACTTGGTTTTATTGGTGTTATAATAGTCGTAAAGCCAGGATTTGGCGCAAGCACAGGAATGGTACTATCTCTTTTGGCCGGAACTTGTTATGGGGCATATCTTGCTTCTACAAAAATGATTGCATCTGATTTTAGACCAAGATTCCTTCTTTTTTCTCAACTTTGTATAGGTTCTATAATTTTGACTCCTTTTGGAATTTTAAATGATATTGAAATTCCAAACTTTGATGTAAATATCTCTTTTTTATTGATAGGAAGTGCTGTTTTTTCTGCTGCAGGTAATTATTTGTTGGTTATTGCTAACAGAATGGCAGATGCCAGTTTAATTGCCCCTCTAGTGTATAGTCAGCTCCTATATGGTGCTATATTTGGAATAGTAGTTTTTGGTGATATCCCTGATGTCTCTTCTACAATTGGTTTATTATTAATATTATTATCGGGTTTTGGTTCTTTATTAGTATTCAAAAAAAGATCCGATCGCGGGAATATCTTTGAAGTTAGAGAAAAGGTCTAAGTCCTATTCTTATGAGAAAAAAAGTAAAATTAAGTTTCCTTGAAAGAATTTTTTTAATCAAAAAAAATTCTTTTGGTGTAGAATGTCAACTTTGCTATTTTGAAAACAAAATTTATTATTAATATGTTATGCTACTAAACAAACTAATAAATAAATAAATTATTGGACAAACATGTTTACTGAAAAAAATATCCCAAAACTAATATTCAGTATCCCCTTTATAGGGATTCTTATATCTACCCTAATATTTACTTCTTTTATAATTGATAATGAATACAATGCATTAAAGAAAGAGACCAAAGAGATTAGAAAAAATTATATACTGAATGAAAAACAAATACTCAAAGGTAAAATACATGAAGTATTGAGTTTCATCAAACACTCAGACTTCAAAAATGATAAAGCTTTACTAAAAAAAAGTACCTTAAATTATATTGAAAATATTATTGCGCAAGATAATGGTTATATCTATATTCTAGATGATAAGAGCAATATTATCTCTCACCCTGTATTAAAAAAAGGTTCTAATACTTCTTCTTTAAAGGATGTTAATGGACTAAGTATTGCAGAGAGCTTAATAAAAACGGGAAAGAAAAATCCCAAAGGCAGTTATTTGTCTTATTTTTGGACAAAACCTGGGGAAACAGTTCAAAAGGAAAAAACTGCTTTTGTTTATTATGTAAAAGAGTGGAATTGGATAATTGCAATTGGTGGATATATGGACGTTGTTGAACAGCGGATACTTGATAAAACACAGGAAAAAGAAGATTTACTGCAAGARAATATAAACTATACTCTTTKKGTATCACTTACACTTACAATWTGTGTTTTTMTATTTTCTTTTTTCTTYTCAAGATCRATTAATAGAATWTTTATWAATTATAAAAAAGAAGTAGAAMTAAAAGAAGAAGAACTRAAAAGYCTAAACTTTGTTTTGCAAAACAGAGCAGAYGATGAAGTTMTTAAAAGATAYARAAAAGAAGAAGAACTTGAAMTTGCRTATAAAGAKGTTATAACRGGACTTCCMAATAGAATRAAGTTGGTTCATACTTTAAAACATAAARGTTCTTCTAAACTGGCYGTGTTAAATATTGAYAGGTTTACMGATATAAATCATTGTTATTCGASCMAAATAGCRGAYAGAYTKCTTTTTTTAATTGCACAATTACTTGTAAAACTATTTGAGGGAAACAAAGARATAWYTATATACAAATTACCAGTTGAYGAATTTGGGATATWTACAAGCTCAAGTAARATYTCAGACAAGGCRTTTTTGGACTTATGYGATWATGCTCTTGAAGAAATAGAAAAAGAACCCTTTATTATAGAAAATAACAATATTATTGTTTCTATTACTTCAGGCGTTTCATTAACAATCGACAAAGTATTAATTAATGCCAATACAGCACTTAAGATTGCAAAAAACAAACAACAAAGACTTTTTGTATATCGAAAAGAAGATAATGTTGAAATAAACTACCAAAATAATGTAAAATGGACACAAATATTAAAAGATGCYATYGCAAATAATAGAATACTCGTTTTTATTCAGCCCATWATTAACAACAATAATCCCTTAGATGAAAARTATGAATGCCTTATTCGWTTGAAGAATGAAAAAGCAGARATAATYTCTCCTTTYCATTTCTTAGARCTCTCTAAGAAACTCAAATTATACCACCAGTTAACAAGAATTGTGATAGAAAAATCTTTTGAGTATTTTAAAGACTCAAAAGCAGAGTTTTCAATAAATCTAACRCTTGATGACATTATGAATAAAGARACYATYRYTTTTATTAATAAAAAATTAGAAAAYCGTGATATTGCMAAACGTGTRATCTTTGAAATTGTRGAGAGTGAAGGAATAGATAACTTTGAAGAAGTGTCTTTATTTATTAAAGAGATGCAAGCYKTGGGTTGTARGATTGCTATTGATGACTTTGGAACTGGATATTCAAATTTTGAATACCTGMTGAAACTCAAYGTTGATTTTATTAAAATAGATGGCTCGTTTATTAAAAATATTGATACSTGTGAACAGTCTTTACTTATAACAGAACTWATCATTACTTTTGCAAAAAAACARAATATWSARACAGTTGCAGAGTTTGTTCATTCTAAAAGTGTTTTAGAAAAGGTAAAAAAACTGGGTATCACTTATTCTCAAGGCTATTATTTAGGAGAACCTAAAAGYATAGAGATTTAGCTTTTTWANCTTAAWATWAATATATTTAAAGCAGAAGGAAAAGYATGATAAAACATATGTTATTAATAGAGTTTAAAAATTTTGTTAGCTTAGAGGAATTAAGWRACTTAAGAATAATATTTGAAGGTATCCCCAATAAAATAGAAGGTGTYASTAATGTAGAGTGGGGCCTAAACAATAGTCCTGAAAATTTAAATAAAAATTATACKCACAGTATTGTAATGAGTTTTAAAGATGARAAAACCAGAGAAAACTATTTYYCACATYCTKMACATGAACGTTTAAAAGAAGTATTTTTACCTATGATTGAGGATATACTTGTTTTTGATTATRWGRTTTCGTAACTTWKNTTGATTAATATATATTAAAATTACACCTTTKAAGAAGGAGTCTTCATTAAACATTTTTATTTGAAKAAATGAATGTTGTTTTCTCCAAAGGTGCTAATTATGYWAAGTTATTTAAACTGTAATTTTTTCTTTCTTTGCTTTTTTCTTTTTTCGACCTAATTTAGCRGGCAATAATTTAAAAAATAAATATAAACCGGTTAAAGACATWATCARCATAATAATAGCWGAAGGTAARAAAATACCAAGTTTTGCRTTGTCATGAAACCATGATCCATCATGTAATGATTCAAAAAAATCTGATCTTCTGTAGTTGACTGCTAATACTTCTCCTGTTTCATTATGAATTTGAATTTCCCAAGAACTTTTAGCTCTAATTTTTGTTATTCCCTTTCCAGGTCTCACATCAAGTAATTTAATATCTTTCCAAGATTTAATACCCACTTCTTCTACACTCATTGCAGCTTTTAGAATTTGATCAAAACTAAGCGTTAAATCTCTGTATTTTGTTTTTACTGTTTTTGGTTGTATCCATGCAAACTCTTTTTTTACTTGTAAAAATATTCCACTAACTAATACAATTAGAAAGGGAATAATTATTATAGAAGAAGCCCAATAGTGTATTTTGGTATTAATCTTTTTGTAATTCATTTTTTTCCTTAGGTTTAAAATYAAAAAGGAGTTTACCCATAAAAACTTAATTAATAATAATTTTAATAACTAAAATCAATATTAGAAAATAATTTAGTCATTAATTATCAATTTTTATTGATTTAAGCTCGATGTTTTGGAGGGACTTTTTGATTTGTTTTTATTTTAAATTTTTTTAGAAAGTAAAATTTTAGAGTTAGGAAATGCACTTTTTTGATATACTAATTACTTAAAAATCAAAAAGTGATTCTTGATATATATCAAGCCTCATAAAACTCTATAGCTACTTTTAAAAAGCTTGTAAAAGCTACATTGTCAAAAGTAAGTGAATCATGTAAATTTGTTTTCATTTTATCTAAGGTGTTAGAATAGTTTTCATAAAACTCAAAACTGGGTTTTGGTGAATATATTAATTCTTTTAGTTCAAAATATTTGATTACCATTTTCGTAGTGGTTGGTTTGATAAAATACTCCTTATGTCTGTTTATACTATAAGGAGTTAGGCTTATAATAGTCCATTTTGCCAGTTTATATGGGGCTAGAAATTCTACTAAACCTTCAAAACCTTCTTTTTTATTACCATATAAAAGCTCATATATTTCTATACTTAACATATCTTTCTCATATGAGTTTAAAGAAGAAATAGCATCTTTTAATTTTATTTTATCAAATAGTGAAACCATAACTGATTTTTGGATTGTTTTTACAAAGCCTTCTATAAGTAAATTTGGATTTGAGAAGTTCTCTTTTTTGAGCGTTTCTTTGGCAAACTCTTCTAATTTTTTAGGATTAAACTTTTTTATTTTTGGAAAACAAGTTTCGTCTTTAAAACCTTTTGGATACCTGTATAAAAACTCTTTTTCTAAATCTTTTAATTTACTTACATTCATTTATTCTCTTTATTATCACTATTTTGATGCGCAATTATATCATAGCTATCTTTTTATAATAAACATAAACTACATTCTGTATAAAAGGAATAACCAGCTTTATTTTTTTCTATTTCTTTTTTTATAAGCTTAATGCAGTGTTTATTTTATACTTATTTTGCCTTTTTGCTTTTAACCACAAAAACAACTCCCACTACGGTAAGAATAGAGCCAATAATTGCCAAAGCACCTAATCGTTCATCAAAAAGTAACCAACTTTGAATAACGGCAGCTGGAGGAACTAGGTAAAAATAACTGGTCACTTTAGCGACTTCTCCTTCTTTAATCATATACAATAATAATAAAACTGCAAACACAGATAAACCAATAACCAACCAAGCCATTGCTATAAATAATTCACTCGTGTAAACTACAATTTGTTTCTCCAAACTAAATGTTATTAATGCAACTATAATAATTGCACCTATATATTGATAAAAAGATCCTGTTAATAAAGAAACATTTCCTGCTAATTTCTTCTGTAATACAGTACCTAAAGAGATACAAATAAGTGCGATAAAACAAGCAATCAAACCTAATGCATTCATATTTTGTGTGTCGATACTTGCTTTTTCTAGTATGACCAAAGAAACACCAATAAAACCCAATAAGAGACCAATAGCTTGTTTACCATTTAAAGATTGATTTAAGAATAAATAGCCAATTACACTAGTGACAATTGGCTGAAGTCCCACAATAATGGCTGTTATACCTGCAGGAACCCCCAGTTTAATAGCAAAAAACACGCCACCTAAATAACCACCATGAATTAATGTGCCAATAAATACTTGCTGCAGGCTTTGGGTTTGATTTAACCATTTTGCTTTGTAAATTCTAATTAAAATTAAAAAAATAAGAATAACGAAACAAAAGCGTATAAAGAGCATGAAAAAAGGCTCTATATAAGGCAGACCGTACTTAGCTCCAATAAAACCAGTACTCCACAACCATACAAATAAAAAAGGGGCAATTTTGGTTAAATTAAGAGACATAAGTAATCCTTTTTAATACTGTTATTTTATTGGCATATAATACATTTATATTAATAAAACTCCACCCAAAGAATGTATTGTTACTATTGAAATTTTGCCTCTTTTATAACAACAAATAGTTATAAGCTGTAATAATTAACATTACACCCCGAGGTTTAAAGTTTAACTTTAAATTATAGATAAACACTTCTTACTTCAAAACTTAAGATGGACTCCTCTTTTTTAAACTTTTAAAGAATAATCAAGTACTTCAAATAAACATATTAGGCTGGGAATATCTAATAATCCCATAATCTCCACATAAAAAAATCATATAATTTAGATAAATATATAGAAATAATTGGAGATTGAATAATGAAAAAAGTATTGGGCTTTAGTATTCTTAGCTTATTAATAATTGGATTAGGAGGATGTGCTGCAAAACAAGTTTCAAAAGAAGCTAGTATTATTGAAATAGTTAATGAAAAACCAAATATGAAAAATTGTAAGTTTTTAGGAGAAATTATTGGTTCACAAGGAAATTGGTTTACTGGGGATTTTACTTCTAATAAGGATTTAGTTGTAGGTGCACGAAATGAACTTAGAAATGAAGCCCATATACTAGGTGCTAATATTGTATATATTCAAGATATGAAAAATACAAATAAGTTTTATTCTTTAGGAACCACAAATACAACTGCTATTGGAAAAGCTTACAAATGCAATTATTAACTATTAAAATTAATTAGAATAGTAGAAAAAGGCAGGAGAAATAAACGTGAATTATAAAATAAAAATATTTATTATTTTAACTTAGATTCTTTTAATAGAATATCTTTATAATATATAAAATTATTAAAGGAATTGTTATGTTACATTTGAATAAAAAAATATTTATTGTTTTGTTTCTTTTTATTTCTGGATTCGTGCTTGCAACGGAGCCTGTTTGGGATGCCAATAAAGTCATTTTAAAATCGGAAAAAATTACTTCTGGTGTATATGCTTATTATCCTACAAATGCGAAAGAATTAGAAAAAAAAGGCTTAGCAGTTGCTACGAGTGGTGGTTTTATTATTGGGAATAAGGGAATTTTCCTAATTGAAACCATGATTAACAAACGTTTACACAAACAAGTACAGCAACTAATAAAAGAGGCAAGTAATAAAAGAGTTTTATATGCCGTAAACACCAGTTTTCATGGAGATCATTCTTATGGGAACATGTATTTAAACAAAAATACTATAATCATACAACATCAAAATGCTAAAAACTATATTGCAAAACATTTTGAAAATGATAAAAAATTTATGATTAATACTTTTGGAAAAAACAGAGGAATTGAAGAAATAGTTCCTACGCTCCCTGATATTTTGATACAAGAGAACTCAAGCATGAGTATAGATTTGGGAAATAGAATAGTTGAAATTATTGATTTTGGTTTTGCTCAAACGGGAGGAGATTTATTCATTTGGTTGCCAGACTCCAAAGTGCTATGGACTGGAAATCCAATTATTACTTTTAAACCTTCAGTCCCTTGGTTATTAGATGGACATCTAGTAGAAACTCTTTCAAGTTTAAAAAAAGTATATGCATTTTTACCAAAGGATGCCAAAATAATACCTGGACATGGAAGTATTATGCAAAAAGAAGATCTTAAATGGCATATAAACTATTTGCAAACTATAAAAGATGAAGTATCAAAAGCTATTAAAGAGGGCCTTAGTTTAGAAGAAACAGTGAAAAAAGTAAGTATGGAAGAATTTAAAGGATATGCATTATTTGGTTGGGTACATCCTAAGTTAAATATACCAGCTGCATATAAAGATTTAAAGAAAAAATAATGGCTTCTATATCTTTTTATACAGGGCTGTGCAATTATATTTTTTGATTAAACAATTAGATAAAGAGAATAGGCTGCATAGCTTTTTATTAATATTCTTGGCTCTAAAATTTAAAGAGAATATTAAATAAGTTTTAAGAAGAGGGTGCTAGCGGCAATTAGTTAAATTTAAGTATAATTAGTACAATTAAAGTCCTATAGATTTAGAGGTAAGAATATGAATGAAACTACAACAGGTAAAAGTGTGAGAGGACGACCCAAAACCTTAGACTGCAAAGAAACAGTAGATATCGCTATGCTTGAATATTGGTTGGATGAAAAAAACAGTATCTCTTTAAATGAAATTTGTAGACGTGTAAATGTTTCTAAACCAGGAATTTACAGAGAATTTGGAAATGAAGACGGTTTACTTGAAGCCGTACTTTTAAAATATGAAAAAGATATTTCTACTGGTTTATTACAAATATTGGCTCTTGATGAAAGTTTTAAACAAATACTTGAAAAAATAGTAATTTATGTAACTTCAAAAAAAGAAGATAAGAAAGCTGCAAAGGGCTGCCTTTTAGTAAAACTACAAGATTCAAAAATAAATATGGGACCAAAAACGAAAAAACAAATTCTTTCAATGCAAAATAAATTTTTACAAGCTTATGAAGAATGTATTTTAAATGCAAAAGAAAAAGGCCAATTAAAAACTAATATTACAACAGAACTTGCAGTTGACTATCTTAATACACAAATAAATAATGCAGCATTATTACTTATGCAAGGGAAAGAAGAAAAAAAAGTCAAAGAAATATTAACCTTGTCTTTTTCTATTCTTTCTTAACGCTTAGATTAATTGATTTAACATTTCTTCTTTATACTCTAAAACTTCTATATCATTTTTTATTTTATACATATAATCAGGGTTTGCAATAAAAGGACGTCCAATTGCTATTAAATCGAAAGCTTTTTCATTAATTGAATCTTTTGCACTTTTATAAGTATAAGCTCCAACTCCAACTAACGTTCCTTTATATCCTTCTCTTAAGTATTCTGAAAAGTTCTTGCCTTCCAGCGAATCAAAACGCATTGAATCATCAAAAATTCCAGCATGTAAATAGACTAAGTTTTTGTTTTGCAATGCTTCTAATAAATAATCAAAAACAGCTTTATCTCTATTGTCTTCTTTCATATTAAAGTATCCAGCAGGACTTAATCTTAAAGCTGTTCTATGTGAACCAATAGCATCAATTACTGCATCTACAACTTCTAATGCAAAACGGGACATATTTTGGGGTGTTTGACCATATTCGTCTTCTCTGACATTCGCTTCGTGATGTAAAAACTGATCAATTAAATAACCATTTGCTCCGTGTATTTCTACCCCATCAAAACCTGCCTCAATAGCATTTATAGAAGCTTTTGCGTAATCTTTAACTAAGGTTTTAATATCTTCAAGTTGAAGTGCTTTTGGCGTTTGATAGGTTAAATTTCTCATTCTAGGAACAGAACCTTCTGTTGCAACTGCAGAAGGTGCTAAAACATCGCTATTTGTAAAAAAAGGATGAGCAACACGACCTACATGCCAGATTTGAGAAAATATTTTACCTCCATTTTTATGCACAGCATCTGTGACTTTTTTCCAACCCTCAATTTGTGCTTTTGAGTATATTCCTGGAGTATTTGGGTAACCTTGCCCATCCGCTCTAATAATAGTTGCTTCTGAAATAATTAAGCCAGCATCTGCACGTTTCGCATAATAATCTGCCATAGCTTGAGTTGGAACTAAATCATCATCTGCCATGCAACGTGTTAATGGAGCCATTATTACGCGGTTTTGTAACTCAATTGTATTATTTAGTTTAAAAGGGTTAAATAAATTTATTTTCAAAATTAGATCCTTGTTATTTTTGTTTAAGGCAAATGCCCATATTATATCTTCTAATTATTGTTAAATAAAATACTTTTTTATTTAAGGATAATTAAATACCAGCTGGTATTATAACCTCAAAAAAATATTAAGTCAAGTAAATTTAGCTACTTTTTTAATTGATAAGCTTCTTGAAATTAAGATGTTATAATTATGTATCTTAAAATAAACAAATTTTAGCTTGATAAATGACAACTGTTAGTAAAGGTATAAAATGAATACATGGCTTACTAGTACTTTTGGAATAAAGTTCCCAATAATTTTAGCTCCTATGTTTCTTGTTTCAAATACCTCTATGCTTATTAAAGCATCAGAAGCTGGAATAATGGGATGTATTCCTTCTTTAAATTTTAGAACGCTCAAGGCTTTTGAAGAGGCACTTATTGATTTAGACAAAAATTGTTCTGGGGCTTATGGCATTAACCTTATTGTTAATGCTTCTAATGTATTTTTGAAAGAGCATCTTATACTTTTAGAAAAATATCCTCCTTCTTTTGTCATTACTTCTTTGGGTAATCCCAAAGAGACTATTGATAAACTTGCTTCTAAAGGAGTACGTATTATTTGTGATGTAACGGAACTTAAGTATGCAAAAAAAGTTGAAGCGCTAGGTGCAGATGCGATTATTGCTGTAAATTCTGGGGCTGGAGGACATAGGGGAAATATACCTGCATCAATTTTAATTCCTTTATTAAAAGAGCATATTAAAATCCCTATCATAGCAGCAGGTGGAGTTGGAACTGGTTCAGGTATTCTTTCCATGCTTAGTTTAGGGGCACAAGGGTGCTCAATTGGTAGTCCTTTTATAAGATGCGAAGAAGCTATTGTACATCAAGATTATAAAGAAGCAGTACTTCACTATGGTGCTAATGATATTATTTTAAGTTCAAAAATATCAGGCACTCCTTGTACTGTTATTAATACTCCTTACCAACAAAAAATTGGAAAAGAACTAAATTTTTTAGAAAAGTTATTAATGAAAAATAAATATTTAAAAAAACACCTTAAAATGCTGACCTATTATAAAGGTATGAAGCTCATTGAAACAGCGGCTTTCTCTGCTACTTATAAAACTATATGGTGTGCTGGGCCTTCCATTGAGTTTTCAAATAAAATTGAGACTATAGAAGTTATAGTCAAAAGATTCATGAAAGAATATGGGCTTGCTAAGTCAATGCTTAACGATAAATAAAAATTTCAAAAGTATCATTTATTTTATTCCTAAGATATTCGTAAACCTTTTTATTATTGTTTTGGTTTTTATATAGGGTTTTATTAGTGATTATAACTATTTTATCTTTTTTAAATCTTCTTTCTATTTTCTCTTATTCTTATCTCTTAATACTATTTATATCTCTTTGTACACGAGGATACAATAGTCATTCTATTGTTTCTTTCGATACTGCAGTTTTATTATAGTTTAATACTCTTGTTATCTTAAAATTTTAAATTTTGTATTTCTAATGAGAATTTACTGATTAAGAATAATTATATGATAAGTTTATTTATAAAGTATATATATTGCAATTAAAAACTTATTAAAAACTTATTAATAATTAATAAAATTATGAATTACTRRTTTTATTGCATTGAGTTTTTTAAATTATTTTGTTACCTTGTTTYTTGGYAAATGYAATTACAAGWCTATTKYGTAAATAAGTTRTAARTTATTTTYTYAGTTTTTATTTAGAATTAAATAAAAAAAGATGTYAATTAATTTTAATAAAGTAATGGATTATATTTTTATTTTATTAGTTGTTTTTATTTTATTAACAGTTTTTTTCTTTATTARTATTTCACAAATAAGAAGGGATTTGTATTCTTATTGATGTAAAATATCAATACTTTATTGATATTTTCAGTGTTTTATAATAATTATGTGGTAATACTACAATATAATATAATAATTAATAAAATAATAATTTAGGTGGACTAGTATGAATAGAATAATGAGGTTATGGCATATTTGGGGATCAGTAATTAGTTTATTTGCAATAGTGATATTTTTTTCAACTGGCTATTTTATGAAAATACGAAGAGATGCTCCAATTGTAATGCCAAGTGGATTAAGTGCAAAAAACGAGCAGGGAAAAAAGCTTAAATATCAACACCTTTTAACACACGAAGAGATTTTAAGGGCGGTTATTGCTGAACCTAAGATGGGTGTAAAATCTTGGGATGATATTTATCACCTAGATTGGCGTCCAAAAAAATCCATGGTTAAAGTAAAAGCAAATAATCTAATGGAAGCACAAGTTAATACTGTTACTGGTGAGGTTGAAGTAGTTTCAAAAAGAAACTATGATTGGATTTCAAGATTACATGCCGGCGAAATGGTTGGCCCCAATCAGAATATGAATGAAAAAAGTACGTTTGATTTAACTTATTATTTTTTAGTTTCTGGCTTTATTTTTATTTTTTTAATTATTAGTGGAGTTTATTTATGGCTTAAAAAGATGAAAACTATAGGATGGAAAAGTTTATTAAGTGCAAGAGGCCTACATCTTTGGCTAACACCTATTATCGTTTTACCTCTATTAATAACGGCACTTAGTGGTTTAGTTTTACAAGCAAAACACTATTTACCTGAATCTTTTTCTCCAAATGATGAATATAAACAAATGAAAACAGCAGCAGTTATTGTTCCTAAGATTGAAATACCAGAGTTCTTGAAAATTCTAAAAAACAATGAGGCTGCAAAAGAAGCAAATATTAAGTCATGGAAAGATGTCTGGAGAGTTTATACTTATCCACGCAGTGGTCATATGGTCGCACGGGTTTATAACAAACATGATGTAGGTTATGAGGTCAGAATTAATTCTGTTACGGGAGAAGTTCAAAGAGCAATCCCTAGATATACTGATTGGATTGAAGATATACACGAAGGGCGATTCTTTGAGAATAAAAATTTTAAATGGATGAGTTGGGGAGTGTTTTTAAGTGTTCAATTCATATTTATTCTTTCTTTTATAAGTGGACTAATTCTGCTAATAAGATATTTTTGGAAAAAAAGTAAAAGTAAAAGCAAACGAAGAAAAAGGAAAAAAAGAAAAAGAAGCAAAAAGAAACAATAATGACAAGAAAAAAAAATTTTAAATTATTTGACATCTTATTATTACTTGAAATAAGTGCAAAATCAAAAGATACCCTTGACAATATTAATGTTTCTTCTGTCTGTAATTTACATGGGACATGGATAAAAAAACTTATTTTACTTAATAGTAAGTTAGAAACTTAAGGTTTTAGAAATGAAAAAATATAATAGTATCAAAAAAACGTCGTTAAAGGTTATTATACCTTTAACGGTAGTTCTTTTTTTTAGTTTTCCTGGGCTTATTTATTATGTAAGTGGCAGTTTTAGTAGTATTAAAAAAAATACAGCAGAAATACTTGTTGTTAAACAAAGAATGGAATCTATTTATATTGATTACTCCAAACAAGCGAAGAATAGAAAAAACCTTTTTATAAGAGGTTTTATAAAAAAAGATTTAGATAAATACTCTAAAGAAATAGAAAAATCATCTGAACAAATTTATAAAGAAATGGATATTTTATTTAAAGACCCACTCTTTAATAAATATACATTAGCTTTGCATAAAATTAAACAAAGCCATATTTTTTTAATGCAGAAGTATTATAAATCTGTTGATGTTTATGTTTATGATAATTTTGATTATCTTAATGCAGATAAATTAACAAGAGGACATGGAAAAGAAATTGGTCAAAACATATTAGATATTATTAATTTAATTCAAAGTGATTTAACCAAAAAAACAGAAGATAAGTATTCCGATTTAACAAATAAACTTTTATATTTATCTTTAATTATTCTTCTTGGTTACTCTATTGTAATGTTCTATATAATTAGAGGTATCTTAAACCCACTAACAAGAATTTCTAAATTATCATCCTACTTATCCTATATAAATACGAATCATTTAGAAGACTATAAAGAATATGAAAAAGATAAAAATGATGAAATTGGAGACTTGATAACAACTTTTAACAAGTTTTCAAATACTATTGTTGATTATAATAAAAATCTTCAATCTAAAATTCTACAAAGAACTGCAGAGCTTGATTATGCCAATGAGCAACTGCTTAGAATTAATAAAAACCTAACAGATGCAATGAATTATTCAAGTCTTTTACAAGATGCAATCAGACCACATAAAGCACTCCTTCCTATCTTATATGCTGATGGTTTCCTTACTTGGAAACCCAAAAGTAAAGTGGGTGGAGATATTTATTTTATAGATGTTTTAAGGAAGGATGAAAATAAGTCCCTTGTAATGTGTATTGATTGTACAGGCCATAGTATTTCAGGAGCATTTGTGACAATGATTGTTAAATCAATTCAACATGAACTTATTAATAAACTCAATGCCAGGGAAATGGAAATCTCCCCAGGAAAAATTCTTGGATATTTTAATAGAAGAATTAAAGATATTTTACAACAATACAATAACACATCAAAATCAAATGCAGGATTTGATGGAGGAATTTTGTATATTGATAAAAAGGCTGGGCTATTAAAATATGCAGGGGCAATGATGAATTTAATTATGCTAGATGAAAAAAACTGCGTAAAATGGATTAGCTCAAATCGTTATTCCGTTGGTTACCCCTCTTGTAAATATGACTATGAGTATGAAGAAACGTTAATTACTTTTGAAAAAGACGTAAAGGTTTATTTAGCTACAGATGGAGTGGTAGACACAATTAGCGAAAAAAAAGAGCTAAGATTTGGTAAAAAAAGATTATTAGAGATGATTTCTGAAAATCATCATAAAACATTTAAAGACCAAAAAAATATTTATACATCAATTCTTGATGCGTATAGAGGAAATTATGAAGTAGTGGATGATATATGTTTTATTGGCTTAGAAATTAAGAAAAATGTATTAAAGGAAGCAGGAGAAAAAAATAATGAGTAATATAAAAAATACTACTTTATTTATGGGATACAGCGGTTATTTTTCTCAAGCCATAATTTTATCCTTAATAAAAGCATTAGAAGTTCAACTAAAAGACATTAATGAAAGTCAGACAATATCAAGAAGACTATATATCGTTTTTATAGAACTATCTCAAAATGTAATGAAATATTCTAAAAGAGATTATATCAATAATTATGATAGTGAGAAAATTCTTATTAGGCAGGATGAAAAGAACTATTATATTACTGCAATAAATAATATTGATAATAAAACACTTTTAAAAATTGAACATATATTATTAAATATATGCGAATTAAATAAAGAAGAAATTACTAAAAAATATAATGAACTACGTAAAAGTGGTGAAACTTCACATGAAAATGGTGGAGGAATCGGCTTATATCAATTGGCAAGAAAGTCTGATAATATTTCTTATGAAATCAAAAGATTAGAAGATAACTTATCAAGGCTGGAAATTACTGTACAAATAAATAAATCTGAAGGAAAAACAATGAAATACAAGACAATATTTATAGAAAAGACCTTGCATACACCAGAAATAAATTTTGATTTTCAAAATGGAATTTTCAGTGTAGAAGGTAAATCATACTCTGAAAATACCTTTGAATTTTATAAACAACTGTTAAGCTCTTTAGAAACTTTTTTCAAAGATGAGTCTAATAAAAGATTGAAAAATATAATATTCAACTTCAATTTAACTTATTTTAATTCAAGTAGTTCCAAAGCACTGTTTGATATGTTTGATTTAATTGATATTTTTGTGCAGAGCCAAAGTGAAATAGAGGTAAATATTAATTGGTTATATAATCAAGACGATGATAGTTCAAAAGAAGATGGTGAAGATTTTCAAGATAGTTTTAAATCTTTAAATATTCAATTAATTGAAAATAAAACTTACTTAAAAAGTTAAAAGATAAATATTATGAATACATTAACAGATAACAAACATATATTAGAAATAAAATCTTTGCAAGCAGACTTTCTCTCAACAACTAATAACCTTATAAAAGACATCGAACGACGTGAAAAAATTATGGCACGTAGTGATAAACGACAAAAACAAGATTACGACCAATTGCAAGATAAGCTTAAAGAAGTGCAATCATTGGGAAAAGAGATAGAAGAAACGCAAAGAGAAGTTATTTTTACTATGGGAGCTATAGGGGAAAGTCGTTCAAAAGAGACTGGCAATCATGTAAAAAGAGTTGCTAAATATTCAAAACTTTTAGCCTTATATTATGGATTAAATGAAAAAGATGCAGAAATGATTCACCAAGCCAGTCCGATGCATGACATAGGGAAAGTCGCTATTCCTGATTTGGTGTTAAATAAACCGGGATCTTTTACTGATGCTGAGAGAATAATCATGGATACTCATGTTCTTATTGGTTATGAAATGTTAAAACATTCAAGCAGACCTCTGCTTAAGTGCGCAGCAACTATTGCTTATGAACATCATGAAAAATACAATGGAAAAGGTTATCCCCAGGCATTAAAAGGTGAAAAAATTCATATTTACGGAAGGATTACTGCTTTAGCAGATGTTTTTGATGCTTTAGGAAGTGAGAGATGTTATAAAAAAGCTTGGAGCGATGATCGTATTTTTACTTTATTTAAAAAAGAACGTGGAGAACACTTTGATCCAAAACTCGTAGATATATTTTTTGAACACCTTGATGAATTTTTAGATATTAGAGAATCGTTAAAAGATCTTTTTTAAAGTGTTAATTTAACTTTCTTTTAAATTATTTATAATATATTAGGCAATAAGGAGTTCTTATGCAAAAAGAATTTGATCGATTTAAAGAATGGCTTAGGGCTAATTATAAAGAAGGACTAGATGATTTAAATCCTCCTGCAAGTAATGAGGAAATAAAAGAATTATCAGATACTCTTGGGCTTGTTTTGCCTAATGATTTAATTTGTCTACTTAAAATACATAATGGACAAAAAGGGGAGGCTGCTTGGCTTTTTGATTCTCAAGAGTTTTTATCAACACATGGAATTATTGATGCATGGAATAATTGGAATAGATTCTCACAAACTAATACTTTTCCCCAAAAACCTGCTATTTCAGACGAAGGAATTAAAGATGTTTTGTGGAACAAAAAATGGATACCTTTTTCATCTAATGGTTCAGGGGATCATTATTGTATTGACTTAGATCCTACAAGTTCTGGAATAAGTGCCCAAATTATCACTCTTTGGCATGATTATGAAGAAAGAGAGTTAGTAAGCTTAAGTTTAAAAGACTGGTTTAATGATTATCTTGAACAATTGTTTAGCGGAGACTTTTTTTATTCAAAAGAATATAATTCAATTGTAAATAAAAATGAAATATAAATAAAATTATAATCATTGGTTAATTAATTTGCCTCTTTTTTAATTAGGTATAATAGGTAAGAACTTCTTAAATCTTTATGATCTCCAAGGAATATACTTTTGCGACATTTAACAATTAAAAATCTACACTTTAAGTATAAAAACTCTGTACTGTCTATTTTTGAAAATTTAAATTTAGAATTTGAGCAGGGATGGTGCTGTATTGTTGGGGCTAATGGATCAGGAAAAAGCACACTTTTAAAACTCATTGCTAAAGAAGAAAAAGCAGATGAGGGAAGTATAACAGGCAATGATTTAACACATTACTGTGTACAAAGTACAGAAGAAATTCCTCCTAACTTAGAAGATTTTATGATGACATACACCAGTAAAGCCTTTAAAATAAGAGATATGTTAAATATTAATGATGAATGGTTATATCAGTGGGATACGCTTTCTTTTGGTGAGAAAAAAAGAATGCAAATAGCACTTGCTATTTTTGTAGAACCAGATGTGTTACTAGTGGATGAGCCTACGAATCATTTAGATGTAAAAAGTAAAAAGATAGTTTTAGAAGCACTTAAAGCCTTCAAAGGAATTGGAATACTTGTTAGCCATGATAGAGAACTTTTAGATTCTTTGACCCAAGCTACTGTTATTTTAAAAAACAGTCATATTTTTTCGTTTAAAACTTCTTTTTCAAAAGCAATGAATGAGTATCTTACAAATATGGATTTTTTAGGTAAATCACAAGACAAACAATATAGTGAATTAAAAAAACTAAAAAAATCCATACAAAATCAAAAAGAAAAAGTAAGCCAATCTAAAAAAAGAATGTCAAAAAGAGATTTAGAACCAAATGATAAAAACAGTAAAACTAAAATCGATTTAGCCAAATTTACGGGAAAAGATAAGAATGATGGAAGAGAGTTATCCAAACTAAAAGCCAAACAAAATAAATTAATCTCAAATACTATCAAAACAGATAAAGTCTTTGATCTTGGCATTGAATTTGAAACAGCAAAAAATAAAAACATTTTTCCTATTGTTATTAAAAATAACATCTTAAAATTGGGGGAAATAAAAGAATTGTCTTTTCAATCCCTCTCAATTAATCAATACGATAAAATTGGACTTATTGGTGAAAATGGTGCAGGGAAAAGTTCTTTCTTAAAGCATCTCTTAGGCAGTGCTGATTTACGAAATGAGTATTTATATATACCGCAAGAAATAACCCAAAAAGAAAGTAAAGAAATCTTTGATGGTATAAATGCCCTTACTAATGATATTAAAGGCGAAATATACACCATTGTAAGGAAGTTAGCATCAGATCCTATTAAACTTCAAGACAGTTTTATCCCAAGTCCAGGAGAAGTTCGCAAACTGATGATTGCAAAAGGTCTTTTAGAGCATCCCTCTTTGATTATTCTTGATGAACCAACCAATCATATGGATTTGGATTCTATAGTATCTCTGGAGCTTGCATTAAGAGAATATAGAGGTACTATACTTGTAATCAGTCATGATAAAACTTTTTTAGACTCTCTTGTAAGTGAGACCTGGGTTTTTGAAAAAAAGAGTGAAAACAGATATGTAATTATTTATTAAAGTGAAAAAAACAGCTTAAATTAAGTACTATCCAAAATCTAAGGGAATAAAATTTTCTTGTAGTTCAATACTTGTAAAACGTTCATTTTCTTCTTTTAAAATCTCTTTTATTCTCTCTTCTATTGCATCAAGTAAAGCTATTTTGTCTTCCTTATTTGTAGGTATAGCAGCTTCAATAATGACCGCTTTTTCTTTGATGACACTTAGATCTTCATGTTCTAAGTTAGACCTTACTTTTGCTGCAATTAAATTTGTAATACACTCTTTGTCATAGGAACATTCTTCAATATTTACATTAATCTTTTTAGCTTTTTCTTGTAAAATTTTTAAATAACCATTCATAAGAATCCTTTATACTTTTATTATAAAACAAAAGTGTAAAGGATTTCTTTAGTCTTTGTGATTTTTTGAAGATATATTTAATTAAGAATTTTATATCAGGAGTTTTTTTGTTTAATATAGTTATTATTTTTCCTAAGAAATTAGGAAATAATTTTTATGGAGCTGATTAATGTTTTGTTTTACCAGTGAGGTTATAAGAACCTCGTTTTAAATTTAGGTGAAGCTTAGGCTTTAAATAATATATAAAACTGTAGGTAAATTATGAAAACAAATGAATATATAGATTCTTGTAAAAAAGCTTTAAAAGAAGAACAAGAAAAAAGTCTTTTAGAAACGAATAACTGGTCACATGTAAATAAAGAAGAAGTTCATGAAAATTGGAATCTTTTGTATGCAAAAATAGCAGAAGAGCTTGATACRCTTTCTCCTTCWSATMTAAAAGCTCAAAATTTTATAAGAGAACATTATAAGATWGTTKGTGCTTTTTATAARCCAAGTAAAGAAGCMTATATWGGMATGAGTTTATTCTATAAAGAAGATGAAACAATGAGAGTATTTCATAACTCTTTTCATGTAAAAATGCTTGATTTTTTAGAAGAAGCAATTTTTATTTATGCTTACAAAAATTTATAAAAAARAAACATATTTTATTTAGCGTCTAAATAGTTTAATTACTTCAAAGATAGGATACTCACTTTAGTATCCTATTCGTGTGAGAATAGAGGATTTACTCCACTCTTTCCTCTAAAGTAGAAAAAGCTTTTTTATAAGCTGCTGCTTGATTATGATCTAAAGACAAGGTCATTGGTAAATCTTTTAAAAAATCAATAATTACTTCGATATTTTTATTTGCTTCTTGGGCTTTATGCAAAGCCGTACTTGCTTTTTTTTCTGCACTCATTGTTAAGTCCTTTTAAAATAAGTTTATTTCACAAACTAGTATATTTAAAGAAAACTAAAAATACAGAATAAAGCATATAACTTCACTTTTTTTGAAAGACAGTCGCACAGAAATATATATTTCTATATTACTAGTAATACTAAAGTTATTTTTAAGCTATATAATTCTATACTTCTGGAAATAAGGAATTAATAAGGATATTAAATGTCACAAGAAATACTAAATCAATTATATGCAGCAGGTCAGTTTTTTATATTTGGATTTTTAGAATTATCAATACTGTTTTTAGGAGTTAGCTTTTTAGTTGAAATACTAAATGTATTTATGAATCCTACAAAAGTACAAAAAGTTTTATCTTCTAGTAAAGGAGGTTATTTAATAGCTTCAGCCCTTGGTTCTATTACTCCATTTTGTTCGTGTTCCACAATACCATTAACTTTGGGTTTATTAAAAGCACGAGCTGCTTTTGGTCCTATTATGACCTTTTTATTTACTTCTCCTTTATTAAACCCAATTGTAGTAATTGTTTTTTGGTCTGCTTTTGGATATCAAGTTACAATTGTTTATGCATTAATAGCCTTTTGTATTTCAATACTTGCTGGTTTTACTTTGGAAAAACTTGGTTTTGAAAGATTTGTAAAAAAAGAGATTTTCCAAGATGATGTAAAAGAAAAAAAATCATTTTCTATAAAAATAAATAACAATACAAGTATAAGCAGCTCTTGTTGTGATACAAGTGCAAAACCCAAATTTAGATTAACAGCAGAAAACAGTAATACTTCTACTTGTTGTACATCAGCACCTATAAAAGAAGAAAGTAAGAAGAGTAAATGGGAAAAAATTGCGAATAAA
This sequence comes from Arcobacter sp., assembly GCA_002733685.1. Taxonomy (GTDB): domain Bacteria; phylum Campylobacterota; class Campylobacteria; order Campylobacterales; family Arcobacteraceae; genus NORP36. The sequence continues at coordinate 28,572 of NVWN01000026.1, read as the reverse complement.
GATTTAATGAAAAAAACATGGAAACAGTTTTTATCTTTTGCACCTTATATTGCAATAGGGATAGGGATTGGTGCTTTTGTTCATGGTTTTGTGCCCAATGAAGTATTAAAAGAATATGCAGGAAACGACAATCCTTTTGCTATTCCTTTTTCAGCATTAATTGGAATTCCTTTATATATACGTGCCAGTTCAATGGTTGGATTAGCGCCTGCTTTATTAGATGGAGGAGTTTCAATGGGAGCTATTTTAGCACTTACTGTAGCAGGGGCAGGAGCTTCTTTACCTGAAATGATTATGTTAAAGAAGATTTTCAAACTGCCAATTATGATTTTCTTTTTACTAACTGTGTTTACAATGGCCATAGCTTGTGGATATTTAGTGAATGCGTATTTTACATAAGAAAATTTATTTTGAAACAAAATAAAAAGAAAGTGCTATAATTCTAGAATAATAAAAATAGGATATATGATGAATGAAGAAAAATTAGTAAAATGTTTAGCACAACTTGGTAATATTACCAGATTAAGAATCTTTAGACTTTTAGTAAAAGCTGGAAAAGAAGGTTTGAGTGTTGGCAAAATACAAGAAAAACTTGTTATTCCTGCTTCAACACTTTCTCATCATATTTCTAAACTGCTTAATTTAGATTTGATAAAACAAGAAAGAAAAGGAACAGTATTAAACTGTTTTGCAAACTATACCTTATTGGATGATGTAATATCTGAATTACAAGATCAATGTTGTTTAGATGATAAATCTTTTATAAAAGAGGACTGTAGTAACGTGTAAGTTAAAACTCTGCTTTAGATTTAAGTGTCGTTTGTTAATAAATACAAGATATTGCACTCTAAGTGATAATTAATTATTTATTTACTGCACTGTCCTAGAAACTTTTCCCAATAGTCTTACAAATTGTGATATTTTGGCCTAATAATAAATTTTAAGCTATTCTTCCCATAATAAAATACAATTAATCTAGGATATATGAATTATGTGGAAAGTAGAATATTATAAAACTGCTGATAATAAAGAGCCTGTTAAAGAATGGTTATGCTCCTTTGATGAGAAAACAAAAAGAAAAATTCAAAAACATTTTTTGCGCTTAGAGCGAAAAAAGCTAAATTTAAAACACAGTTTTATTAATCATCTTGAAACCCAATTATATGAGATAAATGTGGTAGAAGAAAAAAGAGTTTTAAAAATCATTTTTTTCCCTAGTTCGTATAAAAAAATCATGTTATTACATGCCTACAGTAAAAATATAGCAAAAAATAATAAAATAAAAAATGCTGCTTAAATAATTATTATTTGACATTAACTATTTTAGATAATACAGAAAAGTACTTTTAAAATAAAAGTAATAATAAAAACTAAAAAGTTTTTAATAAAATAATATATATAATTAGTGAATGCATTAGTAAAGAAACAAAAAAATAACTAAATATTTAATAAATAATCAAATTCTTAATAAAAAATGGAGATTGTTATGAAAAAATATATTTTAAGCTTATTCCTTCTTACTGGTTTATTTGCGGATAACTTTACCTTAGAAAATAAACTTTCTATTACAACTGGTACTTACGTCAAACATATCTCTCCAAATGACAGCGAACACAGTTACGAAGGTTTTAAAAATCAATATATTGATATACGCTACAGAATTTCACCTAGTTCAAAAATAGTTATTGGAACACTAAAAAACTCTCAAGCGAACCGCTGTTTATTATTAGGATTAGAGCATAAATGGTATGATTTAGGAAAGAAAATTTCTTTTAAAGGCTTATATGCCTATTCTGGTGAATTCTTCTTTGATGCTTTTGATAGTTGTTCAAACGGTGGAAGTTATAAAGACGTTAAAGATAAAATTGGAATTGGTTTTGTTCCTTATATCTACCATGGTTTTGAATTTGAACTTAGTAAAAACATTTCTTTAGATGCTGGTTTTCTTTTGCCCGTAGTAGCAGTAGTAGGTCTACGTTTTAATTTTTAAAGCAGATAAACAAAGTGTTTAAAAAAACACTTGCTCCCCTACAAAAATGGGAAGAAGGTTATTTAACTATTAAAATATCTACGATTTTTCTAACTCTAGGAATAACAAATAATATAGTAGGAAATGCAATTAAAAAGGCTTTCCAATATGCATTCAACCAAAAATAAATAAAATTATCAATAAAACCAATATTAATAAAAGTAACGACTAGACTCATAAAACCGGACATAAATGCCCCCATAATAAATGCAAATAAAAGCATTTCATATTTTTTTGCTATCATTTTATCTCCTGTACTAAACATTAATTGTATATAGTAAACAATTTATGTTGTCTATATACTAATATTATCTACCTTAATTGTATGTTAACAACAATTTTTGTAGAATCTATTATAATTAAAGGAATGTGCGCAATGGAAGAATTATTAGATTTAAAATTGATATCAAAACTTCGTTTGTGTATAGGAGAAGTTGAAGATATTACCGATATAAAACAAAGAAAATTACGATATTGGGAAGAAAAAGGAATTATTTCTTCAAGCACTAGTACCTGCGGTGGCAATAAATTATTTGATTATATTAATATTAAAAAAGTACTGTTAATAAAAGAGTATATTGAAGAAGGATTTACCCTTGATGCCTCAGCTAAAAAAGCAGATATCAAACTGCTTGCTTCACTTGAGGTTTTTAATAAACTAGGACAATAATACAAAAATTATTACTTTTTAGAAAATACCTTCTAAATATAAAAGGTAAGACTTGAAAAGAAATCATATTTTTATTTTTTGTGATAATAATGAAGAAATTGCGAAGGAATTACTTTCTTTTGGTTTTTTTGAAAGCTTAAATTTAATAATTGAATATTAATTTGATAACTAAAGCATTCATAGATATTTCCAAGTAAAAAGTGATGCATATTTTATGTAGCAATTTCATGCTATCTTAAATTTTTTATATTATATATAATTCAATACTTTTAAATACAGTACTTGATTTTATATATAAAGGACTTTCTTGAATTCAAAGAATATATTCTTAGCTCTTTTAGTTGCTCTTATTTGGGGTGTAAACTTTCCTATTATTAAACTGGGGTTAGAAGAATTACCACCTATTTTATTTTCTGCTTTAAGGTTTAGCATTGTGGCTATTCCGGCTGTTTTTTTTATTCCTTTTCCAAAAACTTCTGTTTGGAATGTACTTGGAGTAGGGGTAGTTTTAGGTATTTTTAAATTTGCTTTATTGTTTTTTGCCATGAAAACAGATGCTTCTGCTGGACTTGCTTCCTTAATTTTACAAGCACAAGTCTTTTTTACTATTTTTTTAAGTGTTATTATTTTTAAAGAGCATATTTCAAAGAATCAATTATTAGGTATTTTTATCTCAAGTCTTGGTTTTAGTATTTTCTTTTTAAAGGCAGAGGGGAATATCACAGTTCTTGGCTTATGTTTGATTTTGTTAGCTGCTTTTTTCTGGGCTGTTTCAAATATCATTATGAAAAAAATGAAAGATGTTAATCTCTTGCATTTCATGGTGTGGGTTTGTTTGATTCCACCTTTGCCCTTATTATGTATCTCATACTATACAGAAAGCAAAGATATCATAAATATAATTCTTCAAAGCACACAAACAACATGGTTTTCTTTGGTGTATGTAAGTTATATCTCAACGCTTTTAGCTTTTGCACTATGGGCATATTTACTTAAAAATAATAAAGCGGCAGAAGTTACTCCTTTTGCTTTATTAATTCCTATAGTTGGAATTAGTGCTTCAAATATTGTTTTAGGGGAGAGACTATCATCTTTAGAATTAATGGGTGCTGGAATTATTATGGTAGGTTTACTTGTGTGTGTTTTTGGAAAAAAATTAGTAAAGGTAAAAAATGAAATTTAAAATATTTGTTGATGGGCAGTTTGGAACAACGGGGTTAAAAATACATGAAATGTTAAGTATGAGAGATGATTTAGAAATATTGAAAATTGATGAAAAAGACAAAAAAAATTTAAGTATAAAACAAAAGTTAATTAATCAAGCAGATTTGGTTTTTTTATGTTTGCCTGATTTGGCATCAAAAGAATCTGTAAAACTTATCACAAATACAAGAACAAAAATCATAGATGCGAGTACCGCTCATCGAATAGAAAAAGATTGGGTTTATGGAATTGCAGAATTAAATATAAATCAAAGAGAAAATATTAAAAAAGCCACTAGAGTTTGTAATCCTGGATGTCATGCAAGTGGGTTTATTATGAGTATGAATCCTTTACTTGAAAATAATATTATTTCCAAAAAACAAAAACTTATTTGTCATTCTATTACGGGATACAGTGGTGGAGGTAAAACTTTAATTGATATTTACGAAGCAGCGGAGAATACATTTAAGAGCCAAAGGCCCTATGCTTTAAACCTAGATCATAAACATTTAGCTGAAATGAAATACATTTTAAAACTTGAAACAGCACCACTGTTTACTCCTAGTGTTGGAAACTTTAAACAAGGTATGTTAGTTATGTCTTATTTAATTAAAGATGATTTAATCAAAACTATATCAAAAAAAGGTATTTTAGAACTTTATAAAAACTATTAYAAGAATGAAGCTTTTGTAAAAATTATTGAAGATGATATAGATTACCTTGATGAAGGATTYTTGGATGCWATGAAATGTAATAATACAAACCGTATTGARTTATCTGTTTATGAAAATGARGATTATRTGGTAATAATAGCSAGATTAGAYAATYTWGGAAAAGGTGCCTCAGGTGCAGCTGTTCAAAACATGAAYATTATGCTTGGATTAGATGAACTCTTAGGCYTAAAYGTTTAATTARCTAAGAAAAGTTCGATAATAATTTATATCGGACTTATTTAGTTTTTTTCCACCATGTTGATGTTTCTGTATGTTTTAATAAAGAAATTTCTTTTCCCATTATGGGAAATCTGATATCAATACTGTTCTCTTTTGCCAAAGAAAAAATTCTATYAAAGGGTTCAAACCATGAATGTAARGATAAATCAAAGGTWCCATTATGTATTGGAAATAAAACTTCTGCTTTTAAATCTTTGAAAGCTTGAATAGCATCTTCTGGCATCATATGAATATCTTTCCATTTTTCATTATAAGCACCTACTTCTAAAAAAGCCATAGTGATTTTTCCATGTTTMGAWGAWATTTCTTTAAAAGAAGRAGAATATCCTCCATCTGCTCCAAAATAAAAYKTRCCTTTAGGTGTTTTAATTAGCCATGATGACCATAAGGTTTTATCTCTATCACTTAGTGTTCTTCCTGAAAAATGTTGAGCTGGGGTACAGGCAAATTCAATACCATCTTTAATTTTACTTTCCCACCAATTAAGTTCAACAATTTTATCTTTATTAACTCCAAAGTTTTCTAAATGTTTTGCTACTCCTAAACTAGTATAAAATGTGCCTACTTTATCTTTTAGTGCTTTTATACTTTGTTTATCTAAATGATCATAATGATCATGAGAAATTATTACAGAATCAATAAAAGGTAAGTCTTTTATTAAAATAGGAACATCATGAAATCTTTTAGGTCCTAAAAAAGAGAAAGGAGAAGCTCTGTTTGAAAATACTGGGTCGCTTAATATATACTGGTTTTGTATTTTAAAAAGTAATGTTGAATGTCCCATTCTAATGACAGAGTAATCTTGCATTTCCTCAATGTCTTTTTTACTTAAAAACTTAACAGGAATTTCATTTTTATCTTTAGGCTTTGATTTGTTGGATTTATTCTTTATCATATCCATAAGCATTGGAAAAAGTTCTTTTATATGTGATTTATAAACCTTATGAGCGTTTTTGTATTTGTGTGACATGTTTATTCCTTGTATTTTATAAGTCTATAAAGTTTCTTATTTCTTCTAAGGTATTTTTGTTTATTTGAGCAATTAAAAACTTACCATTTTTTTTGGTTGTAATTAAATTTGCATTACTTAACTCTTTTAAATGATGAGATATAGTAGGTGCTCCAATTTTTAAACAAGATAATATTTCTGAAATAGAGCATTCACACTTTTTTTCATAATCAATATTTTCTTGTTTTGCAATTTCTTTGTAAATCTCTAATCTGTTCTCATTGGATAAAGCTTTGAATATTTTGGCAAGTTCTTTAGCATTCATTTTTACTCTTTCTTAATTTGATAATTATCGAATTGTAACATAGATAAAAATATTTGTCAAGAATTTATAATGATAATAGGAAAAGAGGAAGTTTATAAAGAGGCAGTAGGTTTAGGCTAATAAAGAAATCCTTTCGGATTTCTTTTATTTTCCATCCCAGATATCTAGTTTTTCTATCATTTTTTTGCGAATATCTTTTCTGCTCAATGAATAATCAGAACCATAAGAGGAAGTTTCCCATGACCCATATAAAGGATTTGGTAAAATAATCCATTTCTCACCCCATTTATTGATATTTTCTTTTGAAAATGCAATTTTATCTCTGTCTTCTAAACTGCCTTTATAAGCATCCGAAAAATCACCTAGGTTATCACCAATTAAAAGGGCAATTCTATAGTTTTTAGTAATATGCGCTCTTCTGGTACTTTTTTTAGAGCCCCATTCTTTTTTTTCTTTTTTTAGTAAAACGGTATCAATGTCTTTTGGTAAATTAATACCTAAAGAAAGAAGATTTTTTCTGGTTGCTTTTTCTTGTGTTCCAATACGATTAGAAACAAAAAATACAGTTACATTTTTTTCTTGAGCATATTTAATAAAATCCAAAGCTCCTGGAATAGCAGGCGCAATTGCTGCATCAACCCATTTTTGCCAGTTATTCCATGCTTCATCATCATAGTATTTATTATCTGCAATTAATTTAGCAGAAAAGGGCGAGTTGTTAATAACCGTTTCATCTAAATCAAGTACAACAGCTAGAGGTTTGTTTTCGTAGTTTTTCCCTTGTACACTAGTGGCTGCGCTCCAAGATTTATCAAGTATGGCTTTGTCCAACATAAGTTTTGCCAATTTGTATTGACTTAGGGTATTTGCTTTGTATTCTTGCGCTTTTTGAAACCAAAGCGTTGAATATAAATAATCACTTTCATTTGCATGTGCAAAAAAAGGCATAAAACTTAAAGCACTAAACATTATTGTAAATAATTTTTTTTTCATAATTAGTCTTTTTATTAAAATCTAAAAAATAGGCGAATCAAAGCATATTTTCTTCTGTATTATAGTGTAATTAATAAAATTGTATTCTATATAATTACAATTATTGTATAAAATATGGGGATAGATGAAGCTATATCGTTAATTGGTTATACTGTTGATAATATAAAGAGAAATTGATACTTTTATAAATATTTTTAAACAATCATAATTTATTATTGTAAAAATATCTAAGGAATACACTTAATGAATAAAGATAATACCGATTCTACTAAACTCTTAGTTCTTAATAAACCTAAGGGTTTTTTAGTGACAAGAACTGATGATCTTGGACGAAAAACAGTTTATAAACTCTTGCCTACTTGGGCTTATGAAGAAGGATGGATGCCTATTGGACGTCTTGATTTAGAATCAAAAGGACTTTTATTATTTACAAAAGAAGGTCAAATAAACAATTTTTTGACTAAACCTGGAAACTGTATTAAAATATACGAAGTTTGGGTTAGGGGACATGTTACTGATGAACATATTTTGCAAGCTAAAAAGGGAGTAGATAGTATTCATGGAGTATTAAAAGCCAAGGTTGAAAAAATAAGTTTTGCTGGGGCTAAAACAAAACTCAAGGTTCAAATTGATGAAGGTAAGAATCGTCATATAAGAAGACTTTTTGGTGCAATGAAAGATCCAAAATTTGAAACCCCTTTAAAAGTATTGGATTTAAAAAGAACTATTATTGGTAGTTTAAAACTGGATATTGAAAGTTCTGCTTGGCGGTATTTGTCACTTGAAGAAGAGAAGAGTTTACTTTCCAATCTTAAAATTTAAGAGAATAGCTATTTTTAATCATTATTTTGTGAATGATTTTTTTTCTTTTTTAAAAGGTCATTACGTAATATTTGCATTTTTAATTTAGCTGCTTCTCTCATATCTACTACTTTGTCCAATTCATCAACAATTTCAATTCCAAGCAAGCTTTCAATGGCATCTTCTAGGGTAACTATACCTTCTGTTTGTCCATAATTGTCTTCTACAATAAAAAGATGTTCATGTCGAGAAAGAAAAAGATCTAATAGTTTGGATATAGGAATATTTTCATTGATTCGATAGACTTTTTTTATGAGATCTTCTTTTTTTTCTATACTGTTTAATATATATTCATAAAAATATTCTTTTGAAATGATGATTCCCACAATATCATCAATGTTTTCCTCATAAATAGGAATACGTGAATATTCTTTTATTTTTTCAAAATCAAGTTTTTTGTTTTTATTTTTAAAAGAGGAAAGATACTCCTCTTTTTGTATTGAGAACATCACGCTTCTTGGTGTATGTATGTCTTTTACTCTTATATCGTTTAAGTTTAAAACATTTTGGATTACATCTGTTTCTTTGTCTCTTATTACACCTTTTTTTTGGGCAAGATTGGCTGAAATTACAATTTCTTCTTTACTGATTGAATCTGTTTCTTTTTTGCTTATTACAGAGGTAATAATATTCATTACTTTTACTAAAGGGTAGGTTATTAACATTAAGATATTAATTGTTCTTGCACAAATAGGACTTAAGGTTTTCCAATGATAAGCCCCAATCGTTTTTGGAATAACTTCAGAAAAAACCAGAATAATTAAAGTAAGTACTGCTGAAATATAAAACATATATTCCTGCCCATATAGTTTTGCAGCTTCACTTCCTACTCCTGCTGCACCAAAGGTATGAGCAAAAGTATTCAAACTTAGAATTGAAGCAATAGAGCTGTTAATATTTTCTTTTTGTTTGGACATTAAGAATCCAAGTTCTTTATTGGTTTTTTTGATAATTTCTATATGCGCTTGAGTAATTGAAAGTTGTACTGCTTCTAAAATGGAACAAATAAAGGAAATTCCAACGGCTAAAAGAAAATAAACGAGTATTAACATCATTAATCCTAAGGCTCTTAGTGTTCTTTATCTTATAATAAAAATATTTAAAACTTATCTTGTTTATAAACTAGCCCTATTAAATAATTTATAATTTATAATGTTTGCGCTTCTTTTATTCTTTTTAAGTTCATTGTATGTGTTCCTATATATGGAGTTGTAACCTCAGAAAAATAAACTCACTTTTATACTTTTTATAATAAATTAAAAAAATCTTTAATTGAGTAAATCTCAATAATGTTCTATACAAAATTGTATCTTTTTATATATAGTAGAACAAAGGATATACATGGATAATAAAATAAATATAAAAGAAAAGTTTTCTTTATTTACTGATGAATGGACACCTAAAATAATTGCGCAATCAAATTCACAGCTTGTTAAAGTTGCCAAGGGTAGTGGTAAACTGGTTTGGCATAAACACGATAACGAAGATGAGCTTTTTTTAGTGTTTAAAGGTGAGCTTACCTTACATTTAAGAGAAAAAGATATTGTCTTAAAAGAAGGGGAAATGTATGTCGTTCATAAAGGGGTTGAACATTGTCCTAGCGCTACACCTGATACACATTTTATGATGATAGAACCAAAATCAACTGCACATACAGGTGAAGCACAAAGTGAAATTACTGTAGGCTATGAAAAACAAGAGTGGATTTAAAAGGAAAACAAATGATAACAGAAATTGCAATACTGGATGTAAAAAAAGGTCAAGAAAAAAGCTTTGAAAATACATTTAAAGAAGCACAAAAAATTATATCTTCAATGAACGGTTATATTTCACATAGTTTGCAAAAATGCCTTGAAAATAATTCTAGGTATTTATTAAGAGTAGAGTGGGAAACATTAGAAGACCATACCATTGGATTTAGAGAATCTAGCGAGTATAAACAATGGAAAGAGCTATTACATCATTATTACGAACCCTTTCCAACAGTAGAACACTATGGGAAAAACCTTTAATAATTAGCTCTAGTAATTTATATTAAAACCTAAGGAAAAAAATGTTTATAGTCTCAATAACATATACTGTTAGTTTAGACCTTGTAGATAGTTTATTAGCAGAGCATGTAAAGTATTTAAAAGTTCAATATAAAAAAGGTAACTTTATTGCCTCCGGAAGAAAAGTTCCACGAACAGGGGGAATAATCCTCTCACAAGTAAATAATCTTGAAACCCTTCAAAAAATTATAAATGAAGACCCTTTTAAGATAAATAATTTAGCAAAGTATGATATTCAAGAATTTATTCCAAGTATGTGTGGGGATGGATTTATTAATCTAAAAGAAGAATAGAGTATTAAAAATAACTATAAAGTGTGCAAGTTTCTTTAAATAGCACACGTTTATTTTTTAATTTAACTTTATTAAAATTAGATTTTGGAAGATAAGTTTATTCCTTCACTGTGTAAATATACCATTCAAATATCATAAAAGCTAGTTCTGATATAATAATAAAAGGATAATTTATTATGAAATACAAGCAAATTATTTTACTTTTTCTTTTATCTTTTTCATTAATAGGATGTTTGGCTCAAAAAAAGAACGCAAAATTAGATTTAAAAATTGATGAGAAAAATAGCTTAATTATAAAAGGAAAGATTCTAGAAAATAAAAATAGTTCAAAAGATTTTTATGTCCTCTTATTTAAAGAAACTATAAATAATAATACTAAGGTTCGTAGATTAGTACATTTTTCGACACATTCTAAAGCAGAGCTTTTCCAAATCAACGTTAATCCTGGCACGTACTTCTTATATGCATGTCAAAATAAAGAAAATATAACAGACAAAAGAGTAGGATACGAATTCAATTCAAAAAAATTAATTTTAAACAATGAGACTATAAAAAAACATATCATTGTACAAATGCCAAATTTACCAGTGCTAGTTGATGAAAAGAATATTTTAATCAGTACTACAAATGATTATTCAATATTTACTAAATTTAATCAAATAGTAACTACAAATCTAAATGATCCCATTTTTGATAGAAAAAATGCAAGTACAGGATTATGGAATCCTTTAGAGTTTTATTCAAAAATTGGAGGAGGGCTTTATTTTTTAGAAAAATTCTCTCCAAATAAAACTGCGATATTATTCGTACATGGTATGAGTGGAACACCCAAAGATTTTTCACATATTATTAAAAATATTGATAAAAATAAGTATCAAATAATTATGTATTATTATGCTTCAGGTGCTAATCTTTATTATTCTGTGGATGGATTGACAAATTCAATTAAAAAAATCAAAGAAAAATTTAAAATAAAAAAACTGCTTGTAATAGCTCATAGTATGGGTGGTTTGGTTTCAAGAGGTTTTATTAATAACATAAATTCTACTTTGAAAATTGAGAAGTATATTACTATCTCTACGCCTTGGAATGGGCAGAAATTTGCAGCTTATGGAGGTGAGTTTGCTTCTAGATTAGTACCTTCTTTTGGAAATATGGTCCCAGGAAGTGTATTTCAAACAAATATTTTAAATAAACCTTTTGCAAAAGAATTAAAGCATTATTTATTTTTTGGATATAAGGGACGTTCATCTTTAGTTTTAGATAATAGCAATGATGGAGTGATTTCACTTAGTAGTCAATTATATAGCAAAGCACAATCACAAGCCGATTCTATATTTGCTTATGACGCTACTCATAGTAGTATTTTAAAATCCAAAGAAGTTATCAATCAAATAAACTATATATTAAATAAATAACGTAGCAGAAAAATTTAAAACGTATAGTTTATAGTTTTTGCTAGCGTTAATTTTAAGTTATTCTTTTTTACGATATCCAGGATAAAATAGTATTTATTATAACAGCATTGGAAATATCAATAAAAAAAGCGCCTACTAAAGGTACAACTAAAAATGCTTTCTGTGCAGGTCCAAATTTTTTTGTTACTGCTGTCATATTKGCWATTGCTGTWGGSGTTGCKCCTAGRGCTARWCCTGCATATCCWGAAGACATAACAGCTGCATTRTAATCTTTTCCTAATAAGGGGAAAACTAMAAAAAYSACAAARAGACTTACTACKATTACTTGSGCTAARAGTAAAAATAAAATWGGCAGRGCTARRTCTACTAARGTCCATAATTGTAAAGACATTAATGACATTGCTAAAAATAAGTTTAGTGACAAGTCTGAAACTAAAGCCAAGGAGGTTGTACCTTCTGCCCACTTTAGTTTCTTAAAGATATAAGGAATAGTGTTTGTTAGAATTATTCCTCCAAATAAGCAAGTTACAAAAGTAGGAAGTTTAATATCGTAACTTTTTAATAAATCATCAAGGTGCAAGCCAAAACCAACCGCAACACTTATAATTAAAAATACACCTAACATAGAATCAACAGATATTTTTTTATTCGTTTCATCTTTTATTCCTACTACCATATCATTCTTTTGAGACTTAGGTATAAGATTGTTTTTATTAATTAAATATTTAGCAATTGGTCCACCAATAACTCCCCCTAATACTAAACCAAAAGTAGCACAAGCGATTCCTATTTCCATTGCATTGTTTATATTATAAGTATCTTTGAAAATGGGAGCCCACGCTATTGTCGTACCATGTCCTCCACTTAAAGACACAGAACCACTTAATACTCCAACACTAGCATCTAGTCCACTCACACTAGCAACTGCAATACCTGTAAAGTTTTGAATAAAGAGATAAACAACTGCAATTATTAATAAAATTACTAGTATTTTACCTCCTTCAAGTAAGGTTGAGAGTTTAGAGGATAAACCAATAGTAGTAAAAAATACAATAAGTAAAATATCTCTTGTTTCTAAAGTAAAAGTGATGGTGATATTTGCAAAAAAGTAAATACTTGCAAAAATTAAAGAAGCTAACACACCTCCAGTTACTGGTTCTGGAATATTGTATTCTTTTAAAAAACCAACTCTTTTATTTATAAAACTTCCAAGAAATAAAACTATAATAGCTAATATTAGTGTTTGTCTTTCGTCTAATAACAATATCTATCCTTTGCATGTGTTAATATTCGTACTTATGATGATTGAGTTCTTTTAATTATTTATTCAATAGTCTAAAAGAGGTTTTACCTTTTCAAAGTTTAATTCCTCATAACTTGGCATGTCTTCTTTTGTTTTAAAATCTACAAGGCAAACGCTATTAGTCTTTCATTGCATATCCTTATTTAATTTGAAAAGATATTATACACAATAATAATTATTTTTTATATTAGCTTGAATTATTTCTCTAAAGAATTTTTATAATTAATTTTTGTTACTTTATATGAGTTTTTTTTCTGCATTTATAATCAGTAAATATAATATTCACAAATTATTAAAATAAAAATTCTTTTAATTAAGTTATATTGCATGTATAATAGACTAAAAAATAGATATATTTATTATAATACGACTTATTGCACATAATTACGATTTTTTGCTCTTTCTTTAAAAAAAAAGAACTGTTAAAATCTTTCCATAAAACGAAGCAAGACTTCACTTAAGGAAAAACAATGAGAACAAAGTTATTTTTAGGAACACAAGCAGTAGTTGGATTAGTATTAGTAGTATTTGGATTAAACGGATTTTTACAATTTTTACCATTACCTCCTGCAAATGATGAACTGGCAGCTTTTGGAATGGCAGTATATAAAACAGGATATATATTTCCTCTTATGGCAATCTTAGAATTATTTGCAGGCGTATCATTTTTATTAAATCGTTTTTCTGCTTTAAGTGCAGTACTAATTATGCCAGTTATGATTAATGCATTATTTGCTCATATCTTTTTAGATATGAATGGTATTGCACCCTCATTATTTATTGTTTTAGGAATTTTATTTGTTATGTTTAAGAATAAAGAAGCATATGCATTAATGTTTAAAGCTTAAACCTTAATATAGGCCTAAGGTATTAAAACATTAGGCTTAGAATTCTTTTGTTAAAATGCAAGGATAGAGGAAGATAGCATGAAAAAATATGAAAACAGAACTCAAAGTACTTGTTTTTCGCAATTAAGACGTAAAGGTTCTTTACCTTTAATGAGCATAAAGAATAGCCTTGATATTTATAAAAATGTATCTGATAAAAACCCTCTTTATGGTATGGATGTATATGCAAAAGATTTTATTGCGAAAGATTTTGTGCTTTTACAAAGCGGTGGTGAAAAAATTCAAACTATACCTATATGCTGTTCACATTATATTCTTATACTTAATATTAAAGGTAAGTCTTTAAGACATGTAAATCAGTATTCTTATGAAGCAAAAGAACACTCCTTACAATTATTGGTTCCAGGAACAATATACTCTTTTGAAGATATAAATAAAGAGAGTGAATCTTTAATGATATTTTTTGAATATGAATTATTTGATTCCTCTAATCAGAATTTTTTAGAATTTTTTTCACGTAAATTTGAGCCAGAGGTTCTAAATGAAGATATTTATTCTCAAGTTCTAAATCTATTTAAATTGTTAAACCAAGAATACAAAGATAAAAAACTTGACTATAAAGAGTATTCAAATACGCTGCTTGTTCAAATATTATATCTTTTAAAACGAGAAAAGAGTTTAGTGAAAAAAGAAAAAATATGTACAAGATCACAGCAAATATCAAGACAATTTTTAACCCTTATCGAAGAAAATTTTCAAAGAAAAAAATCGGTACAAGAATATGCTCGTATTTTAGATATAAGTCCAAAACATTTAAGTGAGACAATAAAAGAAAATCTAAAGGAATCCGCACTTTTTTTAATTCACCTAAGAGTTATTAAAGAAATTCAATATCAGTTGTGTTATACCTCTTTAAGTATTAAAGAAATTTCTTCTTCTTTATATTTTGCTAACACTTCAGATTTTGGAAGATTTTTTAAGCGTTATAAAGAACTCAGTCCAAAAACATATAGACTCAAATTTCAAGCCTAGCATTTAAGAAATATCAAGAAGGAAATAATTTGTTATTTTTAATCTGTTTAAAATACTAATTGTTTTAATATGGAATCAATAACTTATAAAAAATAAGTACGCGTATATTAAAGGACAAATATTGACAAGAAAAAAAATATCAACAGGATCCCCTTTTGAATCAAAGATTGGATACTCAAGAGCGATTGTAGATGGAGATTATGTTTTTGTTTCTGGAACTACTGGGTATGATTATAAAAACATGAGTATTTCAAGTGATGTAATCAAACAAGCTGAACAGTGTTTTTTAAATATCCAAGAAGCGCTTGTCTTAGCTGGTAGTTCTTTAGATGAGGTTGTAAGAGTTCATTATATTTTTCCTAATAAAAAAGATTTTGAGCCTTGTTGGGGCGTATTTAAAAAATATCTGGGTATTGCCCAACCCGCAGCTACTATGTTTATAGCTGGATTATTAGATGATGATATGAAATTAGAAATTGAAGTTACTGCTAGAATAAAAAAATAATTGTAAATTGGATATTTTATAATGCAAAACAATAGTGATGATAATAAAATTAAAGAATTTATAAGCTCTACCTTCAATGAAGTAGCAAAGAACTATGACAAAAATGAACACTTTCTTATCTCTGCAAAAGAACTTGTTAAAATAGTAAATAAACATGATATAAAAAACAATGCGAGTATTTTAGACTTATCAACAGGAACTGCAAATATTGCAATTGAAATAGCGAAACAATATCCTAACTCATCTATTCATGGCATTGATATTTCACTAAATATGCTGGAAATTGCTAAAATGAAAATAAAAGAGCAGAATATAAATAACATACATTTATATCATCAAGATGTAGAAAACTTAGAACTATCTGCTGGTCCGTTTGATCTTGTTACTTGTGCTTATGGATTGTTCTTTTATCCCAATATGGAAAAAGTATTTTGTGATGTAAGTATGCGCATTAAGAAAGGTGGAAGATTTATTTTCTCAAGCTTCACCCAAGATGCGTTTCAGCCTTATACTAAAACTTTCTTAGAAATGTTAAAGAATAATTACAATATTAAAATGCCTGAAAAACTAGATGCTATAGCACTAAATAGTGAAGAAGACATAAGAAAACTCTCATCTTTAATTAAACCTTCAAATTTAGAAATAAAATATGTAAAAATACGATTGAATTTAAGTATAGAACAGTGGTGGGATTTAATAAACAGCTCTGGCTTTAAAGCATTTCTTTCTCCCCTAAGCAAAAAAGAGCATAGAAATTTTAAAGAAGAATATTTTTCTCATTTAGAAAGAGTCACTTTAAATAAAACTGTAAAATTAAATGCAGATACTTTATTTGCAATCATTACAATCTAAGAGAGATATAGGAAAGAAAACAATGAACAATAAACTTAAAAATTTAAATTTTTCTCTCTTTTGCGTTGAAAAAAATATAGAATTATATGTTCAATCTTATTGGCAGGTAAAGTGTACTTTAGAAAAAGCAGTAGAATATCTTCTTGCACCTGATGGAGCAATGGGGCTTATTATAAATTTAGGTGATAGCATAACAATTAAAACAGAAAAAAAGATTTATGATTTAAAGATGGGTGAAATACTACTTTTAGGAATTCATGAGCATGCTGTTTCTATGGTTTTAGAAAAAAATTGTAATTTACTTGGCATTAGATTTAATCCAGCAGGCGCTTTTTGTTTTTTTAAAAATAATTATTCAAACCTATATCAAAACAATATTCTAATAGAAGAGAATAGTTTATATAAAAGATTACGTAATGAGAATGAGAGTATAGAAGAAGTCTTTAACAGCTATTTATTGTCTTTGTTTAAAGAAGATTCGAAAATTGAAGCTTTTGTTGTTATGCTTAAAAAGATAGAGGAAGATAAAGGTATTATTGAGATAAAAGAGCTTTCTTCTATTCTTAATATAAGTAGACGATCAATTGATAGGTTATTTAAAAAATATCTGGGTATATCAGCAAATATCTATCTGCGAATAATAAAAATAAAATACAGCAGAGAAGAATTACGAAATATTTCTTTTGATACTTTGACAAATGTTGGCTACAACAATGGTTATTTTGATCAATCACATTTTATAAGAGAATTTAAAACCTTTATGCAAAAAAGTCCCAAACAATATGTAAAAGAAAAAAAGACTTTGTCCTAAATATACAATTCTTTTTTTCTGTAATCTCCTATTATTCTTATGTAAAAACAACATAAGGATTTTAAATGAACGTTTTAGTTATTGGCTCAACAGGAGTCGCAGGAAAAAAGGTAATTCCACAACTTATAAGTGCTGGACATAATGTAACTGCAATGGTAAGAAATAAAAATGATTTAGAAAAATACTCAAAAATTGCTCATTCAAGTGTATTAGGAGATATCTTAGATACCTCTTCTTTAGATGCTGCAATGCAAAATGTGCAATGCGTAATTAATTTAGCAACAGCCATTCCTAATTGGGAACAAACAGATAAAATTAGAAATGAAGGTACAAAAAATTTAGTTCAAAGTGCTTTAAAATATAAAGTAAAAATTATACAACAAAGTATTATCTTTTTATATGGAGATCAAGGAGACAAACTAGTAGATGAAAATACGCCTATACAACCCTTTGATCTTATTTTATCTGCTGCTAATATGGAAAAAACCATTATTAACTCAGGTTTGGAATATATTATTTTAAGAGGAGGGACTTTTTATGGAGAAGGAACAGGAACAGAAAATACTTGGTATTCTTTAGCAAAAGAAGATAAGTTATTATTATCTGACAATGAATTTTCATATAACTCTTTAATTAATGTAGAAGATTATACACAAGCTTGTACTTTAGCAGTAAATTCAAGTTATTCTAAAACTATTTATAATGTGGTTGATGATTACAGTGTAAGTGATAAAGAATTATACGATTATATTAACAATATTTTTTCAAATAAAGAAAGCAAAACAGGTGGGAATAGATTTCTTCCTTCTTTAAGAGTTTCAAATGAGAAAATAAAAAAAGAATTAAATTGGGAAGCTGAATATACTTCTTATAAAGTAACCCTTGGTAGATAAGACTAAGTAAAAAATAAAGAAGAAAGAACAGATATTAGTATGATTCTTTCTTCTAAGGAACCTAATTAAAATGATGAGCTTGAATCTTAGTTCATACAAAAATCTTCAATTAATTTTTTTAGGTTTATTTTGTCTTTTTCTTTTATGATAAAGTGGGCATTTAATGATGCTTCACTTATATCCCCTTTTACTATTTTATCGTCTTTATTTTTGAAAAGATGAATTCCATTGCCTCTAATTCCTCCAATAGATATTCGTAAAGTATTTGATGGAAGTTTTGATAAATATCTAGAACCTCTTGAAAAACCAATATAAACTCTTGCTTTTGGATGCTCTATCTTGGATAGATTTTTATCAAAAGAATCCAATACTGTATAAGAATAAGGCTGTATTATTTCTAAAATTTCATTATTGATGTGTTGATGCTGTAAAGGAGATCCTGAAGAGGGGTTACCTTTAAAATAAACAATATCGTAAGTACTCATTAATATATACTCTTTGTAAGCGAATTTTTTATTTACTTTAACATAGCTTTTTGTAACTTAGGTTAAATTATATATTATTTGTAAAATTTCTGTTATACTTACTTGACTGTTTAGTCAACATTTAAAATATTAAAGGTAAAAAAATGAATGAAATTAAAAACATAGCAGAAGATACAAATTATACAGCAGTTGATTTGGGTAACTTAAATGACTTGATGAACTATTCTTTAATTCATCCGGTTAATAAACAAAAAATTGAAGGAAAGGTATTTTTAAAAGATGCCTGTAAACTAACAGGTGCTGAGATATCATTTAATAGCCTAGCTGCTAAAGTGGAACAAGGATATTTCCATATTCATAATAAAAATGAAGAAACATATATCATTTTAAAAGGTCATGGTTTTTTTCAAGTTGATGGAAAATGTTTTGATATTAAAGAAGGAAGTGTAATACGAGTAGCTCCCAAAGGAATAAGAGGTATTCGTAATGATTCAGATGATACGATGGTATATATCGTCGTACAAGCAAAAGAAAACTCACTGGAAGAATATACGACTGATGATGGTTCAAGAGTCACCTTTGATCCAAAATGGTAAAACATTGGCAAATTTAAAATACAATGTTATTGTAGATATAAGGAATATTTGTCTAATATATAGAAAATAAAATGCTCTTTAAGGAAAATAAATGTTCCCACTCGAAATTTGGCTTACTTATACTTTCGCTTGTTTACTTTTAGTTCTCTCCCCTGGTCCTGATAATATATTAGCAATAGGAAGAGGGCTTAGCCAAGGTAAAATTGCAGCCTGTATGTCAGGCTTTTCTTCTGGAATTGGAATATTATTTCATGTTTTAACAGCTACTTTTGGGCTTACTTTATTAATACAAACATCTGAATTCGCATTTATGGTGGTTAAAATAATTGGTGCACTTTATCTTATTTTCTTAGGAATTAAAGTATTACGTTCCCGTAGTCTAATTAATCTTGAAGCACAAAAAAAACAATCTTATAAAAATATTTTCATTACGGGTTTTTTATCTGCTGCTTTAAATCCAAAACCAGGAATGTTTGTACTTGCTTTTCTTCCACAATTTGTTAATCCAGCTTTGGGTTCTGTTACTATGCAAATGCTTGTTTATGGTTCTTGGTTCGCATTATTAACAGCAAGTGTCTTTTCTCTTATGGGGATTTTTTCTTCAAAATTATCATCGTATTTAAAAAAACGTCCAAAAATTGTAAGTGGTCTTAATATAGGAGCTGGTTTAACTTTTATTATTTCTGGATTAGCTGTAGTTAGTTTAAAACAACGATAAAAAGAATCTAAATAAATATCTTGTGCAATAATGTACTATGATACAAAAAATGTAAAAAGTATAATTCATAAATAAAGGTTGGTTTATGAATTTAGTTTTTTTTGTACTGTATTGTTTTATGATGACAGCATCTCCTGGTCCTACGAATATTATGATTCTTTCTACCGTTCATAATTATGGGGTAAAAAGAGCATTAACTTTCTCTTTAGGTTCTGGTTTTGGTTTTTTCACACTTTTAGTGCTTTGCGTAGTTTTTAATGTTATTCTTCTTTCTTATCTTCCTAAAATTATATTTGTTTTACAAGGTATGGGGGCTTTATATATGGTATATCTTGCTTATAGTATTTTTAAAATAAGTGATGATAAAAAAAACAATTACAATACCAGCACTTTTAAAACGGGATTTTTAATGCAGTTTATTAATCCCAAGTCTTTAATATTTACCTTAAGTGTTTTTCCCAGTTTTATTTTTCCTTATTATAATTCATTTTTGTCTTTGAGCTTTTTTATTTTTATGATTACCTTTATTGCTTGCATGTCTTTTTTTTCTTGGATATTATTTGGAAAAATATTAAAATCTTTTTTAGATAAACATAATAGACTTGTTAATAATATTATGGCATTATTTTTACTTGTATGTGCAGTAATTATCTCAGGGATATTGAAATGATGGAAAAATTTATATATAAAAATAGAACGGATATAACAGTTCTAAAAGCCAGAATGAAAACGTTTACTTATAAAAAACATGCCCATGAAGAATACTCCTTAGGAGTTACTTTAAATGGTATTCAAAAATATTCTCTTGATGGTAGATCTCAAACATCCCATAAAAATGGTGTAATGCTTTTTAATCCTGAACAATTGCATGATGGCCAAGCGGGGAACAGTAAAGAAAGCTTGGATTATGTGATGCTCTATATTAAACCTTCTCTTTTTTTAGAAGCAATAGGTAAAAAAGAGATTGTTAAATTTTCTTCTTCGCTAGTTTACAATGAAAAATTAAAACACGATATTATAAATCTTTCTTCTGCTATTTTTTTTGAAAAAGATGAGAGTTTATGTAATGAGTTATTATTGAATGTGGCGGATAATTTTACTTCAAAAGATTTTGTTATTGATTATAAAAAAGAAAATCATCTTGTAAAAAAAGCAAAAGAAATGATGTATTATGAACTGGATTATGTTCTTAATTTGGACGAAATATCCAAAAATTTAGATTTAAGTAAATTCCAATTTATACGAATGTTTAAAACAAATACAGGAATTACTCCTTATCAGTTTTTTTTAAACTGCAAGATAATACATGCCAAAAAACATTTAGAAGTAAAAAAAGATTTGTATGCTACCGTTGTAGAATTTGCTTTTTCAGACTTATCTCACTTAAACAGACATTTTAAAAGAGTTTACGGTCTTACTGCGTATGAATATTTGCAATCTTTATCTTAGTTTTTAATCATGCTTTAATCTATTAAACATATAATTGTTACATTAAATATCAGTTTTTACACTATTTTTTAAAGAGAAATAAGCCACAAAATTCAAGACTATAAAGTAAGAAAAAATTAATAGAATTGCGGGAGGCTCTCTTGAAACTGTTGGTATAATAACTGCTAGTATACAAAGAACATCAAGTAATAAAACCAAGGGAATAAAATGACAGATTTTTTATTATCACAAATATTTGTGGGCATTGCCATTTGTTTTGATATGACATCTTTTCAGTTTAAAGACAGAAAAAAAATTATAATGTGTTTCTTTTTTGCTTCTATATTTATTGGGCTTCATTTTTTATTATTAGAACAATATACAGCTGCTTCTTTAGCTGTGGTTGCGGCACTTAGATTTGTTAGTAGTATTTTTACCAGTTCAAAAAAACTTATGTCAGTTTTTTTAATTGCTTGTGCTGTCGTTACTTTTTTCACTTATGCTGGAATATTAAGTATTTTTAGTTATTTAGGTGCTTCTATTAATACGATTGCCTCTTTTTGTAAAAAAGACGAACATTTACGTTTAATTATGATGATAGGAACACTGTTTTGGATAGTGAATAATTATTTTGCAAACAGTCCTGCGGCTGTTTTTATGGAATCATTATTTTTATGTAGTAATGTACTGGGATATTACAGACATTACATTAAACCTAAAAGAGTTCTTTCAAAAGTATCAAATAAGTAATTTTAAAGAAAATGTATAGAATACCGACCTTGTATTATTATATACAAGATCTTCCAATAAGTATGAAAGCAGAAGACATTATTAATAATTTAATTTAATTAAAATAGAATATTTAAAATACCTATCTATGATTTATAATATAGTTTAAAAATTTTGTTGCATTTTTTCTAAAAGTTTAAAGAGAGTCTCTTTTTCATGATTATTAAAATTCAAATAGGCTTGTGTCAGAAGTTTCTTTGAGATAACATTTAAAACAATATGTTTTGTATCAAGTCCTTTTGTTGTTAGTTTTATTAAAGTACTTCTACTATCTATTGCTGATTTGACTCTTTTAACTAGTTCAAGTTTTTCCAGTTTATTGACTAGCGAAGTTACTGTAGACTTGTCTTTATTAATAGATACTGAGATTTCTTTCATGTTTAATCCATTTACATTGTCGTAAAGTTTAATTAAAATATCTCCATGTGAAGGTACTAATCCCTTAAGATTATTGTCTTTTAGTTCTTTTATTATTAGTTGGTTTGCTTTGGAATGTATTTTTGCCACTATGGAAATTATTTTATTTGTATTTTTCATTTGCTATTATAGTTATTTTTTATTTAAAGTATAGGAAACCTATACTTTAAAACTTGCCATTTGTATTTTGCCATTTGTCTTTTGGTAGAATTTCTTCAATTGTATCCCAATGCTCAACTATTTTTCCATCTTCAATCCTAAAAAGGTCATAAAAAGAAACATGTTTGTTCATGAATAACCCTTCACTTACACTTAAAACAAAACTTCCCTCTCCTAAAAGAATATGATTTTTTTCATATTTCATTGGCATATTTGCTTTATTTAAATTTTCAATGGCTTCTCCTAACCCTGCTAATCCATCTTTAATATGAGGATTATGTTGTAAATATTTTTCTGTAGATATATATTGTGTGATTTTAGAAGGATTATTTCCTAATAAAACATCAAAAAGAAAATTTTTAATCAGGGTTTTATTTGATTCTGTCTTGTCTCTATCTGTTACATTAGTTTCCCCATCAAACTGTGTTCTTCCACTAGCAGTTTTTTCTACTATTTCTTGTAAGTTATCCCAGTGCTCAACTATTTTACCATCTTCAAATCTAAAAATATCAAAGCCAGCTTTTGGTCCAAAAAAATTATATTTTGTGTGAGTAAATACATAATCACCATCTTGAAAAGATCTAACTACTTTAACTTTGGCACTACCTTTTGGAAGTAAAGATAAAATTTCTCCAAAGCCTTGAATGCCGTCTTTAACCGCAAGATTATGCTGGGTATAATTTTTTTCATTGATATACCTTACTGGTCCGGTGTCTCCTGTTTGAATAGAGTTTAATAATTCTATCACTTTGTTTTTGTTTGTACTCATTTCATGCTCCTGATTTTTTTGTGAACTTGCACACCCTACAAATAATGTTGTCACTACTGCTGCTGTTATTAAAATTTTACTTCTAATTTTCATATTAAGTTCCTTTCAATATAGTTTGATATAAAACTATATAATGGAAAATTATACTTTGTTATCAAACTAAAGTCAAGCTCTTTTATTTTATTTTTTACAACTTAAATTAATAATGTTTTTATGTACTAAGTTGCTATATTAGATTAGTGAAATAATATATCTTTAAATTTGTATATTTAGAAAAAATAGAACTATTGGGGTATAAAAATAAGTTTTTTTTAAAATGAGTAAGATAACTTGAATTTAATGTTTTCATAAATTTCATAATCTTATCGATATATTAATATCATATATTTAGACGAGAGATACTTTAATTCCTTCTTAATTGAAATCCACTTTTTGCCCTGCTTAACTAATCCTCTTGCCTTTTTGACATAAATTATTTTAATCAACATGTGAACAATGGAATAGGATATTACAGACATTACAATAAACCAAAAAAGTTCTGTTAAAAGTATCGAATAAGTAATTCTAGAACTACTTATTCAAATATGGATTTTACATTTTAGCTAAGGATTTACAATAATTGTGAAAACTAAGATATAATTTCTAGACTTAATAAACTTTGTAATTTTCTAAAAGTAATCTTTAAAGAAAAAAAACTTGAAGGATTTTTACGAATGTTTTACTCGTCTAAATGAAGGACAATAATGAATATAGCTATATTAACATTTGATGGTTTTAATGAATTGGATTCATTTATTGCCTTAGGAATATTAAATCGTATGAAACATATTGGCTGGAATGTTCAAATTACTTCCCCTAGTCAATATGTTACATCTATGAACGACCTTAAAATAAAAGCACATCAAAGTCTTGCTTTTGCAAAAACAGCAGACGTGGTTTTATTTGGTAGTGGGATTTATACTAGAGATATATCAAAAGATGAGAATATTTTAAAACAATTAAAACTAAATCCAAAAAAACAATTAATAGGCGCTCAGTGTTCAGGAACCTTACTTTTATCTGTGCTTGGATTATTAAAAGGACTTCCTGCTTGTACTGATTTAACTACAACACCTTGGGTAATAGAATCTGGTGTTGACGTTCTAAATCAAGCTTTTGTTGCAAAAGGTAATATTGCAACAGCAGGTGGCTGTATGTCATCACAATATTTAGCTACTTGGGTGATTGCTAAATTAGCAGGAAAAGAAGCTGCACGTGAAGCTATTCATTATGTGGCACCTGTAGGGGAGAAAGAAGAGAGTGTAGCGCATAATCTTTCAGTAATAAGTCCTTATATCTAAGCTCGCATTTATGCTATCATAGAATCATTTAGTAAAGGAATAATGTCTATTTTTTTGATTGTGTAAAATTCCTTGTATATCTTAGTAACTTGTTTAAACTCATTTTCATCTATACTCAAAAGATGTTTATTTAAGTTTTCTTGTTCTTTTGAATAGTCTATGTTTACTAAGAATTTTGCAATAATATTCTCAATTAAAAGCATGGCACGTTTTTTATTTGAGTTTGTAGTTCTTAATATCAAAAGCGCATCATTTGTTAAGTCAATAACTTTTAGACACTCTTTCTCATTAATTGGCTGAACTATCATTTTAGATAATATATTTAATGCTTGATTATGTAAAACAACTGGCATTTCATCTTTATCCCCAACAGATTCTTTCAGCATTATTCCATTATTTCCAAGTTCAATAGCTTGATTTATAAGATTAATATCCTTAGACTGCTCCTCAAGATATTGTAATCTGTATGCAATAGCCATATTTACAAAACTTGCTCCATATTCAAAAGCTCCAAGAGTAGGGATACTTAAACATTTTTTATAGTGATGAATGGCTTCTTTATATTCTTTATCCCATTCTGAATAATTTGCTAAAATATTATAGTAGTGCCATAAAGAAAGGGGTTCATTATCATTATTGTGAGTAAATAATAATTCTCTTAAATCTTCTAAAGCATTAAGACCTTCTTCTTTTAAATCCTCTTTTCTTTGACTAACAATTAACCAGGCTTTTCTTTGATGAAATCTCACCTCTATTATTGAGGGTTTTTCATTTTTAGAAGTATTTAATATTTTTGGTAAACTGTCGTAGGCTTTGTTAAACTCTCCCATTCTTTCATATAAAGAAGAAATATTAACAGAATATTTATCGGGATTAATTTCAAATAAGTATTCATTTAATAAAAGCGCTTGTTTAAAATGTCCACTTCTTTCAAAAAGAAAACTGAGTTTATTTAAAGAAGAAAGAGAGAGCTTACTATATAAAGACTTGTTATTATTGCTAAAAGAATTTAATGTACTTGCATCAAACATTTTCCCTGCAGTTTTAAACCAATACGTATCAATAAATTCATATTCTTGTTTTTTAAGAATAGCGTCAATAAACTTGTCTAATATAGCTAAGGTTCTTTTTTCATCTAATACAATATCTTTGACGTAATAATATAATATGAGCAAAGAGATTGGATTATCAAAGTATGTAATACATTCTTCTATATGATTTCTTAGATAATAAGCTAAACGTTTTTTTTCTTCATTTAAATTTTTTAGTTTTACATTTTTTGTAAAGCTGTATAGCGTTGATTTATCCTGTTTAATGAAATTAAAATCATCAAAACTACGGTTAATAAAACTTTGAAAACCAGATATAAGATGTTCGTTTGTATTTTTTTGCACATCAAGAAAATTTCTTCCACAGTATTCAAACAGTTCTAAGGAGATAAATGTTTTTTCATTTTTATTAATAAACGATGTAGAAGAAAGTTGCATAAGAGAATAAAGTTTTGTTTCTTGTGTGGATAATAATAGTTCCGAACAAGAATCATTGTATGTATTTTTCCCTTTAATTATGTTAATACTTAGAATATCTAATTTTTCTAATTTTTCTTTAATACTGCTAATTTGGTCATTTCTAATGTAAAAATTAATACTAATAAATCGGTTTAATAATACAGGTATAAGTATTCTCCATACCCAATGTTTTTTATTTAGTAAATCAACATTGTATACATTTACACTTGCTTTTTTATCAAATAAACTTATGGCTAATTTTATTCGTTCTCTTTTTCTGATATCTTTGTTAAACCAAGAAGATAAAATATTTTTTAATTCACTTCTTTCACCTTCTAATAAGGAAGGCATTATTAACAATCCAAAAAAGAAAATAATAACAAATATAAGAGATATACTGTCTTCTAGATCCCAAACAAAGGGAAAGTCAAAAATAAGCTTTTTAAATAAATCTTCATAAATTGCAGACGAGAGTAAAGCAAACATAATTACTATAACAGAAATTAAAGACAGAAAATACGTGGAAAATCTTTTTTTGAAAAAATATATAAAACTACTTCCCTTTAAAATATTTATGTCTTTTTCAAATTTTTCCAGATTGTCTTTTTCACAAAAAGTAATATTTATTTCATTTTTATTTTTTGAAATAATACTGTCTTCAAAGGTCTTTCTTTTGCTTGTTTCTAAAGAAAATATATGTAAGTTGCAAGAACTTTTTTTCATTTTATTGTATTCCTTCTCTTGCAATTTTATGTTGAAGAGGATCGCAGAAACTGTACGTTCCTGTTTTTAAAGGAAAAGGAAAAGTGCTTAGAGATTTTTTGTACTCTAAAACAAAATCATCAGAATATACATTAAATGAATTTGTTAATATATCTATATACTTGGAGGCAATAAAGCAGTTTTTACTAGTATTTGTAGCAATTCTATCTTTTGTTGTTGTCATAAATGCAATAACATCTTCATCTAAGGAGTATCCCTCAACATCATTTGCTTTAATAGTTATACAAGAGTAGTTTTTCTCTCTTATTTTTAAGGTCTTTAATTCCTCATCCGTGATTTTTATTAAAACACCATTAGTTTTTTTAAGATTGCTTTTTTCTAAGTTTAAAAAAACACCATTTATTTTTATTTTATCAGCAAATTGAATATATTCAATTGCATTCCAAATTTTTTCATAACCTTTTATTGAAACGGGAATCAAATCTACTTGTTTTAGTTTTCTTTTAAAAGACTTTTGTGCACTTGTTATATTAATTAAAGATCCGTAACCAAATAAATACATATATTAATCTCACTTTTAAAATTTAATTTTTGTGTACTTGATTCTACTATAACATCGGTAAACTTTGAATTATTTATTGAAAGAATAAAATAGATTTTATATAATTAATTTATACCATTCTTCTGTGGAAAAAATCATAGTGCCTCTCCTTTTATTTAATTGAAATTATTTATTCTTTATAAAATAGTAATTAAAGTGATCTCTTTTAGTAGTATTAAGATGAATTTTAATATTATGCTTATATAAAAAGAATTAAGGTATAAATTAATGAAATATATTCGTACAACAGAAGCTACTTCATGGAAAAAGAGAGAAGGCATTTGTGATAAAATTGTTCAGTTTGTTTATTCTTTTGTACCCAATGCAAATCCAAGGTATCAGCAAAAGTACTATTTGTTAAATGAATGGTTCATTGAGTTTGATAATGAAGGAAAAATTCAAAGAGAAATGGGAATTGATTTAGATGGAAAAGTCCTTTTTGCYAGTCCTTACAAACAAAATCCTGGTTTTTGGATAGAAAGYGAAATGRRTTTTAASGATTTTAAAAASAAKGAACTATCMTCWGATGAATTTTCTCGTTTATGGRATGAGTATTTTTCATTATGATATNAAGAAGRSTTARTAACTCTTCTTATATACAKGATCTTTTTAATTCTTCAAATTCTTCTTTYTTAATTTCACCTCGTGCTAAACGTTTTTTTAAAATATCTATTGCTGAYACTTCATTTGCCTTATTATTACTTTTAAAAATAGAAWATAAAACAARAATAATTACTCCCCARAATAYTAACATTGCAAARCCATGAAAYAYAGTCATATTRCTATTCATATAATACATCATACWTAASTCCTTTTTTATATTATATTGTTCTCTTGTGTATAAAGTGTGGAAATATTATTTAAATGCAAACARTAAATTAAGCCYATATMAAAGGCTTAAAAAAARCRAATAATAAAAACTTTCAACATTTAAGCTAYATTTATGTTTMWYCCCTTGACAAAGWWRSYAAAACCTCCTATAATTCCCGTCCAAATCAAGTGTGACACTTTAAACTGACACGTGAGAGACTGGATGATCTTTAACAACTT
>NVWN01000036.1 GCA_002733685.1 Arcobacter sp. | reverse complement strand
TTTTTTATTTGTTTTAAATGTGTTTGTTTCACATTTGAAGTATCATATTCAGTTTATAAAAATTACATTTATAAACCTTAAGTTGTTAAAGATCATCCGTCTCTCGTCTGTCACTTTAAAGTGTCACACTTGATTTGGACGGGAATTATAGGAGGTTTTACKAACTTTGTCAAGGGATGAAACATAAATRTAGCTTAAATGTTKRRATTTARWTTTTTATACTCATTAGTGTTTCTTTTTAGGTCTTTTTATTGGATTTTYWTCATGTTAGTGGTTTTTTATCTTGATTATTTTTGCTTTTTACTATTAATGAAGAGTAAGTTTGCGAAAATAAACAAATAAATTTATTGTGCAAAATAGCAAAACCCTTGCTCCTAGCTTGTATTAGTAATTAATACATCAAACGGTGATAATTAAAATAATGCCTTCATTCTTTCACTTGAGCAAATGAAAGACTCTAATATAAAATGCAAACAATACAAAATTTAAAACTATCGTTCATGTAAAGAGTTTGTTTTTGTTTTTAAAATCGGTTTTAAAATAAAATCTAAAATTGTTTTTTTYCCTGTTTTAATCTCAATACTYGCAAYCATSCCTGGTATAAYCGGTARATTAATACCATTATTTCTCAAATARTTTTTTTTCGTTTTTATAACAACTTTGTAATAACTCTTRTTGTTTGGATCATCTTTATCAATAATACTATCRGCAGAAATTTCTAYRATACGYCCCTCTARTCCACCATAAATTGAAAAATCGTAGGCTGTAAGTTTTACRATAGCTTCTTGATTRGGATTAATAAAAGCGATGTCTTTTGGRTCAATTTTTGCTTCCACTAATAAATCTTTACTATTAGGAACAATTTCCATTAGATCCACWCCTGAKCGAATAACCCCTCCAAGMGTACTTACATTAATTTGTTTAATAATTCCATCAACDGGTGARAGKAWRATTGTTTTATCTATTTTATCTTTTTGCGTAATTARTCTTGATTSATATACTTTAATTTCCGTATTTATTTTTTGTAATTCATTATAAACACCTGCTTTAAAGATTTTTAATTTTTCTTCTTTTTTCATAGTGATTTCTTTAATAGAGAGYACTAAYCTTGGTATTGMCAAAGTTAKWGCAGATAAYTCACTTCTTTTTRAATTAAACTCTTTTTGWATTTTYAACAATTCCAAATTAGATTTTGATTTTCTTTCAACAAGTCTTCGWATCGTTTCTTTCTCTTTTTTTATAATGYTAAGACTAATAAGAAGATATTTTTTWTTGCTTTTAATTTCYACRAGTTCTTGTTTTTTTTGTTCTTTTTGAAGTTCAAAGATTRACATAGTACTTTTCAATTCTTCTATTCTCTTATTAAATAATAATTGATCCCCTTTTGTAAAAGACACCTCTTCTTCCAGTAAATATCTAGAAAAAGTTAAGCTGGGAATTTTTTTTGAAAAATCGATATTGGATTCTGCCAACAATCTTATTTTAGTAATTAAAAAATGATTGTATTTTTTTTTATTTTCTTCAAGTGATGCTTTGAATCGAATGGGATCTATTTTCATTAAGGCTTGACCTTTTTTGACAATAGAGCCCTCACTCACAAAAATATCTAAAATAATTCCACCGTCTAAACTTTGGATTTTTTGGATTTTTTCACTGGGAATGACTTTCCCCTCTCCTCGTGTTAGTTCATCGATCTCAGAGCTGTACATCCAATAAAAAGAATACATTAAAAATACAATAATTAAAGAAAACAGAAGCAATGCTTTTTTAAGTATTTTTGAATGTTCTTGTGATGCTATAGTATTAACAAAATCTAAATCTTCATATTTATTCATAATTTACTCTTATATTTTGCCATTAAGTTTTGAACTGTCCGCAAACTTGGCAATTATTTGTTCTTTTTTACCATCGGCAATTATTTTTCCATCATTTATTACTATTAATCTGTCTACCAGCGATAACATTGATGGTTTATGTGTTATTAAAATCAATGTTTTATTCTCAATGATGCTTTTTAAATTTCGCTTAAAAGTATTTTCACTTAAGTCATCCATTGAATTAGTGGGTTCATCCAATATTAAAATATTTGGATCAGATACTAGGGCTCTGGCTAATGTTACTATTTGTTTTTCCCCACCAGATAAGCCTTCTCCTCTCTCCCCTACTAATAAATCATATCCTGCTTGATGTTTTCCTATAAAATCGTGTACTCCTGAAATTTTTGCTGCTTTTAATATCTCTTCATCAGATGCAAATTGATCCCCAATTGTAATATTATCTTTTATTGAACCCATAAATAAAAAAGGTTCTTGAGGAACATAACCTATTGCTTTTCTTAAATCAACAGGATCAATTTGTCTTAGTTCGGTATTATCTACAAGTATTGAACCTTCATTTGTTTCATATAAATTCATTAATAACTTAACAAGTGTAGATTTACCAGAACCAACTTTCCCAATAATTCCAACTTTTTCACCTTTTTTTATTTTCATGTTTATATTATTTAGTATCTTGAAATTTTGTTCTTTGTACGCAAAACAAACATTTTTGAAATGAATATCGCCATTTAAATAAGGTCTACTCAAATAATGATTTGATTGTTCTCTTTCCACTGGCATATTCATAATTTCATCAATGTTTTTTAATGAGATAATGGTTCTATCTAAGCGTATTAACATCGCTGCAATTTGAGATACAGGCGCAATTACTCTTGAATTTAAAATCATAGCAGCAATAATAACACCCATTGAAATAAGCCCTTCATTCGCCAGTAAAACCCCAACAATTACGATTGTTATACTTGAAAGTTGGGCAAGGGAGGATACAAAATAAGTAACAACTTGAGATAAATAATGTGCTTTATTAGCAAAGTACGAAGTTTGTGAAATAGATTTTTCCCAGTGTGTTCTCATTCTATTTTCAGCTTTAACACTTTTTATTATTTCTAAACCACTTACTGTTTCTGTTAATACTGTTTGTTTTATCTGCTCTTCTTCAAATGACTTAAGAATAGTATCTTTAATAGGAGACTGCATAATAAAAGAAAAAACAATGGCTAAAATGGCCGTAAATAACGAGACATAACCCAAGTCTCCTCCAATATAAAAAATTATAAATATAAACAAGGCAACAAAAGGAAGATCAACAAAAGCGGTAATGGTTGCTGTTGTAAAAAATTCTCTTGCACTTTCAAAGGATTGAAGTCTGCTAACAAACATTCCTGTAGATGCAGGTTTTGAGTCAAGTTTTATATTTAATAAATGATCAAATATAGTATTTGACATTCTTATATCCGCTCTTTTACCCGCCTGTTCAATAAAATAAGCTCTTAAAAGTTTTAAAATAAAATCAAATACAATAACTACAATAACACCAATGGCAAGTACCCACAATGTTTCTGTTGCTTTATTTGGCAATACTCTGTCGTATACATTCATGGTAAATAAAGGAATGGCAAGCACAAAAATATTAATAAACACTGTTGCTAAAATGACTAAATAATAAATTTTTGCAATTTTTCGCATTGTACTAAAAAACCATTTTTTTGATTCATGTTTTTCAGTAGAAAAATCAAGTCTATTTCTAAAATTATATGAAGATTTAATTATTAAAATATTTCCACTAAATGTTTTTTTGTATTCATCAAGAGGCGTAGTAATTTCGCCATAACTAATATCTGTAAATAAGGCGCTTACTTTATTGTTTTTAATATCTATATCCATAATAATATTTACTTTATTGTTAGTATCAATAGAAAGAACAGGTAAAGCTAAAGGATCAATTTCATCTATTTTTCTATAAACTAAACGACTAATAAGCCCTATCTTTTTTGCAGCTTTTATAAACTGGGCAAGAGACATCTTTTTCTTATATGTTGCCAGCCCTGATAATATTGATTCTTTAGATACTCTTCTTTTATAATATCTTGATAAAAATAATAAAGATTCTAAGAGAGTGTCTGTCTTGTCCTTTTGCGCACTACCTTCGAATTCTTTATTTAAATATAATTCATTCATAATAAACTCAGTTCTTTAATATTAAAATTTNGRCTTAATATTAAATCATTATTTTTTATTTAGATATATATTGTCCATAATATAAAGAAGGATATTCTTTTATATATTTATTCTTAAGTTCTATAACATTTACTTCAGAAAGCACATCATAAATGCTTAGGTCATATAAACCACTAACTTTAATTATTCTTACTTTTACATCCTCGTTTTCAAGTGCTTTGATTTTTAATAAATGTTCTTTTGCACTACTTTCTTTAAGATAAGAATCTAAAAATAGTGTATATAGCTCTTTTTTCAATAAAGGAAGTTCTTCTAATAAATCAAGTCCACTCTCTTCTAATAAATTAAGCTCACTTTCTTCTAATAATTCTTCTTTGATTATTTCTTTTACGTCTTCTTTAACAATTATTTTACAATCTATATCACTTTGAAGAATTGCTTCTTTTAAATACGAATAATTATTAAAGACTTCAAAATAAGAAAAGTCATTAATAAAAGCGACATCAAGCAATTCGTTTTTTGCACTAAATAAATCACGCTCTACATTTAAAACATCTATAAATGTTTTTGTACCACCATCAAACTCATCTCTATAGGATAAAAGTATTTTTTCATTACTGTTTATGTAAAGATTTAGTTCCGTTATTCTTTTTTCTGAGTAATAATAGGTATGGTAAGCTACCATTGCATCATCAATAGCTTTTTTACTTACGGTATCAAGTGTTTTTTGTTCTTCTAATAAAAATGCTTTTTCCCTATTAGTAACACTTTTATCTTTCCCACCATCAAATAAATTATATAGCAATTCAATTCTTGCACTATAAATTTGTGTATCTTCTTTATTCGTAATTAATTCATTATCATATAAAGCTGAAACTTTAAATTTTATAAGCGGAAAACTGCTTGATTTTGATTTTTGAATTAGAGAAACTCTTCTGTTTATTTTTTCAATTTGAGATAAAATCAAAGCATTCGAAGACAAAACTTTTTTTAAATAATCTCCAAGTGTACTAGGAAAATTCCTTTTATCTTGAAAAGGTCTACACATCTCACCACTTGGATCAATTCCCACATGTCTTAAGAAAGAGCTATTTGAAACAAACTTACTAGATGTATTCTCATACAATTTATTTTTTGCATAGTGTATTTTGGCACTTACTTGAAAATGATGTAGCGCTTCTCCACTTATTTCTTCTGTATCAATAGCAGTGATTAAATATTTATCATAAACACTAAGACTTTCTTTATCAACAAGTATTTTATCTTTGTATTTATTTACATTTAAATAAGCTCTAATAGAGTTTAATAAAACAGTATCAATAATACTCGTACTTAAATACTTATTGGATAAATAAGTATATTTTGCAATTTTAATATTAGAACTGCTTTCTTTTCCATCATATATAAGTTGTTCAAAATCCAATTGAATATTAAAACCATCTGTTGAACTAGAAGAATTATTTCCACCAACAGGATTGAGTTTCGTATTTTTCTTTTCAATAAAAGTACGCAAATCTAATTTTGGAGAATAACTGGTTTTAGCTTCATCAATATAAAACTTATACGCTTCATTATTATTTAAACTTGCTTGTATCTCTTCATTTGTTAACAGTGTGTGCTCAACTGTTTCTTTCAGAGTTAGTCCCCCTAAATATGTTGCTCCTAGGAGCAGAAGGCTAGGAAGGATAAGCAGAATTGAGGTATTTTTCATTTTGTATCCTTTTTTTCATTTTTATAATTATAATAATAAAAAATGCAAAAAGAATGCAAAAAAATAGCTATTTTAAGAAACCTTTTAAAAATGGATACTTGCCTAATTTTTAGCATCTCTCCAGTTATTTTACTATTTTAAAGTAATATATAAACTAATTAATTATTAGATTTAATCAAATTAGATTTAAGCTAACTTCATTTATAATATTAAATAATCAAAGGATAAGTATGAATTATCCATTAAAAGAAATACTAAAAAGTCTAAAATTATTATTTATTTCTAAGGAAATAAATACAAATAAAAGAGAGCTATCTACCTTTAAATTTTTTTTTAATAAAGTACTTATTGCCCATAACTCCAAGCTTGGATTAAAGTTATTTTCACAAGAACATCCTGATGTAATTATTTCAGATATTGATATAGAACCGCTTAATGGTATAAAAATATGTAAAAAGATTAGAAAACTAAATTCAAAAATTCCAATAATTATTTTTTCAAAATTAAAAGAAGAAAAATATTTACTTGCTGCAATTAGAATACAAGTAATAGATTTTGTTGTTAAACCATTTAATAATGAAAATCTAATTTATGCTTTAAATAAAACAGCAAAACATATTGTTAATTTTGGAAGTATTGATATTAGACTTTCAAATAATTACATTTACTCTTACAAAGATAAGACCATTAAAACTATAAAAAATGAAATTATTTCTTTAACAAAAAATGAATACCGTTTACTCGAATTTTTTATTTTAAATAAAGAGAAAACCCTAACAAAAACTGAAATTACTAAGTTTTTATGGTCAAAAGAATGTATTACCGAATCTGCTTTTAAGTCTTTATTTCTAAGGTTAAGAAGTAAAATTGGAAAAGACTGTATTCAAAATATTTTTGGAATCGGCTATAAACTAAACTAACCCAAAAGAAAATATAAGTCCAGTTCTATTCTTATATTCACTTCTAATCATCTATATTACAAAATAATATTTATATCACTTTCTATCTCTAGTATTGCCCCATTACCATTGGTAGCAGTGTATGTAGTAATACCAACTGCTGTTGCACCTTCTGTCCATTCAGAAGTAGGTAAAGTGATGGAATCATTACTATCACCAATGATTTTCAAGGTATCATCGCTGTCTGTCATTACTAATACATCAGCAGCTAATATATTTGAAAGTATATGATTACCAGCTGTTATATCAATAATATCTAAAGATGTGGGAACAAAATCTGGCTCGAAGTCTTCTGCATTTGAAAAAAGTTGAAGCATATCAATATTATTCGTAGCACTATTAAAGGTAAGAAGCTGATCCGCAGTTTCAGGTGAAGTTACAGTGTAATCTTCAAAACTAAAGCTATTATTTTTCCCTGTTACATATATCGTGTTAATAGAGACATCTAAAGCGCTTGTATTTTCATAATCAAAAGTAATGGTCCATTTACCTGAACTATAATTACCTGCAGTTTCATCTACTTGGTGTATGGTCACCAGTGCATTACTAGAATTATTAAGGTCACTGTCATATACTAAATATGAATTTGCATTTGAACCTGTGTATGCATGCTGATTTCCGCATACTATTAATTCAAGTGAAATTGTTTCTCCCGCTGCAATAACGATATCAGGAAATGAAAAATATTCTGAATGTTGCGCAAACTGGCCATTATCGACTGTACTGCCACCTGCATTATTTGTACTTGAAACAATAACCGTTCCACCCCCTGTTACAGGTAGATTTAAATCACTTACATTTATATCCATGGTTTTTATATCAAAAAGACCAGAAGAATCAGTAACTTTTACATCTAATTGATATAAATTGGGTGCAGTTTCATAATCTAAATTAAATGGATTAACGCCATCTGTTCCTGAAAATGTAATTTCTCCCGTAGAAGAATTAATTAAAAACATATCATATTTACTTGTACCATCATCATCAAAACTATATACCAATGAGCCAGGTGTTTCTAAATCTGTGGCCACTACTTGCCCAACAATAGCTCCCACTGCTGAATCTTCAGAGATAGTATAAGAAGCTGCGCTTACAATAGGAGGAGTATTATCATCAGTACCTGCAATATTTACAACAATGTCATATGTATCTGTTCCATCTAAACTAGTAACGCTTAAGGTATCACTAACATTTTCTCCCGTATTTAATGCCTCTGTAACGGCACGAGCATCATCTAAGATATATCCCCAAACTCCAGTACTTGCACTAAAAGTGAATGTTCCATAAATTCCTAATAAAGAAAGTGGGCTTTGAAAGATATCTTCTCCATCATCTACATCAGTTACACTTACTTGTCCACCTGCAGTAGGATTACCTACTACATTATATCCAGCTTCTATTACTGTTGTATCTTCTGAGTTTGAAGAAGTAATTGTTGCTAAATCATTTGAACCTGTTATATTTACTGTTATTACTTGTGAATC
>NVWN01000007.1:122367-217921 GCA_002733685.1 Arcobacter sp. | reverse complement strand
TTGACAACTGATTCATTATTATTTAAAATTAACTGTACCGTTGAGTCCTTGAATTCTTTACTGTATTTACTTCTTTGCATGTTTACCCTTATTCATTTTATTTTAACTTATAATCGTTTAAATTAAAAGTATGAATTCAGGTTACCACTCCAGACAACATTGAAGATAAAAATTTATATCTGAATCATGTAAAAAGTTTATCCCTATAAGGGACTTGTCCCTCAACAAAAAATAGGACACAAGATTCTGAACAGTCTCTTCCTAAATCTCTTACTTTTGGAACAGTTTTAATAACCGTAATCTTGTTCCAAAAAGAGTTGGATTTTTGAATATACTCCCATAAGCGACAGGTTTTTGAATTTGTTTCTATAACTCATCTTTTTGTGTTCTATCTAATATTAACAGCTCATTATTATAAATAGAAGTTTTGTTTATTCTTTTATTAGATATAATTTTTGTAAACATTTATTAGATATAAAATTCTTTTCAATAATTCAAGTAAATACGAAAGAGATAAAAATTGAGAGTAAAAAATAGTGCAATAACATACACTGGATATGAATATCAAACACTTTTTGGTGTTCTAAAACTTGCAACCTGGCTAAATAATCCAACTGAATATGAATGTATATGCTTTGAAGCAGATCAAGAAGATACTCCGCAAGGAATTGATGATATTGTATTGAAACGTAATGATGGAAAAATAGATTATATTCAAGTAAAATTTACACCATCTGAGCATAAAACAGAAAATGCCTTTAGTTGGACTTGGTTATTAAAAGTCACAGGTAAAACAGATCGTTCAAGATCTATTTTAAAGAAAATTTATGATGCAGTTCAATTACTTGATGAAGAGGAACAAGGAAATATAATTCTTCTTACAAACAAAATTCCAGATCGTGAAATTGAAGCCTGTCTAATTAAAGAAAAATTTAATTATGAGCTTATTACTTCAGATGTCAAAGCATTAATAAATGAACAGTTGGGATCGGAACAAGAAGCCCGTAATTTTTTTGAAATATTACAAGTGAAGGACAGTCAAAAAAGTTATAAATCATTACAAAATGAAGTAAAAGAAGAGTTATCAAAGCATTCAAATGATGAAGGAATATATAGATTAAAAGATATTGCCAGAGAATGGGCAAAGTTCAGAGACTATCCAAGTGAAGACGGATGGATAGAGCTTCATCATATTCGTGAAGTACTTTCTATAAAAAGACCAAAACCTATCCTTCAATCCTTTCTTATTCCTGATAATTATTGCCTCCCAAATAAAGAGTTTCATGATTCAATTTTCAAAAGGATTACAACTTCGGAAGGTGAAGTAATTTCAATTACTGGTGAACCAGGAAAAGGTAAAAGTACCTATTTAAGCTACTTATATCAGGAATTAGAAGAAAATAGCTTTCCAGTAATTCGTCATCACTATTTTCTGTCAATGCAAGATAAAACACAAGATAGATTAAATTTTGGAACTATTACTGAATCATTATTCTCTCAAATTGAGAGTAAATATAAAGATATTGAGTTATCTTCAAAAGAAACAGAAAATTTAAGTAGTACATTAGAAGAATGTGCTAAATACTATAAAAATGAAGGAAAACCTTTCATTTTAATAATTGATGGATTGGATCATGTTTGGCGTGATAACCAAAAAGACATCAAACCACTTGAATCCATTTTTAAAGAACTACTTCCCGTTTGTGAAAACCTGATATTAATCGTTGGTACTCAGCCAATTGATGATAATCAACTTCCTAAAACTCTTCTTCACTATTCTCCAAAAAAAGAATGGTTTTATTTACCTTTTATGTCAGGAGATTCAATTCTTGAATACCTAAACTATCAAATTAGTGCAGATAGACTTTTTTTAAATATACATGAAGACATGATAGAAGAAGAACTTGCAAAAATTTCAAAAGATTTATTAGAAATAACTTCAGGATACCCCCTTCATATGATTTATTCTTGTGAATTTCTTTCTTTAAGTGGAGAGCCCTTATCTACCTGGAAAATTAAAGAATTGCCACCTTGTGATAGCACTAATATTGAAAGTTACTATAAAACCTTGTGGCAAAGTTTAAATTACAAACAAAGAGACATACTTCATTTATGTAGTGAGTTTTCATTTATATGGCCAAGAAATGCATTCCCTCTTATCCTGGGAGACAATGGCAATGAACCAAGTTTAAAAGCAGTATTACATCTTTTATACCAAGGTAAATCTGGAGTTAGACCATTCCATGAAAGTCTTGTAGTTTTTGTGAAGAAACAAGAGGAACACAACGAAAGAGTTTCAGCTTTAATTGAAAAAGTATGTATTTGGCTTGAAGAAGATGCTTCTGAGTATTTAAATCAAACTTATAAATGGTTATATAAATCACAAAGTGGTAATAGTCAACCATTAAGAGAAGGAATAACAAGAGAATGGGTTATCGAAAGATTAACTGAGGGGTATAATAATGAGCTAATCATTCCCCTATTTAAAGAAGCTGAAACATTATCCTTCAAGGAATTAAATTTCCCAGAAGCTTATGCTCATAGAGCATTAAAAACAAGGCTAAATAATGGTCCGCAATTTCAAACTTGGGATTTTACTCTTTTAAAAGTCCTCTCTTTTTATAATTCTCCACAATCATTAATTGACATGGAACTAACACAATACCAAAACTATACACCCAAAGATTTAGCAATATTATCAATCGCATTATGGAATAGAGGAGATAAAGATAATGCAAAACTCATTGCAGAATATGCAATTACTGTATATAAATCCCAAGATACACTAAATAAAAACATAAATAGAGATGATGAAACCCCCAAAATTATTATTGAGGCAGGTGTACTTTCTAATTCACTAAACTATAATAAGTTATTTAATGAAAATAAATTTATAACTTGGGACGAAAAGAATATTAGATACTTTTTAGAGGCATGTATTAAAAAACTCGATAGAAGTCTTTTAATAAGAGCTTTTGACAATATTTCAGAATACCAAATAGCTAATCAATTTGAGTTATCTCTCCTAAGAATGAGTATTATTGAAGGTTTTGATATTTTTTCTTGGCAAGAATTTAACTTAGGATATAATCTTTCAATCAGTCAGGTTTTAAAGATAATAAGAAGAGGAAATATAAAAGTTTATGTAGATGAAGGCCCTTTTTATGATGATAATTCTCTTTATAAATTATCTGATTCAATTAATTATCACGAATGGTTTTTTAATGCAGTAGACATAAAATTAAAAGCAACAGGTGATTTTTCTTGGTTAAGTTTTCAAGCAGAAGAAGAAGAAACAGAAGACATTGATATCTCTTTTTATCTTAATACACTTACAAAACTTTCCAGTGATGTAGTTTACTTACTATTGGAAGACAATTTGAATTTTTATACTTGCAGCACGTTACTGAGCAATGTATCATTTCCTAAAGATAAACATTATAGAGAGAGAAGAACTGAAACTTTATTCAAACGTGAATGGTTAAAAATTTCTGCGGATCTACATTTATTAATAAATGAAAGCCCTATTGAAGTAGATACGTTCAAAGGAGTTATTGATTTAAAAATATATTTACCTGATTGGTTAAGACTTTGGTATAAAGACATAATATTAAATGTACTTTCAGATGATGCTTCTGAATTATTAATCGAAGAAGAATTAAATAAGCAATCGTCTGAATTAGAAGAGACTATAGAACGTTCAAATGCCAATCTTGAATTAGCAAGTATTGCTTTTAGACATAACAATGAAGAACAATTTAAAAAGTGTTTAAAACTATCTTGGGAATATACTATTGGATATGGACATCATAAAGACATAACAATTTTACATGTCTTGGATTCAATAGATTATATATCTGACGACTGTCCTACAGAAGCACTAAACTTTCTTAAAAGAATTTCTCCGATTGTCTATAATATTTCAAATTTTACAGATGGTGATGAGACAGGACATGCTTTAAATGAAATGAATAGGCTACTGGCAAAATTATCACCTGGAACATTATCATCTAAATATAATCAAGAAATACTTGATGGTGAATGGTCTGACGCGGAGTCATCTTTAAAAGGGTTATTAAAAGAAAGTGATTTTAATTCAATTTCAGAAAAAGCCTTGTGCCTTACAGGATTAGAAGAAGATGTAATTGCCATAATTGTTTCAAAGGCAAAAGAATCTAATACAGAAGCTACTCAAATTGTTGAAAAGCTTAGTGCCTTATTGAGCTATGATGTAACAGAAGAACCAGCGGAAATATTAGAGTCTTCCAGTACTTCCAATCCAAAAGAAGATATTGATATTTCTGCCTATCCCCCAGATAAGATTTATGAACTTGACAAGGCCACACAAGGCTCATTTGGATTAAAAAATTTTTGGCTTGAATGGTATAACTATTGGGTAGAAAATGGAGAAGAACAAGCACTTACTACTATACTTCCCTAATATTTATCAAGTCTTGAAGATAAGTTTTATAAAAACTCTATTCTATATGATTGTTTGTTTCATAGTATAAAGAAATTCAAAGGGAAAAGAGAAGCTTTTCAATACTTAGTTTCAGCACATATATATATGAGAGGATGGAGTAATTACCACGGAGCTGAAAGCACACTTGAGAGATTAAACCATGTTGGTACTTTTTATAAAAATAGGGTCAATGAATTCATTGCCAAGACGACAATACATATTGATAAATGGATTGAAGACCCTGGAAGTTTAATCATACCGAATGATGATTTAGTGTATTTGTTAGTTAAATCTAATAAAAAAGAAGAAGCACTTAGTCTTACTGAGTCTATAGTAAAATCTCTTGAAGATGATACAAGAAACCTTATTTTAGAGGAGCCTAATTGGGATTGGGATGATAATCAAAATATTGAAGAAATTTTCCTTAATATGCTAATTTCAAGGCTAAAATGGCCCATTCCTACAGTGAAAGTTTGGGTAATTCAACAATTAGCTGAATTATTAATACAATTACCTTCTCTTGTTGAAAGTAAAATTACAGAAGCACTAAGTTTTTGTAAACTTGAATCTGAATGTATTGAACTATTATCTATTTTCTTAATGGCCAAAGACTTAGGTTATGTCCCTGAAATTGAAATTGGTGAATATATAAATGCAAGGTCAACACTTTCAGACATGGTAATTAATGAACTTGGACTTACTAAAAATGGTAATTATTCTACTGAGTTTGATTTTACTATTTTACTATCAGGTAATAATAACAATTTTGATAAAGTACAAGGAGAACATGTTCCTCTTGTATATAGTAGTAGATTAAGAGAATTAGAAAAAGACACAGGTTTTCCATTGACAGATTATTATAAATCGGAATGGAATAAAACATTCGAATATGATTCAAATACAAATGACTCCTATAGTTATTTTATGAATTCAAATAGAGAAAATACAGGTCAATTTTATACGATAACAAGTCATAGAGGACGTTCAGCATACCTTAGAGTACTTGAAATAGCTAAACTTTATTATGGAATGCCTTCAAGCTATGCAGAAAACCTTGCTACATTAGCATTACCTATAGAGCCACTATTTAATAATTTGAAACCAGTTAAACCTAAGTGGATTCCCAATTGGACCTATGGAGAGAACATAAGTTCTGATAATTTAGCAGAATTTATCAATGGTTGTTCTGAAAATTTAAAAGAACTTAATGATGACAACGAACTGGCAGCAATAACATTTTCTAATAATGTTAATGATAATGTCTGGTTAGATATTACTATTGTAAAAGCTTTATATAAAGATGAAGTAGATATTGCTAGTGTATCTTTAAAAGAAAGAAATAATGCTTTGGCAATAGGAGAAGGTTTAAATCAATATATCACTTATTCTTCATTTGAAAATGAAGATGAAAAAAACTGTGTACAACTCACAGGATTAACTTATCCAGTAGCACGATATGGACACTTTTATTCTGATTTAGAATCAAGAGGTATTTATGTTCCTTTAACCTATGATGAGAATAAAAATATTGTTCTAATTCCAGCAGAGCAAAAATTGAATTTTTTACTTAATGGAACAACTATCGGAGAAACATCTTATTGGTATTATAGATGGGCATCTACACATCCAAAAGGAATTGATTCTTTATGTGGCTCTTACACTTTACTTTCTAAGTCAAATATAAATAGCATAATTAATCATAAGTATAAGGAATGGAAAGAAGTATTTATTTGTGAGATAACAATTCTTAGTAGAGAACATTCTTATGGAGAATTCAATAAAGATAAAAATATCTTAATAGTTGATGTGTAAAATTTTTAAAAGGGGATACAATATGAAAAAACACTTATCAGTCTATTCATCAAATGAAATTAATAAATATGGATATAGATTTTCAGATGAGGCTTTAGAAAATTCATTGGCCCAAACTTGGGAAAAGGGTACTCCAATGTTTATTAGTCATGACTTCCATCGTCTTATTAGATGGTCAAAACCTTTAGGGTTATACATTAATTCATCAATAATTAAGTTATACGGTATTTCATATAGAAGATGAAAAAAAGAATATGGAATATAGTGCTAATACATATATTGAGCTGGATACAGTAATTAGGACACAAAAATAGGAACAGTCTCTTCCTTAACCTCTATATTTTGAACACTATTTTCAGTAATACTTAAAAATGTTGAGTAAGTTCCACAAGGTACAGGTTGTTGAACTTATTTTTATAACTCATCTTTCTGGGGTAGTGCATATTATAAAAAATAAGAGCACTTGTAGTGTGTATAATTAATATTAGAATATGCTAATATAGTGTCACGTATTCTAAAAGGAATTATTATGGAACTATTATCAAGTTTTTTAGACAATTTTATAATTTTATTAAATGCAATGTCAATTTATATAATTTTAGGTTTATTTTTTGCAGGTATTTTAAAACAATTAATACCAGACAATTTTGTTTCATCACATTTAGGAAAAGACTCTACAAGTGCCGTTGTAAAAGCAACATTGTTTGGGATACCTTTACCTGTTTGTTCTTGTTCTGTTATCCCATTAGCGCAAGGATTAAGAAAAGAAGGAGCAAGTAAAGGTGCGGTTCAAAGTTTTTTAATATCAACTCCAATTACTGGTGTTGATTCAATATTAGCTACATACTCATTATTTGGTTTTGTATTTACAACATTTAGAATTATCTCTTCTATTATAATTGCAATTACTGTTGGACTTGTTCAAAACTTTGTTCAAAAAGATGACAATGTAAAAGTTGAAGCTTCTGAATCTTCTTGTGGTTGTTCTTCAAATTGTGATGCTCTAAGTGT
Organism: Arcobacter sp.; assembly: GCA_002733685.1. Lineage (GTDB taxonomy): Bacteria > Campylobacterota > Campylobacteria > Campylobacterales > Arcobacteraceae > NORP36. Next base: position 210,636 of record NVWN01000007.1, on the reverse strand, counting down.
AAAAAAGAAATTCTTATTCAAAAATGTTTTTAAATATGGATATGGGACACTATTTAACGATATGGCAAAAGCACTTCTACTTGGATTAGTATTAGGTTCTCTATTTGTTACTTTTACACCAAAAGAATATACGGAAATTTTATTTGAAAATCAATTCTTAACTTATATAGTAGTTATGTTATTTGCTATGCCTTTATATACTTGTGCTACTGCTTCACTTCCTATTGCTGCTGCATTTATGTTACAAGGTATGTCACCAGGAGCTGTATTCATATTCTTAACTGCGGGACCAGCAACAAGTGCTGTTACAATGAGTGTTGTTTATAAAATGTTGGGAAGAACATCTTTAATTATATATTTAGTGGTAATAGCTATATTGGCCTTCTTCTTTGGATATATTTATGATACATTTTTTAAAGAACTTAGTCTATTAACAATTACTATGGATAATGATGATGTTAGTATTTTAAATATTTTATCTTCTGTTGCAATGATGTTATTAATATTCTATCACTTACTAAAATATAGATTCAATAAAAAAGTAAATTGTTCTACTAATAGCAGTGATAGTTCTATTGCTCCTAAGAATAATATATTCTCAGTAAACAATAGTCTTTCTCCAAATAAATTAAGTAATAATATTAATACTACATTCAAGAAACCTGAGAATATAGAAGAGAAGAAATTTACTACTAATTTAAATAAAAACATTGATTTGACATCAAAGCCTAAGTTGAGTAATCATATACCACAAAAAAATATGTTTAGAGAGAAGGAATAAGATTGAAAAATAATAATACTTGTCTAAGAATAACAGTTGATAAAGATAAAATTGATTATGAAAAACAACAATTAATTTTAAAACAGGATATGTTTTCAGAAAAAGAGAAACTCTTTTCATTGTTAGGAAGTGAAGTCAGATTAAAAATTGTCTATCTTCTCTTAAAATATGAAAGATTATGTGTTTGTGATATTAGTGATATAGTAGGTATGAAACAATCTCCTGTATCTCAACATTTAAGAAAGTTAAAAGATGCAGGAATACTTTTTTCTAAGAGAGAAGGACTTATGATTAATTATTATATTTCTTCGCAATATACTCAAAAATTGTCATCATTTTTAGATTAAGGTAATTAGTTGGTTTTTCTTTATATATATTTAATATAAGAATCTTAAATATAAACTCGTATGTTTATTTTCCAAGTTACAGTTATTACTTGATTCAAATTACTGTTCTACAACCTCTTACTTTTGGAACACGAAGCACACATATTAGTTTTCCGTGTTCCACAAAGTGTTCAAAAAGTGGAAACTGCAAAGTTCCACAACAACTAAGGGGTTATGGAACAAATAAAGAGACCTTTCAAATCTTTAAGTAGTGGTATATCTAAAGCAAATGTAGCAACACTACTTATCATAGTCTTTGAAGATTTACCGTTTTTACGATTATTAATCACTGTAGATAAATGAGATTCGATTTCAGCTTCGAAAACTGCTTCAGTAAGTTGTTTAATCAGTGGAGCAAGTACTCCATCTTTGCCATCAATTTTAGCACCTTGTTTTATGAGTTCATGTACCTCGTCCATCTTGAACTGTTGTTTGATAAGCCATTCCTTTAAAATTTAATACTCTATCGGTTTGACACAAAATTTTGAACACTCCCTTCCCATATAGCTAGAACTTACAAGTAAGGTTTTCAATCTTACCTTGCTGTTTATGATTTATACTTCTGAGATACTATCATCGATAACAATTCTTCTTGAAATTGCATAACTTTCATTATCAAATAAATCTTCTTTAAAATCATCACCAAACTCAGCTTTAGCTTCAATTTTTATTAGCTCTTGAACTGGCTTAGACAATCTAAAGTTTGACATAGACACAATCGCCCCTTTATTTGCACCAACTCCCATAAGCCTCAAGGCAGTCATTATATATTTCATCGTTGAAGACAATGTTGCATGTCCTAACTTTTCCATTAGCAAGTTTAGTAATCTTACATCAGGGATTACGCCCGTATTGGAAAGTGGAATATTATGATCATTTGAATAATCCATAAGTGTCCATGTAGCAAATGTATGTCTCATCCAATGTGCAGTGATTCTATTATCAATTCTTCCCATTTTTTCTGATACTTTTATAAAAGCGTTACTCAAGTCAATATAATTAACTTCTTTCCCTTGTTTTGTAATCCATAGTATGTCGTTATTGTATTTTTTATCCAGCCTTTCACACCTATTTGAATAATGTTTTTTTCTCTTTACATATTCACGAGATAAATATTCTTTCTGAATCCTTGCAATAGTTCGTATAGGAAGATCACATTTTTTACTATCGCCACCTTTTGCGATATAACTAACTTTAATGCAATCATTCATTTTTCTACCAGAATTTAAATATCTGAACAAAAATTTGAAATCTTTCTCTTTAAATTCTAAAGCAGCAGTAGCCCTTAATCCTGTCTCTACCATCAAGTTTGAGAGCATTACATACACCATATCTAAATCCTGAAAATGCCGCTCCAAATGAGAGTATTCAGTTCTGCTTATCGCATGGTAAGTATGTGATTGAGGATCTGGCTTTATACGTAAGATCCAAACTTCTATGTATTCACGTTTAGAGTCAAATCTGAGATTGAGATGGGCCAACTGATTGTTCCCATGTATGGGTTTTATAATTTCTTTTGTAGTCATACTCATATCATAAAATTCACCTAGGTACTCCATGTGTTTATAAAACTTAAACCATGAACCCAGTTTTGCATTCATAGAATTATTTGAAATCTTCTTATAGTCATAATTATCATAGTCTTCATTGTCGTTCGCGTCCCAACAAAGCATTGCATTTCTAATCATTTTAATATGTGGTTCTGTTGCATTTCTCCAATTTAAGCCCATTTCATCTAAGTGTCTATAAAGTTCGCCAATTCTATTAGCTCTGCCTATATGTGATTGCCTTCCTGGTATATAACCATGTCTACCACCATAAGTTGCTTCATGAACAAGATATCTTGAAGAAGGAAGATCTATCTTGTTATCCACAAATACAAAGGTGATTTTTCTATCTTTTATAACTGGATGAGGAACTGTTCTATAGTCTATATTCATTACCAATCCTGTTAATATAGATATCTCTTTCACTTTTAATCTTTTCAATTGTTTTTTCTTTAGATTCAAGTAACTCTTTAAGTTCTCTCTCGTTTTCGAGAAGTGACGCAATATTAAAAGTTAAATCATCCACTTTTGCTTCTAATTTTTTTATCTTTCCATTTGAAATATTATTTCCAATAACTTTAATTTTCTTCTTTTCTTTTTTATATTTTTTAATTTTAGTCTTTATATCTTTATATTCTTGAGTCGAAGGTTGTTCAACAGCACCCTTACTAATTTTTTTAATAAAGTGCTTTGGATACCCTATTTCATTCGCTTTATTCCGAACAGTTATATAGTTTATTACTTTAAACTCTCTTCGCAAAAGTATCATCGCGACTCTTAAAGCCTTTAATTTTAGTTTCTTTTCATTTTTTCCCGGTCTTGACATTATACTACCTCTCTTAATTTTTTATCATTTTCATATTTGCTAATAATTTTAGAAAAGGGATCTTCTTCAAAGCCTCCACTTTCAACAAAAAATCTATTTTTTTCTAATCTTTTTTTTAATTTTTTATCAATAGTTCCTACTCGAAGTTTTTCAACATGACTTTCTGTAAATACAGCATTAGTACAATTTTCAGCTTCACAACGGGAAGGTTTTGGGTTTTCACCAATGAAGTTATTTATATGAAACCCTCTTTGACAAACCATCTCTTCAGGTTTAGTCAAATCATGCATACATAGACTTACTGGTGTTTGAATAATTGCAAGTTTACCTTTTTTAATTAATTCAAGAAGACTTGTATTCAATAAATCAGTAAATTCTTCGGAATAACTTCCTTTAAACTGATAATTGGCAGTTAATCTTTCACCTTTTTTTCCATATAGATTTCTCCCATCTTTTATTTCATTAATGATTTCTCCAATCAAATGTTCAGATTCTTTAGCATGAAGCTCATTTATTGATTTTTTTAACATTAAATTATAATGTCCCATATATTGCAATGTCATCGTTATACTTGTATGTCCTAAAAATAGTCTTGCAAGTTCTAATCCATTCTTTTGATTAATACTTGCAATTAAAAATGCAATTGCATGTCTAAATTGATGAGGAATTGGAGGATCCTTAATTCCGATATCTTCACATAATCTATTAATTAAGTATTGTATTCTTTGAGAAGGATCCGCGTTGACATCTCCCTCCGGTGAGCCAATAATTAAATTGCCTTTACTCTTGCCATCTTTAATTTCACTTATTCTGGATAAAATTTCAATAGCCTTTTTTGTGATTTTTGGAATTGGCATACTATGTTCAAACCCTTCATCAGTTCTTGCAGTTTTGTAAACTATTCTTTTAAGGTTAGAATAGTCATCATCACTAATTATTGGATATCGAGGAAGTAATATTGCTTCACTTTTTCGCATTCCAGTAGTCATTAATAAAATTATAATGCAACATGCTTCCAGTTTTTTAGAAGAATCAAGCAATGAACTTATAATACGCTCAACGGAGAGACCTTTTTTCTTCCTATTTACACTAATATATAATGTATTACTAAGAGAAATTTCTTTTTGAATCTCACTTAATTTAGGTTCACTAAACCTGTAAGAATTGTTTTTAATAGCTTTGTGTGCATGTGTATGTCGACTATTACCTCTTGTATTCGTGTTTTTTGCATCAATGTAAATTTTCGTCGCAAGAAGGCAGTCTTCTGAATTTTTTTCAAGATATTCAATAGCATACCCAACGAGTGTTTTAAGTTTTACAAGATTATAAGGTTTTCTGTCACTACCTCTTTCTTCTTTAGCTTTGGATTCCATTCTATAATCATTCTTTACTTTTTCGTACTTCTTTGAATTTAAAATAATACTAATATCTAATTGTAAAAATGAAGGCAAAAAATCATTTCCATATTTTGCAAATTCTATTATTTTGTGTAGTTTTTGATAGACACTTGTTTTTTCTTTTCTATTTTCTTCATTGTAATATTCATCAATAACAACATCTATAGTTTCAGATCTAAGTTCGTTAAAACTTCGTATAGTTGGTTGTATTTCTTGAATTTTTCTCAAAATATATCTAACCTCTTGTGCATAAGTAATCTTACCTGAACCTATTGGTCTATAACCTAGCATTCCATCCAATTTCAAAAAAACCATTAATCGTAATACCAATTCAAGAAAAGTATTTTCAAGTCTAAAATCCATTCTATTTAACGCTTTTGATGATTTGGGAAGCAGTACGTGATTATCTTGAAAGTTTGATTTTTCTAGTGTAGGATACGGCTTTTCATTCATTAAACTCCCTACACTATTTATAGTAATGCAATATTTCATATCTTCAATATAATCGTTATCCTTATTCATTATATAACCCCTTTGACTTTTTTCTAAATCTTAACTTAACAATATTTTGATAGTCATGATAATTTTGTTCGCAATATTTTTTTTCCTCTTCTGTAAAACCATCGACTACTACTTTAGCAGCGTGATAATCTAATAAATACTCTTTTTCCCAATCATGTTCAGTTAAAAAATTTTCTCTTTCTTCATCCATAAAACTAATCCATGCATATATTGCTTTGCCATGAAGATTAGGTATTACACAAGCCTTATCACATTGAGTTAAACACTTCTTCCAATTTATACAATTTTCATTATCTTTTAGTTTTTTAGATCCGTAAAATGTTGGTTCTTTTGAATTTTTGCAATCTGCAAATAATCCCGGATCAAACAAATTCAAGGCAGTATGCTCACCTCTTTTTATTTTTCCTCTAAATATATTCACTAATAACTCTTGAGTTCTAGCTATACTGTGTCTTTTTTGGTTTTTCCATTCAACATTGTTTTCATAGTGAGTTTGAGTATTAATTCCATTGTGAGATTTTTTATACTGTCTGACAAATTCAGAATAACCTCTTAAATAGTCAGAATAATTTGAATAGGGTCTTAATTTATTATGTGCAATAGTATGCACTCTTTGTCCATCATTATCACGAATATCATATTTTTTCAAAAGAAAATAAGGAGATTCTGATATCGTCTCAAAAAAAGAAGCATCCCTCCACTTAGAAATTTTAGTTAAATTTACTCCACCCACAAATTGAAAGAAAAAATCAATTTTAGAATGATGATAAAGCGGCTGCATCCATCTTAAGAAGAAGTCAATATATTTTTTTTGTTCCGAATCACTACTAATCACTGTAGTAATTATCGAATTTGAACGCTTTTTCCTTCCTTCAATTAACAGAGACATAGAAGTACTGTCTCCAATTGTATACTGTCCATCTTTACTTTTTTTTATTTTCCAATCCCTTAATACTTCGGCATTAGTACCTTCACGAATCATAAGAAGTAGAATCAGAGGATAAATACCATTTGCGGTAGGGAAAATTCTTCTTGTGAAATTTTTAAAATTAATCCCAATTTCGTGAGTTAACTTACTTCTTAGTGCTGTTATTTTAGAATTGAAAAATGAATATTTTTCACTAATTTTTTTTTCAAATGGATAGTTTGGTAATAACTCTTTATACCAAAAAGCAAACATTTTTTCACTTTCGATAGATATGTTTATTCCTTTTTTTGCATATTCAATAAGTTTTTTATGATTTTCTTTTTGTTCTTTATTTTTATATTTCATTATATTCTTACGCTTAAAAGTCCATGATTTTAGCTCTATTTGATGTAACTCTATTGCTATTTTATTATACGTTCTATTTTCACTATTTGCATTAGCCCCAAGTGAATCTAATCGTTCGTAATATGTTCTTGCTAAATTCTCAATGCTAAACAATTCGAAGGTTTCAAATTCTTTCATCCATCCCAAATACTCTTCTGCATTTTTCATTGTTTCGGAAAGTTCAATTTTTGAATAATAATCTAATTGATATACCAAAGAAGAAGATAAAGACTCTAGAGTGTTATATGAAGTACCCATATATTTTATGGATTCAAAATTAGGTAGAATTTTTTCAAGAAAACCAAAAAAAGAGCGAAGACGATTTTTGTCAGTTTTTAATATATTATTAGCTTCTGAATTTCTATAGATTTTAATTTGTATTGCATCACCAATATCCATAAGAGAATCTAGTTTTTGATTGAGGGTGTTCATTCCTAGTAAAAATATATGAAAGCCTTTAAGTACCTTTATGGTTGTACTTCTACCACTATTTATTAGTGATATTTTCTTCATCATTTCTTTTATTAATTTTATATGCTCGGGGTAATGCGTAAATAAATGTTTTTTTGATAGAGTTGGAGGCGTGTGAAACATCTTATCTCCTCTTTTTATTCTTGCATAATGAAATTCTTTTTGTTTTTCCAGAGATAAATAAATTCGATTCATTTGATTATTCTCTGTTACTTTTCTAATTATGTAGTAGCCTTCGTGTTCGTCTGAAAGAAGAGAATCTACATTATCATGGAAATCATTTTCCACATCAATTTTTTTTAAATTTAATATTTGTTCTGATATTTTTAGTTTTTTTAATTTTGGCATTAATAACTCCAATTCGATTATTGAAATTATTGCTTATATTTTTGAAAGTACTGAATTATATTGCATATTGTGATATTAATTATACTTTTGATTTTTTTTAGAAACTTGTTTTTTGAGTTTAATTATACTTTTTTAAAAAATTTACTTAAGCATACTTCACAGTCATCTATAATCGTTGTATAGTTGTAAACACCTAAGTCTAATAAAACACTTATTGCTTGTAAACAATAAGGACATTGAATATTCATTTCATGCACGCTAACTCCTGTTTACTTATTATATCAAAAGACTTAGTATAAAAAAAAAGACTAATTAATAAACTCGTACAATAAATAGATTAACACTTAATATATCTTTAATTATAATTAAAGATACTTAGTTCTATACTTACTTTATAAGATAAACAACAAAACATGTTAGAAGAGCTATTTTATCCTACTTAGGATAAAATATTTGGGTTCTTAGAAAAGAGATTCTACTATGAAAATATCAAATTTAAATCATTATTTTTCACTAAAAAGTAAATTAATCATTAGTACTTTAATTGTAGTTATTGGATTTTTTTGGTTGTTTTTTCTAATAATTTCTTCTGTAAATAAAACAAGCGTATTGCATAAAGTATTAGAGAATATTGAAAGAATCAATTCAAATGTGTATTCCCTTATCACTGTTCAAAAAGACTTTATGCAAAAAAAAGAATTAAAGTACTCAGTATTATTTACTAAAGAAGCCAATACCCTAAGAATAAAATTAAAAAAACTAAAAGAATCTTTGGATAGACATAAAATTGTTTCTGCTGATATTACTCTATATAAAACCGTAATTAACAAATATAAAAAAACCTTTTTTGATATTGTTCGAATGGAAGAAATAATAGGATTAAGTGAAGAAGATGCTTTACATAAAGAACTAAGACTTTCTGTTGATATTTTATTAAGCCATGCAATGAGTGTAAAAGATAACATTTTACTTTCATCTGTATATGCTTTAAGAAAAGATGAAAAAGACTTTATGTTAAGAAAAAACATGGTTTATGCAAAAGAGTTTAATATTAAAATAGCTGCTTTGTTAATCAGTCCACATTTTAAACATATAGAATACAAAAACGCACTCATCGCATATAAGAATCACTTCTCAAAACTTGTTATCTACCAAAAAACAATTGGATTAAATGATAATTTTGCTTTGTTAAAAGAAATAAAAACGTATTTAGAAGAAATAAATAAACAAAGCGAACACATAAGAGATACCCTTATTATTGTAGTGCACGAGGAGATACATAAAATTAAAGATATTGCTTATTTATTCTTTTTTATTATCACTTTTTTTATTGTTCTTTCTTTGATTATAGTTATAAGAAGTATTTTAGGGCCCTTAACTAAATTAAGAAATCAATACAAAGATGCTGTAGATGAATGTACAATTGTTTCTAAAACAACTCCAGACGGGATAATTACATATGTTAATGATGAGTTTTGTAAGTTATCTGGATATAAAAGAAAAGAACTTATTGGGAAAAATCAAAACATCATTAAACATCCCGATACAAAAAAACAGGTTTTTAAAGACATATGGGAAACTATCAAGAAAAACAAAAATACCTGGAGAGGCAATATTAAAAACTTAACAAAAGATGGTTCTTCGTATTGGGTAAAAACCATTATTAAACCCATCCTTAATGAGAACGATGAAATAATAGAATATATTAGTATAAGGACAGATATTACAGAACATGAAGATATGAAAGAGTATTTTAAAATTTTACTTCATGATGAATCAAGAAATCACAGTGATACTATGAATATAGCCAAAGAATATAGAAATGCACTTGATGAAGCAAATATTATCTCAGTATTTAATTTAGATTATGAGTTTGTTTACGTAAATGAGGCTTACTGTCAACTTACAGGATATAAAAAAGAAGAACTTATTGGAAATAATTTTAACATGATAAAAGGTTCACAAGAGAATCAAGAAATATTCAAAGAAGTATTCAAAGCCTTGAAAGCAGGAGGAACGTGGAAAGGTACTGTTAAAAACTATACAAAAGACAATAAAGAATATTGGACAAATGTTACATATGTAGCTATCAAAAATGAAAAAAAAGAAGTCATAAAATATATGGGTATTAGACATGATATAACGGAACTTTTTAATCTACACAATGAAATTGAAGATACACAAAAAGAAATCATTTATAAAATGGGGGAAGTTGGAGAAAGCAGAAGTGAAGAAACAGGGAACCATGTAAAAAGAGTGGCTGAATATTCAAAAAACTTGGCTTTATTATATGGCTTAAAAAAAGAAGAAGCTGAARTATTATTATCTGCTTCYCCCATGCATGATATTGGDAAAGTAGGAATTCCWGATRACATATTRAAAAAACCAGGAAAACTTWCAGTAGAGGAATTTGAAATAATGAARAMMCATGCTCTAATTGGTTTTAATATATTAAAAGGTTCAAAAAGAAAAGTKCTACAAGCTGCKGCTATTGTTGCYCATGAACATCAYGAAAAATGGGATGGAAGTGGMTATCCTCAAGGWTTRGAAAAAGAAAAAATACAYATTTAYGCAAGAATWACTGCAATTGCAGATGTATTTGATGCTTTAGGYAGTGATAGGGTSTATAAAAAAGCATGGAGTGATGATMAAATATTTRCTTTATTTGAAGAAGGAAAAGGAAAACACTTTGACCCTGTTTTAGTAGATTTGTTTTTARAAAATAAAGAAATATTTTTTAAAATWAGRGATTTRTATGTAGATTAGAAANRRYARKSATAAAAACGCTCCAGCTTGCTTGTARTGGAATAATAAAYATTTGCAANRMTAWTGRTSGTTTTTATAYACTTAWCYTCTTCTCCCACTTAAAYTGSCCACTGKGGCTAAATTTAATTCTCTTMTYAAGANAWTAAATGAAAANCTTTATTTCCTAMTASTAAATATTTTCAYGACTAAGCGTTCTTTTTTATGCATAAATGSTAAATAGTTATACTCWMWCTTCAAGATTAAACAATAATTAAAAAAATAACTAAGCTTTAAGTAATAACAAAATACAATAAGCAAAATTTATYATGAGCGCTTTGCCTCACAAAAGGATTCAGATTGGATGATAGAGCGATTGTTCTTGTAGTTACTTTATTAAGCAGTTTTTTTACATGGAAAATGGTTAAGGATTTTTACATAACCAAATTTCATATGTTATTTGCACATATAATTGCAATAATGACTGCCACATTTATGTTTGTTTCAATTATGCTTTTATTTGCATCAAAAGAGATACAAACAGATAGAACAAAAGAAGTTACCTTTAGTTTTGAAGCATTATTATTTGCCATACTTATGACAGGTATTATTTACTTTTTCTTCAAATATTTGCCTTCAAGAAAGAAGAAATAAGTTATTTACTATGAAAAACAGTGATTTCTGTAATTTTCCCACAATTTACTGTCAATTTAAAACTTTCTTAAGCTTTATTTGATAATAATTCCGCAATACAATTTGGAGAGACAATGGAAACATATTTTTTAATTACAAACTTTGAACAAGGGTACCATCAAGAAGAGTTCATTTATGAAGAAGTATTGCTTGAATACTGCGAAATGGCATTAGAGATTCCTCTTGAAAAAATTGAATCTGTTGAATATCATAATGATACAATTGAAATTTCACTATTTCAATTAACCTCAGAAGATACAAGTGATGATTGGTATGTTAATTTGTACAAAACTGCAAAAAGATAAAACAAAATATTCGTAGCGCTTAGTTAATTTAACTAAGCTGCAATCTCAAACACTCCTTTTAATACTTATATAACTTCTATTTGTTAACTTTTTTTACATACTTCAATAAATATGATAACAGTTCTCACTATTAATAATACTTTAAGAAAACTTACACTAACATCTAATAACGATTATCATTAAGGATATCAAATATGATTGACTTGGCWATTRAAAATAAAMAAAACTTGGTAAAACCTACGGGTTGCACCTGTTAATAATGGAGATGTAATGAGTATATTAATTATAGGTGGAGATAAAATTTCACATATTCAGTCGATGTTAGAAGATTTAGGTGCTAAAAATATCAATCATTGGGATGCAAGAAAAAAATCTTCTGCTCCAAAAAAGAAAATTCCTATTGATACAGATTGTATTGTAATGTTAACTTCTTTTTTAAATCACAATACTATGCTTAAGTATAAAACACAAGCAAAAAAATACAAAATACCTTTTATCTGCGCAAAACGCTCTATTTCATGTGTATATGAAGAATATGTAAGAGTAATGGATCTTAAGGATTGTGCGTCTTGTTATGCGGATTGTGAAAGTTATAAAAATGCAAAATAACCTTATTGGATTTTTTCAAGAACAAGAATCTTTGCCCTATTTTTTTGATCACTTTAATAACAAAGAAAAACTAAGACAATTATTTTTGTCCTTAAGTTCTAGTTTAATTAAAGAATATTATATCTTTTCCAAATATGAGCAGAAAACATTATGTAAATATACTTTTAAAGAAATTTTCGAATACAAAATAAATTCCTTAAAAGCTATTTCATATATCAAACCTTTTATAAAAAAAGATTCTTTTATTTTCTGTTTACATTCAACCTTAATTATAAATAACTACATAAATAAAGAAATGAAAAAACAAATATATGCAAGTTCTAAACTATTGCCAATGGCAAAAGTTATTGCAACATGTTTTATAAACAACAAATTACAACTCTTTTTTGATAAAAATTTACTTTTTCATGAATATGTATTAAATAAAATAAGAAAAATGCATAAAAACAGTAAAGTAGTTGATAATGGGGATTCAATTTGTATTTTTAAACAAGACGCAGTTCCTTTAAAAATCTATACCTCATGGAAAAAAATYGAYCCTAARAATYTAAAAATTGAAGATGATATTAATACTGCTATTAAYTCAATTAAACAAAGTGAATTTAAACAAGTGTATTTGGTTTATCCAAAACTTGAAAATTTCAACAGACATATACAAATAAAAGTAGATGAACTGGAAGATAAAAGTTATGAAATAAAAGTAGTACCTTATTCTCTTAGATCAATTATACGAAATATACAAGGATAAACAATGGCAACAGCAATATTTTACGCTTCAAGCGTAGGAAATACAGAAGACATAGCAAAAAGACTTTCAACAAAACTTGGCGATATAGCTACCTATAATATCTGCGATGAAGGTATACAAAAGATCAATAATTATGAAAAAATAATTTTTGGAGTATCTACTTGGGGAGATGGAGATTTACAAGATGATTGGGAAGATTCATGGGGAGATTTTTGTGATATAAATTTTTCTGATAAAACAATTGCTTTRTTTGGMTTAGGAGATCAAGACTCWTATGCWGATACCTTYGTAGATGGYCTAGGAACTATGTAYGAGGCATTAAAAGATACAGGGGCCAATATCATTGGTTTTACATCWKKYGATGGTTTTGAGCAYGAAGAATCAACAGCACAAATAGAAAATGAATTTGTAGGTTTGGTTTTGGATGAAGACAATCAAGATGATTTAAGTGAAGAAAGAATTGATGCGTGGATTGATACGATTAAAGAGCGGATTTTATAATAAATTTAAGAAGCGGAAAGCTTCTTAAGTTTTTTAGTCTTTGGCTTGACACTCTTGGCACATTCCATATAACTGCATAGAATGAGAAGTAATTTTAAAATTATTTACTTTTGCAATATTATCTTGCCGTTTTTCTATTTCTTCGTCTAAAAATTCAATAATTTTACCACAGGCTGTACAAATTAAATGATCATGATGTGCTTTTAGGTTTGCTTCATACTTTTTACCCTCAGTACCAAAAGCGATAGAAGTAATTAATTTTACATCTTCTAAAAAAGAAAGTGCTCTGTAAACAGTTGCAATTCCAATATTAGAATCTTTATATGTAGATTTAATATGGTTATAAACATCTTCCGCTGTTAAATGTTCTTCAACACTCATCAGTACTCTAAGAACAATCTCACGTTGTTCAGTGTATTTTAAACCTTTTTGTTTAACAATTATTTTTAGTTGTTCTATTACTTCGTCATGTTTTGACATTTAAAGCCTTTATTATTGATATGTCTGTCCTAGTATAACCAAAGATGTGAAAAAAAGAAAGTTATTCTTGTGCTTTGATTTTCTCTTTAGTTTTACTACTTACTTTATTTTTCTTCTGATATAACATATGATGCCACAAAGCAAAACCACAAAAAGCAGCTCCTGCAATAATATGTGTTTTTTTTGCCAGTTTGTTTTTCATAAACATTGATGTTACAACAGTAGCACCTAAGGTTGCGCTCATTGCAATTTTTGCAGCTTCTCTTTGAATTTCTAAATCAAGTCCCATCTTTACGTCTCCTTTTACTTCTTTTAATCATAACTTTTGCACTTCCTTCAAGTGTTTTTATACTTAAAGCAAAAGTTAAAATAGTAGCTAGGTGTAAAATAATTGGCATAAAYTTCCTTCTGATAATAATWATCAGAATTCTATCTAAGAAAACTTAAATAGAAGAATGCCTTTTTAATTAAACTACTTGTCTTTATTTAACTTAACACCTTTAATTGAATTTAAYAATAATGCAATGGTTGTTCCATTATGTAAAACAGCTGTAACAATGGGCGTAAAAAATCCCAAAGTAGCCCCCGCTAAAATAACTGAATTAACAGCTACRGTTGTATTAAAATTGTTRGTAATTAACTTCATCGTTTTATTTGCAAATTCTTTGGCTTCTACTACTGCTTCAATATCGTCTTTTAATAAAGAAACATCCGCCGTAGCTTTTGCAATATCAGCTCCCTTACTCATAGAAATCCCAACATGGGCAGAAATTAAAGCAGGAGCATCATTAATACCATCTCCAATGAATGCGACCTTATGTCCATCTTCCATCAATTCTTTTACTATTCTTGCTTTATCTGTAGGTAAGAGACCTGCATATACTTTGTCAATTCCTAATTCACCAGAAATTAATTCAGCTTTTTCTTTGGTATCCCCTGTAAGCATAATAATATTTTTAACCCCAAGCGTTCTTAAGCGAGCAAGTGCTTCTTTTGTATTGTGTCTTAAGTGATCTGCTAAACCAATAGTTCCTAATAATTTTCCATCGTAAGAGATATACAGTAAAGTTCGTCCATCTTCTAAGGACTTTTCTATGGCTTTTTTATGCTTAGTAAAAGGAATCTTTTCATCATCTTCTAAAAAATGCCTTGACCCTATAATCACTGTTTTTCCATTTACTTCTGTTTTAACACCATGAGCCACAATAAATTCGACTTCTTCATGATGCATATGTACAAAACCTTTTTGTTTTGCAGCTTTTACAACCGCTTCTGCAACAGGATGAAAATAATGTTCTTCTGTACTGGCTGTTAAATTTAAAATATCATCTTCACTCCAGGCTTTATCATAAGAATCAATGGACATAACTTCTAATTCCCCTGAAGTTAAAGTACCCGTTTTATCAAAAATAAATGTATCTGCAATACCTAATGCTTCAACTGCTTTTGCACCTTTAATCATTATTCCATCATTTCCAGCTTTTGAAATAGTTGATTTAAATGCCACAGGTGTTGCTAATTTTAAAGCACAAGAATAATCTGCTTGTAAAACAGACGCTACGCGTTCAAAATCACTGGAAATCACATAAGAAAGACCAGCTAAACCCAAGGTTACTGGTACCAATTTATTTGCTAGTTTTGTTGCTTTTAGTTGTACTGAGCTTTGTTCGTTTAAAGAGTTTTCTATATAGTGTTTAATTCTTTGTGTTGCGGTATCATTACCAACACATTCTGCCCATATTTTTAAACGTCCATCTTCAATAACAGTACCAGAAATTACCCTATCCCCTCTACTTTTAGAAATAGGTTCTGCTTCTCCTGTCATAGATACTTGATTAACAGATGCTTCTCCAGAAACAACATGTCCATCAATTGGAATTGTACTTCCAGCTCCTACAACAATGATATCTCCAATTTTGATATCTTCAGTTGGAATTAGATTCTCTACAATTTTCCCATTTTCTTGCGTTTGTAACCAGGCTTCTTTTACATTTGGTTTTGATAACTCTTTTAATAAATCATCACTTTTATGTACWGTGGTTTCTTCTATATATTCACCAAGYTCTAACATWGCATTGGTTGARTTTGCAGCCAAATAATCTTTTCTAAATACAGATACTGCAACWGCAGCACTTTCTAAAACCTTAGAMGTTAAACCTTCRCTAAATAATTCTTTASTTCCATCTATTAACATAGGAGCAGCTGCYCCTATWGTTAAAGAAGCCTTCAAAAAATCATTTGAAATAAAGCGCTCTGAAATTAAAGCAGAAGAAGCACGTATAACACCATTTAGGGTAGGAACCTCATCACTTACATGTGCAATACTTAGTGAATTATAAGAACCATCGTTTAATAAATCATCAAGAGATAATTTATCAAGAATAGTTTCAATTTCRTAACACACTTCAGTATYTTCTATATTAAAAATGATAGAAGAGGCTTTTWTATTTACGCGTACCTTAKTAACYCCWTTAATTTTTSMTAAATAAGAAGATAAAATATTGTCATCAATAAATTCTTCTTTTAACAAATTAAAACGGTATCTAACTCTTGATGCTGTTTGGTGAACTTTTTTAAAAGTATTGCTCATTTTATTTTACTCGCCTGATTCATCCATTTGAGCCCGTGCATCTTCATATCTTTCTTTTAGCTCTTCCATTCCAGCTTGAAAAAGTTCACTACCTTTTGCTGCTGCATTCATCATTTTTTCTTGTGCACCTTTATTGGTTAAAAGAAAAGTCACTGCAGCACCAATAAGTGCTCCTTTTAAAAAATCACCTTGAGAAAAACCAGAAAGAGGATTTTGTACATCTGAAGTATTATTATTTTGTGCTACATTATTTTGATTAATATAAGGATTAATTTGTGTATTTTTTGTTGTTCGAGAGTTTTCTATATTATTATCATATTTTTGCATTATTTTGCCTCATCTTGTGCATTAAATTTTTCGTCTAAAATCTCAAGTGCATAAATGCCAGCCATGCCAATAGAAATAGCACTTAATGCTTTCATTAAACCGCCTTTTTGACCAAGATAATTAGATGTAGCAATTGCTGCACCTGTTGCAATTGCACCTTGAGATGTTTTTTTAATAGTATCTTTTAAAGCAATGTTAGGTTTCACTTTTCTTTCCATAACTTTTTTATAATTAATGGTTCCAGAAATAAGTGCAGAGGCTACAGCACCACTAACAATATGACCTAAAACATTTCTTTCATCACCCGTATTAATTAACAGTTCTTTCATTAACTTTCTTCCTTAGCTTTAACTTTTCGTACACGTTTTTTGGGTTCTTCTAAAAAAGTATTATCACTTGTTCCATTTTCAGGTGCAGTCATAATTTTATTTTTAACTTCATTTACAAGTTCTTTACTTTTTTCTAATGATGAACAGGCAAATTCTTTTGATTTATTAACAACCTTACATGCTTTTTCTTGTAGTTTATCGCTTTTATTAAAAGCAACTACTGCTCCAGCGCCTAACGCCAATCCTAATATAAATGGTAATGCCATAACTTACTCCTCATTTTTATTTAAATAAGTACTTAAAAAAGCACTTGATGCTGCACCAAGAGCAGCGCCTGAAACCATAGAAACATTCATTTTCCCTAATAACTGTGTTATTTTATCTTGGTCAATATTTCCTGTTGCTATATCTTCTAATAAGTTTTGATACTCACTTGCTTTATTCATCATTTCTTCAGGATTAAACAAAGCAGAGCTTGCATCTTTATTGTAATATTCTTTTACACAATTCCTAAACAAGGGAAGGTGATTATTATAAGAAGCAGCTTGTAAACGATATAAAACATCTTTTACATCTTCTTCTTGGATATATTTTAGTAAATCATCGTACATTTTAATATTTACTATTTCTGTAGCAACGCCTACTTCGCAACATTCTATATACGTTTTAGGTACTGTTAGTTTATTGCTCCAGTCATTAAGAGGCACGTCAACTTCATATTTTTCAAGCAAAGAAATTAAAACAGAATAATGAACAGCTTCTGCTTGTTTAATACTTGAAAAGGGCTCAATATCACCTAAGTTTTCAAGTATTGCACTATAGGTTTCATACGCTTGCATTTCATCATAAACAGCAATTCTTAGAACTTGTGAAAGTGCTGTTTCGCTCAAGTTCAAATCTACACGCTTTTTGTCTAAATATGAAAAATCAAGTTTTTCAACATTTTCATTATTCAACACTACTTCTTCTAAATTTTCATTTATTTCCAAATCTTGTGTAAAGGAACTCTCTTTTTCAAAAGTATTTGTTTTCAACTAAATAACCTCCTTTGCTAATGCATTCATCATTGAAGTGATTTCTTCAAGATTTTCACCCTTTATTAAATCTTCCCATAAAGACGAGGGAAAAATAACAGGATCATAAATAATAGTTACTGAACCAATTATTTTTTTAACTTTGATACTGATGATACCATTTATTTTTTCGGGTATATTTTCTATGTCTTTAATCGTTATCGAAGAACTTTCATTTTTAATTTTTGAAGAAACTCTTACTCTTAGTCGTCCAGGAGTGTGAGCAATTACGCTAAAATACCCAGCAATCTTTATTATGTCTTCTGTTTTAATCAATCTATATCCTTCTTATTCTTCAATATTTCCCGTATTCATCTTAAGTGGAGCTTAATATCTACTTAGAATCATTATCAATAATACCTTCATTGTAAATCACTTTATTTCTTCCCGTATTTTTTGCTTTATATAAAGCAGCATCGCATCGTTTATACACAGCAGTATAACTTTCCCCTTTTTCACAAAAAGTACAACCAATAGATATACTAATATCGATATTTATTTCTTCGTAAACAAAGTCATGTGTATCAACTATTGTTCTTATTCTGTTTGATATATTAAGAATATTATTACTGGAATAATCACTAATTAAAATCAAAAATTCTTCTCCCCCAAAACGTCCTAAAAGGTCATCTTTTGACAATTCTTTCGAAATAAGAGATATCATGTTTTTTAGAATAAAATCACCTGCTGGATGACCGTAAGTATCATTGACTTTTTTAAAATGATCAATATCTAAAATAAGAAAACAAAAGTCTCGTTTTTCAAGCCAGCGTTTAATATATGTTGTAATCGTATTTTTGTTGTAAGCATTAGTAAGTTCATCAATAGAAGCTTTATTTTGTAATGTCATTATTTTTTTATTTACKGCTGAAACATCGTTCATACATATAAGATAATTCTTAATATCCAAACGTGTAATATCAAAAGTAAAATATTTATTGTCTTCATCGATACATTTAAGCTGTGCAGGTCCTTCTAAGGTTCCATACTTCTGTGCAACACGTATTAAGTTTGCACTGGATGTTTCATCTAATAAAGCAATATTTGTCATAAAAGAGTCTTCTGAATGAAAAATATCATTAAACTTTTGATTGGTACTTTGAATTTTATTACCATCTGTAATAAGAATAATATTTTTTTGACTGTCAAGAACAGACTGTAAAAAATCTTTTTCTTTTTGTAGTTTTAAACTTTGTTGATAATTAATATGTTTAAACATTTGATTCATTTTTCGTGATAAATACGAAATTTCATCATCATAATCCACTTTTAATTCCAAACTGGGACTTTCATTCTTTGAAGCTTTTTTTACCATAGTAGTTATGTATTCAATTCTAGAAGTAAATAACTTTTGCATAAACACATAAAAAATAAGCAAWACAATAACAATCATGATTAGAAATACCATTAAAGTAATTTCAATATTATTCAATAAAAAATCGAAAATTTGTCTGTTACTTTTCATGCGGATATAAAAACTCTTTTTTTCAAGATCATCGTATAGTTTTATATATGAAAAAACTTGGTCTTTACTTATTTTTTGAATATCATAATATATTTTTTTACCAAAAAAATTCAATTCTTTAATATTTTTATCATCATAAAAAGAAATTAAGGAAATATATTCTTGTAATAATTCCCCAATTTCATTTAATAAAGTTGCGTCTAGGGTTCTTGCTATAAAAACATACCCAATATGTTCATTTTTATACAATAATTTTTCAAGAACAAAAATTGTTTTTTCGTAATTTAAGGTCATAAAAAAAACATCATTACTTTTTTTAATATAAGAAAACAAATCCTGTTTCATAAAAGTATTTAATTCTTCTGGAATAGATAAATATTCATTGGAATTAATATCAAAACTGTTTCCATATATTTGTTTTTTATTAATATCGTATAAAACAAAATAACTTAATTTTAAGTTTTGCATTAAATCATCTCTGTTAAGCATATAGGTTTCAATTTCATTAACATCATTATTTTTTACGGCTTTTGATAAAATATCATTTAAGGAATACTCATAAGCAATACCTTTAATATGCAAGGAGGTTGAATCAAGAACATTTTGAAACTTCTTAATATTTTTTTCTATGAATTTATCTTCTAATACTTCTATCTTGTCTATTCTATTAACTAATATCATACCTACAAGGCTTATAATTAATATGACAATAGTTAGTAAAAAAAGAATTGTTTTTTTACTTATTGACATTTGCACTCACTTTTTTTAGCGAAGTATAACTTAATTATATTAAAATGATATTAATTATCATTTTAAATTAGAGTAAAATATCTCTATATTAAAACATAAAAAAAGGCAATTCTAAAAGAATTGCCTTTTTTTAGCGTAAAACTATTTTACTGGCAGTTTTCACATAAACCATATATTGTCATAACATGATTTTTTAAATCAAAATTATTTTCTTTTGCAACTAATATTTGTTGAGATTCAATAATTTCATCTGCAAACTCAATGATTTTGTGACAAGCTGTACATATCATGTGATCATGATGTAAAGAAAGATTTAATTCATAACGTTTTGTTCCATCACCAATATCCAAAGAATTTACAATACTCATTTCTTCAAAAAACTTCATTGTTCTATAAACAGTTGCTATTCCTACATCAATATTGTATTCTCTTTTTACATAAGTAACAATATCTTCAGCAGTTAAATGATCTTCACTGTAATACAAGTTTTTAAGAATATAATCTTTTTGTATAGAATTTTTAAAACCTAATTTAGATACATGCTCTTTAAAGTTTTTTAAAAATGTATCAAAAGAAATGTCATATTTTTTCACGGCGCTTGTCCTTTTTTATGTACCTATTGACCATAGGAATCAATATATTTAATAAGATTTACAATTCTACTCATTTTATGCTTAACCAAATATTAATGATGATAATAATTATCGTTTTAATGTTAATAATACAAATTTGATGCTATACTTCTTTATAATAAATGCAAATAAACACAGTTTTAATTTGCAAGAAGACAAAGGAAAAAAATGTTAAGTCTAGCATTATTTGGTACCGTTGCAAGAAGTGCTCTTATTGGAGCTATTGTAACAAAAGCCATTGATACTTTAGTAATATCAAAAATAAACAATAAAATGGAAACAAAAAGATGGTTAAGAACAACTAAACTTGAACTGTTTTCAAAAATATCAGAAGATTTATTGTCTTTAGATAATACAAATATTAATGAAAATATTAGAAGTATTAAACAAAATACAGCAAAAATCGTTTTATTGTTGGAAAATAAAAATTTAATACGAAAAATTGATGAGCATATTTTAGCTCTTCATAAATTAAGCAATAAAAAATTTGTAAATGAAGAAAAATTTGATAATCAAATTAAAATAATAGCAATGGATTTTATTATGTTGTTAAATAAAAATATTCAAAGAATATAARYAAGTYTAATCNAAATTWMAATCAAAACGATAATTAKTATCACTATTAAGTTWAAATAAAGATTCTTTATGTTTTAATTCTACATAAAATTATTAATAACCAAAGGAATAATATGAACAAAACAAAATTAATTGCTGCTTCAATTAGTATCGCTGCTGTATTGGCATTCTCTGGATGTACTACAAACAATATGTCAATGAATGACWCKAGTAAAACGTTAGTAGGTACGTATACTAATATTGCTACAAAAAAYTATTCAGATGCATTAAAAGATGCAGTTACTTTAAGATTTCAAATTGATGCATTTGCTWCAAACCCTACAGATGCWAATTTAGCAAAAGCTAAAAAAGCATGGTTAGCTTCAAGAGAATCTTATGGACAAACAGAAATTTTTAGACTTTCAAATGGTCCAATTGATGCTGAAGAAGGTTGGATTGCTGAAGCATATGGTTCTTTAGAAGGACAATTAAATGCTTGGCCTTTAGATGAAAACATGATTGATTACACAACGGATGCTTCAGGTGTACGAACATCTGGAAATATTATTGATACAAAAGGTTCTTTTAATCCAGGTGGGGAAGATTCTTCTGCTGTAAATATTAAAAAAATCACTGTAAAAGCTTTAACTGCATTAAATGAAAATGGTGGAGATGCAAATGTTGCAACGGGATACCATGCAGTTGAGTTTATTTTATGGGGACAAGATCAAGATTATTCTAACTTCATTAAAGATGGTATTACTTCTGGTGATTTAGCAGCAGGTCAGAGACCACTAAGTGACTTTACAACGGATAAAGGTGCAAAAAGAAGATTAGCATTCTTAAAAGCTTCTAGTGAAAAAATTGTTCAAGATTTAAGTGTAGTTTCTTCAGCTTGGGCTAACAATGGTACTTATGCACAAGCACTAAATGCTAAATTAAGCGGCGATGATGCAAGTAAAAATATTGATAGAAAAACTGCTTTAACTCAAATTTTTGCAGGAATGGGTGTATTTATTAAATCAGAATTAGCAAATGAAAGAATTGCTGTTGCTGTATTAACACCATCAGAAGAAGATGAACATTCTTGTTTTTCTGACAATACGCACAGAGATATTGCACAAAATTACCAAGGTTTCAAAAATATCTTAACAGGTACTTATGAAGGTAATTCATATGGAAAAGCTCCAATTGATGCACTAGATGCAGCTACAAGAGCAAAAGTTGATACATTAATGTCTTCAATTGAAGCAAAAATTGAATCAATTAACATAATTGCTGAAACATCAAGACATTTTGATAAACAAATCAGAGCAAATGATCCACAATCTATTGTAATTGTTAAATTAAAAAATGAAATGAGAAAATTAGGTGATCAAATGATTAATGTTGCAAATGCAAATGGAATCCAATTATCAGTAGAAGATGTTACTGATGCAGACGAAACAAAAATGTAAATGAGAGTTAACGCTCATATACTAAGCCTTGTGACATTTTTTGTCACAGGGCTTTTTGCATTTGATCCAAACTATTATACCTATCCTTCTAAAAATGCATTTACCACCCCTTATTCCAATTTAAATAATGCTGAAATTGATACAGCCATGCTTGGAAAAAGTTTTTTTAAAGTTCCTTGGATTTTAGCCCCAGGCGCAACTACCGCAAGAGATGGACTTGGCCCTTTGTTTAATGCAAATACCTGTGTATCCTGTCATCCCAATAATGCCCTTGGTTCTGTTTATAATAAAAAAAATATTTCAAGAGCTATGGTAGTAAGACTATCAATTCCTAATTCAAAAAAAGATTTATCTTATTTACAAAGAGGTTTTACACCAGAACCCACGTATGGAGCACAAATAGCAATTAATGGAACCCATGATGTTCCTTTTGAAGCAAAACTTGCAATATCTTATGAAAATACTTATGTTACTTATAAAAACGGTCAAACAGTTGTATTAAAAAAACCCACCTATACGTTAAAAAATTTAAACTATGGTCCTTTACATAAAGATACTATTATATCCGTACGAAAAGCTCCTGCTTTAGTTGGACTTGGATTATTAAGCCTTTTAAGTGATGAGGAAATATTAAAAAATCAAGATATAAATGATGAGAATAATGATGGAATATCTGGAGTTGCGAATATAGTTTATTCAATTAAAGAACAAAAATTCACCCTAGGAAGATATACATACAAAGCAAGTGCTCCAAGCGTTGTACATCAAAGTGCGGCCGCTTTTATTAATGATATGGGATTAACAAGCTCTTATTTCCCAAATGATAATTGCAGTTCTGTGCAAACAAAATGCAACAATGCACCTAAGGGAAGACATAAGTTGGATGTTCCTGATTTAAGATTGAATGCCGTTGCTTTTTATCTAAAACATCTAAAAGTACCTTTTGTAAAAAATAAAAACATAGAAGGTGAAAAACTTTTTAAAAGTATTGGCTGTATATCCTGTCATGTAAGTGAACTAAAAACAAAAAACAATTTAATCATAAAACCTTTTTCTGATTTTTTATTACATGATATGGGAGAAGGCTTAAGTGATGGAAGAAGTGAATATAAAGCAGGTCCACAAGAATGGAGAACTGCTCCTTTATGGGGAATAAATTCTTATGAAAAAGCGATTAAAAAGAAAGTCGATTATTTACACGATGGAAGAGCTTCTACTATAGAAGAAGCCATTTTATGGCATGATGGTGAGGCTAAAAATAGCAAAGAAGCATTTAAAAGCCTTAATGAAAAAAACAGACAATACTTATTAAAGTATATAAAGGAACTCTAGTGAAAAAGGTATTTATAATACTCTTTATTGCACTTCTTAATCTTAGTGCGCAAACAAATGTAATGCAAGATTTATTAAAAAATGTTTTAATAAAAAACACCCAAGACAGTATAAATAAAACAGAAAACTTTTTAAAAGATTTAGAAGAGAATAAAACGCTTGATGTATTAAAAAATGATTTTTCAAAGCTTTTAATATCATGGAAAAAAGTTGAAGCATTTTATGTTGCTGCTGATTTAAATGAAGATATTATAGATACTCCAAGATATATTGATATCTTTCATAATCTAAAAGAGAATTTAAAAGAGCATATGGACAGAGTTGTAGATTCTAAAGACAGCTTAGAAATAGCCATGTTTAAACATTCATATAAAACAGTTAATGCCTTAGAAATCATCTTATATGATAAAGATTTTACGCATAGACACAGAAACATTTCAAAAATTATACTTAAGAATATTCTTCTAAGATTAAATCAAATTAATGATACGTATATTAATAAGAGTGAACGTTTTATAAGTGAATACAAATGGAGTAATGATGTAATAATTAATATTCTAATCGATTCATCTTTTAAACTAAGAGATTGGAGAGTGGGAGATGTTGCTGGTTTATCTAGAAAATACAGAGGCAAAAGTGATAACAGAAGAGCTGAATATTATTTAAGTTCTAACTCGTTTATTGTTATTAAAAGCATTTTAGATTCCCATCAAGAAGTTATGAATTCAGACACTTACGATTTTGGAGATATGCTCAATGACAATAACTATAAAAAAGAAGTTATCTTAATAAGAAAGAGTATTAAAAGTGCACAAGACAATTTAAAGTATATTAAAAACAATGACTTTACGAATGCAAATGTAAAAATACTTTATAAATCATTGGACAATTTACATGTAACGTATTACAAAACACTTGTTAATGCTCTGGGAGTTACATCCAAAATTTTAGATGCAGATGGTGACTAGTGGACTTATTTTTAGGGTTTGAGTACATAATAGATGCACATAAAAGAATTTTTTATGTGTATTTATTAAGTTCACTATTAATAGCCCTACTTTATTTATATTTTCATCCAAAAGAAAAAAAAATTAATTTAAGCTCTAAACTATGGCTTCACCCAAGTGCTAAAATTGATTACGTGTATTTTTTTATTTCGAATATAATTAAAATTCTTTTAATTTATCCTTTAGTATTGTCAGCAAAAACAGTGGCACTGTTTATTGTCCTTTTTTTAATTGACACTTTTGGTTATATACGGCTTAGAACATCTTATGAGCTTATACTATTTTTATATACAATAAGTATTTTTATTTTTAGTGATTTTACACGATATCTACTTCACCTGTCTTTGCATAAAATTCCATTTTTATGGCGTTTTCATAAGGTTCACCACAGTGCAAAAGTACTAACACCTATAACGTTTTATAGGGTGCATCCTCTTGAAAATATATTATTTGGTTTTAGATATGCACTAAGCATTGGTTTAGTAACAGGGGTTTTTATTTATTTTTTTGGTGCTAAAATTGATATTTATACTGTTTTGGGAGTAAATATATTTGTTTTTCTATTCTCCATTTTTGGAAGTAATTTAAGACATAGCCATATAAAATTATCCTATTATAAACGTCTTGAAAATGTATTTGTCTCACCTTTTATGCATCAACTTCACCACAGTACAAAATACCATAATAAAAACTTTGGTGGTTATTTGGCTATTTGGGACAAAATATTTGATACACATCAAGGTAGTGAAAATATTAAAAGTGTAAAATTTGGATTAAACGATACAAAAAATTATAATTCGGTTTTAAAATTATTTTTAACTCCATTCAAAAACAAAGGAAAAAAAAATGTTACTTAGATCACTATTCCTAATTTCACTTGCTTTTTTATTTTTAGCCTGCGAAAATAAAGTACAGGTAAAAATAATTGATAATAAAAAAGAAGAGTTAAGTTTAGGAAGGGCTTTATATTTTGATAAAAATCTTTCTTTAAACAAAACACAATCTTGTGCAACCTGCCACAATCCAGAAGCTGGTTTCGTAGATGACAGAGACAATGGAGTACAAGCGCAAGCATCATTAGGGGATAATGGTACTTCAATTGGAGACAGACAAGCTCCAAGTGCTGCATATGCTATGTTCTCACCCACTTTTCATTATGATAAAAAGAAAAAAGAATACATAGGCGGTCAGTTTTGGGATGGAAGAGAAAAAACACTGGCAGGCCAAGCAGGAGGTCCTCCTACTAATCCAGATGAAATGGCAATGCCATCAAAAAGTGCAATTGTTGCGCGTTTAAAAGAAAATTTATTTTATGTTGAGATTTTTAAAAAAGTATATGGAAACGATATTTTCAACAACGATGAAAAAACCTATTTAAAAATGACAAAAGCCATTGAAGTTTTTGAACAAAGTGATTTTTTTGCACCTTTTGATTCAAAATATGACAGGTATTTAGAAGGAAAATATGATTTAACACCTTTAGAGGACTTAGGACGTTCGCTGTTTTATTCAAATGCAAATACCAATTGTAGTAGCTGTCATACTTTAAAAAAAGAAGATCAAAAAAGGGAAACTTTTTCTAATTATGAATTTCATAATATTGGAACACCCATAAATACGGCACTAAGAGCTATAAATGGCGTTAGAAAAAAAGATGACGGTTTACTTAATAATCCTTTGGTAAAAGACAGTAAACATCAAGGAAAATATAAAGTACCAACGCTAAGAAATGTGGCAATTACTGCACCTTATATGCATAATGGAGTATTTTCAGATTTAAAAACAGTAATACTGTTTTATGATAAATTTAATAATAAAAATAATCTTATAAATCCTGAAACAAATAAAGCATGGAGAAATGCAGAGTGGGAAGATACAATTAATAAAAAAGATTTAAAAATGAAAAAACTAAGTGAGAGAAAAGTAGATGCAGTAGTGGCGTTTCTTAAACTTCTAACAGATAAAAGATATGAACATCTTTTATTAAAAAAATAAAGAAATGGGATTAAGTATTTTTTTACTTAATCTCAAAAGTTGTTGAAAACTCTTTTTTATTGTCAATAACCTTAAAACTCCACAAACCTTTTATTCTTGCTTCTATATATCTAAAATCATATACAGAACCATGACCCGCAGGTACCAGCACTTCTTTTTCTCTGGATATGTTTTCTTTTGGATTTATCCAAAATATTTTAATATTTCTATCATAAGATTTTCTTACATTAGAGTATTTACAAATAATAGAATTTTCTTCTTCTATAATCAAACAATCTGCACCAGAAAAATCTTCTGCAGCACTTAAAGTAGAAATACAAAAGGCAAACGTAATAAAAAGTTTATTCATCTTTGGGTCCTTCACTGTCCAGATATTTTATCAAAAAATACTTTATGGGGGCATAAAATGTTGTAAGAAAAAGAACTGCAAAAAACAATTGAATCATTTTATAAAAAGAATATTGTGAGAAAAAATAATTGCTTATTAAATAAGAAATACCTAAAGCAAGCACAGCAGTAATTAAAATAGTTATAAGAACAACAGTATTATACTTCATAAGGTTCCCAAATTGTTTTTTGATTTAAAGGTACTCTATTTTTTAAAACTTCAAAAGGAGTATAGGATTTTTTATAACCCATTGAAAAATGATCTTCTATCCAATATCCTAAATAAATATACTCAATATTCATCTCTTTTGCTATTTTTATTTGTGCTAAGATGGAATATTTACCCAAAGATAAGTGAGCATAATCATGGTCATAAAAACAATAAATAGAAGAAATTGAAGTAGTTAAAATATCAGATAAAGCCACACCTACTAGTTTATCTTCAACACAATAAAGTATTTCTTTTGCATAAGTAGATTTGCCTTGTACGTATGAGCGTTGATATTCCATTGGCTCAATAGGTGTATAATTCCAATTTTTTTTGTGATGCATAAATTCATGATACTTATCGTATAAAGCCAAATGCTCAATACTTAAACTGGGTGTTTGAATATAAACTTTTGTATCTTTATTTTTATTAATGACTCTTTTTTCGGATTTGGAAAAAACATAGTTTTTTACATCAATACGCATAGAAATACACTTAGTACAAGCTGCACATTCTGGAACAAAATGCATTTTTCCAAAGCGTCGCCATCCATGTTCTAACATGCCTTGATATTCAGATTCGCTACAATACTGCATGAATTTATATCTTATGTCAGAAATTTCATTATCAAAATAAGAGCATTGTTTGTTATTTTCAACAAATTCTATGTGTTCATCAATTGTTTGCATAACTACTCGTTAATTTTTTCTTTTATTTCTTTTGCTAAAGAACTGATTCTTTTAATACGTTCATCAAAACCTAAAGAATCATCAATTAAGGTTTTAACAAATGCAGAACCAACAATAACTCCATCAACTCCTCTTACTTTTTCTTTACACGTATGTTCATCTACTCCAAAACCAATATATAATGGAGTTTGGCTGTATTTTTTAACGCAAGAGATTATTTCATTTAAATCTTCACTTTTACCAGAACCTGTAATTCCAGTATAAGCAACCAAATAAATAAACTTTTTAGCATCACTTACGACTTTTTTGATACGAGCTTCATCGTGAGTAGGAGCTACAAAAGAAATGATTTCTTGTTTATTTTTACGTGCTTCATCTTTATAAAATAAAGCTTCTTCATAAGGTAAATCAGGGATAATCAAACCAGATAGTTTTAATTCATTTGCTTTTTTTAAAAAGTCATTTATTCCATAAGCATAAAAAGGATTTAAATATCCCATTAATAAAGTATCCATTTCACAAGCAATTTTTTTACTTATTTCAAATAAATCTTTTAAACCATAACCATTTTGCAAAGCTAAAAAATTAGCTTTTTCAATAATAGGTCCATCTGCAACAGGATCAGAAAAAGGCATTCCTAATTCAAGAGTATCAACACCTGCTTCTTTCATGCTTAAAGCCAAATCCACGGTAAAATTATTATTTGGATACGAAGAAGTAATGTACCCTACAAGTTTTTTCAAAATATTGTCCTGTTATTTAAAATAAAGCCATTTAAGTGCATAAAATATAGTTTTAGTAATTTCAATAATATTATATAGTATTTAGGCTAATACCTATCATAACATATAATTAATATGTCTGCAATTATTAAAAGCAAAAGAATACTAAAAATAAGTGAGAATAAAGAAAAACAAACTATCTTTTTGATAAAATGATAATAATTTATACAAAAGAGGTCCAATGAGTATTATAAGAGCAGATTTTGAGAAAATGAATGTTAATAAAATTAGAAAAGCAAAAGGAAATAAAAAACTAACTGTAATAACAGCTTATGATGCATTGTTTGCAAAACTTTTTGAAGAAATGGCAGATATGATTTTAGTTGGGGATAGTTTAAATATGAGTTTTGCAGGGAAAAAAGACACCTTAAGTGCAACCTTGGAACAAATGATTTATCATACCAATGCCGTTTGTACAGGAGCACCCAAGGCTTTTGTGATTTTAGATATGCCTTTTGGTTCTTATATTAACAAAGATCAAGCCCTAAGCAATGCCGTAAAAGTTTACCAAGAATGCCCAGCAGCTGCTATTAAAATAGAAGGTGGAGAAGACAGAGCTTATATCATTGAGCACTTGTGCAAAAATTCAATAGCAGTCATGGCACATATTGGGCTTATGCCACAATATGTAAGAAGCGAAGGCGGATATAAAGTTAGAGGAAAAACACAAAAAGATATTGATCAATTAATTAAAGATGCTCTTGCTGTTGAAAAAGCAGGTGCTTTTTGTATAGTAATAGAGGGTGTTTTAAGTGAGGCTGCAAAAAAAATATCACAAGCAGTTTCTATTCCAACTATTGGAATAGGAGCAGGAAAAGATACCGATGGGCAAGTTCTTGTTTGGTCTGATATGATGGGTTTCTTTGAAGATTTTAAACCAAAATTTGTACGACACTATTTAGACGGAGCAAACTTAGTTAAAGAAGCACTCAATAATTTTGTAAACGATGTGCAAAATGAATCTTTTCCAAGTAAAAAAGAAGAATATTAATATGCATAATATTGTAATATTCAATAATTTAAATACAAAGAGATAATATGGAACGTGTTGTAGAAGTAGAACAAATATCTTTTGAAGAAGAACATTCAGAACTAAGTTTAAGACCCAGTTCATGGAACGATTATATTGGCCAAAGTAAAATCAAGAAAAACCTAAGAGTTTTTATTGATGCTTCTAAAAAAAGGAATGAAGCCTTGGATCATATTCTATTTTATGGACCCCCTGGCCTTGGAAAAACAACACTTGCTTATTTAATTTCAAATGAAATGCAATGCAACATAAAAATTACAGCAGGTCCAATGATAGAAAAATCAGGAGATTTAGCTGCTATTTTAACCAATTTAGAAGAAGGCGATATTTTATTTATTGATGAAATTCACAGGCTATCCCCTGCTGTTGAAGAAATTTTGTATCCTGCCATGGAAGATTATCGATTAGATATTATTATAGGTAGTGGSCCAGCAGCMCAAACGGTTAAAATCGATTTGCCTCGTTTTACTCTTATTGGKGCAACTACAAGAGCAGGAATGTTATCAAGCCCCTTAAGAGAGAGATTTGGAATGCATTTTAGAATGCAGTTTTATTCCCATGAAGATTTAGCAAAAATTGTTGAAGCAGCTTCTTTTAAACTTGAAAAACCCTCAAATTACGATGCTTCTTTAGAAATAGCAAGAAGAAGCAGAGGAACACCAAGAGTAAGTTTACGTTTATTAAGACGTGTTCGAGATTTCGCAGAAGTGAATAATGAAGAAAACATTAATCTCTCACGTTGCAAATATGCTTTGAATGAATTAGGCGTTAATGAAACTGGTTTTGATGAAATGGATATAAACTTGCTTGAACTTCTTGTAAGTAATAAAGGAAAACCAATGGGCTTATCTACTATTGCAGCAGCGTTGAGTGAAGATGAAGGAACAATTGAAGATGCCATTGAGCCTTATTTATTAGCCAATGGGTATATTGAAAGAACTGCACGAGGTAGAATTGCAAGTCTTAAAACCTACGAACTTTTTAGATTAAAYCCAAAYAATGAAGAAGGAGYAATAATATGAAAGCCCAGTATTTTTTAATTTCTTTACTSCTTATTTCCTTGTTTTTTTTACAACAACTTTTTKCKCCTTATTTAAAACCTTTATTGGTTGCTTTACTTTTAGCAGTAGCAACCAATTCAATGAATATTTTTTTCCAAAAAARATTYAATAAATTATTRGCATCTGCGATTATGACMWTYTTYTTAACTGCCATATTTTTCATACCTGTACTTTATTGTATTTTTTCTTTTGCTTCAYTMATTAATAAAATTGATCAAAACATTTTATTTTCAATCTTTGAAGCMACCAAACTTTGGGTAAATAATATTCCCGATGAATTTCTTATTTTAAAAGAACAGTTAATAGGTATTTTGGAAAAAGTAAATATCCCAGAGTTTATTCAAAAACTTTTGGCTTTTGGCGCCTATTTAGGAAAAAACTCGGCTTCATTTATTATTGACATGTTTATGATTTTGATATTTTATTTCTTCTACAGTTTTTATGGTTCCCAATTAGCCAGTTATTTTAAAAACGCCCTGCCTTTAAAAAAAGAAGATTCAAATACTTTATTTTTTGAAAGCTCAAATGTAATGAGCATAGTATTGTATTCCATTTTAGTTACAGCCATTTTTGAAGGTTTACTTTTCGGAATCTTTATTTCTTATTTCTCTTATGATGGAATTTTATTAGGCGTTTTATATGGTTTTGCATCTTTAATACCTGTAATTGGAGGTGTTCTAATGTGGGTACCAATTGCGATTTATGAACTGTACGCAGGAAATTCAGGAAATGCTTTTATTATTGCCATTTATTCTGTATTAGTAATATCTGTTTTTGCAGATACTTTTATTAAACCCGTAATAATTAAATATATCAATAAAAAAATTGTAAAAACCCCCACTAAAATAAATGAATTATTAATCTTTTTCTCTATAATTGCGGGGATATCTTCTTTTGGTTTCTGGGGAATGATTATAGGACCAGCTGCTGTTACCTTTTTTATATCAATAATAGAAGTTCTAAAACAGTATTCACAACATCAAGAAGARGAAAAAAATAAACTTAATTAAGAAAAGGTAATCACGCCTTTTTTTAYTAAAGAATGYAATTCATCTGGAATATAAACATCTTTGTCTACTTCTAACCATTTTAATTCTTTCATTTKTARTATTTGTGARGGTAAAAGAGACAAATCATTGTTTGATAAAGAGAACTCATTAAGTTTATGCADACCATCTAAACTTAAAGGCAAGGACAATAAACGGTTATTAGAGAGCCAAAGCTCTTCAAGGCAGTGTAAATGTCCAATTTCACTAGGTAAAGCTTCAATTTTATTATTAAATAAACACAGGTACTTTAATTTTTTTAGTTTTCCAATACTTAGGGGTAAAAATCGCAAATTATTATCGTTTACTAATAATTCTTCTARATTYGATAAATTACCAATATCATAAGGYAATTCTATTAAATTATTYTCAAAGATAAGCAAAGAGCGTARMGCTTTTAAAGAACARATTTCATTGGGTAAGGTTTGAAGCTTGTTTCCTAAAAGATTTARTTTYTCTAGTTTTTTTAATTGYGAGATATGAACAGAAACTTCACTTAGTTTATTGCCMARAACACTTAAAATTTCAAGATTTTTYAATTCAAAAATCTCTTTKGGAAGAACWSTTARATRRTTTTTGGAYAAAGAAAGTTCTTTYARRTTTTTTAAGTTTTTWATTTCTTTKGGAATAAACCTWAGACGRTTYTTATATAAATGCAGTTTTTCTAATTTTGTTAAATAACACAATTCTTTTGGTAAATACGTYAAATCATATTTATATAAATTAAGYTCAACTAAATTAAGTAAATCTTCTTTATTTCTTGGAAGTCCTCTGGTATATTCTTTATTAAAGCTTTTTTTACTTTTATATAAATCATCAATTTTATTCTCATCTGCCCATAAATAAAGTTTATCAATCCAGTCTTGATTTTCAATTATTTGTATTTTATTCTTAAGAATTTTATTACTAAGGTCAATCATTACTTTTGATTTGTACAACATAAGAGAGGAACTCTGTTTTTTAATTAAGGACGTATTAGGGCTAGTCATTTTAGTGCTTTTGAAGGAAGTTTTTAATTTTTTCCATAATAGAATCTTTTTCTGCGAGTAACTCTTCTTGCATTTTCACAAAATAATCGTATATATCATCAATTTTATTYAGCATWATAAACGTTTCATTTTCTTTTAATGAAGTAATTTCAATTTTAATTTTTCTAATTTTTTCTCGTAACATTGAAATTTTTCTTTTTAATATTTTTTTATCAAATAAAGAGTCAGAAGCACTAATAAAACTCTCCCCACTTAAGAGTTGATGCAAAATATTACTTACTTTTTTAATGTCTTTTTGTTCATAAGCTGCATTTAATTCTTTAAATATTTCTTCTGCTTCTTCTTTTTTTTCATCTTCTAGAATATCAGGATGACAAAGTCGCGAAGCTTTTTTATACAAACGTTTTAACTCTTTTTTATCTTCTTTACTTAAATCAATWGAGTTWGCRTATGAGAATTGTTTAAATTCATTRTGAAAATCTTCATAATCTTTTTTTGATTCTTTGTATTCTTCTTTAAAATTTTCATTTTCTTTAGACACATGTTCATAATATTCTTCTCTTAAAACTAAGATCTCTTCAATTAAATCTCCCAATTTTTTGTGGTACTTAATATTAAAATCATTAATGATATTATGATATTCTTCTACTTTATTAGAATAAAGTAAAAATTCTTTTTCTAAAATGGACAGTTCATGTTTAAGTCCTTGTATTTTTTCATCTTCATAAATAACAAGGCTACGAAATTGATTTAAGTAATCATCAATTAAAGCAATGACTTTTTCAAAATTCGTATTTGAAATAAGATATAAAATAGACTCTACTTTATTGTCTATTTTTAAAAGCAGTAGTTTTTTAACTTGTAAATCTACTATTTCATTATCTTCTATAATAATTGAGCTTTTAATTATCTCTAATCGTTTTATTATTTCTTTCATGAACACCTTAAAAAATATTATTCTAAACTATTATACAAAAATATCTAAAGATTTTTTTATAATACAAGAAAATAGTGTAGAATATATAATTTTTTAGTTTTTAGTTTTTTTCAAGGATAGTGTTTAAAGAGGCTATTATAGGGGAAAGAAGGTAATTTAGATGTATTTCTTAAAATTATTTATACTAATTTTAAGAAATGTTCTTCTATCCTGAAACAAATTCACCTTTATAGGTGTATAAACCTTGTTGTAAATTACAAACAGTAATAAAACCCATATCATTCATAATATTTAAGCATTGAGCACTTCTGCCTCCACTTAAACAATATACAATACAAGGTGTCTTCTTCTCATTTTTAAGTACTTCCATACTCTCATAAAAAGAACTAGTAGGTATCAAAAAATCTGTTCCTACAATTCTTTGTTGAAGATATTCATTCATTTCTCTGTTATCAATCAATAAAAAATGAATAATCTTTTTTGCTCTTGCAGCTAAGAGTGAAATTAACTCATCCCCTGAAAGTGAGTTAGAAGCCAATAATAAAAGACACTCTTCTTTGTTTAAAGAAGAGTCATTTGGCAATGAAGTTTCATTAGGCATTTTAGCAAAACCTGTGAATGTTATATTAGTATTTTTTAGCATTTATATTCCATGTTTTTTCGAATTATAATTAAAAGTATCATAAGAAGAACTTATAGATACACTATAGATTTTTTATTTATTTACTTTGCTGATATATGATGATAATGCACGTATTTCTTCTTTACTTAAGTTCTTAACCTGCCCTTGCATTAAACCTTTCATCATTTTTCCATAAGAACCATCTTTATAGCCCATTAATGCTAAATAAATTTTTTCTTCACTCCAGATGTTTATAACTTCTGATTTACCTAAAGCAGCTTTTTCACCTTTAAGTCCGTGACAGGAAGAACAGGCTGCATAAAGTTTTTGAGCATTTATTGAAACAGTAACTTCTTTTATTTTATTAAGAACATCTTTTTTTGTTTCTTCAATAACATTAACAAGTTCTTCTTTTTTTACCTCAATTATTTCTTTTGCTTGTTCTTTTGTTTCTAAAATAACTTCTGTTACTATCGTTTTTTTATTTTCTATCGTTTTACTCTTTTCTTGTGTTTGCATAGAAGAGAGTTCTTTTTCTTCTTTTTTATCACTACAGGCAATAAATACAATAAGTACTAAAATACTTAGAAAAAAACTTTTTTTCATATCAATCCTTTTATTAATTAAGAAAACACATCATATGTGTTTTCTATTTATTCTTTACTGTAAGTAAATGTAAAAACATCATCTGTGAATCCAATACTAACACTACCACCTTTTTTGAGTTTACCAAATAAAATCTCATCAGTAAGTACTGATTTTATTTTATCCGAAATAACTCTTCCTAAAGGTCTTGCGCCCATTTGTTCGTCATAACCTAAGATTGCTAATTGAAGTTTTGCATTTTTTGAAATATTAATTTTTATGTTTTTATCACTTAATTGTTTTTGTACATCATCAATAAATTTTCCAGCAACTAAAGCAACCACTTCCATACTAAGAGATTTAAACTTAACAACACAATCCAATCGATTTCTAAATTCAGGTGCAAAGAATTTTTTAATTGATTTGTCTTGATTGGAGTTTTCATCTTTATTAAATCCCATAACAGGAGCTTCTTTAGTCCCTAAATTTGACGTCATAATCAATACAACATTCGTAAAAGAAGAAATATTCCCATTATTATCTGTAAGTTTTGCATTGTCCATTACTTGCAGTAAAATAGACATTAAATCAGGATGTGCTTTCTCTATTTCATCTAATAATAAAACACAATGTGGGTGTTTTCTAATAGCTTCTGTTAATAAACCACCTTTTTCAAATCCAATATAACCAGCAGGTGCACCAATAAGTCTTGAGATAGTGTGTGCTTCCATATATTCACTCATATCAAAACGCTCAAAATGAACGCCTAATTGAGAAGACAGTTCTTTTGCAACTTCTGTTTTACCAACACCAGTAGGTCCTGTGAATAAAAAAGAACCAACAGGATGATTTTCTCCACTTAAACCTGCCCTATTTACTTTAATAGCTTCAACAATTTTAGCAATAGGTTCATCTTGTCCAAAAACTCTTTTTTTCATATTTTTTTCTAGATTACGTAAAAGTGTTAAATCAGATTTTGTAGCTGTTTTAGGAGGAACATTGGCCATTAAAGCAACAGTATTTTCGACATCCTTTGCAGTAATTGTTAATACTTGTTTTCGCTCTTTCGCATCAAAAGAAAGTTTTTTTGTAGCTGCTACTTCATCAATAACATCAATAGCACAATCTGGCAAATATCTGTCATTAATAAATTTTTTACTTAATTCAACTGCATTTTTAATAGCTTGATAATTATATTTTACATTATGAAAGTCTTCATATTTAGATTTAATACCATTTAAAATAGAAATACTGTCTTTTATACTTGGTTCATCTACATCCACTTTAGCAAATCTTCTGCTCAAAGCTTTGTCTTTTGAAAAATCATTTCTGTATTCTGCAAAAGTAGTAGCGCCTATACATCTAAGTTTACCATTGGCTAAAAGAGGTTTTAATATATTAGAAGCATCCATAGCAGAGCCCCCTACACTTCCAGCACCAACAATAGTGTGAATTTCATCAATAAATAAAATAGCATTAGGAATTTTAGATATTTCAGTCAATAAAGATTTTAATTTTTTTTCAAAATCACCTCTATATTTAGTTCCAGCTAACATAGAACCCATATCAAGAGAAAATATTTTTGCATCTAATAAAATAGAGGGTACATTTTTATTAGCAATCTCTAAAGCAAGACCTTCTGCAATAGCCGTTTTACCAACACCTGGTTCCCCAATTAATAAAGGATTGTTCTTTTTTCTACGTGCTAAAATTTGAATAACTCTGTTAATCTCATTTTCTCTAGCAATCACAGGATCAATTTCACCACTTAAAGCTAAAGCTACTAATTCAACTGCATTATTTTGTAAAACTTCATTCTCATTGTCTTCTTCATTTTCTTCATCAGTTGAAGGAGAGTTCTCTGTATGCGATATTTCTTCTAAAATATCTACTTTTTCAATACCCAGGGTTTTTAGTTTATACGTAGCATAAGATTTTTCATCTTTTAAAATAGCTACTAACATATCTTCAACATTTGCAACTCTTTTCCCTGAACCTTGGGTATGGGCTACCATATGTTCTATTACTGTTGTTAAACTAACTGTTTCTATTGGTTCATCATTTATACCTTCTGGTAAAACAGGAGTATTATGCTCTAAGTGTTTTTTTACTTCATTGCTAATATTATTCGTATCTAAACCTAAATCTACAAATAAAGATTTAATAAATTCATCGCTTAATAACATTAAAAAAATATGCTCAACAGTTAAATATTCGTGTTTAGAATTTTTTGCATACGATACTGCTTGACCAAAGATTGTTCTTAGTTCATTTGAAATCATTTTATTCTTCTTCCATAACGGCTTTTAAAGGAAATCCGTTATCTCTTGCCATTGTTTTTACTTGCGCAACTTTTGTAGCAGATATTTCATGAGTATAAACCCCACAAATATCTTTCCCATGATTATGAATGTTTAACATAATATTCGTTGATTCATCATTTGTTTTACGAAATACTTTTGTTAAAACATCAATAACAAAATCCATAGTTGAATAATCATCATTTAACAATAAAACTTTATATTTTTTAGGTTCTTCAACTTCTGTACTGTCTTGTAATTCAAACTCTATTTCGTGTGCCACATAAAACCTTTACTATACTTTGGATAAAATAAACCAAATTTATATAATAATTATACCAAAAAAGATATTACATGATTAAAGAAAAAAAGCCTTTAGAGAAAAAAAGTTTATTTATTACAGCAACCAATACAGATATAGGTAAAACCTATGCCTCTGAGAAGTTTTTAAGATACTACCATTCAAAAGGTTTTAAAGTAGGATATTTTAAACCCATTGAAACAGGAGTTAAAGACTATCCCTTAGATGGGAAAAAGATGCTTGCACTTACAAAAGAGCTAAACCCTGATTTTAAGGTAGGTATAGATGATATAGTTCCTTATCAATTCACTTTAGCAGCAGCTCCTTATGTAGCAAAAAAAGACAAAAAAATTTCTTTATCGTATTTAAAAGAAAAAAGGGATTACCTTTTTAAGTTTTGTGATTTTTTAATTATTGAAGGTGCTGGCGGATTAATGGTTCCTATTGAAAAAGATTTTTATATTATTGATTTAATAAAAGCCTTTAATGTACAAACAGCCCTTATTGCATCAAGTAAATTAGGAGGTATTAATGATACCTTATTGTCTTGTATGGCATTAAAGAGTTATGGTATTTCTTATGAGTGTTATATCAATGTTTTTCTTGATAAAGATTCTTTTATGGAAGTATCTTATCCTTTTTATAAAGAATGCAAAACAGATATCAAGTTCCTTCAAGACATAACATTTTAGAGATGTTTTACTAAAAACTTATAATAATATGCAACTACAAAAAACATTGCACCTAAAATTGAAGAGATTATTTGTAAAGAAAGATAAGAGGACATAAGTCCTACAAACAAAGTTGTACAAACATTGCTTAACATAAATACCATATCATTATAAGAAATAACTCTGCCTAAATATTTTGTTTCTACTTTTTCTTGTAAGAGAGCATAAGTATAAGACCAAATACTTGTGGTACAAAGTCCAACAAAAAACAGTGTTATTAAAGAAAAATAAAAATTGTTTTGAAATACTGCCCATAAAATAATGGCTGAGCCTTGGAAAATAAATAAATATACTAAAGATTCTTTATTTAAGTACTTACTTATGAAAAAAGGCCCTATCATTAAAGCAAGTGCTCGTACCGCATTAGATATTCCTAGAGCCAAAGGAACTGCAATTACATATTTGTATTCATTTTTAGCCAACAAGGTAATTAGGGTATCAAAAGAGGTTAAACCAACGCTTGCATGCAGAATAATTAAATGAATTACCATTTTTGTTTTTTTGATATATAAAAGACCATCTTTTATCATAGCAAAGAATTTTTCTTTGTGTTCTTCTACTTCAATTTTAAAATCAATGCCAGAAAAATAAACTAAAGCAATAACAAAAACACTGGCATCTAATATAATAGCTGTTTTAATGCCAAAATAATTAACCACTAAACCGCTTAATCCCATTCCTACGGCATAAGTAAAAGACCAAATAATAGAGTGTATTTCATTGGCTTTTTGTAAAGCAATTCCTCTTACTAATTTGGGTAATAAAGACATTTCTGCTGAAAAGAATATAGAAGCAGCAGTCATTCTTATAAAAACAATTAACATTAAAAGCCAAACTTCTGAAGGATCATCAATTAATAAGAGCAATAAAGTCATACATAATTCAATAAATAAAAGTGAAAATAAAAGATTCTTAATCTTAAATTTATCTATAATTACCCCAGAAAAAGGTGCAATTACTACAGCTGGTAAAAGGTGCATCACTGTTACCATCGAAATTACAAAAGCAGAGGAAGAAAAATCAACCAACATCGTATATATTGCAACCGAAGAAAACCAAGCACCAAAATAAGCAATAAATTGTAAAACAGACAGTTTTCTAATTAAAGGATATTGTTTTAATAAACTAAGGTAGTTCAATACGCACCAATACTTCTTGTAAAATTGCAGAAAAAGCAACTTCATCACTCAAAGAAGGCGTTAAATAGTTGGCATATTTATTGCCAGAATAACACAAAACACAATCTTCCCTTATATCAGAATTTAAAACAACCAAAAATTCTGCGCTGCCGTATAAAGAAAGAAGTTTTATTCTTTTTGCACTTGCATAAATATTATTGGGATGAAGGTAAACACTCTCATCTTTAGTAAATTGCGAATTTAATGAGTTTTTTGCTTTGGAAGTAATAAAAAAGTATTCATTTTCTTTTTTAATTTCATAAAGATTTTTTATTTCAAAATGATTAATAAAATTATAGTTTTTTATCTCAAAGCTTTTAGCTTTTGCATTTTTATAATAGTTAAAAACATCCTCTTCCTCTTTTAAACCCTCATAATCAAAAGCTTCAAATAAATATTTGCTTAAATTGTATTCAGAAATTTTATCATCATTATATTCATGCACATAAGAAATACTTTTATACTCGTGCCCATACGATAAACGCACATCTTTTTTTTCTAAAAACGTAGAAGCTGGAATAATTAAAT
Organism: Arcobacter sp.; assembly: GCA_002733685.1. Classification (GTDB taxonomy): domain Bacteria; phylum Campylobacterota; class Campylobacteria; order Campylobacterales; family Arcobacteraceae; genus NORP36. The sequence continues at coordinate 170,082 of NVWN01000007.1, read as the reverse complement.
TAGCATATTCACAACTTTCATTCTTTGTTGTTCCAAAAAATACGACAAAGGTATTTTTAAGTGCTTCTTTAATTTTCTGCGTATTGGGATTAGAAACCAATACATTGCCACCTTGTATAAATACAAGATCATAATCACTATAATCAATACATGAAATATCAACTCTTTTTTTTGGGTTTACACTTAATTGTTTTTCATATCCATAAGAACCATCTGCTAAATACCACACACCTCCTGCACTTCTGCTAGTATTGTGTAAACCCATACTTGCTGCAAAAGAATCAATACTTCTAAAAATAGAAGCACCTTCATAGTATTTTTGAGCTCCTAACCCCAACATTAATGCAATTTTTTTTCCTTTAATGAGATTAATGAAACTATGAATATCTTCAATCTTTAAATCAAGCGTTTTAATATAAGAATCAATACTTCGTTTACATGCAAGTTCATAAAACTTATGCCCTTCATGTTCATTAATAAATTCTTTGTCTTCTATGTTATTAAGATAAAGCATTTGAGTTAATAATAAAGCCAATTCATGATCTGTTTTTGGTTTAATTTGTAAGTGTAATTCTGATTTTTTAGCGATTGGAGTTGTCATAGGATCAATTGTAATAAAAATTTTATCTTTTACAAGTTTGTACATATGAGAAGAAGTTACAGTGAAATTTCTTCCCCAGCAAATAATTACATCCGCATTTATCAAATACTCTAAAGGAGGATTAATATTAGCTCCCCCTCTTGATGTTTCAAGCGCATGAGAGCCAATATTATCACATAATCCACCTTGTGTGAAAACCGAACCATATTTAGCAAAAAATGTCTTAGGGTAAGACTGTAGCACCCCTAAATTTCCACTGCCTTTATAATATAAAGTCTTAACAGCTTTAGTATTCTTTAGTTTTTCAACAAGTATTTTTAAAGCACTTTTTAAAGAAATTTCTTTCTTTTCATAAAATGCAGTAGAAAAAGTTTCTTCTTTTAAAAGCTTTGCAAAATTAACGCACAGTTTTTTATTCGTAGGAATATGACTAGAACTGGCTTTTATTTTTCCATCATTATAACTAGCCTCACAAGTATCAAAACAATCTAAGGGACAAGCAATACTATTATTTGAATTCAATTTTAACTAGCTTTGAGAATAAATCTACTTTTGGCATTATAATAATAGCTTTATACGAAGAAATATGTTTTTCATCTGCAACTTTAAATATTTTGGAAATCTTTAAGTCACTTTTTACATCATTGATATAAATGTCTTGTTTTAAAATACTTTGGGCATCTAAAATCGGAATAAAAATTTCTAACTTACCTGCTGATAAATCTTTACTTTCATACAGTATATTTCCAGGGTTAACATAATCCCCTTTTTTTACGCTTATATTAAAAATATAATTATTCTTTTCATAGAGTTTTTTATTTTTTATTCTATCTTCCAGTGAAAATATTTTAATATTTAAATCTGCTTTATTTGATTTTAAAWTAATATATTTTARTTTTTGRYTTTCTTTTTCAAAAATTGATTTTGAAGATACTTTTTTTAGTCTTGCATAGTTTTTCTTTTCAATGTTTATCATCTCATTTAACAAAAGTATTTTGTTTTTACTTTCTTTTAAATCAATCAAATCCAAAGAGTTATCAATTTGAATAATTAAAGAATTATTTGTAAACTTACCTTCTAAAGCATCATTAGAAAAAGTAATTTTTCCACTAACGGCTGCTTTAATCACATAAGAATTTAAGGCTTTTACTTTTGAGTAATACTCTTGAGCATAAACACTTATTGACAAAAGAACAAATACAATTAACGTTTTCATAATTTACCTTTTTTTTCTAATTTTTTTATTATTAGTAAAATATCTTTTTTAATATCTTTATACTCTTTTTCTTCACATTTTTCGAGCTTGTATATATATTCATCTAAGATAGGGAATTTTAAAATATATACCGCCAAAATATTTAATAAGGCTTTTTTAGAAGAAGAGTTCTTTATTTTCTTATACAGACTTGATTCTATATTTTTTTTATTTTTAATTGTAACAAATTTAAATAAACTAAAGATTAATACAGCAAAGAAGATACCAAAAATGAAAAAGAGAACTTTACTTAATAAAATATTCTCACTTTTTTCATGCTGAGTCTTTTTTATTATTTTTTGTTTTTCTAAAATACTTTTATTCTTAACTTTATTTACATAAACTTGATATTCTTTTGTTTTGATTTCTTTTATACTTTTACTGTTTTTATCAAAATAGCGTAAAGTAAAAGAAGGAATAATAAAATCGTTATTGGAGAGAAAAGAAAATGTTTTAGAATAAGATACCTGATATCTCCCACTTATAAATTCTTTTTTTACATCTGCTTTATTCTCAAAAACAGTAGTATTTTTAATATTAAAAGAAATATCTTCAAGATCATCAATATTTCCATAACCTTCTATTTTAATTTGATAAGAAAGGGCTTCGTTTTCTTTTAGTTCATTTTTATTAATACTAGAACTAATTGAGAATTCACCTATTAAAGCAATATTTTCTGGCAGTGCTTTTACATTAAGGCTAAGAGAATTTGAATAAATATTAAGCTGTTTACTTTCATTTCCAAATAATGAGAAACTATTATTTGTACCAAGAATTTGTAAGTTTACTTTTAAAGGAGGAATGATTATTTGTCCCACTTTTTGAGGAAAAATTAAAAAGGGTATTTCTTGCACAATAAATGGGCCTTCTTCATATTGTTGCGAAGAACGTAGCTGTTTAAACCAAAAGTTATCAAAACGAGGCGTTTCCAAAGAAGAATCTAATATTTGTGAATTTTTTCTGTATTTAAAAATAAGGATTAACAGTGCATCTTCGCCTAAATATAAATCTTTTTTTGATAGTTTTATGCTTAACTCAAAATTATTGTCTTTTGTTTTAATAATTTTTTGTTTTCTTATCTTTTTTTCTTCTGAATACACCGTTTTTCCATCAAGAACAAAAGCGAAAGAAGGAATGATAAAATCATTTTGGGGATAAATTAGAAACTGGCGAACTAATTTTTTACTTATTGTACCGTTGATATTAGAATAACTTGATTGTTTTGAAGTGTTTTGAACATCATAAGAAGCAATTTTTGTAATACTTGGAAAAACAATTTTTTGCGCAATTACTTCATAATTAATTATAAAAGCTTCATTCTCATAAAACGTATTTTTTGAACTAAGCGTTATACTAGAAAATGCACTTGTAAAAAAGAATACTAATAAAATACCTATCCTAAACAATATTAACATTAAAACTCCAAGGTGCCTTCAATTGCGAAGTTTGCTTTAGAATCCAATTCAGCATGAGATAAAACAGCCACATCTAAACCAAATTTTTCATATATATCAGATACTCTTTTACGCAAAGAAGGTTCAACCACTAAAGAAACTTTTGCAAAACCTTTTTGCTCAAGATTTTCAATTAACTCTTTGGTTTTAGTAACAAGGGAATTAATTTCTCCAATGGATAACATTAACTGAGTTACTCCATGTTGTTCTTGTAATTTGGATACAAAGCTTTGCTCAATCTCAGGTTTTAATGTAATAATATGTAAAACACCATCATTGCCTTTAAACCTTTGAGTGATTAATCTAAACAATTTAGCTCGTACATGTTCTAATAATACATCCGGCGCTTTTGTAAACTCAGCAATATCAGCAATAGCTTCAACAACAGTTAACATATCAATAATTGGAATATTCTCATGCAATAAATCTTTACACACTTTTAATAATATTCCATAAGAAGTTACTTTCATAGCTTCTTCTACAACAATAGGAAAATCTGCTTTCAAAGCATCTACCATATCAACAATATCTTGTCGTGTAAGAATATCCTCTGCATGTTGTTTAATTAATTCAGATAAATGAGTTGAGATAATGGTAGGAGCATCTACAACAGTAAACCCCTTCATTAAAGCTTCTTCTTTTGACACTTCATCAATCCACACAGCATCCAAGCCAAAAACAGGTTCTTTAACTTTTAAACCTTTTAAATTGGCTTTAGGATCTCCCCCCATTGCTAAAAAACGATCAATCTCAACACGTCCTGTAGATATTGGAATTCGCTTTAAATGTAATTTATACTCATTGGGGTTTAAAGAAGAATCATCTGAAATTCTAATTTGAGGAATAATAAAACCAAGTTCACTGGCTATTGTTTTACGAATTCCTCTAATTTTATCTAATAATTCTGAATTACCTTGTACCAGTTTTAATAAACGAATTCCCAGTTTTAATTCTAAAACTTCCATTTTCATAATAGTATCAATAAGTTCTTTTTCACTTGGTTTATTGGCTTGTGCTTGTTGTTTCTTTTGGGAAACTTCAGCAGCAGAACCTCTACGTCCAGGTTCCTCTTTTCTTTGTTTAAAAAATCTCGTTAATGCATTATCACTGTTGTTTTCAACCATAGCAATAATAATTCCTAAAGCAATCATCATAAATCCCAAAGACATCAAGACACCAATAGGAAAACCAGGTAATAAACCAAATAACATCATACAAAAACCAACAAGAATTAAAGCTTTTGAATCTTTTACCAATTGATTAATTGTTTGATCCGCAAATCGTTCTTCATCCATGTTTGAGCGTGTAATTATAATAGCAGTAGCAGTTGATAAAATCAATGCAGGAAGTTGCGCTACTAATCCATCTCCAATGGTTAAAATAGTATAAATTTCAGCACTTTCACTTATAGTTAAATCGTGTTGAAAAAAACCAATCAATAAACCCCCAATTAAATTCACAAAAGTAATAATGATACCAGCAACAGCATCCCCTTTTACAAACTTAGAAGATCCATCCATTGCTCCATAAAAAGTAGATTCAGAAATAAGCGCACGTCTTCGTTTTTGGGCTTCTATATCATCAATAAAACCAGCATTTAAATCCGCATCAATAGCCATTTGTTTTCCAGGCATAGAATCAAGTGTAAATCTAGCAGTTACTTCAGCAACTCTAGTAGCCCCTTTGGTTACAACCATAAAATTTATTAAAACTAAAATAATAAAGATAATAATACCAATTACCATATTACCACCAACAACAAACTCACCAAAAGCCGCAATAATATCAGATACCGCATCCGGACCATTATGTCCTTCACTTAAAATAGATCGCGTAGTAGCTATATTTAAAGACAATCTAAAAAGTGCGAAAATAAGTATTAAGGTAGGAAAAGTAGTTAAATCAGAGGGTTTTTGAATATAAAGAGATATTAATAAAATTAATAAAGATAAAGACAAAGAAATAACCAGAAAAAAGTCCAGTATCATCTTTGGTAAAGGTACAATTATGATAGTTAATATTGCAATAAAAAGCGCAACAACAATTAAATCTTTTGAAAAAAACTTTTTAAAACCCATTTATTCTGTTAAACCCTAATTAAGATAATTTACTAATGACATACTGTTTAAACGATTAATCGTTGAGTACAAAGAAACATAAGTTAATTCTAAAGCTTTTGCTTCAATCGCTATTTTGGCAGGATCAGCAGAAGAAACTTCAGAATAAAAAATATTAAACTGAGTTAATTTTGTAGATAAACGCTCTAAAGACAATTCAAATACTTTATTTCTAGCTCCTAAATCTGAATGCGCTTGATTAACAGCATCATAAGACTTTGTAATTTCATCTAATCCTGTTCTCATTTGCTCAACATCGTTGTTTTTAAGACCTTCTATAATTTCATCTAAAACATCAAATATATTTTTTTTCACTTCAAAACTAGGGCTTAATAATTCTTTTGTGCCACCCGAATCTAAATTAACAGTTCCAACAGAAGTAGTAATATACTCACCATCATTCCCCGTTTTTAAAACAGAAAAATATTCTTCGGTTTTCCCATTGCTATCAAATTTATATAGTTTATTTTTTTCATCTTCATCAATACTTCCATTTCCATTCTCATCATAGAATTTCCATTCATTTCCATCTTTATCAATTACCCTATTTTCATCCTCTGTAAAGAGAATTTGAGCACTAGCACTCTCAGAAGGTACATGTAAAGAGAAACTACGAGAGGTAATAGTTTTAGTGCCACCGGAATCTAGATTAACAGTATTCAATGCGGATGCAATTATAAATTCCCCAGATGTAGTTCCATCTATTACATTAAAATATTCTTGCGTTTTTCCATTAATATCGTATTTATAAAGTTTTGTTTTTTCATTGTCATCAATTTCGCCATTATCATTTGTATCTGCAAATTTCCATTCATAACCAAATTGATCCAGCATACGACCTTCACCTTCTGTAAAAGCCAATTGCAAATCATCATTTAAAACAATATCATGACTTTTTTCATAAGCAACACTGGAAGTATAAAAAACAGTATTAACTAATTCTTTAGTACCACCTCCATCTAAATTAACACTAGATGTTTTTGTTGTCATATATTCATTTGTATTACTCGTTGGTAAAACTGAAAAATACTCATCAGTTTTACCATTACTGTCAAATTTATATAATTTTCTTTTTTCATCTGCATCAATTCGTCCACTAGAGTCTGAATCAAAAAACTTCCATTCATTTCCATCTTGATCAATAATTCTTTCTTCTCCGTAAGTAAAAACCAACTGTGATTCACTAGAAGGTGTTTCGTCAAGTACATACATTATTTTATCAACAGCTTCAATTGTTCCACCTGTATCTTTATAAATAGTTGAAAGGGAAGAAGTCGTAAATTCATTTGCATTAGAAGTAGCTAGTACAGGATAATATTCATCTGATTTTCCATTTCTATCAAATTTGTATAACTTATTGTTATCAACACCCGTAGTTATATCATTATCTCCATCAGCATTGTCATTATCAATAAACTTCCATTCATTTCCATCTTCATCTACAATTCTCTCACCAGGGTTTTGAAATACAAGTTGAACATTATTTTTATAATCATTCGTACTTGTATCTGTTAATACAATTGAGAAAGCAGGATCACTTATTGTTAAGGTTCCTCCTCCATCAATCTGAACAGCATTGGCACTTCCTAAATTTACACTCGTTACATACTCATTAAGACTTCCACTTGGGATAACAGCCAGTGATTCTGTTGTTCTTCCATTGAGATCAAATTTATACAAGGCGTTTTTATCAATACCTGTAGTGATGTCATTATCTCCATCTGCATTATCATGATCAATAAACTTCCATTCATTTCCATTTTCATCAACAATTCTTTCTGTTGTATCATTAAACGTTAATTTTGTATTTGCTGTAAAGGGGTCTCTTGCTAAATCATTTAAAACAATTGAAAAAACAGGATCACTTAAGCTTGCAAATGTTCCTCCATCTATTTGAACGGCATTAACGGTAGATAAAGTTGAAGTTGTAGTATATTCATTTAAATTACCCGTAGGACTTACTAATAAAGATTCTGTAGTGATACCATTCGAATCAAATTTATAAATTCTGTCTCTATCAATTCCTGTTGTAATATCGTTATCAGCATCAGCATTATCATGGTCTGTAAACTTCCATTCATAGCCATTATTATCAATAATTTTGCCTTCATTTTCTGTAAAAACTAAATTATCACTTCCTGTGTAACTAACACTAGAAACCTGTGCATAAATAGTTTTAGAAACACTAGTACTTGAATTTTCTTGTACAATAAAAAAAGTAGGATCAATTAACGTTTTACTAAGTCCAGAATCTAATTGAACAGCATTATTAGCACCAATCTTTGAGTATGTTTCATACTCATTTGCATTACCAGTACTTTTTACATAAAAAAATTCATTCGTTTTACCATTGCCATCAAACTTATACAATTTAGTATTTTCATCGCCATCAATAAGTCCATTATTATCACTGTCATCGAATTTCCAAATATTACCTTCATTATCAATAATTTTGTCGCTGTTACTATTAAAAATTAAAGATGAATCTTTTTCAAAGTCTTGTACCATAGCTTGAGTATAAGTGATTTCTGAAGCAATATCTGAGTTATCATCTACAATAATAGAGGCAGCAAAACTCATCATATCAAAACCAGTAACCCCTTTCTCACGGTAAGATCCGTATTCAACTGCTACTTCTCTTAAATAGCCATCCCCTTCATATGTTATTTTACCAGTAGTTGGGTCTTGTGAAAAAGGTTTAACCGTAGTATTTGAACCTGCAAATAAATATTCACCTTCAATTCTTTCATTAGCAAGCATAAGCATATTTTCTTTTACACCTTCTAATTGAACAGCAATTGTAGCTCTCTCTGTTGCCCCATTTGTATCATTCAGTGCTTTTAATAGTTCCGATTTAACATATTCTAAAAGTGTTTTCATAGAAGCCAGTGCAGAATCAGCATTTGTATTTTGCGCTGTTGTTTTTTCTACTTGAAAGGTAATACCCTCATAAACTGTGATTTTATCTTGAACATAAATTTCACTAGCAAAGATTTGTGTATCATCACTTCCTCTGTCAATTAATTTACCTGTACTTTGTTGGTAGGACAATTGTATTTGTGCTTTATTTAAATTATCCAATCTAAATAAAGTGCTACTTGTTAAATCAATCATTTTAGAACCTCCATAAAGAGTTTTAATACACCATCAAAACTGTATTTATCTTGAGTATTTTGAACCAGGAATTCACGAATTTTATTTTTTTTAGCTAAAGCCGCATCCAATTCTTTATCCATTCCAGGTTTATAAGCACCCACACGTATTAGAACTTCATTCTCTTTTATTAAAGATAGTACTCTTTTTAACTTTAAAAAGCCATTATAATGTTCCTTACTAACGACTTTGTCCATAACCCTTGATGCGGATTTAAGAAGATCAATAGGAGGATAAAAACCTTGTTCTGTTAATTCTCTTGTTAATACAATATGCCCATCTAAAATTGATCTGCTTTGATCTGAAATGGGATCATTTAAATCATCTCCATCAATAAGCACTGTAAAAAAGGCAGTAATTGAACCCTTATCATTGTTTCCTGCTCTCTCCATTAATTGAGGTAATAAAGCAAAAACAGAAGGTGGATAACCTCTTGATACAGGAGGTTCCCCTGTACTTAATCCTATTTCTCTTTGTGCCATTGCAAATCTGGTCACAGAATCCATAATAAGTAAAACATCATGGCCTTTATCTCTAAAAAACTCAGCAATAGCCATGGCTGTAAAAGCACCATATTTTCGCATTAAAGCAGACTCATCAGAAGTAGCAACGACCATAATCGTATTTTCAAGATCATTGTTTAAATTATAATGAATAAATTCAGGAATCTCTCTACCTCTCTCTCCTATTAATGCAATGACTTTAATTTGTGCTTCACTTCCTTTTACAATCATTCCCATTAAAGTAGATTTTCCAACCCCAGAACCTGCAAATATACCAACCTTTTGGCCCTTTCCAGCGGTTAACATTGAATCAATTGCTTTTACACCTGTTGAGAGTCTTTGGTCAATAATACCTCTATCAAGCGCTCTCATAGGAGCTTTATTAATTGCAGAGTTTTCTTCTAAATCTGTAATTTTTCCTTTATTATCAATTTCGTCTCCCAAAGCATTAACAACACGCCCAAGCATCCCATAACCACATTTTACACTCAAACCTTCTTTTTGTAAATAAACTTTATCATGTATTCTAAAACCATCAATAAAAGAAAAAGGCACAATGGTAAAATTCTCACTAGAAATAGTAGCTACCATTCCTAAAACACTATAAGTATGCTGTTCAGACTCGATTTTTACAATATCTGAAACAGCTACTTCAATACCTGTTGCAGTAATTGTTGTAGTACTAATATATTCAATTCTTCCAAAAGGAACGACTAAATTATCTGAATCTATATTATTTATTAATTCTTCTAAATCAATCATTACAGTTCATCACACATTTTTTTATACAAAGAATCTTTTGTATCCTTTACACTTTTACATTTTAATAAAAATTCTTCTTGTTGATTCTCATTTTCTAAACCTTCATATAATTTCATTAAATCATAATAAATTTGTACCAAATCATTGTTTTTAATCCGTCTAGTATTTTTGAGCGCTTCTTTTAAATATCTAATAGCTTCTTCTTTATTATTGTTTTTTCTCTCATTTCTTGAAAGTTCCATTTCTACAAAGGGCGAATAAACATAAGCTTTAACTTCATTTTGTTTAAGATAGAGTTTTTTTAAATAATCAAGCGACTCATCTGTTTTATCTCTTTGGCTTAAATATAAAAAATACTGATAATAAAAATCAATAATAACAGGGTTATTTTCATTATTTTTAATATATTGTTCATTGTATTTTGCATATAAAAAGAACTTATCCAGTAATAAATCATTGTTTTTTTCATTGATAATTACAAAACGATGTAAAAACTCTTCGCTTAAAACTTTTTCATCATTAACCATATCAACTTTTGCAGAAAAATCTAAAGCTTCATCTAAAAGACCTAAACTATGAGACATTCTTTCTAAATATAAATATATATTTGCATCCCTACTTCGTAAAAAAGTTTCTTTTACTAATTTAAAAGCCCGCTCATAAGGAACTTCAATTAAACATTCAAAAAACTTATATTTAATTTCATCATTTTTAATCAATTTTATTAAGGTTTCTTTTCTTGTTGTTTGTAAAACTTTGTTTAAGGACATACATCTGTTTTTTTGCAAATACTGTTTGATCATTAAGTGGTGAACTTCATCAAAAATGGCATCCATAGTTTCATAACCAAAACGTTTAGCAATAGAATCTGAGATTGTTCTGTAAATTTTTCTTATTCTTAAAATATATTCAAATTTTTCTTCTTTTTTTAAGTTAAGAAGTTCTTGCAAGAGTATTTTTTGTCTCATTGATTCAGATTTCTCATATTTTTTTGCCATAATAGTAGGAGATATTTTTCCCTCTCTCATTAATATCTCATCTATATAAATTTTCGATTTTCTTGTATAAATTCCATTAGGAAACTCATTTAGAATATCTTTATACAGTTCATTTGCTTTAAATAAATAATAGTTGGTTCTGTCATACATTAACATATACGTATTAGCAAGCTTGTATTTAAAATCTTCTATAACTTCTGGCTTTTTAGCACGTAATAATAGTTCTTGTAAAATCTCTACTGCAAACTCTGGCATATTGGCACGAACAAGTTTATTTACTTTCTCAATTGCTAAATAAGAATCCTGTGAATAATAATCAATATTTTTGATTAAAACCTTAGAAATTAAATCATAGGCTTTATCTTTTTGCCCACTTAAAACATAAATATCAAAGAGTTCATCAGCAACAATCGTAGCCACTAAAACATCTTTTGTTTGTGTTAGTATTTCATATAAAATACGAATTGATTTTTTATATTGTTTGGTATGTTTATATACTTTTGAGAGGTATATTTTTCCATAAGATTTTGTTTTTTCATTATCAAAATTATCTATAATAATCTTTGCAAAATATTTGGCATCTTTTATTTTATTAGAATCTAATTTTAATTCAACCAAAAGCATATACGCTTTTGATAAATCATCTTCATGAATGTCTGAGCTGTTAATAGCTTTTTCAAGAATTTTTGCACCATCAAAAACATGTCTTTTCGTTTTTTTCTTTAAAGAAAGTTCTGCATATAACATAATAATATCTGATTTTAATACATTGATTTTATTTAAAGCCATTAAGGCTTTAATTTCACCATATGCCTCATCAATTTTTCCATCTTTAGCAATTTCTCTAATATTTAGAATAGCATCAAAACCATCCACTATTTTTTGTTTTTGTCTTTGTGAAATTTGATTGCCACTTTGATCAATAAAAGAATAATAAAAATCCTTTTTTGCAAATAAGGTGCTTAATAAACAAATACTGAGTAAAAATAATCTCACATTTTTCCTTTAATTATTTTTTTAATTCATATATATAGGTGAATATTTCGGCAATAGCTTTGAAAAATTCTTCAGGTATACTTTGGTCAATTTCAAGTTGATCATATAATGCACGCGCCAATGCAGGATTCTCAATAATAGGAATATTATTTTCATTGGCAATATCTTTTATTTTTATTGCTAAAAAATCAATTCCTTTTGCAATAATTAAAGGCGAAGCATTAACCGTTTTATCATATTTTAACGCAACTGCATAATGTGTTGGATTCGTAATAATGACATCTGCATCGGGTACACTTTGCATCATTCTTTGCTGAGCCATTTTCATTTGTAACTTACGGATACGACCCTTAATCAAAGGATCCCCCTCCATATTTTTATACTCATCTTTAATTTCTTGTTTACTCATTTTTAATGATTTCACATAATAGTGTTTTGTGAAGAAAAAATCCATTATAGCAAAAATAATTATAATAAGTAAAATGGCTGCCAAAAAATAGCTTATCAAAATAATCATAGCTTCTAGAGAAGCATAAAACTCTTTATCCATCATAGCTAAAAAAGCTTCGCCTGTTAACAAAAACAATAAACACATAACAACAATAATTACAAATAGTTTTGCTGCTAGTTTTGCTGCTTCAATCACTTTTTTAAGTGCAAATAAAGTTTTTATACCTTTTAAAGGATTTATCTTTCCTACATCCAATTTTAAAGGATTAATCAAAAATCCAAACTGGGCCCAGTTTCCTATAAGAACTAATACTACAATCAAAACAAAAAGTGGAGATAATGCCACTAACATAGTCGTTAAGGTAGTGTCAAACAAGGTATAATAAGCATTTCCATCCATTTCATGACCAATTAAATCAAAAGAAAAATACATTAAGTGTTTGATACTATTCGTTGTAGCAGAAGAAAAAAACAATAAATAAACGGACCCCAGAGTTAAGGTTAATGCTCCTACAACTTCTGCTGATTTACCAACATTGCCTTCTTTTCTGGCATCTTCAACTTTTTTATCGGTGGGTTCTTCTGTTTTATCTTCTTCTTCAGCCATAGAAATCTCCTAGCTAAATTTACTGGTAAAATAATCAATGAAATTCTGTGCGAATATATCAAAACCTAAAAGCATAAAAATAAAAATCAATGCAAACTTCAATTGAAAAGTAATAACAAATGGAGAAAAAGCAGGCATAGCTTTTGTTCCATAACCATAATAAATATCCATTATAAAGGAAATAAAAAATAAAGGTAAAGCAAAAGAAAAAGCAAAAGCAAACATTCTATTAATTTCTAGCATAGCAAATTCAATTCCATTAAAAGAAAATACATCAAAAGTACCTAAAGTAATCATAGAAAAACTTTTTACCATCATAACTATAGTCATTTCATACATAGATGTCTCAAAAAACAAAGCCAATGAAACCAAATACAAAAATCTTGAAACGACACCATCATTCGAACCAGAGGCCGGGTCAAACATTGTAGCCATGGACAAAGCAGTTGCATAAGAAATAAAATCTCCGATAATTCTAACTGCAGAAAAAATAATATTGAATAAAAAAGCAGCAAAAAAGCCTAAAGATAATTCACTTAATAAAGACAAAAGAAAAACATCATTTTTCATAATATTTTGTGTGTCAAAACCAACAAATGAGTATAAAAAAATACTAAAAAACAATGCCAAAGACAGTCTTACTTTCATTGGAATACTTTTATGCCCAAAAATTGGCATAAAAACAACAAAAGCTAAAATACGAGCAAAAAGTAAAAGAAATTTGTATAAAAAATCCTCACTTAATAAAGCGATCAGTGTTTCCATTACATATAGTTTTGATTATTCTCTAAAGACTCAGCATTTATATTATTGCTTAAACTTTCTAAAATTTCATTCGTAGAATTTCTTGCATGTTCTTGTTTTTCTTCTTTTTCTTGATTTCTGCCATCACCTTGCATATTAAAATCCAGTGAAAACTCACTGTCATCTAAAAAAGTTTTAGAAAGTGCAGAACGTAAAGTGCTTTCGTTTTCGTTCATTGTTTCAAGGGTATTTTGACTAGACATATTTAAAGAAATACTTAATCCATTTTCTTTATCATGTTTCATAATAACAGAAATTGAACCTAAGGTAGAAGGATTTAATAACATTCTAAATGCAGTTACCGGTGGTTTATAATTTTCATACATTTTTTTAGCAATATCTGACATTAGTGAAGAAACATTTTGTTTTGCCGATATTATTTTGGTTTCCAAAGAATTTAAATTAAGTCCGGATACATTTAACGTAAGATCAGGCAAATCATTTAATTCATTTTCTATAATATTAGCATTAACTGTGCCTAGAATATTCTCAATATTTGTTTTTAATATATTCTTTGAGAATGCTAACTTATCTAAAACAAGTTCTTTGCTTAAAACTTTTTTGTCTGATTTTTTAGAATCCATCTTGACTTCTGTTAAATCAAGTTCTAAATCCTTTGCAACCGTTTTAAGTGTAACAATACTTTTATCTTCTACAATAGATTTTTTATTTTCTGATAATGTTTGCATTTCTTGTCTGCTTACAACTCTTTGTTGAGAAGAAAGAAAAATATTACTTAATAAACTTTCTTTTGAGGATTTCACGTCAATCTTATCACCAATTAAAGAAACTTTTTCACTGTTTTTTTCTAAGTTGTTTTCAATTTTTTGCTCATTTTTTAAAGAAGATGTGTTATTCTTGTTTAGAATATCTTCTTTGTTAAGCTTTATTTTTTCAAGTGGGGATTCACTTGTTGAAAGTTTTGCAAATTCATTTGCAGCATTTTTATTAGAATTTGCATCATTTACTTTAAGATTATTGTTTTGCAAGCTAGTATCTTTAGTATCACCTGTAAGTACTTTTTCAGAACTATTATTTTTATCGTTAACATTTATACCAATATTCTCTTTCAGAATTTGTGATTTGCCATTTTTAAGTTCTTTTTTTGGCTCTTCTTGTTTTAGATTCTCATCTTTTATAATTTTGACATCATTCTTCATATCTTTGCTATTTTCAAGTCCATTTAAATCATTATTTAAATTTTTTGGAACATTTGAAGTGTCACTTACTTGCAGTTTTACATCTTTTGTATTTTCATTTGAAAGTACAGCAGAACTAGTACTTGTATTTTTCTCATTTTTTAGAAAAGAGCTGTTATTATCATCCTTTTCAAGCATAGAAGGAATATTTTTTTCAATAATATTGAGATTATTATTTTCTTTTTTACTGCTTATTTCAATTTTTTCTTCTTTATTTTCATTTTTAATATTAGAAAAAACTTCTTTTTTTATTTCACCAGTCTTTGAATCTACTTTGATTGTACTTTCTACTGTTTTAGCAGAAGAAATATTTGATTTTAGATTGTCTTTATCAGTACTTGAAGAGCTTACATCATGTTGATTTGAAATTAGAGCAGATGAAGATTTTGTACTTTTTATCTCAAGTTCTTCATTTAAACTGTTTTCACTTTTTTGCGTATTTTGATTTATGCTGGGATTTTTATTAATAACATTCTTTCCATCGATAATTATTTTATTTTTAAAATTTTCAATTTTATTTTCACTGCTCACGTTTTTTTCGTTTTGTTTATTTATATTAATATCACCAAGTGCTGCAGTTTTCTTATTTAGAGTGTCTGTTTTAATATTTTCATTGGATTTATTATTTGGTTTATCTGTTTTAATATTTTCATTGGATTTATTATTTGCATTATCTGTTTTAATATTTTCATTTGTTTTATTATTTGGATTATCTGTTTTAATATTTTCATTGGATTTATTATTTAGATTATTGTTCGTATTGTTGTCAATATTTTTAAGTTCATTACTCGTATTTTTAAGAGATTCTACTAATTTTGAAGAGCTTGTCTTCTCATTATTTTTTATTTCTTTTATTTCGTTTTTCTCATTTTGCGAAACTTTTTTGTTTGTTTCAAAAATTAATTTATCCAATAAAGAAGAAGAACCTATACTTTTATTAGTTAAGGTTTGATTCTCTAGTTTATCAATTTTTTTATTGCTCTTGTGATTTGATGTGTTATTTAACTCTTTTTGAACAGAGATACTTTTTTTTGTATCGTTTAAAAGTTGATCAAATAAGGACATACCTTCTTTTGAACTTGTTTTATTATTCGTTTTATGAGAAAGAACAGTGGCTTTATTATCTAAAAGTATATCTAGTTTTTTATCCATCATTTACTCTTTATTGTCTTAATATTTCTAATGTTTTTTTGTCTATATCTTTATGTGCAGTAAAAGATGCAACATTGGCTTCATATGATCTCATTGCTTCAATTAAATCAACCATTTCCACAACAGGATTAATATTAGGATAAGCAACATATCCGTCTTGATTTGCATCGGGATGAGAAGGTTCATATCTCATAATAGGATCATCTTTAGATTCTACTATTGTTTTAACACCTACTCCTCTTAAGGATAAATCTTGATTTAGATTAATTGACATTTCACTGTCGTTTTTATTTGTTTTATTACCTGCTTGTAATAATAAATCTTCAAAAACAACATGCTGTTTTTTATAAGGGCCACCATCAATAGTATGAGTAGTTTTCGCATTTGCGATGTTCGCAGAAACGACATTAATTCTAGTTCGCTGAGCTCCCATACCAGATGTTGCAATATTATATCCGTCAAAAAATCCCATTTTAATCTCCTATATTTGCATTCTCATAATTTCTTTATATGAGCCTAAAGCTTTATTCTTTACTTCTAACGCTAGTTTTAGTGTACTTTCAGCTTTTGTTATTTTAGCAACTGCTTCTTGAAGATTAGGAACATCTCCTGTAGCAATTCCTCTCATGGCATCATAACCCTCAACTTGAGTCTTATTAACATCATTAATTGCATTCTTAAGAATATCATCAAAGGATTTACCTTGTACTGCTTGTGTATTTGTTAAATCATTTTTAGCTAAAGAAAGCGTGCTTAAATTATTTAAAGAATTTATTTCCATTTAAGATCCTTATTTTGAACTTTTGGCTGTACTTGAACTTATTTGTAATTCATTTAATAATGAATCAATGCGTTCACTTTGATACTTAAAATCCATTTCACTTTCTTTATTATCTAAAGAAAATAATAATATTATCATCGATAACATCAGATTTGTTATGCCTTTTAATGCGATAGTAACACCAATTACACCCAAAATCATTTCTAAAGGTGAGAATAATTCTGCATTAATTACAAAAAATACAGACGTTGCAAAAAAACCACTTGCGATATATAATCTGAATAAACCAGAGTTAATCATATTTTGAGTAAATCTTTCTACTATCACGAACACGTCCATGAGCTAGAAAAAACAGTAAAAATTGTTTTTATAAAAAAAAGATTCACCTGATTTACCTTTATTTAATTGTTTTAAGCAAAGCGTTAATAATTAAATTAAGTTCTTTACTTACTTGATCATTTTTAAATTCTTTTGTGAAGAGTTTTCTAAGTCTTCCTGTTGTTGGAATACACTTAGATGTCGACACATTACCGATATATTCTACCATAAAGTTATTGTTTAATCTATTCTTTTTAGCTAAAGAAACCAAAGAATTTGTGATAGATTCCCCAATTTTATAGTTTTGCGTATGGTTATAGCACAATATAAGCTTAGATTTATCTTTGGATAACATTTTCATCAAAGCGTACACATCTGTAAGTGCACTTGGATCTGTTGTTGTAATTGCTAAAATATTTGGAGAAATAGCCAGAAATTCTTTAACATACTCATTTAAACCAGCTCCCGTATCAATTAATAGAAAATCAAAACGGTTTAGAGCAAGTAAATCTTTTACAATACGTGCGAAAACAAAAGAACTGTTATTTTTACTGTATTGATAACCACTTTTTCCAGCAATTAGAGTAATATTGTCGTATTTTGTTTTTAATAATACACGCTCTAGTTTTACTTTTCCTTCTATATAATCAAACAAAGTAGCAGAAGGCTTTAAATCAAGTAATACTTGCATATTAGCTAAACCAATATCAGCATCTAAAATAGCTACTTTATACCCTTTTGAAGCAAGAATATAAGCAATATTTGCAGAAAATGTTGATTTACCAACGCCTCCTTTTCCAGAAGTAATAGTAAGCAGTTTTGTACGAGATTTAATATTACTAAGGTTCACTTCTTCTTTTCTTGATGCCAGATTAATTAGTTTATGGGCTTGTGTTGAAATAGAATTAAACATTTATCTTCTTGCCAATTTACATTGAGAAAAACACTCAATCAAATAAGAAGCATCAGCAACAATTAGATCATCAGGAACATTTTGCCCAATAGAAAAATAAATAATTGATTTTTTCGTTTTATGAGAAAAAGAAATTAAATTACCAAAACTCTTTGTTTCATCAAGTTTTGTAAATGTCAAATAATTAATATTTAAACGAGAATAGTTAGTATAAATATCCAAAAGGTCACTTTGTTTTACATTAGCTGGTAATACCAGTATTTTATCAATAGGAATTTCATCCACCCTATTTTGATACTCATTAATCATTTCAATTTTATCTACATCGTATTGACTGGATCCTGCTGTATCTATAAATATATAATTACAATCTTTTAAYCKTAAYAGTGCTTCTACTAATTCTTCTGGTTTTTTAACSACTTCTAAAGGCAAACGCATAATRTTTGTATAYGCTTGCAAYTGCTCAATTGCYCCTACTCTAAAAGARTCTAAMGTAATAATACCWACTTTATAATTTTGTCCCARTTTATARGCATAACGTGCTGCTAATTTGGCAATAGTTGTTGTTTTTCCAACWCCAGTRGGYCCWACCATCATCATRATYTTACGCTGGTGCTTACGTAGGGGAACTTCATGTTTAATAGGAATAATTCTACGTAAAATTAATTTGAAAAAATCTTTTACTTTTTTATTATTGGATTTCATTTGAACAGGAAATTGTTTAATTGTTTTTTTCATAATAGTATAGGTCATTTCTTGATCAAATTCATTTTTCTCAAATAAATTATACATCGCAGCAAACTCGATAGGAATGCTTAAATCAAAAAGTTGTGATTTAGGATGCCATAAAGATTCTTGTACTTGAGCAATAGAGTCTTGCATTTTTAATATTTCTGTTCTAAAATCATAAACAGATGCAGCAAATTTTTTATCTTTTTTATTGCTGTGTTTATCATCACTTTTGGTTAGAATTTTTTTTGTAAACTTACTTTCAAACTTAGCATCGTATTCATCTTCTAAAGCAACCATAACTTCATACATATCTTCRCCATTATCAGCTTTTGAAGATATTTTTTTTGTAGAAATTACKATAGCTTCTTCTCCACACTCTTCTTGCGCTTTTTTCAAAGCAATAGTTGGTGTTCTTCCTAAAAAAGAGAGCATATTCATTTATTTTGTCCATTTTTATAAATCTTTTTTACTTTTCCATTRTTTTTTTTAATTGTTATRTATTYATCATTTTGGAAAATAATTTCACCATTTTGTTCAATTTGAATATTGCCAAAATTAAAAATCACTGAGTTTTTCTTGTATATTTTTACACTTGATTTACAAATAAYAGASTTTTTATTAATRAAGTGTTTKGATATRTAYTTTTCATTATCTAAAKCTTTAATAGTAAGTGGYWCACATCTTTTTTTTATATTTTCAACAGAAAGTAAACGCAAGTTTTTTTTTAAAATAGGAGCATTATAATCAATTTTATTTATAGCAATTAAAAYATCTACMGCAGTAAGGKKKGAAAGTAGCAAAACTAARAAAAGAAGATTAARCCTTAATATCAATAAGTTTTCCYCCATTTTGYTCAGATATTTCATCTACAATATCTTTATACATTTCTTTTATAGGCAATACAATACTTGCTAATTTATGGTTTAATGAATACAAATCTTTTAATTCTATTTCAAGATTTTCAATCGCTTGTTTATAATCTTCTATATTTCCACCCGCTTGAACTTCTTTTACTAATTCTTCGTTTAACAATTCTTTCTCACGGCCCAAAGCATCGATGAGTTCTTGTTTTTCATCATTTCTATTAAGTAAATTTTCATGTTTTGCTTTTTTAATATCTTCAATATCATCCAAAATAGATTGTTTCATTTTAGTAATAATCTTAAGCATTGCATTAATTTTATTATTTATCATTATTACTGCCTTTTTTGTTTTCCCTACTTAAAAACTCATAAAGCATATCAGAAATACCGAAACTACCCGCTGAGTTTCTAGAAATTGCATCGGTATACATTCCTTTAAAAATATCAGCTCCCACACCTTCTCCTGCAATATTTGTCTCTTTTAGAGATATATCTAATAGTTGTTGCGTAAAAAATGCTTCAAAGTCATTGCTTACTGCTCGAATGGCTTTATCTTCAAGTTTACTGGTATCTACTTTTTTAAGATTCTCACTGTTTAAATTCTGTAAACTAATATTTGTATTAATATCCATCTTATTCCAACCTATCAAAGAAACTTTCTTCTTCTAGTAAATTACTTTGACTTTCATCAGAGTAAAACTTCATTTCAACTCTTCTATTTTCTGCCGCAACTTCACTTTTGGGGTGAAAAGAAGAATAACCAGATACTTTTAATTGTGCAGGATCAATTCTATTTTTTATTAATTCTTTAACAACAGAAATAGCTCTTAATGCGGATAAATCCCAACCATCTCTTGGCAAAGAATTTCCTGTTACCGTATTAGAGTTAGTATGTCCTATAATTTCTATAGAGAAATTTTGAGGCATTGTTCTAATTACTCTTGCAATTTTTGCAATGAATATTTTAGCACTTCTATTGGCCAGTTCATATTCCCCTTCATCAAACATCAAACTTGAAGGAATATCCAAAGTAAACTCATTTTTACCCTTAGTTATTTCTAACTGTTCGGTTTCAATATTAGTACTTTGATTGATTTCTTCTAAAATTTCTTCTATTTCTGCTGCCGCTTGTTCATTAATATCAGCAGAATCAGATTCCTCAGAACCTGTTGTATCACTAGAACCATGCATATCCGTTTGTTCTCTTACATCCGCATTTTGATCTAAAAAACCCATGGCTTTTTTCATAACATCAAAATACTCTTCAACTTTAGTTTTATCCATTACCGCCATAGACAATAAAAGAATAAAAAAAGTTAATAATAAAGACATTAGGTCACCAAATTGAACCAGCCAACCAGGTAAACATTTTTCACATTCAGGACATTTTTTATCAGCCATAAATCAGTCTATTCTGGTATTTCAACTAAAATTGCATTTAGTTTCATTTTTATATTACCAATAGATTCTTCAGAAGCAATCATGGCAGTTCCAGCAATAACTACTTCATTTGCAGTTAGTTCAACTTTATGTTTTTGAGCCAATTTACTTTCAATAATACCTGCAAATAGTGTACCAATTAATGCACCGTACATCGTGGTAAGTAAAGCAACCGCCATAGCAGGGCCAACAGCAGCAGGATCAGATAAATTGGCAAGCATTGCAACAAGACCAACAAGTGTTCCAATCATTCCCATTGCACCTGCTGTTCCACCAATATTACCAAATAATGCAATCATTTTGCCATGTCTATTATCCAAATGTTCATTTTTAAGCTCCAACATTGGCACTAAAACATCTGGTTTCGTACCATCTACTAATAATTGAAAAGCTTCTTTAAAAAAAGGGTTTTTTTCTTCTAGGATTTTTTGCTCAATTTGCATAACCCCATGTTTTTTTATTTCTGTTGCATAAAAAGTGATTTTTTCTACTAATTCAGGAAGTGGCTCCACTTTTACCTCATTAAAAGCAGCTTTAAGAGCAGGAGTAAATCTTTTTAAATCAGCCGCTTCAAATTGACCAGCAGTAACAGCAGTGGTACCTCCAATAACAATAATAACAGAAGGAACATCCATATAAGGACCAAAACCAACCCCACCAAGAATAATTGCTAATGCAACAAAACTCCATCCAGCTGCAACCCCAATAGCGGTACTTTTATCCATATATTATCCTAATCCAATTTGACTTAAGCGTGTCGTTTCATTTCCAATATTTTTGATTTTTAAACCAAATTTTCCCTCAACAATAACCGCTTCACCTTCTCCAATTTTAATTCCATTAACCAAAATTTCTAAAGGTTCATTCACCATTTGTTCTAACTCAATAATCTCACCAATATCCCAACGTAAAATATCTTTTAACAAAAATATTTTTCTTCCCAAGCGTACACTTAATCTAAGTTTTATATCAAAGAGCAGTTTTAAGTTTTTTGCAGAAGTATCATTCAATAAAGCAGCAACAGAAGAAACCTCACTGCTTAAAGCAGAAGGTGCTTCAGCAGCTGGTGCAGTACTTGACGTATTAGATTCAACTGTTTCATCACTCTTTTCTACTTCTTTTCCTGTGATTTCACTTATAAAAGGCAATATTACATCATCAAAATTAATTAAAACAGAAACTTTTTCATCGTCCATTGAAATGTCAAAATCAAAAGTATTATCGCCAAAAGGAAGAGCAGAAATTTCTATTATTGAAGACTTAAGGACTTCAGATTTGATACTTCCAATATCATCAAAACCTTGTGCATTAATTGAAGTAGAAATAGAGCCACATACATTTGAAATGATTTCATTAATTGCATCTGCAATTTCATCATCTATATGCTCTTTTAGATCACCCATTCCACCTAACATTAAGTATTCAAATTTTGTAGCACTACTAGTAGGTATATAAAATTTCCAATTACTTACTTGATCTTTAAAAGAAAACGTAATAGCAACTTCTATACTTTGTGTAGAGCTAATATCAGAAGCCACAGCTTTTTTAGCTGAATTAATAGTGAAACTTTTTGATAACAACTGTTCTAAGGTATTAGAAAGCTCTTCTTTAATAATATTTGATAAATCTGATGCCAATCTTAACCTTTATCTAACACTTCAGCAACTTTTGCTAATAAGTGCGCTTTTACTTTCATCATATCTTCTGTAGGAAAGCGGTACTCTGCTTCACCTCTGGTAACTTTAATAAAAAAATCTTGTGAAGCTTTGTTATAGCCAAACTTAACATTATCAATAATAATTTCATTGGGTAAGTCAACTACAACTTCTTTATTCGCTTTTTTATGTTCTTCATTGTCTTTAACTTTTGGATTATCATCAACTTCAGGGACTTTTTGTATTTTTTTAACATTGTTTATTTTTGCATTGTCGATATCTGGTATTCTTCCAACTTCCATAATAGCCTCCTATCTCATATCTAGTAACAATTATTATACCAAAATAAAATTAAAATAATTATGTTTTACTATAAATAAGAAAATACCAATAAAAAAATTCCTATTCCTGTTTGTAATAATAAAAAGGCGCTAGAGAGATTCCAAATACTTATCAAAGTTTTTCAAAGAAAAGTCAATTAAAGAATCATGATACGGACCTTTAAAATACTGAGTGGCACTGGAAATCTTTAAATCCTGAATTAATTGCACTCCTGTTAAAAAATCTGCATCTTGATCATTTAAAATAGCCTTAATAAGAGAAACCTGTATAGAAGCATCAGCATACTGATTTGCTTGTAATAAAGCGGCTACGATTAGGTACATAGTATATTTATCTTCCAGACCATAATTTAATTGTAATTCTTCCAAAATATCAATTGTTTCTTGAGATTCTCCCTTATGCAATTTAAGCAGAGCTTTTGTTCTTAAATATGAAGGCGTAGTTTTTCCAGTAATATCTAAGTGCGCTCGATCGAATAAACTAAGTGCTTTTAAAATATCAACATAAAAAGAAGTAATAATTAAAGGGCCTTCCAAAAAGTTATTATTAAGTACTAAAGGAATAGTATCTTGTAATCGTATACGATATTCAAAATCACTTTCATTTTTTTGTTTTATACTTAATTTCAGCAAATATACAAAAGGATCTCTATAATAATCTTTTAACAAGGGTTCGTTAATGCTAAGCTCACCTTTTTTCATAGCCTCTAAAAAAGATAAAGACTTATAAAAAACGCTGTGTTCATAATCTTTTGAGTTTCCTTTTACATTAAACTTTTCATCCATAAATAATTTATATAAACTGTGTCCAAAATATACAAATAATCCATCATTTGATTTAACATTACTTTGAATATATTCTTTATCTCTAACGTTTAAGTGAATTTTATCTGCTGTGATTAAGGTCATAACAGCATAGAGTTTATTTCCTGGATTTAATTTATAGGCTTTTTCGAAGTACTTAAAAGCATTGTGATAATCATTAATTTGCCCATAACAAAGCGCCAAATTGTAGTATACATACGATTTGGTATCTTCTTTTATAAATGCTTTTAATTTTTTAATTCTAATAATGGGGTCGTCTTTTATTATATTTAAAAAATTAATATTATAATCTAACATTTCTTCTAAAGAATCGAGATTTTGTCTTGATTTAAAGATAAATCCTTTTGCCGAATCATAAATAATTTCTTCATTATCAGAAAAAATAAAAGGCGCAAAATAAATAATGTAATCAATCATACGGTCCTTTGAAAAATTTTTAATAAAAGAAAAATACTCTTTACTACTATATTTATTTTTATTAAAATACATTTTCAAAGGCATACTTAAATTGGCAGAAAAAATAGATTTTTTCTTATTAATTATTGATAGGTGATCTTTTAATTTTACAAGTTCATTGGCTTTTAAGTCTCTAAAAACCATTAACCAAAGAATTTTATGTTTTTTATCTAAATTAACTGTATTTTCATAAGCACGTTGTAAAAAGATTTCTGCTTGAATATAATTTTTTACTTTTAAATGCAGCATTGCTGTTTTAAGATTGAGAGGAAAGTCCATGGTTTTTAGGATGTTTATAGCTTTTGAATACTCTTTTAAAATAATATAAGTATCTCCCATCATACGTTTAGAATGTTCACTCATATTTTTATTTTTCCGACCAATATTAATAATACTTTCCAAATATTTTACTTCATTAGTGATTTGATATAAATAATATGCTGCACTCATATAAGAATAGGTTTGTGTACTTTTTGCAGCTTTATAATTGTAAATTTTATTTAAATACAGTTTGGCATTGTGAATAGAATTTAATTTATAATAAGCAATTCCAATATTTAAAAAAGAGGGGATTTGTATTATTTGTGCTGTTCGTTTTAATATAGCAATGGCTTTCTCATATTCTTCTTTTTCAAGAAGAAGTACGGCTTTATTAAATTCCACTTGCAATGTCATGTTTTCTTGATTTTTTTTCAAAGTATCGTATTTAAAAACTATTTCAGGAGTAGAATCTGTTAAACTTTTATTTTCATTTTTTGCACTCAAAACAGTGAAACAAAGAAATAAACATAAAAATTTAAAAATATTTTTATTCATTTTAAACCATTGTATTTACTTGAGAATATAATTCTTCAATTCGTTTTTCTAAAACTACAACCTTAGCTTTGATATTTTGATTCTCCATACGTAATTCTTGGGATTCATCTCTTGCACTTTGTAAATTATCATGATTTGCTTTCAAAGCAGTGGCATCAGACTTTAATTGGTTTTCAAGTTTTTTAACCAGATTATGATATCTATCACCATCTTGGCTTAATAAGTTCTTTTCTTCATTTACTTTTCGGTATAAGGTTTTATAAACACTCATACTCGAAAAAAAATACATTGATAAAACACCTAATATCATTACTAATACAAGATTTTCCACGTTTGTTTCCTTCTTATATAAAGAGCCAAAGCTCTTTATTATATTATCGTTTTAAGGCTATTAATGTTGTTAACAGTGAATCAGCTGTAGTAATTGATTTTGCATTGGCTTCAAAAGCTCTTTGAAATACCATTAAATTAACCAAACTTTCAGATAAATCCGCAGTTGATAATTCCAGCGATTTTGACTCAATCAAAGCTGTTTTATTATTATCTACATTAAAAATTGCATCACCAGAATTATTGGTTTTTTGAAATAAGTTATCCCCAATTGCTTCTAATCCACGCATATTGTTAAATTTAGCAACAGCAATTTGACCAATGGCATATTCTGCACCATCTTGTTTCATAGTAATCAATCCACTCTCATCAACTGAAAACTCACCAAAAGCACTGTCTGATATGTTTAATGTATCCAATCTTAGCTGTAAGGAATCTTGTGTCGTGGTTTGATCAATAGTAGTTACGATTTCCATAAACTCAGCACCCGCACCTTGTCGGCCAGAATAATCTGCATTTTTATCCAACAGTCCAGTTGCTTCTGTAAGTGTATTGGTTGTAATAATCAATTTGGAAGTGCTCATACTATCTGTACCATTATCTGCTAACATAGTTAATGTTTTACTTACACTATCATACGTCACTTTACTACCACTTAATAATGCAATAGCATTTCCTAAAGCATCGGCATCTGCATAAGCCCCTGGATTAATTTGCACATTCGTAGAAGTACCATTATCATTATAAGTAAGCTCAATAGTCTCATTTGTTGTTAAAGGAAAAGTAAAAGTAGATAAATCAAGTATAGATTTATCTGGACCATCAATAAGTGCAACTGATGTTTTCATATCACCAGTTATTGTACTAGCAGTTAATGTTAGTTTCCCAGTAGTAGGATCATAACTTCCAATACCTCCAGTTATATTATTAGCAGCTGCTGCCATTGCATCTCCAATGGCGTCTTTATTTGCAAAAGGCCCTGTCAACGTTACAGATTGTGCAGATCCATCATTAAAACTAAATACTACTTGAGAAACAGGATAAGCAATTCCACTTGAAGGAAGAATGATTTCAGAAGTATCTCTAGCTGCCACATTCGTTGTATCATTAGCCAAATTAGAAACCGTAGTACTATTCGTTCCATCTGTACCCGTTGTGTTTCCTGGTGCAACTGCTATTAATTGAGCGCTGTTTGCTATTGATATAATACTAGGTGCTGTTAAAGTAACTGTACCTCCTAAATAACTTGCTACAGAATCTCCTGAAACTTCAGCATTTACGGCAGCTACTATTGCAGCTCCTAAAGCAGCTTGGTCAGTAAAAGGACCCGTTAGCGTTAAACTATGTGCCACTGATGTATTATTACCAGTTAAAGAATCATTATAATTAAACGTATATGTTCCAGTAGAAGGAAGAGGATAAACTAAATTAGCAGGAATAGCTACCATTGAAGTATCACTTGCTCCTGCATTGTTAGAATCAGTTGAAGTCGGTGTTGCTGCTGGTGTTGTTGGAGTGTAGGTTAATTTAGCAACAGTAGTTGTAGTACCTGTTGTATCCGTAATATCCATATCATCACCCGCTGGATTTGTTATCGTAAGAGTTCCTGCTGTTTGAGCAATTAATGCTGCTTTTAATGCTGTAATATCAGCAAAAGGACCTACTAAGTTTATTGTCGTAACAGGTGTTACATCATTTGTATAATCTAAAGTTATTGTACCAGCTGTAGGAAAAGTTATATCATCCGTTGGAATAGTAAACGTTGAAGTATTAGCGACATCAGTTGATGCTGCAGATTCAACAGTTGTTCCTGTTAAACTTCCCCCAGAAACAAGATTAGTTACATTTGATGCAGTTAGTGTTAAGATTCCCCCTGATTCAGCAATTAGAATACCAGAAGTTAAAGAACCTGAACCAGTAACTGCAGTTGCAATATCAGCAGCACTTGCGTATGTTCCTGTAGGAAGAGTGATACTTTGTGGACTACCATCATTATAGGTAAATGTATAAATACCTGTAATAGGAAAATTAATTCCAGATGTAGCAATTGATGAAGTATCTGCAGTTCCTGCATTAGGTGTTGAATCAGTAGATGTTGCAGAGGTAGAAGTTACTGTATTAAGAGCAACGGGTGTAAAGGTTGTAACATTACTTTTTAAAGTACCTGAAAATTCTACATCGGAATTACTGTTTAGTGTTTTAACCACTAAATTTCCATTAATAACTTCTGCTTTAATATAAGAATTTAAATTAATATCATCATTGATTTTTTCTGCTAAATTTTCTAAAACTGTTTGTAAAGGAGTACCAATTACAGATTCTGCTAAAGGGCTTGTAGCTGCTGTAAGCGTAATATTTTTTTCTAAATCTTTATCATAAATTGAAATACTGTAATCAAATTCTGTAGGAGAAGTAATAAATGTAGAAGTAGCATTATATTCTATTCCTAAGTCACTTGGTCTGTATACATCTCTTTGTTTTCCAACAATAGCATCAGATAAAGCTTGTTTAGCAGACGTAACAGCTCCTAATCCACTTCCTTCTTCAGCTACTGTTTGACTTCCTGAGCTATTAATACTTCCTTGTGTTACTTGTGTTCCAGATACTTCTGCATGTTCTTTAATAGTAAATTCAACCCCAGGCACTAAACCTTTTATTTGAATCATACCATGTAAAACATCTAAGTCATTTGTTGAATCTTTAAAAATATCAGCACTTGAATAGGTATTTCCATAAGGATCACTACTGTCATAATCGGTTCCATTTGTAATAGTAGTTGCTGTATAACCTTGTTTTTCAGATATTTTATCTGCAAGTGCTTTATACGTAGCAATTCTACTTGCAGCTAAATCCGCATCTGAATCATCAATAATACCATCACCCGTTAAATCTCCAACAGATGCAGGAGTTAAAGTAGCATCAGCAACCTTAGCAATAAAATCTTGTGCAATTTTATCCCCATCAATAAATACATAAATTTGATCTCCTTCTTTTTTGAGAGTATCTCCTTTAAAATTCAATTGAGAAACTTGACTCGTAGAGGTTGAAGATAAAGCATCTGGTTCTGCTTGTAGTTTTTCTAACCAAGACGTATAACTTTGAATTAAAATATCTACATCAGAAGTTTTAGCAGCTTTTGATTTAGCACCTGCCCCATTATAGATAATTTCTGCATCTTTTACTGCTGATTCACTATAATCTGTAGCTTTTGCAGTTACTGTTTCTATATAATTTGAATATTTAACTACTTTAGAAGATAAAAGTTCTGTGTACAAATCTGTAAATACAGAGGTATCAGGATTGGTTGAAAGTACATCTTTTTGAGGATCGATTGCACTCATAGCCCAACCTTGAACTTCATTTCCTTGGGCATCTTGTAAGGTTCCATTATCGCCCATTCTAAAGTTTCCAGCTCTTGTATAAAATACTTCTGAAGTTCCAGAACTACTGCTATTGGTTACTGCAAAAAAACCTTCTCCATTTAGAGCCATATCATAAGCAACACCCGTTTGTTTACGACCCCCTTGAGTAAAGATTTTTTCAGCATCTAGTACTTTAGATCCTTTACCAATTTTATCTTGGTACAATTGATCCGCAAAAGAAATTCTTGTGGCTTTGTATCCCACAGTATTTACATTTGCAATATTATGTGCTTCATTATCTAAAGCTTTTTGTTGTGTCGCTAGTCCAGAAATACCTGTCCAAAGTGCTGAAATCATGATTTACCCTTTTTGGAATAAAATATTAAACATTTATATGCTTAAACATTAATATAAAATATATTAACGTTTAAACACACTATCTTTTTAAGCCCAGTGCTGTTTTTAAAAAATCATCTGATGTTGTAATCACTTTTGAATTGGCTTCAAAAGCTTTTTGAAATGTCATTAAACTAAGTAAATCATCTGCTATATTAGCAGTACTTAGTTCTAAAGACTTAGAAATAATGCTTGTATTATCTCCTGAATACAAAGCAGCACCCGATTGACTCGTAGCCATATAATTATTATCTCCAACAGCTAATAATCCTCTGTTATCAGAAAAACGAACAGTAGCTAATTTTGCGATTAAAAACTTTGTTTCGCCATCTTTCATATAAATATTTCCATCTTCAATTTCTAAAGAAGAAAATTGTGCAGAAGAAAGATTTAAAGTATCTAATTGTAATTGAATAGCTGAAGTAGTAAGACCTTCAACGCTTGCTTTTGTAATTGAGTTTGTAAGTTCCAATAATGTTCCACCTGCTAATTCAATAGCACTTTGCAAAGCTTCTCTAGAACTATTAAGTAAACCTAATCCTGTACCCATTTGAGATTCAATTGTATTCGTAATTTCAGGAGACAAAGAATTAATTGCAGGACTTGTAAATAAAACTTCTTTACCAGGAACTAAAACTGTAATATCAAGGCTTCCACTTGGATCAACAACAGCACTTAAACCTTTTAAAGCTGAAAGTTTATCAGCGAACAGATTCATAGTAGTATCTGGATTTGTATCAAATTCTTGTATTACTTCTACCCCATCAACATAAACAGAAACAAAATCACCTGCTTGAACTAAGTTACTTTTTAAACTATCAAAATCAATTTTTGTAACTTGTGAAATTGAAGGACTTGAAGCGTCATTTACACTGCTAATATAAAGATTAAGTTTTTGTGAATAGTCCGCTTTTAATTCTTCAATATCTACAATAAGTGCACTTTTTGATTTTAAAGAATTTCCACTTGTTCCTGTACTTTGTGCTGTATCATAAAAATTACTGGTTTTCGTATTAATACTGATAGTTTCAGTATTTGAAGTAATAAGTGCAGAGCCTAAAAACTCTGTAAACGTATCATCAAAATACGTAGCCCCATTGCTTCCTAAAACTTTAGTAGCAGTGGGAAGTACACCTTGAACTTGCAAATTATCAGCAGTTAGAAGAAAACCGTTTTCTCCCATTTTAAAATTACCTGCTCTTGTGTAATAACTTTGATTATCTAAAGTGCTTATTGCAAGGAAAAAACCATCCCCTTGTATAGCTACATCATAATCAACTCCCGTTGGTTTAATATCACCTTGAGAAAATACTTTAAAGGTACTTTCAACAGAAACACCTTTTCCTACTCCATTTTGGTACATTAAATCATCAAAACGTATCTCTGATTTTTTATAACTTATGGTATTAACATTTGACAAATCATTTGCTTGAACATCAATTGCTTTTTCAAAAGCAGCAATACCTGAGATACCATTAAATAAAGAACCTATCATGTTTTTGTCCTAAAATATTTTTGTTACACTTGTAAAAGGAATAGTAATAAGCTGATCCGAATAAACAGCTTGAACACTACCCGCCATCTCAAAACTATAATCATCTGTTTGAGGTACGCCTTCACCTTCTGAATCCAGAATAATTGGTTTATTATCTGAATCTCTAATAACTTCTCCTGGATTTAACAAAGCAATATAATTTCCTGTTGCATTACCAGCACTGTCCAAAATATTTCCATTAATATCATAATTTACTAACTTACCGTCTTGATCTAAAACTTGATCTTCTAAAAATAATATTTCTTGGGCTCTTACAAAAACTTCACCATCTGTGTTTTCAACAGATCTTACTGTATATGCTTTATTAATTCCTTGGTCTGAAATATTTCCATCTTCAATATTTTTACCAATTACATTTGCAGCCGTTGATAAAGCAGATAAAGAATAAGAAGCTTGCAAAGATTCCATAGATTTTGCTAATTCAAGGTTGGTTTGAATATTTGACATTTGCATTTGAGTATCTAACATTCTATTAGAATCCATGGGACTTGTTGGATCTTGATGTTTCATCTCTTCTAAAAGAAGCGTTAAAAAATCTTCATTGGTTAAATTATCGTTTGATATTTTTGTTGTATACGAATTTCCATAATCATCTACTTTTGTTTGTGTTTGTACTGCATCTACTGCCATAATAATCTCCTACATTCTTTCTTCAAAGAAATACCTAACAACGGTATCAGAATCCATAGATTCTTGTACTCTTACTGCTAGTTTTTCTTCCATTACAATGATATCGCCTGTTCCTATAATTCTTGAGTTGACATAAATATCTCCACCTGAACCTGCCGTTTTATCCAAAGAAACAATATCTCCTTCAGATAAATCAAGAAACTCTTTGATTGTTAAATTGGCATTGCCAAGCATAACATCAACTTGAATTTCAGCATCAACTAATAAATCATAATCTCTTTCACTAATATCCATACTTGCTTCTTTACATAAATTTAATATACAAAAATTATATCATAAGAAAAGTCTAATTTTTAAAGAGATAGGATAAATATATAAGAGTAAACAATCATTTAATCTAAAACAAAGAATTGAATAATATATTAAAGCTATTAGGTTAAAGATTCTAGAGATTCGAACATTGTTGAAACTTTAGCTTCAATATTACCATCAAAATTACCTAAATCACTGGCAATAACGACACCACCAATGGTGACATTTGTATCATGAACTAATTCTATATAATCTTGTAAATTAAGATCATTTTTTAAGATTTCATAATCTTTTGGGTTTAAATGAATTTTAACTTTTGAGGCTGTTTTAATTTTTAATAATAAGTTACTAATGGTTTCTTTTGCAATTAAAGTAGAATTAGCACCTACTTCAATGGCAATTATTTTTCTAGCAATTGCCATGGAAGTTTTCAAAAGTTTTGTTTCCATTTGAAAAGAAGCTTGCTCAAAAAAAGAAGCATAGTGTTTCAAATCTTTTATGGCCTCAACAACTTGTTTATCTATAACTTGCTGACTAACGCCGTTAGTAGTCATTAAAGTTAGTTGTTTTTTAATATCTGTAACAGAGTTAGTAAGTGCTGCAATTTGTTGCATTAAAGGTTCATTTTTTTCAGCCACATTACGGTGTTCTAATTTACCAACGTTTTTCATTTGATCGGTTTGATTGAGCTCACCTGTATTAGAAAAAGTTCCTAATTCATAGGAATGTACTTCATTATCACTTTTAATTACTTTTGCATTTGAATAAACATTATTTTTCATTAGGATTCGTCCATATCTCTTTCAATTGAGCCTTCTTCCATAAGTTTCTGTGCAACTTCTAACATTTTTCTTTGAGCTGCTTCAATGTCTTTAATTTTGACTTTATTAAGCATTTCAAATTCTTCATTAAATCTGTCACTTGCTCTTTGACTCATAGATGAAGTAATTTTTTCCATATCTTCAGCAGTAGCATTTTTCATAGCAACAGCAACATCGCCTGTATCAACATTTTGTAAGATTTTCATAATATATTCGCTCTCAAGTTCTAATAAATCTTCGAATACAAACATATTTTCTTTAATCTTAATAGCAAGTCCTGTATCAACCCCATTGATATTTTTTAATATATCTTGAGACTTAGGTCCAAGACGATTCAACATATCAGCAACCACTTTAACTCCACCAACATCAACAATAGAAGAAAGTAAAGACTCTAGTTTTTTCTCTAAAACTTCTGATATTGTTCTTACAACATCAGGAGAAACATCTTTAATCGTTGCCATTTGCATGGTAACTTTAACTTTTGTATCTTCTTCCAATTGCATTAATACATCAGCAGCCCCAGCAGCCTCCATATGAGATAAAATAACTGCAATGGTATGCGGAGATTCATCTTTAATAAAATCACTTAATTGTTTAGGATTAATAGCATCCAAATAAGAAAAACTTTGTGCTGCTAGTTTCATACGAGAAAGTTTTGCTAAAACTTCATCTGCTTCACCTTTACCTAAAGATTTATATAAAATTTCTTTTGCATAATCATAACCCCCAGAAGTTATAAAGGATTTAGATTTAGTAAAGAGATGAAACTCTGCCAAAATAGCTAAAGACATCTCTTTATCAATAGAAGAAAGTTGGGTAATAGCGGTTGATATGTCTTCAACCAAATTAATGGGCAGGTTCTGAAATATTTTAACCGTTGCATCTTCTCCAATTAAAACAAAAAATCTTGCGACTTTGTCAATCATTGGCATTCCTCGTAAGAGTTCGTCTCTTCTTTCAACATCCATTTATTAACCTTTAAACTTTGAATCACCTTCTGATAATAACAATTGTATCATATTTGCTATTTCTTCAGGATTATCATGTATTTCTCTGTCTAATTCTTCTATTAAAAGTTCATATTTTGCAGCACTTTCTTCATCCATTCCTTCTAAAGAACTTAATATCTGACTTTTAATTTTAGCTTTAAGCCTGCCTTGCGCACCAGATATATCAAAATCTTCATTAAAATCGATATTTATTTCACTGTCATCTACCACTTTACTATCTGCTTTATCCCCTAATATAACAATTTCATGGTTTACTATAAATTTTTTATAAAATACAAATAATAAAATAGCAGCAATAATATATTGTACATATTCACCAAAATCTCTCATAAGAGATTTTATAAGTGCAATATCATCTGTACCTTCAGAAGCAGACGAAGTAATTACATTTCCATTAGAATCAAGAGCTTTTCCGCTTAACTCGCCTAATCCTAAGAATTTAAAATCTCTTACAGTAACTTTATCTCCTCGTTGTTCATCGTAACCAATGGTTTCTTCAACAAGCGATACAATAGAAAGTAAAAATTCATCTTTTTCTTCTACATCTTTTAAAACACTGCTATCAAAAGTAACCGCTGCTGTTACTCTTTTAATTGAAGAATACGCATTGTCTCTTTGATCAATAACTTTTTTTGATATTTCAAAATTTACAATATTTTTACTTGATTCGCTTGAAGACTTAACATTGCCATTGTTTTCTTCCCCCCCAGTATTTTCTATATTGCTTTGAACTCCTGGGATGCCACCTTTTTCTTTTATTCCACCTTCGGAGGAAGAAATATTCTCATTGCTTTGAGAACTTCTTATTGTTCCTTCTGGATCATATATTTCTTCTTGAATTCTTTTGTTTACATAGTCTAAACTTAAAGTCACTCTAGCAACAACCCTTCCAAATCCTACAAAAGGTTCAAGCAAAGCAATTATCTTATTTTCGTAATCTTGTTCCAGTCTTTTTTTATACTTATCTTGAACAATGGATTTTTTATTATTAGAGTCATCTTCTGATTCTTCTAATAAAGCCCCATCTTGATCTATTAAATTTATATTTTCTATTTTTAAATTAGATACAGCAGAGGCAATAAAATTTTTAATACCAATAATTTGTTTTTGTGTTAAAAATACACCTTGTTTTAAAGAAATTACAGCAGAAGCCGTTGGTTTAACTTTTCCTTCAGTAAAAATAGTTTCTTTTGGAATTGCAATTTTTACACTGGCACTTAAAATACCTACTAAAGATTCTAAAGAACGTGATAATTCCCCTTCTAAAGCCCTTAAATATTTAACTTTATTTTCAAAGTTAGTAGTTCCTAATGATGATTTCTCAAAAATCTCCCAGCCCACATGTTTTGTACCTGATGCTTCTGAGGTCACTAATTTAATTTTTGCAATGTTAATAAATTCTTTTGAAGTTTTTAAGGTTAAAGAATCCCCATTTCCTGAAATTAAATATTTTATTCCTGCTGCTTCTAATTCATTCGAAGCCGCTGAAACTTGGCTTTTAGTTAAATTACTTGCAATAATATAATTTAGTTTTTTATCTTCTGCTTTTACACTTGAATATACAAGCAAAGCAACTAAAAGAATAAATAATAAAGAAACTCCACCCATAATAACAGCTCTTTGTGCTGCTGTTAAATTATTTACAAACTTAAAAAGTTGTTCCATATAATAATTATCCTATTTAATTTTTAGCTGATGATTCAATAACAGAACGYAAAAGTCTTGAATCYGTTTTAATTGATTGTTGYARGGCTGAAAATATCATTTGATTTTTTGACATTTCKCCCATTTGTGTRTCTAAACTRACATTATTSCCATCATTTTGTTCTTCTAAMCCTYKTACTTCWYGTAATRTWGGTYTGTTTATTTGTTTTTCATCRCTAGGRAAAGCAATRTGATTTTGATGAGTAATATTCATTTTCAARTCATTTTTATCAACTTTTTTCATTTCATCTTCRAAAAKCAATTCTTTWGTTTTATAATGAGGRGTATTAATATTTGCAATATTWGMTGATATAACCTTTTGTCTTTCACTTCTAAAACTCAATTGTTCGAAAAGAAGTGCTTTTACAGGGCTAATTTCCATTATACCATCCTACCTAGTTTTTGKATTAAACTTCTATTCATTTCATCAATAGTAGTAATTGCTTTTTGTGATTGTGCAAAACTTTTACTGGCATCTATTAATCCAATCATTGTATTTACCATGTTMACATTRGAYTTYTCAACTGCRCCTTGCAWWAARARTCCTTCATTTAATTCYTSWRCTTCTACTTGATTTTCATCTTTWACTCKGTAATAATTATCTCCAAATTTRTCYAAATTTGTAAACTCWGTTTTTACWACKGCAATTAAGCCAAGAAAATCATCTTCTGTYGWTATTGCTTCATTGTCATTGTTTAAAACAAAATTTCCATTTCCATCAACYAATAAAGAGTTATTWAGYACTTTAAAAGAACCATCCCTTGTATACATAACTTCRCCATTTGCATTTTGMACTTTAAAAAATGTATTTTGATCTTTWAGWGCAAARTCYAATTTATTMCCKGTCATCTCAATGGGACCYAWWGCAGATGAAATATAYTTWTGATCAATYTTTGGTATATTATTWATAGCTGCACTTTCRTTCATAATACTTGAATTTGATTCTYGTGCTTCTTTTAAATAATTGTTAAAGGTACCTTCACTTAAACCTTCTTCTTTAAAACCATTGGTATTGGCATTGGCTAAATTATTCGATATTACATCCAAACGAYTAATTTGATTAATCATTGCAGCTGCAAGTGGGTAAGTACCTTGGTTCATTATTTATCCTTTTGAATATTCTTCTATTAATGATTCTAAATCATCAGCGCCTACAAGATCAGTTTGTGTATCCCCTGTAATATGTTTTGCTACTACAATTTCTTTATGAGAATTATCATCTTCAAATAAATTATTTAAATAAGTCGATAGTTTTCTAATAACAGACATTACTCTTTCTATTTTTTGTCTGTTAATATCATTAAATTGCATTAATTCCATAGCACCAAATATTTCMWTATTTTCATCATCACAGTTTTGCAARACATTTYTACAATTRTTTTCTAARGMTTTAGCTTGTGTAAGACTATCTTTAAATTGYGYAATATTTGGAAATTTTTCATTYAATGTTTCYAATAAAGCAATCTGACTTATAACAAATTCRTCAAGWGGTYTAATTTCTTTAGWAACRAWATCGTTATTATCTAAAACAAGAGAYAARGTATCTAAAATTYTAGATGCTTTTTCTTCTGAATCACTTGCAACTTSGCTTAATTGATTAACAACCTGAGTATCTTTATCTACAGGRAAAGGAAAAACWCCTTSATCAATTTTACTCTCAGCCCAACCTTTTCCTATYTCTTCATGATTAGWAGAACTMTGWTYAACTAYWGGWTCAGGTAATATYTCATTYATATTTGTATCATTTATTGAATCAATTTSCATATTTTGCTCRYTTGAATCTTCAGMAGCAATACTRTTAACCAATTCATCAATTGACAATTCTTCTTCACTTGATTCATTATTGTTTGAATTATTAACACTTTTATCTGGACCAGTATCACCATCTATTGATTGATTTACTTGTGTATTTTCATTCTCATGCATTATTTCAGATGTTTCATCCATATTAAATGCATCTTCAGAAGAAACTTCTGTTATTTCTGAATTAATTAGCTCAGATATTTCATCTTCCGCGTTTTTTTCGTCTACTATTTCGATTTCTTTGCTATTTTCTTCAGGGCTAGGAGTATCTTCTACTTCAATTCCGCTCATTAATGCTTCAATCTCTTCTTGGCTCATACTCATTAGAAAACCTTTTAAATATTTTTAATAAATCTACTTTTTATTTTAATACACCATCTAATTTTTCTTTTAATATTGCAGCATTAAAAGGTTTCACTATATAATTATTTACCCCTGCTTTTAAAGCAGTAATAACTTCCATTTTGCCGCCTTCAGTAGTAATCATAATTATAGGCGTTTTTTGATGAGCCCCACCACCACGGATATGTTTAACCAAATCTAAACCATTCATATTGGGCATATTCCAATCTGTTAGTACAATATCATACTGACCTTTTTGAAGCATTGCCCATGCAACAACACCATCTTCTGCTTCATCAAAATCATCTTTTGAAAAACCTAATTGTTGAACTACATTCCCAATTATTCTTCTCATTGTTGAACTATCATCAACTATTAAAATTTTCATATTATACCTTTGTACTAATCATTATTTATYAATTATATAAAATTTGTATTGAATTTATACTTAATATAGCTAAAATAAYTAGTGTAATTTATGAAAGTTTAAAAGTTCTTTAAATATAATAATCTTAATTACAAAAGGATTTCTAATGATTAGAGGATTATATACTGCTGCAACGGGTATGAATGCGCAACAACATCAAATAGATGTCACGTCAAACAATATTGCCAATGTTAATACTTCTGGTTTTAAAAAAGACAGAGCCGAGTTTCAAGATTTAATGTATGAATCTTTAAATTATACGGCAGGGCAAACATCGGCAACTACTACAAATCCTACAGGAATAGATGTGGGAATGGGTGTAAGGCTCTCAGGAGTACAAAAGAGTTTCCTTCCTGGAAATAATGCAACAACAGGAAATGAATTGGATATTGCTATAGAAGGTAATGGTTTTTTTGCATTAACCTTACCCGATGGAGAAATAGCATATACAAGAAATGGGTCTTTYAAATTTRATGMTGAGGGTGCTATTGTTAATGGAAGYGGTTATAAACTTGAACCAGAAATTGTAAAACCTGATAATGTGATTGATTTAAGCATTGGAACGGATGGAACAGTTAGTGCAACAGATGCAACAACAGGAGATCTTGTAACTTTAGGACAAATTACTATTGTAGATTTTATTAATCCAGCTGGCTTATCTCCTATTGGAGAAACAATGTTTATGTCTTCTGCATCATCAGGTGATCCAGTTCAAGGAAATCCAGGAATTGAGCAGTTTGGCTCCTTAAGACAAGGAATGTTAGAAGGTTCAAATGTATCTTTAGTAACTGAGATGGTTGATTTGATTACAGCACAAAGAGCTTACGAAGCCAATTCAAAATCAATTACAACAACAGATGAAATGTTAGATATTGTTAACAGATTGAAAAGTTAATAATTATTAATATGAAGCTTGAGGAATTAAAAAATGTTCGC
Organism: Arcobacter sp.; assembly: GCA_002733685.1. GTDB lineage: Bacteria > Campylobacterota > Campylobacteria > Campylobacterales > Arcobacteraceae > NORP36. The sequence goes on along the minus strand of NVWN01000007.1, from coordinate 131,260 downwards.
AAAGAAAAACTTCTTGCTCATAAGCGGAAAAAAAGAGAGTATTATTTAAAAAATAAAAACAAAGAGAAAAAAGTCACTCATGATTATGAAAATGATTTGAGTGATTTAAACTTTGATTTTAAAATAAAAGARATAATTAAACAACAAAAAAAACATGTRGATTCTAGAAAAGAAAAAATCATTAAGAAAATAACRSAATACAAAAAACAAAAACAAGAGTATTATTTTTTAAATAAAAATAAACGTTTAGAATACGATAAAGATTACAGAGAAAAAAGAAAAGAAGAGCTAAAAGAGTATAGAAAAGAATATTATGAAAAAAACAAAAAGAAAATATTAGAGAAACAAAAAGAAAAACGAAATTCAAATAAAGATAAATAAATGGCAGAAAACAGCAATACAAATGATTTAGATGAGTTGATGAGCCTTGATAGTGATATACCTCAAAATGTTAATGAGGATATGAATGAATTAATGGATTTAGATGCAGATACAGATACTGAACCTTCTGACATGGATGAACTTATGAATTTAGACAATGATATTGATGATAACAATAACATGGATGAATTAATGAACCTAGATACAGATGATATAAAAGAAGATGAATCCAATATGGATGAATTAATGAATCTGGATGAAAGCAATGAGGATAGTACTGTTTCTGATATAGATGAACTTACAGATCTTGCTGAAGAAAACGCTTCTGATGCCTCTAATTTGGATGAACTTATGAATTTGGATGAAGAAGATAACACGGAAGAAGATGAATTAGAAAATCTAGATTTCATGTCAGAAGATAAAGAAGAAGAGAAACCCTTACCCCAAGATGATTTGAATGAACTTGGTTTAGCATCTGCAATAGCAAGTACAGCGGCGCCAATAGAGTCAATTGATAATGAAAAAATTGAAGAAAATAAAGATATTCAAAAGAAAAAACCAAATTACATCAAATATTTGCTCATTGCTCTTGCAGTGCTTTCTTCTTTTACTATTATTCTGGTTTTTTTATATTTTTTAGGTTTTTTTGAAAAAGAAGTAGAAGAAAAAAATATTATTAAAACAAATATGAGCAAAAAAACAGAAAAATATAATTTTAAAATAAAAGATATTAATGTTGTAAGATTAAATAAAAAATTAAATCTTTTGACAAAATACCAAATCATAGAAAGTGAAGATTTAGAATTAAAAGAGAAAAAGAAAAAAGAATATCAGACCAGTCTTGAAAATAAGAATGCTCAATTATTACAAATCAATAAAGATTTAGAACTTTTAGCTAAATATAAAGAAATTCAATTATTAAAAGAGAATAATAATTTACTAAATAACAATAAGGTCTTAAAAGAAGAATTAAATACTACACAAGAAGAACTATTACTTGCTCAAAACAAAGAAAATGACCTTGAAAAAGAAAATGAAAAAATAAAAGAAGAAGCACAAGAAGCCGTCACTTTATTAGAAGAACAAAAAGAAGTAATAGAAAAAGAAATTGAAGCGGAGAAAAACACACAAATAGTTATTGAAGAAAGTACTTTACCCATACAAAATAGCCTTATAGCACAAATAATGGTAGAAGAAGATCAGTCTATAGTGCAAAGTTCCTTTTTAGCTTTTATCAAAATTGAAACAAATAATACMCTTTTATACAAATCATTTATTGATAAAATTGAAGCAGTTGATAATAATATACAATTGTGTAGAGATAATAAYAATACWGTTGAAGTATTATTGGGTACTTATAGTGAAGAAAAAAGAGATGAAGTACTTAAAAAACTTCAAAAATCATTTAAAAATGAATCCTATAAAATTGATTTAACCCAAGAAGAATTTGATAAAAGATGTAATTACTAAGAGTCTTTTTCTTAGTAATTAAGTATCGAATACTTTAGCTGTTTTCTAAAATGATCAAAGAGTCTTTTACAAGAATTTCTTTTTCATTTATATTTACACTAAGAATATACTCTTTATTGTAAGGTATTAAAAATGTTTTAGCTAAAGATTTATCAAGTAATTGCTTAGACGTTATGATTTCTAAATAATCACTCAGGGGATAACGGTGTATTTCACTAACAGTTCCAAGAACAATATCATTTTCAATCACTTGGCACTCTTTAATATCAAACCAAAAGAATTGATCATCTTCTAGTGTGCAAGAATCTTTTGTATCTTCAATTGTTGTATAAATCTCAGTATTTGTTAGTCGTTTAGCTGCATCAATATCATTAATTCCAAAAAACTTAATTACAGCTCTTTTTTCATTAAAGGATTCAACTATTAATGTAGTATTTTTATTGGTAGTAAAACTTGCGTTTTTTTTGAATTGAGAAGGAAAGTCGGATTCCAGAAAAATTTTAATTTCTCCTTTTAATCCAACTGATTTTCCCAGTTTTGCTATATAAACATTTTCCATAAAACTAGTTTGCCAATACTTGTATCTTGTAAGATACACCGTCTTTAGCTTTGCAACCATTTGCCATGGTTTTTAAAGCATTGATCATATTACCATTCTTGCCAATTAATTTACCAATATCATTTGAATTGGCTTTAATTGTAATTTCTGCAAAGGTTTCATCAATCTGTTCTTTTGAAACCTTAACTTCATCGGGACAAGAAACAATTAACTTTGCATAGTTTTCTATGAAATTTGTTATCATAGGAAAACCTATTTAGCTGAAGTAGCTAATTTATTAACTTTTTCACTAGGTTTAGCACCAACACTTAACCAATAGTTATATCTTTCTAAATCAATTTTAAGAACCTTAGGCTCAACTACTGGGTTAAAATAACCAATTGATTCAATCCATCCTGAATCTCTTCTCTTTCTTGAATCTGTTACAACGATTCTGTAAAATGGTTTTTTGTTTCGACCCATTCGTGTTAATCTAATTACTGTCATGTTTTTTTCCTTTTAATTTTCGATAGTATTGAATTCTAAACTCTTTGAGTTTACAGCTCAACACTATACATTTTTATTGTTTTATCTTCCTAATCCAGGAAGACCACCCATAGCACCAGGTGCTTTCATTTGACCCATCATATTAGCCAAACCTTTCATTCCACCCTTAGATGAAAGTTTTTTTGCCATTTTTGATGCAGATTTAAATTGTTTTAAGATTTTATTAATCTGAACTTCACTTAATCCACATCCTTTTGCTATTCTTTTTTTTCTACTTGGATTAATTAAAGAAGGTGTTTCTCTCTCTTTTGGAGTCATAGAACCAATAAGAGCTTTAATTCTTTTAATCTCTACAGAATTATCAAAGTCCATATCCTTAAGGCCTCCTGTCATAGCAGAAAGACCAGGAATCATACCAATGATTGATTTCATGGAACCTAGTTTACTCATCATAGCTAATTGGTCTAAGAAGTCATTAAAATTAAACTCACCTTTTTTGATTTTACGTGCTACTTGTTTTGCCGTTTTTTCATCAATTAACACAGATGTTTTTTCTGCTAAACCTTCAATATCTCCAGCACCCATTAATCTAGAAACAATTCTTGAAGGAATAAATACTTCAAGATCAGCCATTTTTTCACCCGTTCCTAAAAATCGTAAAGGAACTCCTACTTGATGTGCTAAAGAAATGGCAACTCCACCTTTAACATCTCCATCGTATTTAGATAAAATAACWCCRTCAATTCCRATTTGTTCTTTAAATGCACTGGCTGTTTTACTTGCATCATGTCCTGTTAATGAATCTGCAACATAAAAAATTTCATCTGGTTGTAAAGAGTCTTTAACCTCTTTTAATTCTTTCATTAATTCTGTATCAATTGCTAAACGTCCAGCAGTATCAACTAAAAGAACATCATAATGTCCCTCAAGAGCTTTTTTCTTAGCCGCAAGTGCGATTTTTACAGGATTTTTTTCGTTCTCATCATAATAAATGTCAACTTCTATTTGTGCAGCAATTTGTTTTAACTGTTCAACAGCTGCAAGTCTTTGTAAATCACATGCTGCAACTAAAACTTTCTTTTTTCTAAGTTTAAGATAATTTGCTAGTTTTCCCGTTGTTGTTGTTTTACCAGAACCTTGAAGTCCTGTCATAAGAATAGTAGTAGGAGGAGTAGATGAATAAACAAAACCTTGATTACCTGGCGTTGTTAATATTTTTTCTAAAGAAGTAGACAAAGCTTTAAGAAAAGACTCTTGTCCAATTCCTAATCTTTTTGTTTCTACTTCAACAAGTGCTACTAATTCTTTTGTTGTTTTATGAAAAACATCTGCTTTTAAAAGTGATTTTCTTAATTCAGTTGTGGCTTTACTTAAAGACGCTGCATCATCTTTAAATCTGATTTTATTAACTGCATTTTTAATAGAACTACTTATAACATCAAACAAAATAATCTCTCCATATTTTTAATTTTGTAATAATACAGATATTTTGCTTTGTTTAATATTAAAGTGAGTATGTTTTAAGTTAAATTTAATATAAAATTGATACTTTTATATTAACAGTAACCATTATTAGGGCTAGTACTAATTTAATAAACTTTACTTATACTTAAAATAAACAAGATTATTCMAGTCCAAAAATTCTAAACTCTCTTGGTTCTTTTGCTTCAAAAGTATAATCGAATATTTTAGTACATTTAGAATGYAATAATACTCTTTGYACATTTGGTGAWGTTTTACCATAAGTTGCATCTCCAATAATAGGAAAACCWATTGAGTTTAAATGYACTCTTATTTGRTGTGTTCTTCCTGTGTCAATTACAATTTTAACTTTTGATTTATTTCCTTCTACATACATWGGATAAACAGTWGATTTAGCAGGTTTACCTGCTTTTTTATCAATAGTWGATCTTGCTTTTCCWGAGTGTTTRATWGTYAAAATWGGTTTRTCAATTTCKATATCATCAATAAATTTTCCYTCAACAACAGCAACATACTCTTTRTAAACTCTGTTMGCTTTAAATTCACTTATTGCTTTRTTTTGAAAAGCTTTGTTTTTGGCAAACAACATAACACCTGATGTTTCTTTATCTAATCTGTTTAAYAAGATATAATCRGGGAATTTTCTRCTTATTTCATCTGCTGTTAAAAAAGCGGGTTTATCCACAGCCATAATATCATCATCTTGAAAAATAATTCTTAAATCATTTACATCTTTAATAGCAAAATTTGACCTAACATCAATTTCACCCCTAGCAATTGTTACTTTTCTTCCAGCAACTCTTACAAGCCCTTTATCAATTAATGTTTTAGCTTTTCCRTTAGAWATTCCTTCTTGTTGTGCTAATAATTTATATGCTTTTTCAGTTTCCATTTATTTCCTTTAKWATAGGCTCAATYGAACCTTTTTGAACYAGTGATGAATTTTTTAAATTCTTAACATTTTTTAATGTATCTTTTAGTTCTTCATTTTTAACAATATAATAATCATTAACGCACTCAAAAAGTGATTTTTGATTAAATATATGCTCTCCACTTATTATTTTGCAATTAAAAAAAGCAGGCTCAATGGGATTATGTCCACCAATTTTTTCAAAAGCGCCACCTAATATAACTGCATCTGATATATTCATTATATCAATTAAAATTCCCATAACATCTACTAATRTWATATCMGCATTAAAATGGGCATTTTTWGAATATCTATTATATGTCAAAKCTTCTTTTCTACAATACTCTTTAATTAATTTTTCAACTTTATCAAAACGYTCAGGATGACGTGGARCAATWATTAGTTTTCCTAAATCTTTGTTATACGCATCYAAAATAAGYGCTTCTTCTTTTTCATGTGTAGAAGCRGCACARAGAAYAAAACYTTTAGGTTTTWYTAACTCTTGTTTTACTTTTGGTAAATTTGCTAGTTTKATATTCCCTATAACTTCTACRTTTTTTGCACCTAATTGCARAAGYCKTTYTTTGTCTTTTTCRCTTTGTGCAAAAACTTTATCTATATTTTTAAAAATTTTCTTRTAAATCCATGMATATCGTAAATAAGACTTRTAAGACTTATCMGAAATYCTTGCATTWATTAATAATGTTTTTGTATTTGTTTTTCTTGCACACAAAAATAACATATACCAAAGCTCWGCTTCCATAACCAATAAAACTTTTTGGGGTTTAATCCAAAAAGGTAAAAAAAGTTCATAAGGCAAATAACGAACACTAGTAGAAATTTTTTTAGCTTCTTCATAACCAGTATTTGTAATTACACTTATATTAACTTCTTCTTTTAACTCTTTTACTATTACTTCAATGGCTTTAGTTTCTCCCATAGAACAACAATGAAACCATATGTCATTTTTATCAAAGAATTTATTGTTTTTTAAAAAAAACTTTGAAGGAATTGCAATTTTATATTTTTCTTTTGAAGCTTTATACAGTAAAAATGGTAGTGCTAGAAGATATAGAAATAGACTAATTAAAAAGTATATTAGACTAAAAAGGCTCAATTAAGCCTCTTCAGATTCGTTTTCTTTATAAAGTATTCTTCCACAATGTGGGCAGTTTACAATTTCATCAGATTTAATTACTTCTGAATATATTTTATCATTTATTTTCATGAAACAACCATAACACGCTTGTTTTCGTACAGGTACAACAGCCGCATCAGTAGCCCATCTTTTAATTTTTTGGTAAAATGTTAAGATTTTRTTATCAAAATTTTCTAATAATTTTGATCTGTCTTCGTATACTTCATTTCGCTCTTTAGAAATGCTTTCAATATTACCATCAACTAAAACTTTAAGTTCAGCAATAGAAGCTTCTTCTTCACTTAATTTTGCTTGAAACTCTTTTAATTGTTCTTCTTTTGCAGTACTTAAAATATCAAATCTGATAATTTCTTCATTTGCAAAAGTAATTTGTTCTTTTGAAATTTCTTCTTCTAGTTGTAATGCTTTTAATTCTCTGTCTGTTTTTACAGCAGTGTGTTTTTTAGCAATATCTTCTAATTTAGATTTTAACTCACCTAAGTGAATGTTATTTTTAGTTGTTTTTGATTTAATATCATCAATTTCTGCATATAAAGTATTGATATTGCCTTTTATTTCTTCTGCTACATCAATAAATGCTGCCAACTTACTGTTTTCATTTTCAATTCTAGGTTCAAATGCTGAAATTTTTGTATCAAAACTTGATAACTTAACTAGGTCTTCTAAATATTTATTCAATCGGTTCTCCTTGTTTACAAAACACAAATGGGTTTTTTGAAGCTGTAATTATAGCTTTTAATTTATTATTTTCCAAATATTTTTCTAAAAGTCCCATAAGAAGGGTACTAAAGGCCTGTTCACTTTCATAGTGTCTGATGTCAATTAATGAGATTTTTCTACTTTTGGCTTCCATCGCTTCATGATATTTAATATCTCCTGTTAAAAAACAATCTGCTTTTACGTCTTCCAAAAAGCTCATTCCAGCACCTGTAACTAATGCTACNGTTTTGATATAATCMYTRCACTTAACAAYTTTGTKATAYYTAAGKTTTAGYTTTTCACTGATATATTTTGAAAAATCATCAAAGYKCATATYTACTTTTGCATATACMATAAAATCTTCACTWGGAATCACTTCTAAACCTAAAATCTCTTGTGCTACATATTTATTTAAATGACTTACATCAATATTTGTATGCATAGAAATTAATGCAATATTTTTTTGWATAAGTATTTTTAATAGTTTKGTWGAATAAGAATCATAATTTACWGTTTTTAAGGCTTTAAAAATTARWGGATGATGGGTAATTAYYAAAGARTTATTAGGAATCAAWGCTAACATWTCTTCATCTAAATCWATRCTWATATGWACTTCTTTWATATCATCRYTTAAATTTCCAACCAAAAGGCCAGAATTATCCCATTTTTCTTGCAAAGAAAAAGGGGAWARTTCATCTAAAAAATTATAWATTAATTCYAGTTTCATTATTTACCTAAACAAATTTCTCAGGAAATTTTTCTTTTAGAATTTCTAAGTTTTTTTTATTTCCAATYCTTWSTGTTCTTTSYACTTCTTGTGCACTGTACATTTTAGCACAAGCTTGTGAAAGTTCACGTACTTTTAATATATAATTTTGTCTCTCAGTAACTGAAATTGCTTTTCTTGCATCAAGTGTATTAAAAGCATGGGAAGCTATCATACACTGATCATATGCAGGTAAAGGTAACTCTGCCTCTAAAGCTGCTTTACACTCAGTAAATGCATCATCAAAATGTCTGAATAACATTTCTGTATTTGCAATTTCAAAATTGTATTTTGAGAATTGATATTCGCCTTCTTTATGCACATCTGCATAAGTAGTAATACCATGGGCATTTTTATTCCATACAATATCGAAAATAGAATCTACTTCTTGTAGATACATAGCTAAACGCTCAGTTCCATAAGTAATCTCAACAGCAACAGGATCACAARCAATTCCCCCTACTTGCTGAAAATAAGTAAATTGTGAAACTTCCATTCCATCTAACCATACTTCCCATCCAAGCCCCCAAGCCCCAAGYGTTGGAGATTCCCAGTTATCTTCAACAAAACGTATATCATGTTTTGAAATATCTAAACCTAAAAATTCTAAACTTTGTAAATACAAATCTTGAATATTAGAAGGACTTGGTTTAATTAAAACTTGAAATTGATAATAAGTGCCCAAACGATTAGGATTTTCACCATATCTTCCGTCAGTTGGTCTTCTACAAGGCGCTACATAAGCAGTAGACCAAGGTGTAGAATCTAAAGATCGTAAGAGAGTTGCGGGATGAAAAGTCCCAGCACCTGCTGGAATATCATAAGGCTGAAGAACATTACAACCTTGATTGGCCCAAAATTCTTGTAGTTTTAATAGCATTTGTGAAAATGTTAGCATACTTCGTTTCCTGTTATAAATTATTTCAAATAAAACAAATAAAAACTAAAACATATCAWAGARATATTTTAATTTWTATTTGA
>NVWN01000007.1:0-122362 GCA_002733685.1 Arcobacter sp. | reverse complement strand
GARANAKAKAKMTMWMTYTYTCWTTTWNATTTTTAKATTCTAACTTCAATAGTTAAAGAATCCGTTTCAACMGCTTTTTCTTTAACAATTCKATCTTCTRTTAATTTAGTTGCTAATTCRTTATCGCTAATAGCTAAAATTTGCATTGCTAAATAAGCAGCATTAATTGCACCAGCACGTCCTAAAGCCAGAGTTCCTACAGGCATTCCTGAAGGCATTTGAACGGTTGAAAGCAAAGCATCCATTCCATCCATTGCTCCACCTTTCATTGGAACTCCAAGAACAGGTTTAGTTGTTGTWGCAGCTAAWGCACCAGCTAARTGTGCAGCCATACCAGCAGCAGCAATAAATACWACAGCWCCYTTACTTTCAGCTTCTTTGATGTAGTTTTTTGTTCTAGCTGGAGATCTGTGCGCAGATGAAATAATCATTTCGTACTTTACATTAAACTTTTCAAACGTATCACTACAGTTTTTCATAACCTCGTAATCTGATTTACTACCCATTATAATTGAAACAAAATTCATAATATTTTCCTTAATAATTAATTCTTTTTTAAGATAATTGGATTATATCAAATTGTTTCTAATAGTTTCATAACCTTCGATATTTTCAGCTCTTTCCATGCTTGGTGTTTATACAGTTCTAAGCTAGGATTCTCAAAAGTAAAGGTAGAGTAATTTTTTGTTTTATCTTCAATTTCAATGGTTTTTGTTTGTTGATAATATTTGGTTCTTATTTCAGCTTTATCATCTGTAAACAAAACCAAAGTAGGAACAAAAAAAGCATCTGCAATGTGATATGTTGAAGTATCAACTGTAATAATCTTATCTGCTTGTGAAATTATATAAATAAATTCACTTAAACTTTTGGAAAATGCTGCCAAGTTTACATAACGATCATCATGCAATTCTGTAATATTCAAGGCAGATACAATAGTATAATCATCCGCTGTGTTAACCAGTTTTTTCAGATATTTAATTGCAAATTCTTTGGGTATGCTTCTGTCTTCGTTTGCAGAATAAGGATGAAATAAAAGCAGTTTCCCCACTTTTTTTAAGTCTTTTATTTTTTTAATTAAGTTTTTATTTAAAGAAGTACTAATTCTATCAATAAAGGTCGATTTTCTTTCTTTATTGACTTTTTCGTAGTCAATTCCAAACTTATAAAGATAAGCGTCAACATAAGGCATACTAGAAAAGTAGGTTCTTTTATTTAATAAAGATGTGTCAATAATAAAATCATAATTTAAAAGTTTTTTTAAAGACAAAGACAGAGGCTCAATTTTATGAATAAAACCTTGTGTTAAAAGAAGTTCTTTATCTCTGGAATAGTATTTATTCTCACTGCTTTCTAGATAAATATTAAGTTTAATACTTAAAAACTTTTGTTTGAGTTCTTCATATAAAATTCTTAAAGCAGAACATGAAGAAATAATTTCTCCAATATTCCTACCCACCCCACCAATAATTGCAAGGCTGATATCTGGTTTTATACAATGTTTAATTTGTTCATAAAAATCAAAACCATCTTCATTAAAAGATACTTCTTTTATTTTATGTTCTAACTTTTTTTCAACATATAAATTTTTTTTCATACGATAATCAATTCTTTTTAAGGTTTGATATTCGAACTTATTCGTAATCCCTAATTCAATTGGCATAATATGTGAAGACAGAATTCTATCTTCAAGAAGAACCTTAATTTGATATTTTTTATCTACGCGGGCAAATACATTCTTTAAATCCAAAAAATCATTATAGGTTGAACAATAAATAAAGTCATCACTAGTAATACCAGGAGGGGCTTTATGATATTTCACTAAAGAACCATCCGTGGTTTTTATATTAATATTTTCCGAGACTTTAAAATAAACCATTAAGCGAACGGATTAACCGCTTCGCCTTCATTTTCTATTCTTAACATGGTTAAATAAGGTAATTTTCCTGGTAATTGTATTTTATTAACGTTCCCTGAATGAACTGCCTCTAACTCTTTATTTTTATCCGTTAAAATCTTTTTAAAATTAATATAATATCTTCCGTCGTCTTTTTTGTAAATCTTTCCAAGCTCATTTTCACATTCATCAATACTAGAATTTTGAGGTAAAAAGATTTCTACATCAATTCCAGGGAATGTTTTATATTTACATAAGAAGTGTTTTTCATCTTCACAAACAAGACCTGATACTTCAAAAGAACCTTTTGACAAAGAATAATCATAATTCTGTGTATCATTTCTATCAAAAGGTTTATGAATTAAATACGCATCTGAAAAACCTCTGTTTTTTGTTGTGAATAATTCTTTTTGGTATTTTGCTTCATCAAAAGTACCTTCATAAAAATCATCAATGGCCATTCTATAAGCATTTGCAGTTACTGCTGCATAATAAGGGGATTTAGTTCTTCCTTCAATTTTTAAAGAATCAACTGCACCTGATTCCAAAATCTCATCAATATGAGATGCAAGGTTCATATCTTTTGCATTAAAAATATACGTACCCACACCTGGTTCTTCTTCCAGTCTAAACAGTGAGCTATGATCTTCATTAGCCGCATATAAGGTATACTCAAAACGACAATCATTTGCACAGCTTCCTCTATTAGGAACCCTTCCCATTTGAACAGCTGAAACCAAACAACGTCCGGAATAAGCAAAACACATTGAACCATGTACAAAAATTTCAATCTCCATATCTGGCAAATGTTTTTTAATTTCAATAACATCTTTTAATGAAATTTCTCTAGCAACTACTATTCTTCGTACACCCATGTCCCAAAAAACTTGTGCATCTAAATAATTAAGTACATTGGCTTGCGTTGAGAGATGGATTTCAATTTCAGGCGCTAATTCTCTACATAATCTTACAACTCCAGGAGCTGCTACTATAAAAGCATCAGGGTTTAACGCTGCCATTGATAGAATATGTTTTTTCAATAATTCAATTTGAGAATTAAAAGGAAATCCATTAATCGTAACATATACTTTTTTCCCTCTTTCATGAGCATAATCAATACCTTCTTTAAAGGTTTCAAGTGTAAATTCTTTTCCTGATCTAATTCTTAGTGAGAAATGTGACACACCTGCATAAACAGCGTCTGCTCCATATGAGATTGCGATTTTTAATTTTTCTAAGTTTCCTGCGGGGCTTAATAATTCTACTTTCTTCATTGTTATCCTTGTGCATTGCACTGCAATATTGTTATCGCGATTATATCTAAATTCTATTTATTTTTTTCTTTACTATAAAATCATGCTTAATATTTTAAGTAAAACTAGTCTTTAGAAGAAAAATATTTATTCTTTAATTATTTAATTATGCAAAAAAAAGTATTTAATTTTTGTTTTTTAGGCTTTTTACCTATTTATTTAAAATTATTCAAAATTATTTATTTATTTTAATCTTTTAAAATACATTCTTTTGCTAAAATGTCTAAATCAAAGGACAAATGATGTTTTCTAAATTATTTAAAACTTATACAGCAGAAGATTTAACAGCAGTACTTAACCATGCAACATTCTCAGAGTCAAAAGCAAATTCAATTTTAAAAGATGTGAAAATAAATTATGTAAATGAATATAAAAAAGGTTTTCTACACATGAGTGCAGAAAACAATTCCATAGAAGCAATTACATGGTTGCTTTCTAAAAAAATTGATATGAATTTATGCGATGAAGAAGGGAATACTGCTTTATTATTAGCTTCAAAGTTAGGAGCTACTGAAGCAGCTAATTTATTTATTAAAGCAGGAGCAAAAATTGATGAAAGAAATAATGAAGGTAGAACTGCAATACAAGAAGCAGTAAAGTATTCAAGAAAGTCAATTTATATTTCTCTAAAGAAAAGTGCTAAAAAAATCAATAATGTAGATTTACAAAATCACAATCTTATTTTTGATGCCGTAGATTCACAAAATATAGAAATCATAAACGATATTATTGTAAACAAACTGGTTAAAGTGGATAGCAGCATTTTATTTTATGAAAACACTTACAGTAAACCAGCTATTTTAAAATTGATTTTATCAAAAGCAAAACTCAATTTAGAAGAAACTGACCCAAATGGAAAATCAACTTTGTTTTATATAGTCAAAAAAGGAGCTTCAAGCATAGACACCTTTATGTATGCTTTGTCTTTGGGTTTAGATATTAACCATGTAGACAAAGATGGAAATACTGTTTTAATGGAATTGATTAAATATATCAACACAGATTTCCCAAGACTTAAAGATTTAACAGCAGATGAAAAACTTCCATTAATCAATTTAATAGATATGATTCCTTGGTTAATAGAAGAAGAAATAAATTATAATGTATACAATAATGATGGTGAGAATGTTTTAACCTACGTAACAGCAATTAATAATATAGATATCATGAAAATCCTTTTAGAATATGGCGTAGATCCTAATTTTATTGATTCCTCAAATACAACAGCCCTATCAACTGCTGCTATGAAAGGCAGCTCTAACATAGAAGCTGTTTCTTTATTACTTAATTATGGAGCACGCCCCAATATCACAGATAATAATAACCAAACTATTATTGAAAAACTTATTACCATTGAACTAGTATTGCACAATGATAAAAAGATGAAATTAAAAGAAAAACGAAATATTGACGAAACACAAAACTATAAACAAGTATTGCATGAAATTTTGTTAAATGGAGAAGTTAACTTAACAATGTTAAATTCCCAAGATCAACCTTATTTTTTTGATGCTGTTTTTCATAATAATATTGATTTGGTTAAATCTTTGGCAAAATATGGCGCAGATATAAATCAAAGAGACAGGGATAATGCTAATATTGTTTATAAATATATGGCTGAGAATATTGCATTTAAAAAAGTTTCTGATCAGCGTTTATATTACATAATGCTCAAACAAGTTATTACCTTAGGTGCTGATGTTAACGCAAGAGATGCTCACGGTGGTATTACTTTACATAAAGCTATTTTAGACAATGATATTCAAACCATCAAAATACTTCTTAATGCAGGTGCAGATATTAATGCAGTTGATGCCAGAGGTAGAAATATGATTCATAACTGTATGTGGCAAAATAAAGTAAAAGTATTCAGATTAATTTTATCTTTTAACAAAGACTTATTAAATAAACCCGATAAGTTTGGGGTTTTACCTATTAATTACGCTGCTTTTTTAGGTTATACGGAATTAGTAGTAGAATTAATTGATAATGGAGCTTATATCAATAATCCATTTAATAAAACAGAATACATTCATAATTTCTTGAAAAAATTTCACAAGAATTTAACACCACTTTTGGATAAAACTTCTAACCCAACAGACAGAACAAAACTAAAATCTTTGACTGAAAATATGAGAAAAGAGTTTAATGTGAGTATCTAAAAAGCAATAGGAATTGCTTTTTAGATACGAATTTCTACCCAGAAATAGGGATTGCTTTTTAAATGCGCATTTCTACCAGCCAAAATGTTTATTTTTACATAAAATTTCCTACCCACAAACATAATTACTAATTTAAAGTATTATATTGCCCAATAGGAATTGCTTTTTAAATGCGCATCTTAGCTCAAAAGAACAAGAAAACTCAATTACTACGAAGAAACCTCAAGCAGATCCTTAGCAAAAACAAGCGCTTCTTGTGTAATCTTTTCTCCTGAAATCATTCGTGCAATTTCATTTTCCTGCTGAATTTTAGAAAGTTCAGTAATAGTAGATTTATTATTCTTTTTATCAACAAAAAAATGTTGAGAAGCACAAGCTGTTAGTTGGGGTTGATGAGAAATAGCAAAAATTTGATATTTTTGTGTTAGTTTTTTAAGTACTGTTGCAATTGCAGCAGATTCTTTTCCAGATAAATTTGCATCAATTTCATCTAAAAATAAAATACCATTATCATTGATTTCATATTCACTCATAGATGTTAATAATGCAAGTCTCAGTCTATTAAACTCCCCACTAGAAATAGTATCTAACTTAACATTATTTAAAATAAACACTACTTTGTCAATACCCGTTCCATCCAGTGTTTTTTCTTCCAAAATTACTTTTGCATTCGATAAATAAAGATATTTCAAATAGTGGTTTATCTTTTTTTCAAGTATTTTTGCAGATTTTTTTCGCTCATTGCTTAGATTAGAAGCTAAGGTTTTAATCTCGTTTTCAAGCATGATTACTTTTTTTTCTAATTGTGATTTAGAAAATATAATATTATCATAAGATTCTAATTCTTCTTCTTTTTTCTTTTTGTACTCAAGCGCTAGAGATATTGAACCAAAACGTTTTTCAAGTGAACTTAATAATTCAATACGATTTAAAACCTCTTCAATATCCATATCTTCTAACTCGTATAAAGAATCCGTAAAGCCCTCATAAATATTATTAAGTTCATTTATCGCTTCGTCAAAAAAAGAACTGTCTTTTTCCATTAAATTCAATGTTTTTGAAACTTTTGAGGTAAAAGAAAATATTTCTTTAGATTCATTAATGGCTTCTTCAATTTTGTCTTTTTTACTTAAGGTTTTTCTGATTTCTTTTAATTCATCGTATTCATTTATTTTAGGATCAATAGAAGCTATTTTTTCAATTTCATACTTAGCAAATTCTTTTAACTCATCTAGTTTTGACTCATCCTGGATAATTTTATTTAACTCTTTTTGAACGATTATAAATTCTGCATACTTTTTAGTAAAAGATTCTTTTAATTTATTAAAGTTTTTATTCTCATTTTGAGATAAAAAGTCTAAAAAATAAATAAGTTTATCACTTTCAAAATCAGAATTGTCTTTKACATGAATATGTTTTACCAAAGAAGAAGAAAAATCTTTTAAATTCTTTTTTGAAAGACTTTGATTGTTTAAAAAATAGCGTGTTTTATCTTTTTTTATTTCTTTGATATAAATATCATCATTGTTTTTTATATCAAAKAAATCATTTGATATATTTGTGTCTTCTAATACGACTTCACTTAAAGTAGCTTTTCCTTCTTTAATACCAAATAATGCCAACAAAGAATCCATTAAAATAGACTTACCAGCTCCAGAAGGACCTGTAAAAACGACAAGACCTTTTTTAAATTCCAAATCAACTTTTGAAAAGGATAAATAATTCTCTAAATAAAACCTACTAATCATTTAATTTCCCCATTGCAGTTTTTCACTTAATACTTCAAAATARTTTCGTTCAMSRCGGTGTATTAATTTWGCTTTTTTYGAAGCAATTTTTATTTTTATAGATTCATTTTGTTCTATTCCRTAAAATTCTTGCCCATCWACAATAATAACAGCACCTTGKGAGCTTARAATAGTAAAYTCTATCTCAAAGTCTGCTGGAAGAACTAAWGGGCGTTGTGTTAAAGAATGAGGTGCAACAGGAGTAACAATAAAAGCATCTGTTAAWGGAAATACAACAGGRCCWCCTAAAGAAAGATTRTAAGCAGTTGARCCWGTWGGRGTAGAAATAATAACACCATCMCCATAATAAGTGTTAAAAGGTTTTCCATCAATTTTTSCATTAATYCTAATCATTGAWGAAATAGATTTTCTTGAAATTACTATRTCATTAAAAGCAACAAAAGTATTCGCTTTTGTTRCTCCYGYAATCATCATGCGAGAATCRATTTTATATATRTCWTTTTTTAAATCTTGWATAAAAGGTTTTACYTTTGAAAAAGGAATATCCGTTAAAAAACCCAATGTTCCAAGATTAATACCTAAWACTGCWATATCACAGGCAAAAGATTTYCTTACTACTGAGATTAAGGTACCATCTCCWCCAAGAGAAACYAAAAAATCACTTTTTTKRCAYAAAKCATCAAAAGAATAGGCTTTTTTCTTATAAATCATTAAAGAAGATTTRTCYTCTAAAAGTACTTCAATRTTTTCATCACAAAAATGCTGYTTAATTATTTCATAYTGTTCAATTAAWSCTGGCGAATTKGGTCGTAAAATAATGCCAACTGTTTTAATTTGTTTTAGTTTATCAAAGTTTTTRGTTATTTTCATATGCGATTATAACAAAATATTTATTTGAAACCCTTTGTATTACAAAATGAAAGATAATTCTTATCTTTCATGAAATGCACTTTGTTTTGTTTTTAAAATTGGTTTTAATAAAAAATCTAGAATGGATTTTTGTCCCGTAATAATATCAACTGAAGCAATCATTCCAGGGATTATTGGATGTTTTTTTCCTTTTCTTTCCAGATAATTTTTATTGGTTTTAACCAAAATACGGTAATATGATTTCTGATTTTTATCTTCTTTATCAATAATACTATCAGCAGATATTTCTACAATTTGGCCTTCTAAACCACCATAAATTGAAAAATCATAAGCAGTAATTTTAATAACCGTTTTYTGTTCAGGATTAATAAAAGCRATATCYTTAGGGTCAATTTTAGCTTCAATTAATAAAACATYACTTTSAGGTACAATTTCTATTAAATTATCACCAGAGCGTACAACTCCACCTACTGTATTCACATTAATTAATTTAACAATACCATTTACAGGTGATTTCACAACCGTTTTATCCAGTTTATCTTCTTCTTCAATCAGAATAGATTCATATTTTTTTATTTCAATGTTTTCATCATGAAGCTGTTTTAAGTTTTCACTTTTGTAATTATTTATTTTTTCAATAATTCTATTTTTTGCTTCTTCTATGGTTAGATTTGCTTTTGGAATACTAGCATTAATAGCAGCTATATCACCAGAAATTATATTTAATTCTTTTTTAACAGTAATAAGTTCAATCTTAGATTTAGCCCTAGAATCAACCAATCKCTTGATTGTTTTAAATTCTTCTCTTACTAAKATTTTKGTAGTTAACAATTGTTKCTTTTTTGCTTTTAATTCAAATAATTCTTGTATTTTTTGTCCCAATTGGTTTTCYAGAATTTCTAAGGCAATTTTATGTTCTTKWACTTCTGCTCKGTACAGAACTCTTTCACTTTYAATYAKGTCAGGTACATTCTKYTTTAATTCTYKTGARAATYTYAATACAGGAAYTTTATACTTCATATTCATTGAATGAGCACTAGTAAGTCGTACTTTTGAAACCAACAAGCCCCAATACGCTTTTTTATTTTCATCTAAGGAAGCTTTATATCTTGTCGTATCAATTTTAATCAACGCTTGACCTTTTTTAACAAAACTACCTTCTTTAACAAGAATAGCTGCAATAATTCCACCATCTAAACTTTGTATGGTTTGTATTTTTTCAGAAGGTATAACTTTCCCCTCACCTCTTGCTAATTCATCAATATCAGAGAAATAAGCCCAAATAACTGCAATAAAGAAAAATCCTATAATTAAATAAAAAAACCTATTTGTAAAATTACTGGGTTCCGCATTTACTTGTGCTTGCAAAACATGTACAAAATCAACATCTTCTTTATGCATGATTTACCCTTTTACTTTTACCTGCTAAACTCTCAAGAACTTCTTCTTTWGGYCCATCCGCAATTATTTTTCCATCATCCATTACTATTAATCTRTCAACCAGTGATAAAACAGATGGTTTATGTGTAATTAAAATCATTGTTTTATCAGCAACAATATCTTTGATTCGGCGCTTAAACAATTCTTCACTTTGCCCATCAAGTGAATTAGTAGGTTCATCAAGAATCAAAATATTAGGATTAGTAATAATGGCTCTTGCTAAAGTAACACTTTGGCGTTCCCCTCCACTTAAGCCTTCACCTCTCTCACCTACTAATAAATCATACCCAACGTCATGTTTACCAATAAAATCATGAACGCCAGCAATCTTAGAAGCTTCCAAAATTTCTGTATCACTTGCATGCTCTTCCCCAATAGTAATATTATCTTTAATACTGCCCATAAATAAAAAGGGTTCTTGAGGTACACAACCAATAGCCCGTCGTAAATCAACAGGATCGATTTGTCTAATATCAGAGTTATCCACTAAWACAGAKCCACTTTTAGGCTCATATAAATTCATRATTAATTTCCAAAGCGTAGATTTTCCACATCCAATTTTTCCAATAATTCCTACTTTTTCACCTTGTTTTATGGTCAAATTAATATTTTTTAAAACCAAAAAATTTTGATCTTTATAAGAAAAATCAACATCTTTAAAAACAATGTCCCCATTTAAATCAGGTCTAGATAAATAATTCTTATCAAACTCTCTCTCAACTGGCATCTTCATAATCTCGTCAATATTATTTAAAGACAATATTGTTTTATCAAAACGAATAATCATACCAACTATTTGGGAAACAGGTGCTATTACCCTTCCATTTAGCATCATAGAAGCAATAATTGCTCCCATAGTCATTTCCCCCAACACTTGCTAAATAAACGCCTGCAACTACAATAGCAATATTAGAAAACTGAGAAATAAATGCAGTAAAAAAGGTTACTATTTGAGATAAAAAATGAGATTTTTTTCCATAATGAGTTGTTTTTTCAATGGAGTTATCCCAATGAGTTCTCATTCTACTTTGTGCTCGTACTGATTTTATTATTTCCAAACCAGCAACTGTTTCATTTAAAGTACTTTGTTTTATTTGATCTTCTTTTGACGATGCTTCTACTGCTTTTTTTATAGGCTTTTGCATAAAATAAGAAAAAGTAAAAGCAATAATAACTGTAAAAATTGAAATATAACCGACCGGTCCTCCAATAATAAAAATTATGATAATAAACAAAACAATAAAAGGTAAATCTACAATAGCAGCAACGGTAGCTGAAGAGAAAAATTCTCTTACACTTTCAAAAGACTGAAGTCTTGAAACAAACTGTCCAGTTGAAGCTGGTTTTTGATCAAGCCTAATATTTAATAACTGGTCAAAAATCATTGAAGACATAATAATATCACTTTTTTTACCAGCAAGTTGAATAAAATGAGCACGCATTAATTTTAGAATAAAATCAAAAGTCATCACCAGTAAAATACCAATAGCAAGTACCCATAAGGTTGAAAGAGCATTATTTGGAAGCACTCTATCGTATACATTCATAGTAAACATAGGAGTTGCTAGTATAAACATATTTATAATTAATGCGGCAACAATTACTTTAATATATAAGGGTTTACTCTTAACCATAGTCCCCCAAAACCAAGATTTAGGCTGATCAATTTTAACATCTTGTTTAATCCTATTGTTAAAATTATATTCCGGTTTAATAATAAGTGTAAAATCTGCATAAATACCGTGCATTTGAGTAGAAGTAACAGTCATTTCTCCTTTTGATATTTCAGGAATCATTACTTTATATGTATTATCAACATCGTTGATAGATAAGAGTACACAAGCAGAATTACCTTCTAAAATTAATACACTGGGCAGTGCTAAAGAAGATAGTTCTTTTAATTCTCTTTTAACCGTTTTAATTTTCAGGCCAATTCTTAAGGCTGACTCCTCAAACATTTTTGGACTCATAAATTGATTATAAATTGCTAAACCAGTGGTTAAAGATTCGGCAGAACTGGGTCTATTATAATATTTTGATAAAAACAATAAACATTCAAGAAGAGAATCTATTTTCCTCGTACTAGTCATTTGTTCCAGTTCATTTTCAGTTGTTTCAGGTTTCAAAGCTTGCCTTTATTTTTATATAACAATTTTTGATTTTTAATTAAATCAACAGTAACTTGCATTCTCTGTAAATGAGGATGCAGTGCCAAAAGAGCAACTTCAGCTTCTTGTTGAGAGAAGTATACACCATAAAGTATTCTTTTTTTACCTTTTACTTTATAATTATAATAATTATCTTCTAAATAATACCTTCTTTTAAATTGTTTAATACTAGTATTCTTTTTTATATTCGAAATTACTATTGTGTAATACTTGGAGGATTCTTTTAAAAACTCTGTTTTTATTTTTAAAGGCAGGGATTCTTTTCCTGAACTTAGTTTTTTTAAATCAAAAGTTTGTTTTCTCTGTATTTTTTTGTTTATTTTATTATTTTCATCATTTTTTAGCAAAGAAGGAAGAATAACTTTGTTATTCACTTTGATTTTAAAAGAAGCAACTCTTTTTTCATCATTGTCTGTTTTTAAATTATAAATATCAGTTAACATATCATCTAACATCATATTAACAGTGCCATCTTTAGTAAAATCTTTTAATCGCTCAAGGCTATCTTGTGCAATACTGTTAATTTTTTCATCTGTTTTGTTTTCATTTAAAAGCGAAGTTTCACTAGGATTCAAGTCATCATTTAATAATTCAATTAAGTCATTTTCATCATTGGAGTCGCTTTTATACTCATCAAAACTAAGTACAATTTTTTCACATAAAGTATTTTGATGTGCTAAAACAGTTCTTGTTAATAAACCCAAATCTTTTAAAATTTCATAGTAATTTTTAAAATGCAAAAATTCTTGTTCGATTAAATCATTTTTTGCTTTAAATACTTCTGCTTCTTGATTAACCAAATCAAGAAAAGTTCGAGTACCTCCTTCAAACTGCTGATGATAAATTGCAAGTATTTCTTTGTTATAAAGAATATAACTTTTTAAATATTTGATCTTATTTTTAATATTAAAGTAAGTAAAATGCCTAAAAGCAGACTCTTTTTTAACTTTATTGGTAAGAGAATCCAATAAAATTTGTGCTTCGTTTAAAAAGGTCTTTTCTTGCAGATATTTACTTTTATCCTTAAATCCATTAAACAGATTATAGGTTAATTGAATTTTAAAAGACAGTTCATCTTTTCTTGTATTCACTTTGTCCAAATCTTTATCAAACTCTTGTGTAATGTAAGCATTAATACTTGGCAAAAAAAGTCTGTTTTGAGAAAGAACGTTATTTTGTTTTCTAATCTTTGTAATTTGCTCTAAAATTTCTTTATTGTTAAAAAGTGCTTCTTTAATAAAATCTTCTTCTTTTTGTAAAATTAAGCTTTCATCCACAATTGGCCTACAAATAAATTCATTTTTTATTTCTAAATTGGAAACTTCCTTCAAGGTAAGTTTCAGATTTTTTTGAGCTTCTACATCCTCATAATACGATACATAAGAAGAAGCTAGTTTTGAATCAACTTGTAACCTATCTAATTTCTCACCACTTACTTCTTCAGAATTGATAGCAATTTCTAAGTAATTCTCATGTACTTTTAAATTATGTTTATCCAAGATTAATTTTTCTTCATATTTTACTAAGTCCAAATATGTTTCAAGCGATGTTTGAATAATATTATCAATTAAAAAGTCATTCGCTAGTTTTGTAGAAAGATACAAGTTTTTTTGCTCTTCATATCTGGCTTCTCTTTTCCCACCATCATAAAGAAGTTGAGATGCTTTTAAAATTATATTATGACCCTTTTGTGTTGAGTCTCTATTAGAGTTTTTAGTTTTTTCTTCAATGTCTTTTTTTTCATAATAGGCATCTAGTGTTAAACTTGGTAAGAATGATGCACGTTCTTCATCAATATAATATTTATTTGCTTGGGTATTTTTATGAAAAGATTTTATTTCTGGATTTTCTTTGATGGTATTTTCAATTACATTTTTAAGACTAATAGCTTCTAGCGAATAACAGAAAATAAAACCAACAAATATGAGCTTTATATACATTCAGTGTCCTATTAAATTATGTCTTAATTATTCTAGCTAAACTCTTTTAAATTAATATAAGTTTTTATTATTATTTACGTATTTTGGCGTAAATAAGATAATTTATTAATTATTTTTACTTAATTTCTTGATGACTATTCTAAACTTTTTAAATGCAATTTATGTATTTGAATTATAAATACGTTTTATAATAAGAATTTTTAAAGAAGAGTTTTTTGTTTTAGTAAAAATTTTGTTGCATGAATTATGAAAAAAAAGGAAGAAAAACATGAGATTATTTCACTTATAATTTTAGGTATTTAAATATTCTATTGAAACAATAGTTGATATTAAGAGGGAAGATATTTTGTAAAAAAAAACCTCAATACCTAAGGGTATTGAGGTTTATAATCGAAATTGATGAGAGAAGTAATTATTACTTCCCTCGAACCTTTTGGCCTAAGAGAAATGTAAAATTTCTCTTAGGCTACAAAAGCTCGTTAAAACTTAAAAAAGTGAGGTTACTCACTCTTTTAAACAGTTTTAACCATTTCTCTTTTTAATGATCTCATCAGATACATTTCTTGGAACTTCAGCATAGTTATCAAATACCATAGAATAAGTTGCACGTCCTTGAGACATAGATCTTAAATCTGTAGAGTATCCAAACATTTCAGCCAAAGGAACCATTGCAACAACTAATTTGATACCAGCTCTGTCATCCATAGACTGAACTTGCCCTCTTCTTTTGTTACAATCGCCAATAACATCACCCATGTAATCTTCAGGAGTTTCAATTTCTACTCTCATCATAGGTTCTAAAATAACAGGACCTGCAGCATCAGATCTACAACCCTTTTTAAATCCCATAGAAGCAGCTAATTTAAACGCCATTTCAGATGAATCTACATCATGGTATGAACCATCATATAATGCAACTTGAATATTAACCATTGGGTAACCAGCTAGAATTCCACCAGCCATTGCTTCTTGACAACCTTTATCAACAGCAGGAATATATTCTTTAGGAACAGATCCACCTTTAATGTTGTTTTTAAAGATATAGTTTTCTTCAGAATCTGAAGGTAATGGAGTAAGTTCTAAATATACGTGACCGTATTGACCTTTTCCACCAGATTGTTTAGCATATTTGTACTCAACTTTAGTTGCATTTTTAATAGTTTCTCTATAAGCAACTTGAGGCGCACCAACTTCTGCTTCAACAGCGAATTCTCTTTTCATTCTATCAACAAGGATTTCTAAGTGAAGTTCACCCATTCCTGAAATAATAGTTTGTCCAGATTCTTCATCTGTTTTAACTCTAAAAGAAGGATCTTCTTGAGCTAATTTTCCTAAAGCAACACCCATTTTTTCTTGATCGGCTTTTGTTTTAGGCTCAACTGCAACAGATATAACTGGTTCAGGAAAGTCCATTTTTTCTAAAATAACTGGATCTTTATCAGATGCCARAGTATCACCAGTAATTGTTGATTTTAATCCAACAACAGCACCGATTTCTCCAGCATATAATTCAGAAACTTCTTCTCTTTTATTTGCATGCATTTTAAGAAGTCGACCAATTCTTTCTTTTTTCATTTTAGTTGAATTTAAAACATAAGTACCAGATTTTAAAACACCTCTATAAATTCTAGCAAATGTCAATTGTCCAACAAAAGGATCTGTCATAATTTTAAAAGCTAAAGCTGCRACTTCACCCTCATCAGATGATGCAACAATAACAGGCTCACCCTCTTGAGTTTCACCTTTGATATCTTCAACTTCTACAGGAGAAGGTAAGTATCTACAAACAGCGTCAAGTAACGTTTGAACACCTTTGTTTTTAAATGCAGTTCCACAAATCATAGGAGTAATGTTCATTGCTAAACAACCCTTTTTAATCGCAGCCATGATTTCGTCATTAGTAATTTCTTCACCTTCTAGGTATTTCATTTCTAAATCTTCATCTTGTTCTGCAGCAGCTTCTACTAATTTTTCTCTGTATTCRTTMGCTTTATCAACTAAATTAGCTGGAATTTCTTCTACGTGGTAGTTAGAACCCATTTCTGCATCTAAATCCCAAACAATAGCTTTCATTTGAACTAAATCAATAACACCTGCGAAGTTTTCTTCAGCTCCAATAGGAATTTGAATAGGAACAGGATTAGCTTTAAGTCTTTCAGATACTTGTGATTCAACAGAAAAGAAATCAGCACCTGTTCTGTCCATTTTATTAACAAAAATGATTCTTGGTACTCTGTATTTATTTGCTTGTCTCCAAACAGTCTCAGATTGTGGTTGAACCCCACCAACTGAACAGAATACTGCAACAGCACCATCAAGAACTCTCATAGATCTCTCAACTTCAATTGTAAAGTCAACGTGACCTGGAGTATCAATGATATTAATCATAGTATCAGAACCATCTACTGGGTTTTTCCAGTGACAAGTAGTAGCAGCAGAAGTAATTGTAATACCTCTTTCTTGCTCTTGTTCCATCCAATCCATAGTAGCAGCACCATCGTGAACTTCACCGATTTTGTGCTCAACACCTGTATAGAATAATATTCTTTCAGTTGTAGTCGTTTTTCCTGCATCAATGTGAGCAGCAATTCCAATATTTCTAACTTGGTTTAGTGGTGTAACTCTTGCCATATTAAATTCCTACCATCTGTAATGAGCGAATGCTTTGTTAGCTTCGGCCATTCTATGCATATCTTCTTTTTTCTTGAATGATGCGCCTCTGTCGTTAGCTGCTTCGAATAATTCGTTAGCAAGTCTTTCAACCATAGTTCTTTCATTTCTTTTTCTAGCAGCGTCAACTAACCATCTTAAAGATAAAGTTTGTCTACGTACTGGTCTAACTTCTACAGGAACTTGATATGTTGCTCCACCAACTCTTCTAGATTTAACTTCTAAAAGTGGTTTAACATTTTCAATTGCTTTTTCAAATACTTCAATACCAGTTTCTTCACCTCTAGTATCAAGATTGGCAATTGCACCATACATAATTTTTTGTGCTGTAGATTTTTTACCATCTAACATAACTGTATTAATAAACTTAGTGATCACTTTACTATTGTAGATAGGATCAGCCATTACTTCTCTAACGGGAGCTTTTCTTCTTCTCATTTTATAATCCTTCTACTTTTTTTTCGGTTTTTTAGTACCGTATTTTGATCTAGCAACAGTTCTTCCAGCTACACCAGCAGTATCTAAAGCACCACGAACAATGTGATATTTAACACCAGGTAAATCTTTAACTCTACCTCCACGAACTAAAACAATTGAATGCTCTTGAAGGTTATGACCTTCTCCACCGATGTATGAAATAACTTCAAAACCTGAAGTTAATCTAACTTTTGCAACTTTTCTTAAAGCCGAGTTAGGTTTTTTTGGTGTAGTAGTATAAACTCTAGTACAAACCCCTCTTCTTTGTGGACAACTCTCTAAAGCTGGCGATTTAGATTTTTTAACAATCTTTTTTCGCTCTTTTCTAATCAATTGATTAATAGTAGGCATATTTTCCCTTTTAATTAATAGGACAGATGACAGTAATATATTATATATGTAATGTTCTCTATTCTATTCTTGGTTTGAACAATTCAAGCAATGTTCAAGCTTCTCGTTGACTTTGACATATACCCATGTATAATCAAAACGATACTACCATTCTAGAGAAACGTAGTGTTTTCTAAAAAAGTAAATGGATTATACCCAAGCAAAACTTAATATTTTATTTATATTTTAATTTATCATGAATGTATAGAATAATCTCTTTAATTTACAGTCTTTATCTCAATTCATTTTATTATTGTAGAATTATCTAAGAGTTCAAAAGGAAAAAGAATTTTAAGTTTTTTCATTATGCGTGCATTTATATATACTTTCCCTTTTTTATTTTCACTTATTTTTATTGAAGAAATTTTTTTACCATTTAAAATTTTAATGGCTTGAATAGCAGCCCACTCTCCATACTCTTTTGGATTTTTTGAATAAACAATAAGAGAAATTTGTGTATTACCCTTATCCCAGGATGCCGTAATAATTTTTGTATTTTTATGTACAAAGTTCACAATATCTTTATTTTTTTTTGTAGTACTAAAGGTATTAAATCCCAATAATAAAATATCAGAAGTCTCTTGAAGCTTAAGAAAAGCATCTTTCCATTCTTTTGTAGAATTAATAAAGTATTTCTGTATTTTTACTCCCAGCTTTTTTTCAAAAGATAAAGATGTTTTTTGGGAGGTTAAGGTATTGTCATTTAAATAAGCAATTCTGTTTCCTTTTGAATATTGTTTTAATAAAACAATCAAAGGGTTTATTAAAGTAACTTCAACTTGACCTGTAACATTTTCATAAGGGAAACCATACTCTTTTGCACTTTCATTTACTCCAATAAATAAAAAAGGCAGCTTTGAATTTTTATAATAAGGCACAATTAAATATTTTGACGCATTGTCTTCCGCTGCAATTACAAGGTCCGGTTTATACTTTTCAATAACTTTTTTTGCTTTAATCGCTGCATTTTGTTTAAAATCTTCACTTTTATTTCTTTTTGTATCCATTCTAATAATTTTTAAATCAAAATTTATTTTAGATTTATTTAATGTATTTATAAATGTCGTAATAATATCATTACTAACACCATAGTTTAAGTGATACGAATCAATATACAAAATTCGTTTTTTTTCTAATACAGCTGCAAACAACAAGGACTTGAAAAGTACAATTATTAAAAATGCGCAAATTATTTTCATAACACTTCCTTTACTATAATTACAATTATTATTTGTATTTAATCCTCTATTTTATCTTTACTTTTTATTCTTTTTTCTTAGAACTTATACTTAACTTACACTTTTAATTTATACTGCCACATATTAAAAATAAGGATTTAAAATGAAACTAGGAAAAAGTTTAACAGTAGTAATGTTATTAGCAGCTATTGGATTATATGCAGCAGGTACTAAAAAGAGTATAAATGATTTGGTTGATAGTATTAATAATACAAAAAATAAACAAGAAAAAAGTATCTTGTTACAAGATCTTCAAAATAAATTAGTGAATATGAGTGTAAGTAAAAGAAAAGAAGCTCAAAAAATCATAAAAGAGAAATTAATTTTAATTCAAATTCCAGCTCAATCGTAAAATCAATTAACGCTTAATTAAGTATCACTTGTATTTATTCAAGTGATTCTTTTTAAAATAAAAGTTCYACTTTTGTGCCTGCGTTTATTTCACTACTTATCAAAATACGTATCTTTAAAATATCRCATAACTGTTTTACAATGCCAAGTCCAATTCCWAGTCCWGTTTCATTCTCTTTATAATAGCGTTCAAAAACWTTTTTTACATTTTTAATTCCAATACCACTGTCTTGTATTGATATTTTATTTTCTTCTATWACWATGAKTACTTCTCCATTTTTAACATTATACTTGCAGGCATTGCTWATAATATTATCMAGTATTCTCTSCATYGCTATTKTATTACTTTGTATAATTAAYTCATTTGTATTRTATTTAATTTGTATCTTTAYTTTAGGATAAAGTTTTTCAAAAAGRCTTACTTTTTCTTTTATAATATCATTCAAATTAACCTGCTCATTTTTATCAATGCTATTGGGACTTATAAACTCTARGTTTTTATATAAAGAAGCTATTGTTKTAGCAGCCAATTCAATACGCCCRATTTCTKCAAAATCRCCCCGCCTTTTTAATAGTTTGGCATTTAATAAWATAGATGTTGCAGGTGTATTTAAATCATGAATCAARTCTTTTAAAAAWTCTTCCAAAAAAGACAAGGCTTCTTTCATTGGTTTCATTGAATAATAAGCAAAAGCCATTGAAAAAAACAATAAAGAAGAATATAAAAGCAAAGAAAACTTAATCATTTTTMTAAAAAAAGYAGCATGTTTTTTTTCAAGATTCTTTTTTTCATAAATCACTTTTAATAAATAAGGAGCAGCTGTTGACATTTTAAAATAAGCACACAGCCCTTCTTTACAATGATAAATTTTAAACAGTTTTTTATCTTCTTTATTTTCAATAACATCCAAAATAAAGTGTTTTGATTTAAAATCAAAAGTATAGTCTTTCATTTGATAWARAATATTCRCTTCCATATCTTTAACTTTGTCTTCATAATACATATAAAGAACAAGAGAWGYAAATAAACTTAGGGGAATAAAAAAAAGTAAGGTAGTAGTTAAAAAAGATTTACGTTCATATTTCYTCAAGTCTGTACCCTATTCCTTTCGTATTAGTRATATYTAAAKYMARYACTTTTTTTAATTTACTAATAAGTACTCTTAATGCAGCATCACTTGGTTTATTCATATAATCAAAAAAATCACTCTTAGATATTGTTAGGTTTTTATTTTTAAGAAGTAATGCAAAAATATCCTTTTCAACTTGTCCCAAAGTTATTTCAAGATTGTTTTTAAATACTCTGTTTTCTAATAAATCAAAAGMTATCTCTTTATATACAAGAAGAGGATTCTTACGTTTTAAAACCGCTTTAATACGCATAAGAAACTCATCCATATCAAAAGGCTTTTTTATATAATCATCACAACCACAATTAAAGCCCTCTAAAACTGCTTTCATATCTATAAGCGCTGTAAGGAAAAAAGTAGGGGTATTATCATTGGCTTGCCTTAATAATTTAAGGGTATCCATGCCGTTAAGTAAGGGTACGTTAATATCAAATAAATACAAATCATACTTATGTAAAAAAGTAAATTCTAAAACTTCTTGCCCATCATTTGCTAATGTAACATCATAATTTTCTTCTTCTAAAATTTGAACAATAGTTGCACTAAGAATTGAATCATCTTCTAAAAGCAATATTTTCATTTTATTCACTTTTTTTTTCTTTGAATACAGCTAAGGGGAGTTTTCTTTTTTCTCTAATTACAGCAGCGGCAAGCTCTTTTGCTTCGTTATTGGCTTTTGCTAGTTTTATTTTTAATTGCTCAAGGAATTGTTCTTTTTTATTTGTATTTTTTTCCTGCACTACTTTTTCTGCTAAACTATCAATATCAAGATCCATTGCAAACACGGCGCTTACAAAAAAGAGCGAAAAAATAATTAGTCTCATATTATTTAGCCAAAGTAATTTTATTTTCGATTACAATAAGGGGAAAGATTCTAAAAGATGCAATATCGCATTTATTTTTTACAGCCATTGTAAAATATTTTTTATAAGAAGTATTTGCTTTATTAATATTCTTAGCAAAAATACCCGAAGAATTATTTTTCACTAAAAACAACTGGGCTTTCGCACCTAAAAAATCATTTTTTTTAAAATATGCTTGATTAAATTCATTCTTAATATAATAAGATGCATGTTTCATAGAAGAAAGATATTTTTTACAATTTTCATTTACTTTTTTCTCTTCAATAGTTTTTTCACTCTTAGTTTTTGCATTCATTAATATAATATTTTCTTTTTTATTAGCGCAGCCTATTATAAACACAAGAGAAAATAAACTTATTGCAATAATTTTAATGAGTGACATTTTTTTGTACCTTTTTATAAAAATCATAAATAATGAGAATAATTATACAAATAAAGTACTTTATTTTATGTAAAACCAGCAATAAAAAAAGACATTACGCATAATTATATATTTACTGCTATTATAAAAATACTAAAAAATTTAGGAGATTATTTGATACAAAATGTAATATTACCTTCTTATCTTCTTGAAAATAAACATGCTTATACTCTCATACATGATGGAACTTTTATAGCATCCAAATCTAAACTTCACAAAAAAAATAAACTCTATTTAAGAAATACTAGCCATATGATGATATTATTAATAAAAGGGGAAAAAGTACTTCATTTAGAGAATGATTTACATATAAATAACAGTCAAATTCTTTTTTTGTCTCAAAATAATTATTTCATAAGTGAAATCATTAGTTCAAATAATACCTATGAATCAATTTTAATATGTTTTGACGACGATTTTGTTTTAAATTTTATTAAAAAATATAAGTTAAATATAAATACAACAAAAAAAGAAACTGTTATTTGTATCAAAAAAGATATTTTTCTTGACACTTGTGTTAAAACTATTAATGAATATTTTACAAAAAAACTCCAAAATAAAGTTGCTTTGCTAAAATTAAAAACGCATGAACTTTTTTTATATGCTTTATCAAACAATAAAGATGCTTTTTTAGCTTTTTTAAACAATATAATCAATACAAAAAGCTCAAGAGTACAGTATATTTTAGAATCAAATGTAGATATTTTGAATGATATCTCGCATATGTGTCAACTTACGGGATTAAGTAAAACTGCTTTACGAAAAGAGATGCAAAAACTTTATTTAAAAAACCCAAAAGAATGGTTAGATATGAAACGCCTGCTCAAAGCAAAAAACTTATTAAAAACTAGCGATGCCTCTATTTCTGATATTGCCACGAGCTGTGGATATTCGAGTGTTTCTTGGTTTATTGGGCAGTTTAAAAAATATTATAAAAGTACACCTTATTTATTTAGACAAGAAAACTTATAAAWATAGGTACTTTTCTTGTACTATTATCTTCTTYTTTCTATTATTATTCTTCATACAAGGAATATATAATGATTAATAAAAACCTATTTTTATTTGCTAAAGTTTTACCAAAAGCAGAAAATTTTCAAGATGCTAAAAAAGCACTTTTGAATATAATAGAAAAAACCAGAAAAGAAGAAGGTTGTTTGCAGTTTCATCTACATGATGATGAACAGTACTTATATTTATATGAGGAATGGATTAATGAAAATGCCTTAATGTTACATTATGAGCAAACATATATAAAAGAGGTATTTATAAAGTACGAAAGTTGGTTAGCCAAAGAGGTTGAAGTAAACAAAATGTATCTATCTTCTTAGTTATACTAAAGAATAGTTTATTCTATTCTTTAGTTCATTCTAAATTTATCTTTTAAAACATTTTAACGTATAATTTCCCAATCTTTAAAAATAGGTTGGTAACCTCTTGCTCGTATCATAGAAGATATTTCTTCTACAGATCGTTCATCAGAAATTTCAAACTGCGCTGTTGATTTATCAACATCAGTATATCCTCCAACATCTGTTTTAGATCCAGCTGAGAATTTAGTAGCAGCAATATCAATTAAATTATCTCTAAATTTTGCCTCTTCTCTTGTAGATACATTCATTCCAATATTGGGCATATACAATCTATACGCTAACATAAACTGTACATAGGTTTTGTCGCTTATATTAAATTTGGGAGTAAAATCTCCTGCAGCATTATTAATTCTAGGCATAGAAATAGAAATTTCAGCATCAAAATATTTTTCCATTAAATACTTAGCATGCAAAGCAGATAAAAAAGCTTCWGARTAAATATTYCCAAGACCAAATAAACAGCCAACATTAAGTGCTCTAATACCWGCATCMGCACCTCTTTGTGGTGCATCTAATCTGTASKTATAGTTTGTTTTTTCACCGCTTGTATGTACTTCTTTRTATATYTCTTTGTCATAWACTTCTTGATAWATAGTTAAACCATCAACGCCTAARTCTTTTAATTCTTTATATTCATGTGTTTCTAAAGGATAAACTTCAATAGAAATAGAWGTGAAATATTTTTTAAGYACASTWACTGCCATCTTTAAATACTTCATATCTGCTTTTTTKGAAGCTTCTCCTGTTAGAACTAAGATATGTTTTATTCCACTTTTTGCTATTTCTATRGCTTCTTTTTCTARGTCTTCTTCGCTTAAATGTTTTCTAACTATTCTRTTYTTTTTWGAAAAWCCACAATAAGAACAATCACTTGAACAATAATTTGAAATATAAATAGGCAAATACAATTGAATTACTTTTCCAAAATGTCTTAATTTATGTTTTTTAGAAATTTCTGCCATTTCTTCAATATAAGAAAAAGCCTTAGGACTCAATAAATTTAAAAAGTCATATTGAGTTAAGTGTTCTTTTTTTAAAGAAAGCTCAATGTCTTTTGTACTTACTTTGCTTATATATTTCTCATAGTCAAAATCTTCATATGCTAATAAAATATCAGAGAAATTATCATAGGCTTGAACATTAAGCATTTAAAAATCCTGTTAAAGGTGAACTTGCTTGGGCATGTTCATTTTCTTGGGCCATTTTACTTAGATATGCCATTCGCCCTGCTTTTACAGCCATATCAAAAGCTTCTGCCATCATTTCTGGATTACCTGCATTTGAAATAGCAGAATTAACTAAGACAGCATCTGCTCCTATTTCCATAGCATGTGCAGCTTGAGAAGGTTTACCAATACCCGCATCAACAATAATAGGCAAGTCAATATTCTCAATTAAAATTTTAATCATATCAATAGTTTGCATTCCTAAATTTGARCCAATTGGCGATCCTAAAGGCATGATAGCAGCAGCCCCAGCCTCTTTAAGTTTTCGYGCRGCTATTAAATCAGGCATCATATAAGGTAAAACAATAAAACCTTCCGCTGCAAGTATTTTAGTAGCTTTWATTGTTTCTTCATTATCAGGAAAAAGATATTTATTRTCATTAATTACTTCWATTTTAATAAAATCMCCACACCCTGCTTCTCGTGCAAGTCGCGCTAAAAGCACSGCTTCMTCWGCATTTCTKGCCCCTGAAGTATTGGGTAAAATAACAATATCTTTTGAAATATAATTCAAAATATTTTCTTCTTGTGCTTGTGTATCTACTCTTCTTAATGCTACTGTTATCATTTGTGAAGAAGAAGATTTTAAAATCTTAGGTATCACATTTTTATCAGGGAACTTTCCAGTTCCCGTGAATAATCTGTTTGTAAATTCTATTCCACCTAATATTAGTGTATCTTGCATTGTTCTTCCTATTTAATATTATTTGTAAAGTTGACTACCAGAAGATATAAAGTTATTTGACTGTTCTTTCATACCAACTTCAATCGCTTTATTCATATTTTTTTCACCAATTTTTTTTGCATAATCTTTTACATCTTGCGAAATTTTCATTGAACAAAATTTAGGTCCACACATAGAACAAAAATGAGCTACTTTAGCAGATTCAACCGGCAAAGTTTCATCATGATATTCACGTGCTCGTGTAGGATCAAAACCAATATTAAATTGATCATACCATCTAAATTCAAATCTTGCTTTACTCATRGCATTGTCTCTRATTTGAGCYCCWGCAAAACCTTTTGCTAAATCTGCTGCATGCGCTGCAATTTTATACGTAATTATACCTTCTTTTACATCTTCTTTATTAGGTAAGCCTAAATGTTCTTTAGGAGTTACATAACAAAGCATTGCTGTACCATACCAACCAATTTGTGCAGCACCAATTGCTGAAGTAATATGATCATAACCAGGAGCAATATCTGTAGTTAGGGGGCCAAGTGTATAAAAAGGAGCTTCAAAACACTCGTCCAATTCTTTTTCCATATTTTCTTTAATTTTATTCATAGGAACATGACCTGGACCTTCAATCATAACTTGAACATCGTGCTCCCAAGCAATTTTTGTAAGCTCACCCAGCGTTTCTAGTTCTGCAAATTGTGCTTCATCATTTGCATCGTATAATGAACCAGGACGTAAACCATCTCCAAGTGAGAAAGAAACATCATAAGCTTTCATAATTTCACAAATTTCTATAAAATGTGTGTATAAAAAACTCTCTTCATGGTGATGTAAACACCACTTAGCCATAATTGCCCCACCTCTTGAAACAATTCCAGTTARTCTATTAGCAGTCATWGGAACATAAGCTAATCTTACTCCTGCATGAATAGTAAAATAATCCACACCYTGTTCAGCTTGTTCAATTAACGTATCTCTATAAACTTCCCATGTTAAATCTTCAGCCACACCTTTTACTTTTTCTAAGGCTTGATAAATAGGAACCGTTCCAATTGGAACGCTTGAATTTCTAACAATCCATTCTCTTGTTTCATGAATGTTTTTTCCAGTAGATAAATCCATAACATTATCGCCACCCCATCTAGTAGCCCAAATCATTTTTCCAACTTCTTCTTCAATACCAGAAGTAGTAGCAGAATTTCCAATATTTGCATTAATTTTAACCATAAAGTTACGTCCAATAATCATAGGCTCAACTTCAGGGTGATTAATATTTGCAGGAATAATAGCACGTCCAGCTGCTATTTCAGATCGTACAAACTCAGGAGTATAATAAGTAGGCATATTTGCACCAAAACTTTCCCCTTTATGCTGTGAAGAAAGCAGTTTGTCATTTTTATAAAATTCTGATTTACAGTTTTCTCTAATAGCAACATATTCCATTTCAGGAGTAATAATACCCTGTCTTGCATAATGCATTTGAGATACATTTTTACCTTTTAAMGCACGTCTWGGTTTTCGYAAATTTGGAAAYCTAAGCGTATCTAAATCACTTTTATCTCTACGTTTATGAAAATAATCAGAAGTAAAGTCTTCTAATTGACAGGAATCATTTCTTTCATTAATCCATTTTTCTCTTAAAGGTTTTAATCCTTTATGTAAGTCAATCTTTACATCAGGGTCTGTATAAGGTCCTGTAGTATCGTAAACATATAAAGGTGGATTTTTTTCAATACTTTTGTCTGAATGTTCTGTATGATGAAGCGTTATTTCTCTCATAGGAACTTGAATATCAGGACGTGAGCCCTCAACATAAAACTTTTTTGAATTTGGTAAATTTTCTATATACGAAGAATCGATTTTTTCTAGATTTTGCAGTACTACACTCATTTGTAATCTCCTTTTCCTACGCCCGCATTACCGGGATCAGGTTCAATGAAGCCAGATTAAGGACTTCTTAGGGTATTATCTCAGCTTTTTACGGCACCCCCAACAACAATGATAAAATATTCCGTGAGTATACAAAGGAAATCAAAAAATAAGCTTAAAAATATTATTAGAAGYGATTTAGTATAAVATTAAGAATCATTAGTGTTTCTAATAAACMCTTTTTATATAGAHATTTTTAAAGCAAGTTTTTTTGCTTTAAAAATATTATTTGTCTTGGTTTCTTTGATTTGAATAAGGTTTTAATGTAGATAAACGCTCATCAATTAAACCTTTTCCAATGGTGAAATGATACAAACTTTGAAAACTATCGCCTTTAAGTCCAAGGGTCTCATGCATCATATCATCTAAAAAACAACCAATTCCTGTTGCACTTAAATTTAAAGACGTTGTTTCTAAATAAAGTTGTTGTCCAAGAGCACCACATTCCCAATACAATTGTTTATACCTTGATTCTCCATGTTCAAGAAGTTGTGAAGAAAACTCAACCAACATACCTAAAGAAAAAGCACCATGGGCTGCAATATCTTGATTACAAGATATTAATTTTGCTTTAGCTTTAAAATCACCTTTTTGCAATAAATACAAATTTCCTGCTTCCGTTTKGATTTCTTGCCATAAAAACTCACTCTTACATAACATTTGTAGTTTATCTTTATGMGAAKYRTTTCGTAAAAGYAAATACAAACCACTCTCATAACCTTGTACATCATGTACRAATATAGCTAAATGAACAGAAGAATTCTYYGCTTTTACWGAAGCTAAAATAGTTTC
The DNA here is from genome assembly GCA_002733685.1 of Arcobacter sp. Lineage (GTDB taxonomy): Bacteria > Campylobacterota > Campylobacteria > Campylobacterales > Arcobacteraceae > NORP36. The sequence goes on along the minus strand of NVWN01000007.1, from coordinate 95,282 downwards.
AAAATCRKATTTTGAAATATTGCTRTCGTGTTCATCCATTACTTGAGCTGAGCGCCTTAATAAAACAATGTCTTTTGATTCATAAGTCTTTTCACGTAAAAGTGTATTTTCATATTTAAAAAGAACGTTTTTTTTATTATGAAGTTCATTATTTACAGAAGCATCTTCAATTTTTTCTAAAATATCCCATTCATGCCAAGAAGCAGATAAACAATTKRMTTGCCCTTCATAATCCTTMGYTAAGGYATTTTGTAAGGTYTTWATATCMAGTKTATTRTTRTTTGAKKTATCAKMTAAGYGTACTAATAATAACATATCAGCYACTTCTCTTTCTTCTTTAATAAAACGTTCTTTTTGATCAAATCCAAGTAAAGTACTTAAATCMYTGTCRCAAGAAGGRATAAARTCTATTTYCCAMCCCAACATCAAAGCRGARAYTTCYAAAGCTTTTAGAGCATGTCCGCAATCTAATTGAGTATATCTCCAAGCYCTTTCCCCATATTTCCAAGCTTCTCTCCAAACAATAGATGATAAAAGGACCACAAAAGTATTMGMRGGCAAAGATAAATCACTTTTKGCCAAACTTATTCGCTCTAAGTGATGCTCTTTRGGAGCATAATGATGTAAACCATCWTCAATTCCTTYTATGTCTTGTGCAATAATATAAGCTTCACTGGGTTGTAAATTTCCACTTGAAGCATTACATCTTAAWGCCCAGGATTGAGAACCGTATTCTTTTATKGCWGCAAGACCAAGMGAGAATTGGAAAAACGCAGAAATATTCTCAAGACTTAATTCTTTGATGTTTTCTTTCTTTTTATTTSTAGTAAATATATCAATATAAGAAGGAGTTACTTKGTTAAAAGCCAAAGGCAARGGTGTTTTTTTTGTACCCTCATAWGAGCGGTAWGGATTGGGTTGAGTTTCCCAATCCATATAWCCTAARGATCGTGCATATTTATGCGCAAAATGTTTTGTTTCTTGGTGGTACATATGTACTGTTTGTAAATTATTATTCATAAAGAATAGTATCACATATTATTTAAGCGAATATTATTTTATGTACTTAATTTAATTCATCTTTTCCTATAAAGTTTTTGCCATTGGCATCTTTTACAATAGAAACTGCCACCTCATAAGTATCATTTGCAATACTTTTGGTTTTTGAAGCTACTGTGGCATTGTTTTGTGTTTGTAAATCCAGTTTACTAATAGCATCATTAATTTGTTCAATACCACTTTGTTGTTCTTTGGTTGTTAAAACAATTTCTTCAATAATATTTGCATTTAAAGAAACATTTTTACTTAAAGAATCATATCCATCAATCATTTTTCCGGATATTTTTTTACCTTCTTGTGCTTTCATAGTTGCTTTTTCTACTAAAGCTTTTATTTCATTGGCTGCTTCTGCTGATCTAGTAGCAAGATTTCTTACTTCTTGGGCTACCACTGCAAAACCCTTTCCTGCTTCCCCTGCTGTTGCTGCTTCCACAGCTGCATTTAAGGACAAAATATTTGTTTGAAATGCGATTTGATCAATAATACCTATGGCTTCATTAATATCACTCACTTGTGTATTGATGTCATTCATTGCATTTGAGGTTTCATAAGCAAGGTTTTTTCCTTCAGTAGAAGAAAGTAATAATTTCTGAGAATAAGAAGACATTTTATTAACATTCGCTGCATTATTAATCATAGCTGCTGTGATTTCTTCTAAGGCTGCCGCTGTTTCTTCTAAAGAAGCAGCCGTAGTAATAGAGGCATTATTTAAACTGTCTACATTTCCTAAAAGTATTTGTGAACTTTTTTGYAAGGTCATMCCTATTTTTTTATTTGAGTATAACATGGTATTAATAGTATTTGCTAAATTGTTTAAACCCAAAGAAGTCTTTCCTTTTGCGTCTTTAATTTTATGCGTAAAATCCAAGGCATTAAATTTATTAAAAGCTAAATCTAATTGATTAATATCATCAGTCACTTTATTTTTTATTTCTTCTAACATCTCATTAAAAATAACTTTCAACTCTTCTAAGGCTTCATTTTGGCTTGTTTTTTCTATTTTTTCTACTAATAATCCACCTTTAACTGACGTAACTACACGTTTAACATCTTCAATGAATGCAGCATCACTTCGTAACATATTTTGTGTTTTTCGAATATTTTCATTCACAAGAACAGACATTAAAGCAATTTCATCTTTGCCTTTATCCTCTAATAAAACTGCCTGTTCTTCTTCTTTGTTTAAATATTTGAAAAAGCCCATAAGCCCACCTTGAAATTTCTCTAAGGAACGTACAATGGATTTTAAGCTTATATACAAAAAAACAACTCCCAGAGCAATTAATAAAACAGATATCATGCTTATATATTCCATAGACTTTATGCTTTGTTTATTTTGTTTTGATARATATTYTAGTTCTTTTARYAAATTTGAYGCAATATTYGAAATRTTTTTTTCATATTCTAAAGAAATRTTTTTTACWGTTAAAAAACTCTCTTTAACTTTTTGATTATTTTTACTAACTAAAATTGAAGCATTAGCCATCTTAAGACCAGCATCAAAAAACTCAATATAAAAATCTTCAATTGTTTGTATTTTTTCTTTTCCAAACAATACATTCTTTTTTATTTTTCTAATTTTCTTTAAAAACCTGATTTTTATAATTTCAATACCATCACTATCTGATAAATCAATGGCTTCACTTATGACTTCTTGAGTTTGAATAATACTGTTATTGATTTTATTGACCTCACTTGGGTTCAAAACATCTAACAAAGACAGCTCATCTTTTAAATTTTGTATTGCCATATTGTATATTTCTGAGTATTTTTTTTCCAAAACAAGCGACTGTGCTTTTATAATACCCGCTTGAGACATAGTTCCCAAGGCTTCAAAGTATGTTACAAAGCGTATTTTTATTTGTTTTAGTTCTATTTGCTCTTGTGTATTTAAAGAAGTATTTTCTATTCTCTTTACAATATTTACATAAGATTTTTTTTCTTTACTTAAATCCTTAAGTCCTTTTTCTTCCCCAAACAATGCAATATTAAGTGCAATTTCTTGAAGTGATTTTAAGGAATATTTCAAATCTAAAAAAGAAATACTAGCATTTTGTTTTTCTACTAATTGAGCATTTGAAGCTTCTATATTCGAAGTATTCATTCTTGATGCAATAAGGTTAAAAAGCAAAATACAGACAAAAGAAATTAAAAGAATATTGGATTTTCTAGCTATTAACATGTGTTACCTTTTATAAAACAAGTAATACTTAAACACATGCACTTAAAAAGTGAACACAAAAATACGTTTATTATTAAATAAACATATTTTTGTATTTCTCATATTGATTTGCTTTATTTTTTCTTATAGTAACAAATAGAAATGACATAAAAAGGATTTTATTTTTCTTTTAAATACTGTAGTTAGGGAGGTAAAAGATAGTYTACCAAATAAATATTATTGTAAATTATTTTAAGATATTTTTATAAAATTAAAGAGTAGAAAATTATTTTCTTAGAAAATTATAAATATAAATAAAAATGCCACCCAGCAATGGCATTTCATTTTCTACTTATCCGTTTATTGATATATACAGTTCAATCTCATCATTTTCCATATATTTTTCAAAATCAATAGTAAAAGCGCGTTTAAACTCTGAATTATCATCTTCAAAATATTTCCAAACCTGTGACCAAGTATCAATAACAATTTGAGGCAATTCTCCTTTATTTTTAAACACCAAGTATTTTTGATTCTCAATTAAAATAGCATTTTTATTTTTACTAACTTCAACAGCAACCGTAACTTTATAATCTCCATCTTTTCCATTTGCATATTCTGAATATACGCCATACATATGGTGCTCTTTGGTGGTATTAAATGTTTTTGAATACGTTTTTGTTTCAACATAATCAGCCCAAAGCGTCTCTATTTTTCCAGGAGAGTTTTCAAATTCATGTGTATTATTAGTAACAGTACTAAGTCCAGATAATAGCAATCTTTTAATTCTATGTGTTTTCATATATATCCTATAATTATTTTCTTTGTATATTATAGTTAATAAACAATTATACACATCTAAAGCCAGAGGTTTTTTTACAAACCTAGGTTTTTCATAAAATTACCTGCAATCATTGTGCTTTTTTCCTTAAACAAGAGTGCAATATCTTTACTATAAATACTATCCACACTTAAAAAGAATAAAAACAACCAAGATTGAAAAGATTGGACTTTTAAACCCTCTAATTTTAAGTGTTCAGCAAAAGGATTACCTCTATATGAGCCTTCTCCTAAGGTAATTTTATACCAAAAGTCACTAAGTGTTTTTATATGATTTTTCCATAAATCACTTTTCATATCCGAACCTAAATTACTAATAAAAAAGTCCGAAATACTTTTATCAAGAAGAACCCTTGAATAAAAATCTTTTACAAGTACTTCTATATTACTACGGTTAATTTCTTTATACTTCATCTAATAAGCTCCTAGAAAAATTTAAAAAGAAGTATAAAAGAAAAAGGAAGGATTTACATTGATTTAAATCAAGAATAATTATTGTTTTAATAAACCTTTGTAGTATTACGTCCATTCTTTTTGGCTTTGTATAAAGCATGATCTGCTTTTTTAATCAAGTCTTCCAAGGTATCATTGTTAATATTAGAAGAAAGTCCAATGCTAGTACTAATAGAAATTTTAAGATTATTGATTTTAATAGGTTTACTACAAATACAGACTCTTATTCTTTCTGCAAGTAAAAAGGCATCATCATGCGCGGTGCAAGGTAATAATAGAATAAACTCTTCCCCTCCAAAACGTGCAAAAATATCTGAGTTTCTTATACAAGAATTTACTCTTTTAACCACTTCTTTTAGAACTTCATCCCCTACTAAATGACCATAATTGTCATTGATTTTTTTAAAATAATCTAAATCAAGAAAAAGCAAAGATAAGGTCTGTTTGTACCTGTTCGCGATTTCTAATTGTGTAAATGCAAGTTCCATGAAATAATCTTTATTATATACCATAGTTAAGGCATCCAATTTACTCTTWATTTCATATTCTTCTTTTAAGTTTTGAACTTCAGCAATTGAAATTTTTAGTTTTTTATTTGATAGAATTAATTCTTCACTTCTATCTTGCAATGTGAGTTGTAATTCTTTTATGTTTGTAATGTCAATATGAACCCCATTCATTCTTAAAGAAGAACCTTCGTCATCTACTTGAAATACTTTTCCTAAGTCGTAAATCCATTTCCATGTGCCATCCGCACATTTAATTCTAAATTCAGCTTCATAAAGATTACTTTCACCTTTTAAATGTCTAGAAATCAGTGCTTTTGTTTTTTCAATATCTTCTGGATGTATTAAACTAAGCACAAAATCCAAACCATTATTCAGTTCAGAAAAAATATCATCATTTTTTCTAAAAGCTACAGAATCATATTTTTTTTGTGTTAACCAKGTTTCATTMACAAAAATTTTATYYTCTTGTGGAAAAAAATCCCAAAAACCAATRTTYGCACCTTTTATTGCATCTGTAAAACGTTTAATRTTTTCTTTTTCTWMWKKAMNCWTCKYKYKCAAGAATTTTTTCTTTTGATATATTTCTACTAGTGGTTAATAAGTTTTCTTTATCATCTTCAATCATTCTTAATTGATAAGACATTTCATTTCTTTCATACTCAAAAAAAACTTCTTTTTTCTTATTTTGTGCGAAAGAAAGGCAACGCTTTAACAAAAAAACTTCATTTTGATCAAAATTATCAAAAAGATGCCTTATTTCTTTTTCTTTTATATTTCTAAATTCCAATTCTTTTTTATTGAAGAAAAGACACTTTCCTTTGTTATCAAAAAGTGCCATAGCGTAAGGTTGGTTCTCAAGGAGAGTTTTATACATTTTGATAAACTTTTTGTATAAAAGAATATTTTTTAGTATTTTTTCTAAATTTAGCACTTATCTCATTAATCTTATTAAAAAAAGACATCTTTAATGACATTAGGTTTATCTTATAAAATTTTCTCATTAAAATTACACTTTCTTTTTATTATTGAATATAGGGAGTAAAAGCCTAATTCTTAGCTTATATAACTTATTATTTTTTATTTAGTTTTACGTTTATTAGAAAATATCGAAGCAATATATATCTATTAATTTACAAACAAAAAAATATTACTACTTTAATACTACTTTTATGTGTAATAGTAGCTAAAAATACTTAAATAACAAATTATTTTAACTTTAATAACTATTTTAATATACTGTCTTTTATATAATATTAATTTTTATATAATTCTAATAAAACAAATTATTTGTAATCTTAGGAATTTTAGGAAAATATATGAAAAAAAACAAAATAACAAGTGTTAATAAATCTTTATCAAAACGTTTGTCTTTTATTTTAATCATTGGAGTTTCTATAGTTTTTTCCTTTTCTACTTTTACCCTTTATTCTTTTAATAAGAATGCAGCACTTGTTCAATTCGATGAAAAAAATCGCCTTTCAATGAAACAACTTTCAGCAACCCTTGCTTACCCCATTTGGAATTTAGATGAATATTCTATTGCTTCTATTGCTAAAGCTTTCTCCATTGACTCAACGGTTAGTTCTTTGAATATATACAATGAAAAAAATGCACCTTTGTACGCTTATAAAAAAACCGATGAGCAAGATATAAGTTTATATAAAAAACAAATAATCTACAATGAAATGGGGTATTTTGACAATGTAATTATTGGGAGAATTGAAATATCTTTTTCTAAAGATGAATTAAATAAACAATTGTATTCCATTTTATTTACAAATATTTTTTTATTATTAGTTACTCTTCTCACTATAAGTTTAGTTACCCTTGTTGTTTCAAAAATACTTCTTAAAACACCCCTAAATGCCTTAATAAATGCGACAGTTGAATTTGGAAAAGGAAATTACAATACCAACTTAAATATTGGGGTAAAAGAATTTGAACCTTTAATTAAAGTATTAAATGCAATGGGAAATAAAATTTCCAAACAACTTTTTTTATTGGAAGAACATAAAATCGATTTAGAGAAAAAAGTACTAACTGAAGTGAATAGAAGAAAAGAACAAGAACAATTTTTAATACAAAAATCACGACATGCTGATATGGGAAATATGATTGCTATGATTGCACATCAATGGAGACAGCCATTAAGTGCGATGAATACTATTACACAAAATATTCATCTGGCTTATCATATGGATAAACTCAATAAAGAATTTATTGACTCACAAGTAAAAAGAAGCAATCAAATTGCTCAAAGTATGTCCTCAACAATAGATGATTTTAGAAACTTTTTTAAACTTAATAAAGAAAAAAAAGAGTTTTTAGTCTCTGAAGTAATCAACGAATCTATTAATTTATTAAACGATACCCTTGTTTATAATGAAATACATATAAAAAAAGATTTTTTAAAAAATGAAAACAAAATTTTGGGTTTTAAAAATGAACTTTCACAAGTAATTGTTAATTTATTAGTCAATGCAAAGGATGCTTTTGCAGAGAAAAAAGACATCTCTTATGCACAAATATCTATTGATATAAAAGAAATTAAACAGCATATTGAAATAACAGTAGAAGATAATGCAGGAGGAATTCCTCAAAAACTTTTAGCAAGAATTTTTGAACCTTATTTTTCTACTAAGGGTGAAAAAAATGCTACAGGTTTAGGTTTGTATATGTGTAAAATTATTATTGAGCAAAATATGGAAGGAAGCCTTCATGTACACAATGAAGATAAAGGTGCAAGATTTGTCATTTCTATTCCCTTAAGGGATATAGAAAAAGAAGTTCAAAGCTGATAAATCAGCTTGAACCTAAGATAATAACATATTAGAACCAACAAGAATGGATATTAAACCAGCCAAAGAAAAAGCTCTTTTTACATTTTTTGTTGAATGCAATAAGTTTTTATTAATAAATAAAATACAAGCACCAAAAGCAACAAAGATTAACATAACACCCATAGTAAATGCAAGAACCATATAAACATTAACACTTGAAGCTTCTACTAAACTAAGCGTAATTAACATACCTCTTACGCCTCCAATACCCATTAACATTCCAATGGTAAAAGCAGAAACAACTTCTTTATTTGAAGTTGAGTGATTATGCTCTTTTCCAAAATAAATATGTACGTGTTCTTCTCCTTCATGCATATGTTTATTAACATTAATTCTATTAGTTAAAACCATAAATAATAAATATACTCCAATTCCAAGAATAACAGCAGCAGAAATTAAATCTCCATAACCCATTAGTTCTTCAGATATATTGTACATTTCCAAAATTTTAGCAAACAGTAATAATGATAATCCATGCCCTACAGCAAATAGTGTTGTAATCAACATCGTTTTTCTTTTATTCTTACCGATTGAAAAATCAGCAATAGCAGTTAAATGATCTGGCCCAAAAGCATGTAATACTCCGTACCAAAAAATTAGTAATAATCCCATATATTCCATAATATTCCTTTAAAAAAGCATTATAAGTAAATTAATATTAATTATCAATATACTTTAAGTATTTTATGTTAGTATTTTATAAATTTATAAAAAGGTGACAATATGAGTAACAATAACATCATCAATAATTCATTTGATTTTTCTGATTTACTGATTACTAATATCGACAATGATTTAACATTTAATCAACTTCTATTAAATAAAGCAGACATTAATACTCAAAATGCAAGTGGATGGTGCGTTTTATTTGAAGCAGTTACTTCTTTCTTAAATGAAAAGATAGAAGCGTTCATTAAACGTGGCGCCAATATAGATATAAGAGACCATAAAGGCAGAAATGCACTTTTTTGGGCTGTTTATTCTAATAATACACAAGCAGCTAAAATATTATTGTCTTTAGGTATCAACAAAACAGTTAAAACCAAAGAAAACYTACATATACTTCATTACGCAGTATACAAAAATAATCTTGAATTATTGRMMCTATTAGTASAAAAYGGYGAAGATATTAACAAAAAKGACGACTTAAATKCAAGTCCCTTRATTTATGCAGTTTTRTACAATAAGATACATTTAATCGATTATTTACTAGAATGTGGGGCAGATAAAATGCAAGAAGATTATTTAGGCAATACTGCCTTATCTTTAGCATACGATCTTAAAATAAAAACTATGATAAACAAACTCAAAGGATAAAAAATGTTTAAAATTGAAACAGCAAAAGCTCATTGTGATGTACCTTGTGGAATCTATGATCCATTAGTGGCTCAAATTGCAGCATTAAGTGTAATTAGAATGGTAGATTTAATGGAAGGTTTAGAAAAAAGTGATTCTTTAAACTATGTTAACAGTATTTCAAGACATATTGCAACAAAAGAAGAAGAAGCTGAAAAAGTTAAACATGAAGTTAGAATTATTTGGGGAGATTTTATTAAAGGTCCACAAGTTGAAGCATATCCAGAAATTCATGGTTTAGTTCATAATATCATGATGTTAGGTTCAGCTAATAAACAACATGTTTCTAAAGCTAAAGCCTTAGAATTATTAGATGCAGTAAACAGATTTGCAGAAATTTTCTGGGAAATCAAAGGTGTAACTACTAAAAAAATGAAAGCAAATTATTTACCAAACGAAGAAATTATCGTTCCTGCGTAATGTTTAAACTCTTCAAGATTGAAGGTTCATCACTTTTTCCTCTTTTAAAAGAGGGACAAGTGGTTTTTTGCATGAAACCTTTTTTTTTAAATCCCATCAAAATAAATGACTTTGTTCTCTTTAAAAGACCTAATGTAGGTATGATGGTTAAAAGAGTAAGTGCTATAAATGACAAGGGTTATTACGTAAAAGGTGAGAATGCTTTTAGTATTGATAGCCGAGACTTTGGAGAATTAGCTAAAAGTGAACTTCTATATAAAGTTATCTTAACTTTTAAATAATACTCATATTTTAAACCCCGAACACTAAATCTTTAAATTATTATTCCTATTTATACTCAAGCTAAACATTTGATAAATAGCTTATATTAAGACAATTTTTAATAAGATTATCAAAAAAGAGTTTTAATGAGTGAATTAGGATACAAACGAATAGGCACTGGCGATAAAAATATTGTATTTTTACATGAGCTTATGGGAAATCATGAAAACTATACAAGTTCTTTGCCCTACTTTGATTTAGAAAAACACACTTTGTATTTGGTAGATTTAAGAGGCTATGGTTTATCCTATGATTTAAAAGGAAAATATTCCTGCGACGAAGCCTCAAAAGATGTAAAAAACTTAATAGAGGCATTAGAGCTTAAAAACGTACATTTATTAGCCCACTCAATGTCAACTGTCATTGCACAAAACATAGCCCTACTTTCAAATAATATTGTTTCCTTAATCTTAATTTCACCTATTTCACCTGCAGGTATAAAAACAAGTGAAAAATCTCAAGCTAAATTATTGCATGATATGCAAAATAATCCTAAGAACATAGAAAACATAGTGAGAAGCGCCAGTTCTAGACATAATGAAACATGGGTTCAAAATAGAATACAAATGGCTACAAGTGCTTCAAGGTGCGAAGCAAGAGTGGGATATATGAAAATGTATTTAGAAAGTGATTTTAAAGAAGAAGCAAAAAAACTAAGTCTTCCTATTTTTATTATTGTAGGAAAATATGATTTTGTCATTTTTTCACTTAAAACAGTAAAACGCTTATTTGAAGAAATTTATGAAAATATAACCTTAATTGAATGTCAAGAAGCAGGTCATTATGTCATGTTAGAATGCCCCGTTTATTTTGCAACACAAGTAGAAAAATTTATAAAAGAATAATTCAAAATATTTATTTATTTTGAATTTACCTGAACACTTTTTAGCCCCTTGTCCAACCAACCGTAATTAATACCACCTTTTAAATCATATACCTTAGTATACTTTAATTGATCAGCCAACATATTACCTACCACTTTACTTCTATTTGCATGAGCACATATTAAAACAAACTTTTGATCTTTTGTTTTTACAAGTTTTTTAAATTCTTTAAGCCATGCATTAATATCATAATTRCCTTTTTCATCAAAAAAAGTTATTAACTTACTKCCTTTRATWATTCCATATTTTTTCCATTCATCWGYACGTCTAATATCAATWACAACTACRCCCTTRKAGATATCTTCWTGTAACTKGGTTTCATTCATAGTTTGCATTTTTGCATAARCAATATTAARCGTTAAAAKYAATGYCAAGAGTAATTTTTTTATCATATAATTTCCTTTTAAATAAATACAGAAAACTATAGCGTTTTACTGTGCAAACTTTGTGTTAATCGTGGTAAATATTTTATATATTAGAAATCTTTTTTTCTTGAACCAAAGTACAATTATTTTCATCATTAACATTAAGTTCTAAGTTTTTTGTAACGTTATTAATTTCAAGTTCACAACAATCAAATATCATATGCTTTAAAATATCTCTTCCTCTTTGTACTCTTGATTTTGCACCTGCTAAGGTAATATTTTCATAATCGGCAAGCTCTTGTTGTGTTTTACCTTCAATTTCAGATATTTGAATGGCCGTTTTATATTTTTTGGGTAGTTTTTGAATTAAATAACCTAAACAAAAAGAGAGCTCTTCTTTGAGTACTTCATCACTGTTTTGAAATTCTTCATCCACCCATAAAGGAATTTCTTCTTTGCTCTTATTTTTTCTGTAATAATCAATAATAGTATTTCGTGTAATTTGATATATCCATGCACGCATTTTTGTAATATCATTTAAGGTGTGCATTTTAGAGTGTATTTTTATGAATACCTCATGTAAAACATCTTGTGCTGTTTCTTTATTGGATATTTTTGAGCTTATAAAACCCAAGAGTTGTTTGTGGTAGATTTTCCATATTTCTTGCGTATCTTCCATCGTATTCCTTATTTGAGATTAACTACTAATAAATACACAGCAATTACAATCAATGATAAACCCATTATAGTATTTAATACTTTTAATTTAAATTCACTGTTAAATAAAATCGTAATCTTTTGCCCAAGAAGTCCCCAAAAACTTAAAGACATATAACAAATAATAAAATAGATTAATATAAAAAGCATTAAATTATAACTTGAACTTGAAAACATAGATACTCCAGATACACAAGCCATCCATGCTTTTGGATTTAACCATTGCAAAATAAAACCTTCATAAAACTTAGGGGAATTCTTGTTATTATCTATTTGCACAGTTGCTTTTGAAGAGAGTATTTTAAAACCCATATAAGCAATAAAAACAGAGCCTAAAACACTAAGGTAAGAAAAAATAGAAGGAAATTCTTCAATCATATTAATAAAACCAAAAGCAATAAAAGCAAGCAAACAAGTAAAACCAATCGTAGCTCCTGAAAGAAAAGGAAAACTTGCTTTAAAACCATTGTTTATTGAAGAAGAAACAATTATTATATTAACTGGGCCTGGACTAATAGACATAACAAATGAGAAAACCATCATTGCAAAAATAAGTGACATTTACACTTCCTTAATACTAGTATACAAGAAGAAACAAATCAATTTAATTAATTAAATTTATAACTCTCTACTTAGTAGACGTAAAAAAAAACAAATAGATGCAAAAAAATGTTTTATTCTTTAATATAATTTTTCATAATGAAATCTTCCTTGAATCCCAAGCGTTTATAAATACCTAAACCCAAAACAGAAGCCTGCAAGGTCATATAATTAATATCTTTTCTTTTTGCTATATTAATTGCTTCTAACATTATATTTTTTGCTAGACCATTGCCTCTATGCACTTTAGGAACACCCACTAAATGAACACCTAAAACATTATCGTGTTCATATAATAAAGCAGTACCAACAGGAATTTTATTTCTGTAAGCCAATAACAGTGTAGCTTTGGGATTTTTTGATACCTCTTTAATAATTTCATCATTAATTACGTAGGAAAAAGAAGAAGATGCGATATTTACCCAAGCAGATATATCTTCACTTTTATTTATAATTTGAACATCTCCGTCACTGCTTTCAAAAGATTTTTGTGCTTTTAAATCTAAAGACATTCCAATTTGTTCAAAAGAAATTTTCATCTTATTTTTTTCAAATAAAGCAAGGTATTCGTCGTAGAAAGAATCTTTATTCCATAAAGGAATAGTTAGGGTTCTCTCATTATTTTTAGCTTCATGTATTGCATTTGATAAATCATCTTGTGAATAATCATATTCAAACCATAATTTATTAGGCCATGATTTTGAGAATTTCAAATTATTTTTTCTTTTATCTATACCCATTAAAGAAAATAAACTAAGCAGATTATTGATGTTTTTTTCATTGATATTTACGGTATTCATTATTAACCTTTATTAATTAAAAAAATTGCCATTAACATTAAAACAACTCCTAATATTTTACTTGTACCAAGTGTAGTAACAGGTAAGTCAAACCATCCAAAATGGCCACAAACAACTGAAAAAAAAAGTTGCCCAGCAAGTGAGAAAGAAACCAAAGATAAAATACCTATTTTAGGAATTAGATAATAAAATAAAGCCAAAGCACAAGCACTTAAAAAAGAACCTGAAAACCATAAGTACCAAGGCACCTCTTTTATAAGGGCAATACTGGGATAGTCTTTTACATATATATAAAAAGCCAAAGTAGTAAAAACAAAACTACCCCCAAATGCTATCAGAGTAGCTAATAAAGAGTTTTGTAACAATTGCCCCAAAGACGAATTAAGTGTTGCTTGTGTTGCTAATGCAATACCTGCTAAAAATGCAAAAACCATTAAAATCATATTTATCCTTTGTTAAAAGAAGTATATAATTTTTAGTTTTTTATATCATGTACATATGTTGATTTATTGTCGTTTTTTTCTAATTCTACTTAATTGAGTAGGGGTAATACCTAAGTGAGATGCTATGTGAAATTGAGAGAGTCTTGCTCCCAAAGAAGGATAGTTGCTTAAAAAATCTTCATATCTTTCCTGGGCATCGTCTTGTACAATAGATACTTCTCTTGCATCTTTATGTATCAACCAATTTTTTTCAAGATAATATATTTGAAATAATTTTAAATCATTTTCTTTGATTAATAATTGTCTGTACGCTTTAAAATCAATATGTATAATTAAAGAGTTTTCCAAAGCTTGAATTTCAAAGTAGGAAAAAGAATTGGTAAGTAAAGCAACCATAGACCCAGGATAAGTACCCTCATCAAAAAAGTTTTTATTGTATTCTTTTCCTTTATCATCAATTATATAAGAGCGCAACAAACCCTTATATACAAAAGAAAAATACTTAGGAATATCATTAATAGAACAAATAACATCCCCTTTTTTAACTTCTTCAAAAAAAGAAATATCTAAAAGGCTTTGCCATGTTTGAGATGAAAGAGGGAAATAACTGTTCATACTCTCTTGCAACATATTAAAAGCTAGTTCTTCAGCGGGATTATCTTTCATAATAACGATTAGTTGAGTAAAAATTCAATGGATTAACTTATACGTAAAATGAAGTTGGGGTATAGTTGTTAGTATCGTTTAAAATTTGACTTAAAGAGTTTTGTACTACTTTTTGTACATTTTCTTTTGATAAATCATTTTCATTTTCATTGTATTTTTCAAAAAGTTCTAAAACTTTGTCTTTAGAATTTTCATTTAAAGCTACAATTTTGCTACTTAGGTCCAAGATTTCTTCAAAAGAAGTATTTTGCGATGTTGAAGATACGGGTTCTTCTTCCTCTTTATTTTCTTTTTCATTTGCATCTAATAAATCCAATAAAATTTGTGTAAGTTCTTCTTCTTCCTCTGCTGTATCAGCAGGAGGTGGTGGAGGCGGAGCACCTGCACCTCTTGAATCAAAAGAAGTAGCAGATGTTCCAGTAACAGCTGCTAATTCTCCAATTTGGGAAGCAGAAAAACCCGAATCAGATATTGCATTGGCTAAATCTCGTGAAGGAGTGATTCCTGCTTGTGAAAAATTTGCTACTATTTCAAGTGCATCAGCATCACTTAATGCAGATGAATCATAGTCTTCTAGAACGGATGATACATAATTCAATTGATCTTCATTTAATTCTTGTTTCGGCTGTACAGTAGATGCACTATGTATCAGAGAAGCACTTGAAGATATTGGAGAAATCATAATTGTCCTTTTTGTTTATATAGTATACAACAAAAATCTTATAAAAGACAAGCTATTTTTTAGTAAGTCTTCATATCTCACCTTATATAAGAAAAGTGCCTGAATAAAGAAAAATAATATTCTTTTAMKYYYCWMWYTYWMWWRMAWWWKMMWTRTTRKYYMTTYAGAATTAAAAGCAATAAAGAAAGAAATATTTTAAATAATTTTTCTCTTTTTTATCAAATAAAATAAAAAATAATATTTATTTTCTTAAATAACTATGATATAATCGTAGACTAAATTATAATATTAAAATAAATAATATTAATTKYATATWTTATTWATTAAYATAYATAYAAWATATAAATATTATTTTTTAATATAYTTGTYTTAAAAAGAGAGWTTTWCATGTACCAAGARAAGAATAAAAAACARTTAAATATATGTTTTGGGTCAAATAYAATACCTYMTACATTAAAAGAAATATTTRATGARGAATTTAACARTATCMTAACWYATWCRCAAAAAAGTGCTTTWRAGGAYTKTATAAAGTTTAGKCATATWGACATAGTATTATTTAATAAAGATCAAAGKCCTAATCTTTWYGARSASTTAAAAAAACTTAGAAAATMTTATCCTGATTTATTGATTTTTRTATRTGCAGAAACATTTACACMKGATGATTTAGTASAATGTATAGATTTAAAAATTGATGGRCGTTTATTGAATARCWATAAAAAAGAGATTCTWAAAGARATTGTATTGTTAYGTTCAWTAAAATACCTTCAASAACAAAAACATATAAGAAAATATYTTGAGRAACAAWSTGTTTTGYNRRAAAAAAMAAGAAGTNWTTTTTCTACAAAACRAAAGACMTATTAAATGTTTATTTTAACCAGTCTTTTTACTTCTAATAATTCAAGTTTTTCAGCCGCTTTTCTAACAAAGTCTAAAAAATGCTCTGTTTGCATATGKGCATCCAAGGCTTCTTGATTTTCCCAGGTTTCTACAAATACAAAAGAATATTTATCGTCTTCATCACTGTGTAAATCATATTGAATACACCCCTCATCATTTGCATGGGTATATTTATATACTTTTAAAAGTTCCTCATACACATCTAAATAAAACTCTTCTTTAATTTTTACTTTTGCTACAACTACTACTTGGCTCATATTATTCCTTTTTATTGATTGTTATATAAATATCTGTTTTCTAAATGTTCTTTAAAATATCTTGGATTTAACGCTTCACCTGTTGCTTTTTTGATTAAATCATTTGTTTCTAGTGAACTTGCTTTTTGCCAAATGTTTTGTTTTAACCAAGCTTGTACTTTTGAAAAATCCCCTTTTGCTATTTCGTCATTGATAGTAGGATGTATTTTTTTAACACTTGCAAATTCTTGAGCTGCATACATTGCTCCTAGCGTATAAGAAGGAAAGTATCCAATTAATCCTTCTGTCCAATGAACATCTTGCATGCATCCATTTTTAAAATTATCTTTCGTACTTAAACCCAAAGAAGCTTGCATTTTTTCATTCCACATATCAGGAATATCACTTGCTTGCGCTTCATTATTCATCAAAGCTCTCTCAATTTCATAACGAAGAATTACATGAGAAGCATAAGTAACCTCATCTGCATCTACTCTAATATAAGCAGGTTTAACGCGAGAATATATTTTACATAAATTATCTAACTCTAGGGCTTTGTTATTTCCAAAAGCTTCTATTATAAAAGGCTGAATAGATTTTAAAAAAGCAGCGCTTCGTCCCATTTGCATTTCAAAAAATAAACTTTGGCTTTCATGTATTCCCATTGATCTTGCATGTGCAATKGGAAGGCCYAARAGTTCTTTTGGTAAAGCTTGTTCATAAGAAGCATGTCCTGTTTCATGAATAGTSCCCATCAAACTTTGAATAAAATCATCTTCACTATAYCTTGTAGTCATTCTTACATCTTCWGGAACTCCYCCACAAAAWGGATGRGTTGAAATRTCTATTCTTCCTTTGTTAAAATCAAATCCTAAGTGTTTCATTACTTTAATACCAAGCTCTTTTTGAGCTTCWATBVCATAAAGTCCTTCGGGTTTTATATARTTTTGTGATTTTTGTTTTTCAACAATATTYTCAATCAAGTTTGGTAACCACGTTTTAACTTCTGTAAAAATACCATCTAAGGTTTCACTTCTCATTCCAGGTTCAAATAAATCCATTAAAGAGTCATAAGGACTTAAACCCGTAGCTTCACTTCTAATATTGGCTTCTTCACGTGAAAGTTTAATAACTTCTTCTAAATTAGGTAAAAAACCTTTCCAATCATTGTTAATTCTTTGTTCTCTCCACGCATGACCACAYTTAGAATGTGCCAAACTTTGTGCTTTTTGTAAATCACTTGGCAGTGTTGTTTCTTGAGTATAAGATCTGTTCATTTCGCGTAAAGATGCTTTTTCCAAAGTACTTAAGTTTTCGCCTTGTGCATCGTTTAATAAAAGGCCTATGTCTGCCTCCGTACTTATATCGTGTAAAAGGACTCCAAACTCAGCCATAGCTTTAGCACGTGCTTCATTTGAGCCACTAGGCATCATTGCTTGTTGATCCCAGCCTACAATAGAAGCCATATGGGATAAATGATGAATTCGTTCATATTTAGAAACTAATTTTTGATATGCACTCATGTATTTTCCTAAGTAAGTTTTAAAGGAATCTTATCATAGCAAGCTTCATTTTTAAATTAAATGCTAGCTATTTAAATAACAATTTTTTTTATTGTCTTTACAACTTAGGGTATCGCTTTGAATAAGTATATGATTAAAACCCAAATCTTTTAGTTTGGATCTAATTTTATTGTTAATCTTTTCAACTTCTTCCAGAGATAGTTCTTTGTTTTTTAAAACCAAATGAAAAGAAATAAAAGAATATTTTGAGCTTGGTTTTATTATATGCAAATCATGATACTCTTCAACGTTTTCATGGCATAAAATCAACTTATCTAAATCTTCTTCTTTTATATTAGTAGTATTCACATCCATCAAAGATAAAAAACTTTTTTTCAATAAAGAATAAGAATGAAAAAGAATATAAACAGAAAAAACAATGGTTAAAACAGAATCAATATAATAAATCTCATAAAAGTAAATAAAAATTCCAGCAATAACTACACCTAAAGAGATTAACGCATCACTTAACATATGTAAATAAGCCGATTTAATATTCGCATCTTCATGGTGATGCTCATGTTTATGTCCATGTGTTTCTGCTTGTGTTGCTTCATCTGAATGATCATGTGAAGAACAAGAAGATACACCCATTCCATTTAAAATATAAGCAGAGATTCCATTAGCAATAAAAGCAATAAACCCTACACTTATCATATATAAAGGCTCAATTACTAAAGGATTAAAGAAACGATCAATAGCTACATATATCATTATAAACATAGTGATATACAAAAATAAGGTATTTACAAAAGCAGCCATCATTTCTGCTCGTATATAACCAAAAGTAAACTTATAAGAAAACTTCTTTGAGCCTAGTTTTAGAGCGATATAAGTAATAATAACAGCTAAAACATCTCCTGCATTATGCAAAGCATCAGCAATTAAAGCAAAAGAGTTAGAAATAAAACCAAAGACTACTTCACAAATAATAATAAGTACATTAAAAACAATAATTAATAAAATCTTTTTTTGATTCATATTTTTTCCTTACGTATACGCTATTTTATATAATTTAAATTAATAAACACTTAACGTCGAAGCAAAATATATGAATAATACTTAAGCTAAATCTTCTTTACCAATAAACTCTTTTTCATTCGCACTGTTTATAATCATTTTTGCTACTTCTTGGCTTTTAACAGCGATTTCTTTTGTTTGACTGGCTACATTAGCATTTTGCTGACTTTGGTTATCCAAAAGTGTTACGGCATTATTAATTTGTTCAATTCCATGTTGTTGTTCTGTTGAGGCTGTTTTTATCTCATTAATTAATTCAATTGTTTTAYCTGTATTTTTATTTAAGTCTTCATAACCCACAATCATTTTATTTGCAATRCTTTTACCAGCCTCTGCTTTTATACTTGCACTTTCAACAAGRTTTTTAATTTCRCTYGCAGCTTCWGCACTTCTTGAWGCCAARTTTCTTACTTCTTGWGCAACTACKGCAAAACCTTTTCCAGCTTCACCTGCYGTTGCYGCTTCTACGGCTGCATTTAAAGATAAAATATTCGTTTGAAAAGCAATTTGATCAATAACAGAAATTGCATCTTTAATAGCAATGACTTCATCATTAATTTCTTCCATAGAAGAAGTTGTTTCCAGCGCTAGTTTTTTACCATCACTTAAAGAGTGAGACAATTTATTAGCAAAATTTGACATCTTTACAACATTTTGTGTATTACTTGCAATAATAGAAGTGATTTCTTCTAACGCTGCTGATGTTTCTTCTAAAGAAGCAGCTGATTCATTAGAAGAAACACTTAGTTTTTCAACATTAGAAAGTAATCCTTGTGAGCTTTGATTAATCGTAAGTCCATTTGTTTTATTCTCAAGTAACATTTTATTAATGGTATCAGCTAATGAATTTAATCCCAGTTCTACATTGGCTTTAGCATTAGTAATTCTGTGTCTAAAATCGAGTTTAGAATATTTATTAAGGGCTGCAGTGATTTTATTTATATCATCTGAGATATTAGAACTTAACTCTTTCATCATATCATTAAATAAAAGACTTAAATCATTTAAGTTCTCATTTTTAGATTTGATTTTTACCTCATGATTTAACTGTCCAACTTTAACTAAAGAAACAACCCTTTTAACATCATCAATAACTTTAGCATCATCTTTTAAACTCTCTTCAATAGAGTCAAGATATTTGTTAAAGTTAAGTGCAATCTTAGAAATCTCATCTTTTGATAAAACTTCTACTCGTGATGTTACATCATTAGAATTTAATAAATTCATTATTCCACTATTAAGTGCATTTAATCCTTTTGATATTAAAGCAGGAATAGTAATAGCACAAATAAGTACCAGGAGTAAAACAATAGCTGAGACAATAAGTGTTTTGGAATGAATGTCAGCATTTAATGCTTGAACACTCAAGCCTGCTTTATCTTGTTCTTTTTTAATAGCAGCTTTTATGTCTTGCGTTAATTCTCCAATTTTGGGCCCTAATACATTTAACTTATTATTTATAACATCGTTTCTACTTTCTACAATACTTACAATATCATTGGCTCCTTTTGCATATTTTATAGCAAAAGCAATGGCTTCTTCTAATTTATCAATAATATCATCATCATCCAGTTCATCTTCAACATTTTCAATTTTTTGCTGTAAAGCATACAATCTTTTACGTATTTGAACAGAGTCTTCATTCGAACTTGATTGTAAAAATTTAGAAGTATAAAGACGTGCTTCTAATAATATCTCTATTGTATTAGCAACACCAAGGGCTGGTTTTAAATCACTTAAAGCACTCGCATCGTTTAAAGCATCTTTTAAATGTTTTTCAATCTTGTTGGCATTGACTTCTAAATTATCATTAAAAATACTTGTTCTTTTATTCATAAGATTTACTACTTCATAAAAACTTTCTTTATAAATGTTTAAATTTTCTTCAAGTAGTTTTACCAGTTTTTTTCGTTTCTTATCTTTAGTATTTTTTTTTGCTTTGATTATGGCTTGTTTTGTTTTATTATAGAAGTGATCAAAGTGATCAATTTTTTCTTGAACAGGATTTGTTAAATAATCTTTTACATTCATTCGTAACATTAGCATATTGCTTTGAATATTATCCGCCTCTAAACTATGACCAGATAGTTCTTTGTATTTTGTAAAACCATCATTTGATTTTTCTAAAGCAAAGATATTATACGTACTTAAAGACAATACAAGTAAAGCAATAAGAGAAAATGCAGCAATTAGTTTTAATTTAATACTTAAATTTTTTAACATTAGAAATCCTTTATATTAACAATAGATAATAATATCAGAACATCATAACATTATAATCTTTTATTTTCTTTAAATAATAATATATTAATGTTCAGTATTATTTAAATTATTAAAAAAAGAAAGAATAATATCTATTTTGAAGAGGGAGGCAGGATTTTTAGAAAATGTTTGAAATACTGTAAATAAAAAAAGAGTTAAAAACTCTTTTTTATTTACTTAGGTTCGAGTACAAGTAAAGCGTCCATTTTTATTTGCAGGATGTTTAATTCCTTTAGAACCAAAACTAATTCCACCTTTACAAGCCGCATAAGAGTAGGAACCACCTTTTTTTATAGATGTTTTTTTGCTAGAATATGCTTTCATATTCGTAGAGTGCGTATAAAAACCATAATTAGATCCACCTCTACATCTCTTTTTACTGGATTTTAGGTCACCACACCAAACTACAAAAACCTTATAAGAACACCTATTCTTAAAAATAAGATTATTATACGTTTTTGAGTTGGTTGATGCACTTACACAACTCATTGCATTTTTTCCTGGATTACCAGCTGACAAGTTAGTACTTAAGAATACTAAAACACACGAAACAAATAAGGTCATTTTTATTTTCAAAGTAACTCCTTTTCATTAACTTAATTAAGAGTATATCACATAATTCAAAGAGAGTTGTAAACTTAATAAAAATTTAAATTAAGTAGTATTCAAGTTAAATATTTAATTATTTTTTAGATATGTCAGATTTTTAAGGTTTAAAATTATAAGTTTTTTTACTTAATAATAAAAGAATTATAGACTTAGGTAGATTTTTCATATAAAAAAAGGGAAATTAAAAAACTTCCCTTTTTTCTTAATTACAACAAGCATCCTGCTTGCAACATGTATTATCTTTACAACAATCTTTACATTCACACACACAAGTGTTATCACTTGAACAAGTACATTCGCACTCACAGTTTTCGCACTCACAGTTTTCGCAAGTACACTTGCTCTTATCTTCACAACAATTATTTTTCATCTTTTATCCTTTATTTTTGTTTTCACTACTAAGACGTAAAAGAAGAAAAAAGGTTGCATCTTAGAAATTTCATAGTTTTTTTGTAATAATGCAACTTTTTATTTACTTTTTCGTCTTATACTATAGAAGGAGTTATTATGAAAGAAAAAATTGAAGAAGCCTATATTAAATTTTCAAAAGCACTTTTATACTTCATTTTAAAACATGTTTCAAATAAAAGCACAGCAGAAGATTTATTGCATGAAGTATTTATAAAAGCCTATAACAATATAGAAAACATTAAAGAAGATGAGAATATACAAGCGTGGTTGTATAAAATAGCAAGAAATACAATAATAGATTATTACAGAAATAAGCAAATAACAACAACGCAAAACTATGAGCTGTATTTTGAAGAAGAACAAGAAGAATCAGTGTTAAGTGAACTGTCTTGTTGTTTGTCAACCTTACTTAAAGACTTACCTTTAAAACAACAAGAAGTATTAAATGAAGTGTATTTAAAAGAAAAGTCCTTAGTTGAATATGCAAAAGAAAAAAACTTGAATTTATCAAGCGTAAAATCTACTTCAAAAAGAGCCAAAGAAAAACTAAAGAAAATTTTAAATGACTGTTGTAAGTTTCAAGAGAATGCCAGACATGAGATTGTTGATTATTCTTATAATAAAAAAGATTGTATTTGTAAAACACAATAAACAGTACTATTAAAAAAAACACTAAGGTGTTTTAATTTACAAGTACTCGTTTCATTTATTCTAAGATAGATTTAATAAATACTTTTTTTGCACTTCTTTATCCGCATATTTTAAAGCATTCTTTAAACTCTCTTTGTCAAAGTATTTTAAATATTTATTCACAAAATCAAAAACAACTTTTTCATCTGCTTTATATATATCATGTAATATCCAACCCACAGCTGTTTTAGCAAAGCGCTCTTCTCTTTGTATTAAAACAGCACAATTTTCAAAGATAAAAGAATAATACTTATCCTCTTTTGTTAATCCAATGAAAGCAACAACAGAAGCTCTTGCTTTCCATAAATAAGGGTCAGTACTCCAAGATGAAATAATATCAGCCGCATCTCTTTCATATTTTTTGATTGTAGCACTTAATACTCTTACACAAAACCAATCGCAGATATTCCAATCATAAATCAGCTCTTCTTTAAAAATCACATCATATTGTTCTATCATATAAGAAAGTGATACTTTATCAAATAAGTAGTTTTGCAATAATAACGTTCCTGCTAGTTTATCTTCTGCCAGATCTTGTCTAAAAAATTCAAGGCTTATCTCAATTTGTTCTTTATAACGTAAGTGTTCTAAATGTTTTTTATACCATTCTTTTTGCAAGTTTCTAATATCAGGAATTCCAACACCTCTAAAGTTAATAACATTTCTCATGTATTTTTCCCACCATAATTTCTTTTTTTCTGATGCGATTTTAAGAAAAGAATCTTGCAGTTCTTTAATAATTATCATTTTGTTTTGATGGGTCATATATGTCCTTGGGGATGGATATTCATTTAGGGATATGATAGCCATATCAAGTTAAATATCTTTTAAGTTTATTGATAAAAATAACAATTCATTACTAGGGGTAAACTATGCAGTTGGAAGACTCCTTGAATTTTTATTTTTAATTAATAATATTTCTGATAATCTTGAAATTAAAAAGGAGAAAGCATGAAAAGTATCTTTACTTTTATGTATTTTTTGTCAATGTATGTCTTTTCAAGTATGGCATTTGCACAAGATGGATACAAAATCAGTATTTATAAAGAGGACATGGTACAAAAAGGAAGAACTATTTTTGCTGATTTACTTGATAAAGCAAAAATTGTTGAGATAAACCATAAGGGTGAGATTACATGGGAATATTTTGTTCCTTCAAATATTGTATCAAAGGGACGTTCTGGAAGTGGTTTTGATGTGAAATATTTGGATAATGATAATATATTATTTGTATTACCTCATGCAGGAATTTATGAAGTTAATCGGGATAAAAAAATTGTTTGGTCATATGAGGGAAAAGTTACCCATGATGCCAATCGCTTAAAAAATGGAAATACTCTTTTTGTTATTAGTTGGGATAAAAAAGACGATTCACAAGTTAAAGAAATAAATAAAAAAGGCGAACTGGTATGGCAATGGAAAGCTAAAAATGTATTGAATCATTCTCCATACAAAGATATTAACAAAGGTGGATGGACCCATGTAAACTCAGCAAAAAGACTTGATAATGGGAATACTCTTATAAGTTTACGTAACTTTTCTTTAGTGGTAATTGTTTCACCTAAGGGAGATATTCTAAGGAAATTTGACTTAAAAGCCTTTGGTAAAAACCCACATGAACCTACGTTTTTAGAAAATGRAAATTTATTATTTGCAGTAAGACAACCBCATAAAGCAATAGAATATAATTTTRAAACAAAAAAGATTGTTTGGGAGTTTGAGAAAAATGATTTCAAAACWATTMGAGGKSTTCAAAGATTAAGGAATGGAAATACACTAATAACTAGTAGAGAYGAAATAGTTGAAGTTGATAACAAGGGACTTATTGTTTGGAACTTTATTTCAGAAGATGTGGATACTCGTTTAAATTATAAAAAAAAGTGGTTGTATAAAGCACAGAGGAAAGAAGAGTAGTTTGCAGTTGATTTGAACTGTACCAAATTCTTGGGTAATTTACATAATTATCTAAATATTTAAGTAAGTATACAATCTCTAGAACTTGGAACAAAGAACCTCAAAAAGTGTCTAAGGGTGTTTTTAAGGCAAGAAGGGGAATCAAGATTCATTTATCAACTTTTAGAAATACTTTGAGTTTTTATGGAAAGGGATTGATTGAGAAAGATACTAAAGTGTCATTATCGTAATCATAAATCTCCTCTCCACTTATTCTATTTATAAAGTGGAGATTCATTCTCAGGGACGAAAACTCTAAATTATAAGACAATGGATAATGAGTAGAGTCACATTTAATTTAAATACTCTAAAAATAACTGGGGACTATTTCCTTTATTTTTTCCTATTTATTTAGAAGAGAAGACTTATTCTCAGAGGATTAAATCCTAATCTATATATTTGCAATCTTTAGAAGAATCTAAAAAAGATATTAAAGTATCTCCATCAATAGCACACCTTAATCCAAGTTTAAAACTATTGTTACTAGAATAAAATATGTCTAGATGATGTAAAGGATGTTTATCTTCTTCATTTCTTTCTTGATATTTTTTAAAGTTCTTTGGATCATGGTCATATCTTAAGTACCCATCCTCTAAGGTTAATAATTGATGTAAAAAACTCCATATATACTCATTCTCATCTTCTTCGTATTCATATATTGGTTCAAAAAAACTAAGTGTACAATTATTATTATCTTGTTTGCAATTAACTAACTCAATAACATCAGAAGTTAACTTATAACTTATCTCATCAATTGAAAGAAAGGAAAACTTAAATGTATCTTCTTTCTCATAGACAGAAAAAGGGAAGTTTATTGAGTAGATTTTATCATCTTCAATAAAAAATAATCGACTCATTTTATCAACATATAATATTAATTTTCCTTCTATTTTATCATCATCCACAGAAGGGGAAAGTAACATATACTTAACACTATTCATAAGTATCTCAATAATATGATTTTTATTTCTTATTGGAAGAAAAAATTTTTTTTTATACTCATAATTGATATCAAACTCATAAAGTTTTTTCATTAAATAAACTTCATATTTGCTTTTATAAATTCTGTAATATTACTTTTATCAAAATCATTGTGAAAAACATTGTTAATCATAGGAAGCAGTTTTTTTCTGGACTCTGAATCTATTTTTTCATCATTAAATATACCAATTAAAAATTCATCAAAAGATATATTAACGTCTTCTTTATATTTAATAATGGATTTCTTCATTTTTGATATTTCTTCATAACTAGGAATTATTGTTTCTATAACTTTCTCCTCATTAATCGTATGTAATCCTTCTTCAAGTTTTTTAATATCATTAAAACTTGGAATTAATAAATAAGATTGGATAAATGATCTTGTCAGCATCATATATAATGCATTTCTATATTTTAAACTTTTCTTTATGCTATTAGCCACACATATAACAAAAGGAAACTCTAATCCTTTAACATTATTTTTATTACTAACAAAAAGAGAATTACTAATCTTTCTTTTACTTTCGTATGCTTTATTAACTACCCAATTATACTTCTTTGGAATTTCAATTTCCAACTCATCTGCAATTTGATAGATATAGTTCGCTTGATCAATAAAAATAATTGCAATATCATCCATTGTTACACTGCTATGTTCCTTTATTATATTGTCAATTCCATTATATATATTTTCCTTAATCACAGTAGTTGAATTTTCATCTCTAACTACTAGTTTCATACTTTCAATTTTTCCTACATCTAAATCTTCAAACCTTCGTAGAGGCTCTCTCGATAATTTAATATTGTTGTCATTTTTCTCAATAATGTATCCGCAGGAATTCCACTCATCATCACTTAGCCAGTTAAGCTTTGGATTTTCAAATAATCCCATTCCCAAAGAATGTGCAAACATAAGCGTTCTGGGATCAGTTCTATAACACCTACTTAATAAAAAATCCACATCAGTGGTATTCTCAAGATTATTGTCGAAGATATCTTGAAATATATCTCCTGCAATATATAAATTTTTACGAGTTACCTTTTCACATAAGTCAAAAAATGATTGTGGAAAATCTTGACTTTCATCAACTAGTATATAGTCAAACGCGTATTCTAATGTTGTATTTTCTTCATCAAGTTCTTTTATTGCAGATTTACAAACACTATCAAATGTTACATGATTATTATATGTTCTAAATTTTAAGTTATAAAAATCACATATGTAGCTATAAGCTCCAGAATTTTTATCTGCTCTACTCCCCCATGAATGAACTGTCCATAAACGTTCATTCCATTGAATTTGCTCTTCAACTTTCATAAAAGTAAAAAATTTGGGAATTCTTTCTTTTAAATTTCCGGCAAGTATTTTATTAAAACATGTAAATAATATCTTACTATCATTACTTTCAGCATACAATTCTTTTAATTTATGCAATAGTAACTCTGTTTTTCCAGTTCCCGATAAACCCTGTATTCTCACACGTTTTTCTTCCATTTTTTGATAAATAAATCTTGTTTGATCCCCATCAAAAAGAACAATCTTTCGTTTAATCTTATCTAATATTGTTTCGGGAACATCTTCAAGAACTTTGTCAATATCATTGATACTTCCAGTTAAAAGTGAAATTAAAAGTTCGCTTTTTCTTTGAAGATATGGATTTAATAGTTTATTTGATTCCATTAATTCATTTAAATCAATTTTACTTTTGTATTTAATAACAGAAATCATTTCATTTCGCCATTTTCGTGGTCTTCCGATATGCGATTTATAATTAAATTTATCTGATAATGAACCTATATCTTCAATTAAATCTTCAACATAATCTTCAAATAGTTCATCATTATTAACAAGATTAATTATCAAAATTTTATATTTGGGAGAAAGTAATACCAATGCATTATCTTCATAAGGATATATTTCCTTATTCTCTCCCAATGGTTTATTTACAAGAAATATTTGTTCTTTATGTAACATGCTAAAATAAATTGCTGCATCAATTAACTCTCTATTTTTATCGTTTTTTTCAACTTGCGTATAAAAAAATGTATTCAAAAGATTCCTTAATAAGGTCGGATTTTTAGTAAGTTATTCTTATGGTAACTTATATAAATCATTATATATCAATTTAAATAAATTCTCCAAATATAATAGTTAAAAAAATTATACCCACCAGAATGAATCTTCACTTTTTAGAATTCCGGGGACACGATAGTAAATTACCATAAACATATTTGTACTATTTAAGAGCTCATACAAAGTAGCCTTTGCGCTTTTTTCTTTTTCTTAATTATCAGAAAAAGAAACAAAAAGAAGCAACTGACACATTGATAAAGCCCTTCGGGTTCCTAAATGTTTTTATTTGTTAGCTAGAATATGAAACTCTCTACAATGTGCTAAAGAGCACATTGCTTACGCTCAAACAGTCATATCCTTTTTCCGCTAAAAAATAAAAAGATTTAGCTTTATCAAAGTCAGAGGAAGAGCCTAATGAAAGATTATTTCACTTACTCACCGTACTTTATTCTTCTCTCTATAGAAAAAATAGATTTATAAATCGCTAGGATAATATAACCATGCGGCAATAGATAAAATTATATCTATCAATATAAAAACAATAATAGTAAGAAAAAAAGCACGATATGAATCAGTAAGAAAAAAGGAAACGACAGTACTACTAGCAAGCGTAAAAGGGAAAACATTACGACAATAGCTTTGTCCCTTGAATCGGCGATATCTAGAGAGTAAGGAATCTAACATTACTGTTTATTTGTATAAGTCTTACAGCTAACTTCATCTTTTGCAAATACAATTTTTGTGTACTTAAATTTATAAACTGATTGTTCTTCACACTCAATATAATTTATGCTTTTACTATATTGGTGAACAGCTATACTCATTATATGAGGAAAAATAAACATAATAAATAAAGGCACTAAGAACATGTATTTTTGATATTGGGGATAAAATTGTTTTTTCTTTATACATAAATAGATAGTTATAATAAGCATATTAACAGAGAAAATAACGACACCTAACGAATACATATCCGTTTTCATAAATACAATAATGCTTTCATTATTCATAATTCCTTGAATAAGTAAACTT
This sequence comes from Arcobacter sp., assembly GCA_002733685.1. GTDB lineage: Bacteria > Campylobacterota > Campylobacteria > Campylobacterales > Arcobacteraceae > NORP36. The sequence goes on along the minus strand of NVWN01000007.1, from coordinate 66,439 downwards.
ATCCCATCATAAAATAAATAAATAAAATTGCCCCAGTTTTGAATAAAAAAGTAGGTTCTTTCCCATACATGTTTTTCATTTTAAGGACTTAAAAACAGTTCTATGGGAACTGGTCTTGCTTCATTCATTTTATATGTAAAAATAGATTCACTTAGTTTCCTCTGTGGCTCTTTTAAAAACTGATTACAGTAGATATTAATCATTTAATATAAGTCTTACAGCTAGCTTCATCTTTTGCAAATACAATTTTTGTATATTTGAATTCATATATTGATTCTTTTTCACATTCAATATAATTTATACTTTTACTATATTGATGAACAGCGATACTAATTATGTGAGGAAAAATAAACATTATAAATAAGGGCACTAAGAACATGTATTTTTGATATTGGGGATAAAACTGTTTATTTCTAATGCATAAATAAATAATCATAATCAACATATTAATAGAAAAAATTACACCTCCAAGAAAATACATCCTTGTTTTCATAAATACAAGAATGTTCTCGTTATTGACTATCCCTTTACTAAGTAATACTATGGCATCAAAAAACATGTAAAATGTTAATAGTAAAAATAAAGAAAATAATATAAGAGCCCAAATTTTTTGTAATAAAGTAGGTTCTTTCCCATACATATTCTTCATCTTTAAGGACTTAAAAACAGTTCTAATGGAACTGGTCTTGCTTCATTCATTTTATATGTAAAAATTGACTCACTTAATTTCTTCTTCGGGTCTTTCAAAAACTCATCAATGGCTAAATTTAGGGTTTCAGTGAGCCCATAACTTTTATCAGTTTCTGATAAAGCCCAAGATATTAAGGTTCCAAAAAAGATAACAGCAACAATAGGACCAATTGCAAAAGTCATTATGCTTCCTACAGCAGATGCAAATAGAATAGCACCTCCTACTGCAATTCCAACCTTAACTACATCTGTAGCTAAAGAACCTATTAACTGTCCTAAAGTAGATTCATCTCTTAAAACATAATCGGCGATTCTAAAAGCTGACAATAAAATGATTGTTAAATAACCACCTTTTTTACTGGCATTTATTGCACCAGCTATTCCTAATCCCATGGTAATTACTTTCATATTATTTACCCCATATCTAGGAGCATTTAACGTAGCTCTTAAGCGTGGATTTCCTTTTAGTATAATATGTGCTTTTCCTCCATAGAGTTTTATATAGGATTTAGTTCCTGCTCCTAATTCCTTGGCCAATAAAGAAACAGTTCTTATATCTTTTGCACTTGCCCAATAAGAAGCACTTGTTTCCATTGTAATTTTTAGTATTTTCCATAGGCGTTTTAGAGGTGAGGGAATACTTTGTCTGAAATCTTGTATTTTTATGAGTTTGTCCATTGCATCAGGAGATAAAACAATAATATCATGACTATTTGCAAAGGTGGGCATCATATGAGCAGGGAAATTTAAACGCCTTGAATAATTTGAATCTATATAATTTTTTAATGTCATAATTAACTTTTATTCATTCCCATACGTAAATCATCACTACTTGAAGTAGATGAGATTTCATGTCTTAACTCAATTTTTCGGTATCTAAAATCAATGCTTTCTAAAGCATTGTTGGTACTTAAATTAGTAATAACAGCATCACTTAATTCTATTGTAAAATAATGTTCAGGTTTACCTTCATAAGATGTTCTGTATAATCTTAACTCAATTTCATTAAGTGTTTCACCTTTATTTAAAGCTTCAAACAGTAAAGGAGAACTTCTGTCTGTTACTTTTAAAATATTTAAAGAATGATGTTTCCTAATTCCAGAGATAAATCCATTTTCATCTGTAGGAATAGAAGAACCATAAGAATAAGACTCAATTAACATCTCATCTTCATGTCCGTTTTGATAACGATTTCCTACTGACTCAGGAGTAAATGCCCCTTCTGTAATAAGACCTTGTGTACTTCCTTTTATACTCATGTATGTTGTGCTCATATAAAACCTTAAGTAAATAAATTAATAATATCTTTAATTACCTTTATTTACTTTTAAATTTGAACTTATTTTAAACATTTTAATTGCATATTAGTTATTTATATATTTCATTTCCAAAAAAGTTATATCTTAGAAATTAAAATACTAAAAGAATTAACTTTATACCTATTAGTAAGTAAAAGATGAAGATTCAATCAAAGAAGTGTGCCCAATATTCTATACAATCGCCTTTAATTTAAACAAAGAGAATTCCTTAACTTACGAAGATTTGTGATATCATAATTGATAAATCTTTAATGAAATAGGAAAATAGATGGGTATAGAAACTATATTACTCTTTTTAATTACAGTTCTGCCACTTATTATAACACCTGGCCCAGATATTATGTTTGCAGTTTCGCAAGGTATATCAAATGGCAGACCTGGTGTTACACGTGCCGTTGCAGGAATACTTTTGGGTTATACTGCACATGCTGTATTGTCAATTCTTGGTGTTGCTGCTATAATTGCGGCATCACCTATGTTGTTTTTAGCTATTAAATGGTTGGGGGTAGCTTATCTATCTTATTTAGCATTTATGATGTTGAAATCAGCATTTACGCCTAAAAATAAGCTTCTTGTCAAAAATTCACCTTCTGTATCTTTAACAAAAGGGTTTCTCACAAGTTTTTTAAACCCGAAGGGATTATTAATGTATTTAGCCGTTTTACCACAATTTATGGTATCAGAAGGAAATGTATTATTACAAGCATTAATACTCTCTTTCGTATTTATAAGTGCTTGTGGAATTATATATACTATAGTTGGATTATTGGCCACAAGAGCAAGTACTTCCAATATGACAGATAATTCTCGCCGACGTTTAGAAGGGTTTTCAGGAGTTTTACTTGCTGGAGCTGCAATAAAAATTGGCTCGCAGTAATTATACTGCTAGGCAATTTTAAATCGTATTAATCTCCTATTTAAATTACGTAAGTCAAAATTTACTTTATAAATACTTTTCCTTATTTACCAATTTTTGTTATAAAGTTAAACTCCAACACTCTTCTAATATATCATTTCCTCATTCTTCATTTTTTTTAGTATCAATTATTTTAAATCCACATTTTATATATAAGTGCCTAGCTTCTGATAGTTCACTAAATATCCATAAAGTTACATATTTATATTGTTTTTTTCTGCAAAACTCTATCGCTTTTTAATAGGCTTACAAAGTAACCTTTGCGCTTTTAATCAAAGAAATTATTTTGTCAATATTTTTTATTAAAAATCATTGAGCAGTACTTATTGACATAACGTACGATATTAAGTACAATGTAATAAAGTTAATAAAAGGTTAGTTATGACAAAAACTATGTCAGTAAGTCAAGTTAGAGCAGATATTTATAATGTTATGGATGAAACAGCAAAAACACATGAACCAGTACTTATTACTGGAAAAAGAAATAATGTTGTGATGCTTTGCGAAGAAGACTGGAAAGCAATAGAAGAAACTTTATATTTAAACACTGTACCTAATATGGCACCTTCTATACAAGATTCAATGAATGCAGAAGATAGTGAGTTTAGTGAAGATATTGAATGGTAGAATACAAAATACTATATAGTAAGTTTGCACTAAAAGATGCTAAAAAACTATCCGCTGCAAATTTGGCAAATAAAGCTAAAGAACTCATTGAAATTATTAAAAAAAATCCATTTCAAAATCCACCACCTTATGAAAAACTAGTAGGAAATCTTAGTGGCTCATATTCTCGAAGAATTAATATTAAACATAGAATCGTTTATGAAGTAAGAGAAAGTGATAAAGTAATTAGAATATCAAGAATGTGGACACATTACGGACAGTAAAAATTACTGATTTCATGTCCCTACTCTAAGTTTCTATTATCTCAAAAAATCATTCGCCCTATTTCTATCTTTCCCATCAATACAAACAAACTGAGCATTCTCTTCTTTTAAAATTTACACCCTGAGAATCAATCTCCTCTTTTACATTTCAGGATCGAATACTAAATATTATTCAAGAGCTCATACAAAGTAATCTTTGCGCTTTTTTCTTTTTCTTAATTGTCAGAAAAAGAAACAAAAAGAAGCAACTGACACATTGATAAAGCCCTTCGGGTTCCTAAATATTTTTATTTGTTAGCTAGGAGATGAAACTCTCTACAATGTGCTAAAGAGCACATTGCTTACGCTCAAACAGTCATATCCTTTTTCCGCTAAAAAATAAAAAGATTTAGCTTTCTCAAAGTCAGGGGAAGAGCCGTTGGGAATGTATTTTTATTCTTTGATTTATTTATTTCTTATATTTTTACTTTTCAAAAGAAAAATATTATAAGAGAAACGTGGAGCGTTGTTCTGCCTTTGTTGAAGCCGAACGTTTATTTTTTGTTTCGAAACAGCCCGAAACTGTTTGAGTGTGAAGAAATATGCTCTTTAGCATATTTTAACGAGTTTTGCAGGGCAGAAAGAATAAAATAATAAGTGAGGGAAGCTGCAAGCCTTCAACAACACAGCTTTGCTTCTTTGTTTCTTTCTTGCAATCAAGAAAGAAAAAGAACGAATGCGCTAGCTTTCAAGAGCTCTTAAAAAAGAACTTATTTTATATCAAGATTTTTTACTTCAAAAAATCTTTAACCAATATTTTTATTTCTCTATGAATATCCACCCTCTTCCTAGTCTTGCCATCAATACAAACAAACTCCGCATTCTCCTCTTTCAAAATAGGAAGCGCATTCTTAGTACATTCTTGCATAAAAGAAAAGTGCGTGGCATCTTTTAGTTCTCTGTATATCATCGTTTTAGAAAATGAGGTAAACTTTGTTTTTATTACTGTTTCTACAGGCACATTATGATCATATTGTGCGCCTATTATTAAGCTAGGTATGCTGATATTTTTTAAAGATTCATTAGTAAGGGCTTGCATTAGTCCAGGCGCAAAAGCAATGATTTTTTTGATTCTTTTATCTCTTAGATTTTGACTGGATTTTTTGAGATAGTCTTTATTTATAATAGAAGTAGCATCTTTAAAATATTCGCAGGCTTTATCATTGTATTTTGCACAAAATTCTTTATAAGTACTCATATCTAATTTAGCACCACTTAAAGCAAGTGCTGTATATCCACCTAAAGAAAAGCCTAAAACATATATTTTATCTTTATCAATATTGTTTTTAAATTTGGAATTTAATGCTTGCGTAATTAAAAAACTCACATCTTTTGCTTGTTTCCATACTCTTAAAACACTTTTTGGATTTGAATCTCTTGAGGTATAACCTGGGTGATTAGATGCCAGTACAATATTGTTTTTTGCTAAATCATTGGCTAACCAAGATAAGTTTCTCCAATTTCCACTTGTTCCATGTGCAAAAATAAGAAGAGGAAACTTTTCATCTTTTATTGCAGAGTTACTACTTGCTTCAAAACCTTTAAAAACAGCATTGGAAGCAAATACTTCTTTTTGCTTATCAAATGTAGGATACAAAATAGCTGTTTTTAATACTCTGTTCTTAAAAGTATAAATCTCTTTTTTAAAAGCAGTCGTAGCAAATAGGCTCACACACAAAAGACTTTGAAGTAGAATCATTTTTTTTAACATTTACTCTCCTTATTTTTCTCTAAAGACATTGTATCACATTTTACTTTGTAATACAAAGTATATTATTATATATTAAATGTCTTTTCTAAAATGAATAAAAATTCATTTTGTATACACTTTGAATTTATTCTTGTCCTATAAAATACTCTTACAAAAACAAAAAAGGATAGAAAATGAAAAAAACAACAAAAATCACTCTAGGAACACTGGCGGTATTATTACCCCTTGCACTATTTGCAGGAGAAAAGCATAAAACACATTTTGATGAGTTCTCAGATGAAAACAGAGTTTTTATGCAAAAAGGTATTAACTATAGTTTTGAAGGTAATTTAGAAAAAAAACCACTGGGCAAAATAAATGGAACATGGATTATAGATGGGAAAGAAGTAATCGTAAATGATGATAGCTTCATCATACAAGATAATAAATTTAAAATAGGAGATGAAATAGAAGTTTTAGCAAAAAGAGACAAGGGGAAAATATTTGTAATTCAACTGGAACAAGATTAAAAAATACAGAGAAAATATCCCACTAAAAGAAGAAAACTCCTAATAATGTGCGCGAACACATATATAAAAGAACAAAGTAAATTTTTCTGATTTTTACTTTGTTTGCTAAACTTAGCTACACTAAAATTACAAATAGAATAAAATGAGAAAAAATGAAAATACTATTAGTCGAAGATAATCCCAGCATTGTTGCTTTTTTAAAAAAAGGTTTACAAGAAGAAGCCCATGCAGTTGATATTGCAAGTGATGGAAAAGAAGGCTTTTATTTAGCGACCAATAATACCTATGATTTAATGATTTTTGATATTATGATTCCTTTTATAAATGGTATTGAATTATGTAAAGAAGTAAGAATTCATAAAATCAACAGCCCTATTATTATCTTAACAGCTAAAAGTGAAGAAGAAGATGTGATTGCAGGTCTTGATGCAGGCGCGGACGATTATATAAAAAAACCTTTCTCATTACATGAACTATTAGCAAGAATTCGTGCTTTAAGCAGAAGAGGTACATCAAATACTTCTGTTCTTAGTTTTAAAGAACTAAGCTTAGACAGTTTAAAAAAAGTTGTAAAAAGAAAAGATAAAGTCATTGATTTAACGGCAAAAGAATTTGCAATACTTGAGTGTTTAATGAAAAATCAAAACCAAACGCTTAGTGAAAGTATGCTTATTGATTATGTTTGGGATATGAATTATAACAATGCTAGCAATTTAGTAAAAGTATATATTTATAGACTTAGAAATAAAATTGATAAAATGTATGATGAAAACTATATTCACAATATTAAAAATATAGGATATATTTTAAAATGAAATCTATCAAAAACAAACTCTTTTTTTCGTATTTATTAATTCTATTTATTGCATTAAGTGTTTTGTCTTTTCTAACAGTCAGTGTATTTAAAGAAAATCAAGAAAGAAAAAGCCTTGAAAACTTAGAAACTAATACTAAGAAAGTAATAGAAAATATAAAAAAATCAAAAAATCAAAATTTTGATACTTTTGATAAAAATATAGATTTAAAATCTACCATTCTACTTATCTTTGAAAATAATAGCCTAGTTTTTACAAATACATCCGCGTATAAAACACAAAGAATATTTTATGAATTAGAAGAAGAAGACGATTATGAAGCGGATGAAGATGAAATTCTAAGTAAAATATCACAAGAACGCGTAGTTGAGTTATATGAAGAATATCAAGATCTTACACATATTGAAATAGATAATTATATTTTAACTATGTCACTTATTTCAAAAAATGATAAAGAGTATCTTGTATTTTTAGCTTTAAATTCAAATAACATTGAAGAGAGTTTTGAGGATTTTTTTACTTTACTGATTGTATTAAATATTATTTTGTATCTCGTACTTGGGTTTTTCGCTTATTTTCTTATTTCTAAAACACTTTTTCCTCTAAAATTAATCTTAGAAGAATTAAAAGTATTACAAAAAAAAGCGGACCTAACTTTGCGTTTAAAACTACATGGTGGAAAAGATGAATTTGATGATTTAAGTAGTTCATTTAATGTATTACTTGAAAATATACAACACAGTGTTGAGAATATTAAACAATTTACAGCAGATGCTTCTCATGAATTAAAAACACCTCTTACTATTATACAAGGTGAAATTGACTTAGCTAAAAAAGAGGATATCTCAAAAGAAGAATTAGAAAAAACTTTACAAATAATTGATAAAGAACAAAAAAACTTACAAGACATAATTGAAAACTTTTTATTATTAGCAAAATTAGATAAAGAAGTATTTCACAATAAAAAAGCCTTTTTAGATAAGGTAGTTTTTGATGTCATTGAACAAAATTTGAGTCATTTAGAAAAAAAGAATCTGGAATTAAAACTTGATATTGAAGAAAATCTAGAAATTCAATTTGATGAAAAATACCTTTTTATAGTACTCTCAAACTTATTAAGCAATGCAATAAAATATACCCAAAGTGGGTATATCAGGCTCTTGGCAAAAAAAATGAATAATGAAATTGTTTTCATGATTGAAGACAGTGGCCAAGGAATAAAAAAAGAAGACATTAATAAGATTTTTGAACGCTTTTTCAGGGTTGAGAAAGTAAGGACTTCTTCAATGAATGGTCTTGGTTTAGGATTATCAATAGTTAAAAAAATATGTGACAGATTTAATTATGCAATTACTGTTAAAAGCATAGAGAATAAGGGTTCTACTTTTATGCTGAAAAAGAAATAAAAAATGTCTTTTTAGTCTTTTGGAAGAATCCATAATTTTTCATTATTAATATCACTGTCTTTTGGTAAATATGGATTTTTTAATTTGAAAATTTTTACATTCATCCATTTATCCAAGGGAAAAAGATTTTTTGTATTTTTTGATGTTTTAAGATAATTGTCAAAAGAACCATTTTCTATCATTATTCTTAAACCTTTTTCAATTCTATCTTTTAATCCTTGGTTATTTTTATTAAAAAAGAAATACATTGGAAAAGGATAATATAATATTATTTTTTTATATACTATTAAATCATTATAAATTTGTTTTCGCACCTCTACTTCTCTATACGCTTCGCCTACGCCTCTTGGAAAATAATCACATCTTCCTTTAAGTACTTGCAAAAACATTCGTTCATAATTAGTATTTTCAAGGACATTTAAACCAGCATATTTTAAAACATCCGTATCCGGCCAATGGACAGCTTGACAGGCTTTTAATTTTTTCAAATCCTTTATGTTTTCAATAGCATCAAAAATTTTACTATTTTTTTTATTAATTATAAATATTCTATAACCAAGTAAACCTTTAGTAAGTGGTATTTTAACACTAAGAAAGTCTCTGTCTCTTTCTAAAGAAACGCCTGCCCAAACAAGATTTATTTCTTTATTTTTTTTTAAGTTGACAAACATTCTTCTTTGCTCATATACACGATTATATTGTAGATGTGATTTTCCGTACTCTTTTTCTGTTATCTTTAGTATTTTTTGAATTAAATTATAATAGTATTTATGATTGGTATCGTATTTTGATTTTGGAGCTTCTATATTAATATTATTGGCAAAAATGTAATATTGAAGTAAAATACAAAGTATTATAAGTATTTTCATAAATCACCTTTATTAAAAGTATATAACTTTTATAATTATACTTAGTTTATAACTTTAATCTAATGATAATTGTATAATTATATGATTAGAATAAATTAGTCAATAGTAGGAGAAAGAATGAGTGTTTTTGTAAAACTATTTTTAACTATTTTAATAACATTTTCATTATTATTTTCATTTTTTCTTAATCATATTCTAGAATCTAATGAAAAAAACTCAATAAGTTCTTTAAAGAATAAAATTTCTTATAATTCCGAAATATATAAAGTTAATATGTCACAACTGCTTTATGATTTTAATAAAGAAATTATAGAATCAACCCTAAACTCTTTGTATACAGATAAAGATATAGTAAAAATAATTTTAGAAGATCACACAGGTACAATTAACATCACTTTGAATAATAAAAATACAAAAGATATTAATGCAATAAAAAGTGAAATAGCTCTTGTTATAAATAATGAAGAAATTGGAAAACTTTTTATTTATTATACTCAGGAAATAATTCATAAACAAATTCAAGAATACAAAAAAGATACAATACAATTCTCTTTAGTTCTAATATTTCTTTTAATTTTAATACTTTCGTATTTTGTTCATATGTTTACAAAAGAGATTAAAGAACTTGAAACTGCTGCGAATGAAATTATTTCAGGAAATTTAGATTATGAAATAAAAATTAATACAAATGATGAAATAGGACAATTGGCTAAAAAAATGAAAATAATGAAAAATTATCTAAAAGATAAAATTGATGAAATACAAGAACAAGTATCTTTTCAACAATCATTAATAGATTCAGTCAATATTCCTATTTACATAAAAGATAATAATTTTAAGTTTTTAACATGTAATCAGTCTTTTTCAGATTTTTTAGGTATTGATAAAAAAGACATTATTAATAAAACTATGAAAGAATTACAAAACAATGAATTTATTAAAATTTCAGAAAAAACCGATAAAGAAATTTTTGATAAAAAGATTTCAAAAAATTATTATACAAAAGTTTTTAATGGGAAAAAAGAACTAAGAGATATTATCTCTCACAAAAATATTTTTATAAATTCAGATAAAAATATTCTTAGTCTTATTGGTACAGTTGTTGATATTACAGAACTTAATAAAGCAAAAGAAAAAATTGAAAACTTAAACCGTAATTTGCAAAATAAAGTAAAACAAAGAACAAAAGACTTAGAACGAAGTAATGATGAATTAGAAGATTCAAATGAAGAGTTACAAACAACCATAAGTTATTTAAAAGAAACACAAGATAAATTAATTGAATCAGAAAAAATGGCTTCTTTAGGTGGACTTGTTGCAGGCGTTGCACATGAAATAAATACTCCTGTAGGTATTGCTTTAACAGGAATAACCCACTTACAAGATTTGAATTTTGATATTTTCAAACAATATAAAAACGAGGAAATGACAAAAGATGAGTTTGAAGAATATTTATCTACCTCAAAAGAGTTAAATTCATTAATTCATAAAAATTTAGAAAAAGCTGCTTCTTTAGTTAGATCTTTTAAACAAGTTGCAGTTGATCAAAGCAGTGAAGAAAAAAGAACGTTTAATTTAAATAAGTATCTTCACGAAATTTTAGAAAGTATTCATTCTATTACGAAAAAAACAAAGATAAATATAAATATTCTTTGTGATGAAAATATTAAAATAAATTCTTATCCAGGGGCTTTTTCACAAATTATTACAAATTTGATTACCAACTCACTTATTCATGGTTTTGAAAAAAATGAACAAGGAGATATTTCTATTTCAATTTCAGAAGAACAAAATAAAATCACTCTCTCTTATAAAGATAATGGAAAAGGTATAAAAGAAGAAAATCAACATAAAATATTTGATCCATTTTTTACAACAAACAGAGAGAATGGAGGCTCAGGTTTGGGTTTAAATATTATTTATACGCTTATTACATCAAAATTAAATGGAAGTATTTCATGTACGAGTACAGAAAATGAAGGCGTAGAATTTATTATAATCTTTTAAAAGATGACTTTTTTTCTAAAGCTTGATATTTTTTTGAAGGTCAAGACGAAGCTTTAAATTTATGATTGAGTAGACACACAGTCTATGATTGAATAAATTTAAAGTTTCAACGCGGAGATTCGTAAAAAGATCAAGCTTTAGGGATGAAGTACATTACTGTTTCGTAGATCCCTTCCATATAGTGTCTTAAGTAAACATCATACTTAGGTTCAATCTCTAATACTAAAGATGGTATTTTATACCAATCACTTGCTTTATGATAAATACAAATAGCYAAAATAGGATGATTTTTTWKWATWGTATTTTTGGCACCTWYWATAGTATCAAGTTCKGCMCCTTCAATATCAAGTTTGATAAAATCTACCTCAGCRYTTAATAAATTATCCAAAGAATTAATATTTAGAGCTTGATAATCRTGMGCACAGTTATTCTGATCAGCATTATCATCAAAGTTTTCACTTTTCTCTTTTCCCAAACCACAATTGATGAACTCTATATTTGAAAAAGTTCCAAAATCTCTTTTAGCAATATTAAGATGCAAAGTATTGGGCTCAATACAATAGATTTTTTTATAAGTAGGAAAGTTCTTTATAATTTGAGGAAGGGTATCTCCTACATAAGAACCTCCATCYACAAAASWAATATTWKMWATKYTTGGAATAAGTTCTTTRTCAAAATATTGTTCTTCATGATTGTTTGTAAAACCTTTCATGAAATGATAATCAAAAGATATTTTGAAGTTTATTACTTTTTTAAATATTTCTTTTGATTTTTTATCTGCTAAAAGAGAATAAGTGTTTTCATACTTTTTTTTATTGTTTTTATAATCATCTTTAAAATCCATAATAAAAGGAGGTTCTGCTAATTCGAAATCGCTGTATTTAATAAATGAAAGGTAATTAAAGTGAGTGTGTCCAAGTTCATCTAGTTTGTTTATTACTTCTAAGGGTGAGCCATTAACAGCACATAATATTAAGCTGCCTATTTCTATGTCTTCTATTTGAAAGATGGTTTTTTTTCTTGATTTTTGAACTCWYKWAARWKCWWMAWYWWWKMYAYYTWSWTGAWMMTMMTTTWSMMYTGATNTWKYSYMRTWWAWTRATWYCYAAGATGNTNMWWWTYKKWTMKYWRKWWMWWYRWWWAWMMTTTTTACTAAAGCTTTATCTTTTAGATTGGAATATGTAGTGGAGATTAGATCCATTAAGAAATAATGGCTTTTAAACTCTTTGATGTATATAACTTAAGCTCAGGGCCCTTCATGTTTTTAAGCTCAGTKGTATATCCTTTGTTTGAGAACAATACATAAATATCTGCTTCWACTTCTATATTCTTACATGTTTCTTTTAGTTTTGTAAGCAGTGTTTTTTTCACTTTTGAAGATGAGAATTTACAAGAACCAGCAATTATTTTTCCTGATTTTGTTTTAGCAATAATATCTAAATCATTGTTATCATCCCAATACCGTCCTATTTGTTTAATAGGGTCATCTTCAATCATAGTTTGTAAAAACACATGAGAAAGTTGTTCAAATACTARWGCKGTATATTCATCTTTTCTGCTTTCATAACGTTTRAAAAACTCATCATAGTTYCTHTCTTTAATTCCTTTAAAAATAGGAGAAACAAATGCAAACCARAARCGTAAAAAAGGTGCATTAAAAAGTAATTTTTCAGATACTGTTTCGCTTCTGTATTGATTYGTTAGATGTTTTTGTGAACGCTCTAGGGTTACTACGTTTAAATCACATAAAGCATCAATATCATCAATTCCGTTATCAAAAGATATTTTAGCTCTCTTAAATGCTGAATTTGTTCGTCTGTCGCCTAAAGCAAGTCCTGTTAGAATAGTATGGTATATATTATCCCCATTTGTAAGTACACTTACATCRTTTCTTAAAAACCTATATTCTTTTAAGATGTGTTTTTGTATCAATTCAAGAATAGGTCTGTCCARATTAATGTCTGTATCCAAACCTCCAAAAATAGCAAAATACTCTATTGCTTTTTCCATATCCGTGGCTTTGTTTCTTGTACAGAAGTTTTTGAATTGTTCTTGTATTGATTGTTTAAATAATATGATGGTCTATCCTTTTGAAAGTCTTTATTTTTTAAACTTTCATTTCTTTATATGCGCAATTATAACATAAAGATTTTACTTTAAGCTCTCCTGCACTGCTTTTAATGCATGAATTTTTGTGGTATCGTATAATGCCATTTGTGTATGCTTTTCTTGTATTAACATAGTGATTTCAGTACAGCCTAAAATGACATCATTTAATTCGTATTCTTCTTTTATTCTACGCATAATACTTAAGTATTGTTCTCTTGACTCCTCTTTTATTATTCCTTGGCACAATTCTTCATAAATAATACGATGAATAATATCTTGTTCGCAAGCCTTTGGCACGATTACTTCTATTTTATAGTCATTGATAAGTATGTTTTTATAAAAGTCTTCACTCATAGTAAACTTAGTGCCTAAAAGAAGTACTTTTTTTATATTGTTTTTTTGTAAGTTTTGKGCGGTGGCATCTGCTATATGTAAAATAGGAATATTTATGTTTTTTTGTATTTGTGGAAGCAGTTTATGCATAGTATTGGTACAAATAATAATGAAATCTGCTTTTGCATTTTGTAAACACAGGGCTTCTTCACTTAAGATATCTGCCATTTCCCTCCATTTGTTTTGATGTTGCAGTTCTTCAATAACTTTAAAATCAAGCGAGCTTAAAATTATTCTTGCTGAGTGCAAAGAACCCAATTCATTTTTAATGGCTTCATTGATTTCTTTGTAATATAAAGCCGTAGATTCCCAAGACATTCCGCCTATCATTCCAATCTTTTTCATATCATTCCTTTTATACTTAAGTTTACTTAATAAAAGTTAATCGTTTATTTATATAGGGTATAATTGCAAAAAACAAAAGAGTTATTTTGCCTTATATACAAGAACAATATGAAATCAAAGAAAAATGTTTAATTGAAGACTATTTAATCAAAGAACTTGATTTYTCTTCTTCTTTTGCTACATCTTTATTAGCAAAAGGCAAGATACTCGACCAAAATAATAATCGTTTACGTAAAAAACAAGTGATAAAAGATGGTTATATTAAAGTCTATATYTTTAAAGCCATTACMAAAGGTCTTAAACCTCTTTTTGATTCTTTTCATTTTGCTATTTTTGATAAACCAAGTGGAGTAAAAGTTCACCCTTCTTCTATTAGTTCTGAGTATACCCTCTTAGATGAAATACAATATCATTTTGGTTCACAAGCCAATTTAGTACACCGTATTGATGCTGAAACTTCTGGTTTGGTTTTGGTATCTAAAAATGCTTATGCTGAGATGATGTTAAAACAAATGTTTGAAGATAAAAAATACANNAAAAANNGTATTATGCTTGGGTTGAGAAAGARATAAAAGAAGAGTGTGAAATCWCTGCAAAAATTAAAAAYGCAASTTCWTTTATAAAATTAAAAATGTTAGCAGGARAWGAAGGAAAAGATTCYASWACTTTAATTAAACCWCTTSMATATAAAAACAATGCTACTTTAGTTCAAGCWATACCAATAACTGGAMGACAACATCAAATAAGAGTACATTTAGAMTYTMTTGGWCAYAGAATAATTGGAGACCCTATTTATGGAATAAATGAAAATGATTGTAATGATATTTTAAACAGAAAAACAAGTGATGAAAAACGATTAGAAATCACAGGAGCCCCTAGGCTTTTATTACATGCTGTGTATTTAGAATTTACTTTTTTAAAACAAACATATAAGTTTTATTCAAAACAAGACTTTTTAAAAGAAAGGGCTTAAATGAAACTAAGACTTGCAACGTTTAATTTATTTCAGTTTGTTGAACCACCCTACTCATGGTATATAAAAAAAGATAGGTTTACTGCTGCTAAATGGCAAGTTAAAACCACTTGGATAAAAGAACAAATTATTAAAATGGACTGTGATATTATTGCTTTTCAAGAAGTATTCTCACAAGAGGCTTTAAAAGATTTATGCAATGAATTGGGTTTTGAATATTTTGTTTGTGTAGATAAGCCTAAAACAAGAGATGAAAATTCCAAAACTTTTATTTCAACTACTCTTGCTTTGGCTTCAAAATACCCAATAAAAAAAGTACAGGCAATAAAACAAAAAGACAAAAGTTTTTCTTTTTCTAGAAAAGTAATTAAAGCACAAATTGAAATCTCAGCTTCACAGGATATTTTAGTATATGTGGCACACTTAAAATCAAACAGAGACAATGAATTTGAATATATTTATACAAAAGAAGAAAGTCTTGAATATAAAAAAGAACAAAGAGATAAATCACTAGAAGAAGGTTTTTCACCTTCTTTTGAGTTAAGACTAAAAGAAGCCTCAGCCCTTTTTGAAGATGTAAAAGAATCTTTGGACTTGCCTGTAGTATTAATGTGTGATTTAAACGACAAAGAGTACTCTTTAAGCATCGATGCTTTAAGTAACAAAGCTTATCATTCTAAAAGAAAACACAATGCTTATGTCTTATATGACGCGTATTATCATTTTAAGCCAATAATAAACAATCCACACCCTGAAAAAAAAGAAATTAAAAGAAAATCTACGTCATATTATCAAGGAAAAGGAAATGTATTGGATTATATTTTTGTTTCAAAACATTTTAATGCCAATAATAAAAATTATTTAGCACTTATATCTTCGTATGAAGTACATGATACACATTTGAAAATAAACCAAAATGGAAGTATTTTACAAAGTGACCATGCACAGGTTGTTTGTGAGGTAGACTTTAACTAGACAAGTACATAAACTTGTCTATACAAGATGTAATCATGATGTAATTATAAAATTTTATACTGCCTTTAGTAAAAAAAGGGGAGCTTATGAAAGTAAAAAAACATCTTTATATTCAAATTTTCGAAACACTCTTAGATGATATAAAAAACAAAAAATATGCAACTTCTCAAAAACTTCCTTCTGAAAATATTTTAGCACAAACCTATAATGTGAACAGACATACAATTAGACAAGCCTTACAAGTACTAAAAGATAATAACTATATTTATACCTTAAAAGGAAAAGGTACATTTATTTCTAATATAAACATTCCTTATTCTATTTCTAATAAAAGTTCTTTTTCTTCTGAAATAATTGACTTAGGATATGAACCCCATACAAAACTTCTAAGTGCCAAAATTATTTCCTGTCCTAAAGAAGTGCAAAAAGAACTTAACTTAAATGAAGATATGAAAGTAATAGAATTTATTCTTTTGCGACATGTAAATGACATAGCTGTATCACTTTCATATTCCTATTTTGATGCTTTTTTATATTCAAAACTTCTTTTAAATATTGATGAAAATAATTTTTCTTTATATAAAACACTAGAAAAAGCCTATCCAAACTTAGAAACAAAAAAACAAAACTGTATTTTTCACTCCCTTATTGCAAACAAAGAAATCTCTGAGCTTTTATTATTATCAAATAATGTAGCCCTATTAGCTGTTAATACTATTTCAAAAGACAAAAATGAAAATATAGTTGAATATGGCACAAGTTATTTCAGATCTGATATCTGCAAAATCAAAGTAAATTTAAATTAAGGAAATAAATTGATAAAAATGAAAAACCTAACCTTAGGTTATAAAAAAGAAGTAATTTTAAAAGATGTAAATATCAAAATCAAAAAAGGCGAATTCATCGGGATTATTGGGCCTTCTGGTGCTGGTAAATCCACACTTCTTATGGCAATTACAGGAGGAATAAAAGTATTTGATGGGAAATTTGAAGTTTTGGATTATGACTTACATAATATTAAAAAAAAGAATTTAAGAAAATTAAGAGAACAAATAGGTGTTATTTTTCAAGGTTACAATTTGGTCGATAGATTATCTGTACTTGATAATGTAATTAGTGGAATGTTAAAAGAAATACCACTCACAAGAGCAATACTTAAATTTTATAAAAAAAAGGAGCTAAAAAAAGCAAAAGAATTCATGGATATTGTAGATATGAGTAAATATTCACTTAAAAGATGTGATGAACTTTCAGGTGGACAAAGGCAGCGTGTAGCAATAGCAAGAGCACTTGCCGCGCAACCCAAAATAATACTAGCAGATGAGCCAGTTTCTGCACTTGATCCTAAAAGTGCTAAAAAAGTTATGACGATTTTAAAAAAAGTAAATGAAACATACGGGGTTACAGTTATTGCAAATTTACATCATATTGAATATGCAAAAGAATACTGTACTAGGGTTATTGGTGTTAATGATGGACTTATTGTTTTTGATGATAAATGCGAAAACTTAAGTGATGAAATAATTGACAAAATTTATACTACAAATAATTAAGGAATAACATGAAATTAATACAAAAATTAACACTTAGCGCTTTGGTTTTAAGCTCAAGCTTATTGGCACAAGAAAAATGGCCAGATCAAATTACTTTTGGAGCTATTCCAGTTGCTGGTTCTACTTCTATGAAAGAAAACTTTTTGCCCTTAGCAAATTATTTAGAAAAACAATTAGGTATTAAAGTAAAACTTCAATTAGCTGGGGATTATACAGGTGTTATTACAGGTATGAGATATAAGAGTATTGATGTTGCTTATTTAGGACCTAAGTCTTATGTAGAAGCTGCAAGAAGAGCAAATGCAGAAGCATTAGTTGTTGAAGTGGATGCTGAATCAGGCTTACCAGGATACAGAGGAACAATTATTACAAAAAAAGGTTCTGGCTTAAAAACTCTGGCTGATCTTAAAAATAAAAGATGGGCATTTACCTCATCACAATCAACATCAGGAACATTAGTTCCAAGTATTATGTTTGCAAAAAACAATATTGATCCTAAAAAATACTTCTCTAAAGTACTATATTCAGGAGGTCACGAAGCTTCAATTTTATCTATTAAAGCTGGAAAAATAGATGCTGCATCTACTAATAACTTAGATTTTAATAGAGGTTTAGGAAAACAATGGAAAAGAGATGATTTTAATATTATTTGGACTTCGCAGTTAATTCCAGGAGCTCCAATTGCTGTACGAAAAGATATGCCTCAATCACTAAAAATGGCAATCAAAGGTGCTTTTTTATCATATAACGATCCAAAAGGTTTAGAAAAACTTAAAAACAAAGGTTTCATCAAAGCAGATGATTCTTTATATGATTCAGTAAGAGCCTTAATAAAATTAAAAAAAGAATTAAAAAATAAAAAATAATATTTTAGGCAAAGTTTAACTTTGCCTGAGAACAGGAAAAGAAATGAATATTGAAGAGTTAAGAGTTAGCAGCAATCCTTTTACAAAAACAAAACTAAGCGTAATTATTGTTTTTTTATTTATTCTAGCTCAAAGTTGGAATGATACGGAGATGAGTTTTTATTCATTAATCAATGGTTTTGATTATATGAGGGATTATATTGGAGGAATAAAAGACATTGAAGGAAGTGGTTTTTTCCCACCAAATTTAAATACAGCGGATATTTATACCTATGCTCTGTCTATGTTAGAAACTATTCAAATGGCAGTTGTTGCTTTGTTTTTATCAATACTTTTAGCTGTTCCATTATCATATATGAGTTCAAAAAATATTATTAATATTCTAATACCTGGACAGACTGCTTTTCATAGAGTTTTGAAAAATGTCATTTATTCTACTGCCACATTTATAGCCAATGTTTTTAGATCCATTAATGAAATCATATGGGCTTTAATTTTTGTATCAGCTGTAGGCCTTGGCCCAATGGCTGGAATTTTAGCACTTGCTATTCATACAGCAGGCGTTTTATCAAAACTATTAAGTGAAGGCAATGAAGCAATTGATCCAGGCCCAGTAGAAGCTTTAAATATAACAGGAGCAGGTTTTATAAAAGTTTTAATCTTTGCAGTGATTCCTCAAACAATGCCTCATTTTGTATCCATGGCTTTATATAGATTTGAATCAGATGTGAGATCCGCTTCAATTTTAGGTTTTGTGGGAGCTGGTGGAATTGGTTTTTATTTATTTGACAAAATGAGATCTTTTGAGAACTCTGATGTATGTACAATTATCATAATTATAATTATTACAGTATGGACTTTAGACAAAATAAGTTCAAGTATTAGAAAAAGGTTTATTTAATGAAAAGAGAAGATATTAATGTTTTATGCCAAGAAGTAGACATAAAAAAACTAGAAAATATATATAAAATAATTAATAAAAACCACAAGATAAGGGTTTTAACAAAAGCAAGTGAACAAACACTTTTAGTTCCAGTAAAAGACCCCATTTCAAATGGAAGTTTTTATGCAGGAGAAGTTTTAGTTACTTCTACCATTTTAGAAGTAAACAAAACAAAAGGCTGGAGTATGGTAATGGATTCTAATTATGATTTATCATTATATACAGCTGTTTTAGATGCTTGTTTTGAAGCAGATATTTACAAAAATGAAATTATTGAACTCTTAGAAAAAGCAAAAGAAGATCAAAATAAAAAAATAAAAATGAGAAATAAAAAAGTTAATTCAACTAAAGTCTCTTTTGATTTAATGTAAGGAAAACAGATGAAAAATAATGATATTGAACAAATAAATAGAAATAACTTTAAAGCCTTAATGAATACTTTAGCACAACCTGGAAAGATTGAAAAAATACAATCTCTTTTTAACTCAAATATATTAGCCATAGCAAATACACTTTTGTATTCTGAAGTAAGTTTTTTTTATGAAGGAGATGAAGATTTTTCTTTAATTGAAGCAATTACGAATAGTACAAAAGAAGAAATTACAAATGCTGATTACATTTTTTGCGATGAAGTAAATGAAAACTTATTATTAAAAGCAAAAATAGGAAAAGATAAAGAGCCTGAGTTATCAGCAACACTAGTTTTTAAGTGCAAAAATTTTAAAGGTTTAAAGGTTTTATTAACAGGACCTGGCATTAATAAAGCTAAAGAAGTCTTTTTACCAATAAATAAATCTTTTATTGACTCTTTTAATGAAAAAAATTCTTTATATCCTTTGGGAAATGAAGTATTTTTTTTAAATGAAAAAAATGAAGTCCTTTCACTATCAAGAACAACAAAATTGGAGTTAATATAATGGCATTTTACGCAATAAAAGGTGGAGAAGAAGCTATTAAAAATTCTTTATCTTATTATAATGATTATTCAAAAGAACAAAATAATATTAACGATGAAGATTTAATAAATACTTTAACATTTTCAATTGATAAAGTAATTAGTGAAGCTTCATTATATAGTAAAAAACTAGCAGCGAAAGCTATCAAAAGATCAGCAGGAGATCTCTTAAATGCTTCCTTTTTTTTAAGAGCTCACCGATCAACGTGTCAAAGAATTGGAATAGCAAAAGAGTTAGATGTAAATAATATGAAATTGCAAAGGCGTATTTCATCCGCATTTAAAGATATAAAAGGAGGACAGTTATTAGGGCCTTCAAATGATTATGAAATAAAACTTTTAAATGAAATAAAAAAAGAAGAGGTAGATTTAGAAAACTATTCAGATAAAAACAATGTAATTAAATCTGCACTTACTCCTTTACGTGAGCAAAACTTAATTAAAAAACTTAAAAAAGATAAAACTATTTGGGATATTACAAGAAATTATCCAAATGCCCCTTATCCTAGAAGTGCCGTTTTACAAGTTATGAGCAGAGCTGAGAGTGGGAGTTTATTAGCAGTTTCGTATACAACAATGAGAGGTTATGGGGATGTTCATCCTACTATTGGGGATTTAAGAATTGGTACTTTAGATATTAAATTCACACATCCTTTTACAAAAAAAGAAGTATTAATTGGTGAAATTGAAGCAACGGCAGTTGAATGTGCGGGAACATTTAATAAAGATGATCAAGGAGATACAAAACTAACTACTGGTTTTGGTTTTTGTTTTGGAAAAAATGAAACAAAAACTATTTCCATGGCTATTACTGATTTAACACTTTACAACAAACCTTATTCTGTTGGTTCTGATTATATTTTAGCTGCTGATTATGAAATGATTATGCATCATTTAGATGGTATTGAATCCTTTGGAATGACAAGTCATTTTAAATTACCACATTATGTAACTTTCCAAACGGATTATCAGATTTTCAAATGTGCAAAAGAATATGTAAAGGAGACAAATTAATGAGATATGGATTTTTAGATGAAGATGCGAAAAAAGAGATTAGACGATCTATTTTAAAAGCAATAGCAATTCCTGGGTATATTGTTTCTTTTGCATCAAGAGAATTACCAATAGCAAGAGGATGGGGAACGGGAGGTTTGCAAATTACTTTGTCCATAATAAATGAAAAAGATACCTTAAAAGTAATTGATCAAGGTTGTGATGGTAGTGTAAATGCGGTAAATATCAGAAATTTTATCAAATCAGTTACAAAGGTTAAAACAACAAGCCATACAAAAGATGCCACAATTATACAAACAAGACACAGAGTTCCCGAACTGGCTTTAGAAGAGAATCAAGTATTAGTATATCAAGTTCCTACACCTGATATTTTA
Source organism: Arcobacter sp. (assembly GCA_002733685.1). Classification (GTDB taxonomy): domain Bacteria; phylum Campylobacterota; class Campylobacteria; order Campylobacterales; family Arcobacteraceae; genus NORP36. The sequence continues at coordinate 44,768 of NVWN01000007.1, read as the reverse complement.
GAACCAGTTGAACCAAATTCTTCTAAACAAAAGATTTTGCATGCAAATGCTGATTATTCAAAACTTTGGGTTTTATTATATGAAGATACTTCAATGTTTGGAGATAGCCGAATATCAAATAGGTATCCAGTAATGGTAAACGATAGATATGCAATGGACCCAAGCCCTATTCCTAAATATGATACGCAAAAACTTAATAATTGTAAAGCTTTACAGCTTTTTGGAGCAGGAAGAGAGAAAAAGATTTATGCGATTCCACCCTATACAAAAGTTGTACCTTTAAAGTTTGATGATAAAGAATTTAAAGTTGAACATTTTGATAATAAAGAATGTCAACGCTGTGGATGTTCTACATCCTTTTTAGATGAAGTTTATGATGATAATGGAAAAGTAAATTTTTATTGTAATGATACAGATTTTTGTGATAATCAAAAGAGAGAAAAATAATGGTATTAAATATAAAAAACGTATCTAAAGTATTTGGAAAATTTTGTTCACAGTGTTTAGATTCAACAGGTGCCAATGTTAATAGCTCAATTTGCCCTAGATGTAATAGTGTCGTTGGCGTTAATAATATAAACTTATCCTTAAATAAAGGCGAAGTTTTAGGAATTGTAGGAGAGAGTGGTTCTGGAAAATCGACACTCTTACAACTTATTTACCAAGACCTGGAAAAAAGTCATGGTGAAATATTTGTTAAAGATTTTGTAAATAAAAATGGCAAAAAAAAGAATATTTTAGATGCAAATTTAAATGAATTAGCGTATTTAAGAAATTCTTTAATGTCAATGATTTATCAAAATCCAAGATTAGGTTTAAACTATAATTTTTCTTCAGGTGGTAATATTGCTGAAAAAATAATAATGAGTGGCAATAAAAACTATGAAGAGATTAGACAAAGAGCGTTATACTTTTTAGAAAAAACAGAAATTCCAACAAGCAGAATTGATGATTATCCTGAGTACTTTTCAGGGGGACAGCAACAAAGAATACAAATTTCTAAAGCTTTATCTTCAAATCCTAAGATTCTTTTATTAGATGAACCAACAACAGGACTTGATTTGTCTGTACAAGCAAAAATACTAGATTTAATTAAAGAATTACAACACGAAATTGGTTTTGCAATGATTGTTGTTTCACATGATTTAGGGGTTATAAAACACCTTACAGATATTACTGTTGTTATGAAAAATGGACAAATTGTAGAAAATGGTTTGACCGATCAAATTTTAGAAGATCCTCAACATCCATATACACAATTACTTGTATCTTCAATACTTTAAGGGAAAAAAATGATTAGATTAGACGTTAAAAATTTACATAAAACATTTACAATTCATACCCAAGGGGGAGTTAGAGTAAACGCTTTTGAAAATATCAATTTAAGCGTTAAAAAAGGAGAGTTTTTATCTCTTTATGGACCAAGTGGAGCTGGAAAATCTTCAATCTTAAAAACATTATTTAGAACATATACAACTAGCTCTGGTGAAATTAATTTTTACACAGACAATGGCACATTAATAAACATAGCCACAGCATCACAAAGTGAAATCTTAAAATTAAGAAAATCCAGCATTGGATATGTATCTCAATTTTTACAAATCCTGCCTAGATTATCAGCTGTTGATGTTGTGAGTGAACAGTTGGTTTTAAAAGGTGAAAGTGAAGAAATTTCGCGATTAAAAGCAAAAGAAATGCTTTCTTATTTATCAATTAGAGAAGAATTATTTAATCTCTCTCCTTTAAGTTTTTCAGGAGGAGAGCAGCAAAGAGTAAATATTGCAAAAGGAATAATAGCACCTAAGTCGCTCTTATTCCTTGATGAACCAACTGCATCTTTAGACAAAACAAATACAATGAAAGTAATTGAAAAATTAAAAGAAATAAAAAAACAAGGTGTGGCAATGATTGGTATTTTCCATGACTTAGAAGCAATGCAAAGTATTAGTGATTCAATTTATGAACTTAAAAGAGTAGGATAAAAAAATGCAAACAGTATTAAGAAGTAAAAACGTATTAATAAATCAAGAGTTTATAGAGGCTGATATTGTAATACAAGGTTCAATGATAAAAAGTATTGATACTTACAAATCAAATGAAATCGCTTTAGACTTAGGAGATAAAAAAATTGTACCTGGAATTGTTGATTTACACTCAGATGCAATTGAAAAAGAGATTGAACCAAGAGTGGGTGCATCTTTCCCCATAGCATTTGCAGTAGCACAATTAGATAAAAAACTATCCATGTGTGGAATTACTACTATGTTTCATGCTATTGGCTTTGAAGACAATCCCAAAAAACAAAGAAGTATTGATTTAGCAAAAGAGCAAATAGAAGAAATATATGAAGCTAATAAAAAACACTTAGGCGTAGATAATTTAATTCATGCAAGATTTGAATTATCAAGCGATGAAGCAGTTGAACCAATAAAAGAAGTAATTAAAAAAGGCATGGTAAATTTAGTTTCGTTAATGGACCATACTCCAGGACAAGGGCAATTTAAATCTTTGCAAAGTTTTAAAACATACTATTCTAATTATTATGGTCTAAATGAAGAAGAAGTACAAAAAGTAGTAGATAAAAAAGCAAATAAAAATGATGCGAAAATCAATGATTTAATAGCTTGTGTAAAAGAGCATAATTTAACACTCTTAAGTCATGATGATGATTGTATTGAAAAACTTGATGCTTTGTTTTCTTTAGGTGTTAAAATATCAGAATTTCCTCTAGATTTAGAGGTTGCTAAACATGCAGTAAAAAATGGAATGGCCACTGGAATGGGAGCCCCAAATATTGTACGAGGTGGCTCACAAGGTGGGAATATTTCAGCAATAACATTAGTAAAAGAAAATGTGTGTAAATATTTATGCTCTGATTATCACCCTGCTTCTATGTTACAAGCAGTATATAAAATACAAGAAGATAGTCACTTATCTCTTGCACAAGCTTTTTCTATGATTACATGCACCCCTGCTAAATATGCAAACTTAGAAGACAGAGGACAGATAAAAGAGAATAAAATAGCAGATATTATTGTAATAGATGATTCTCATATTCCAAAAGTTATTTTAACAATAAAAGATGGCGAACCTATTTATAATGCTATGAAAAACTATAAATTATAAGGAGATTAGATGGTACATACATATAGATGCATTTTAGGATTATAAAAAATGCAAAAAAAAATAGTTTTAATTGTTGGAGCTAGTGGTGTGGGTAAGGATACTTTATTAAAGAATATAAAGAAATCTTTAAAAAACAAAGCTAATTTTATTACAAGATATATTACAAGAGAAGCGGATTTAAATGAAAAGAACTATTTTTTGGATCCTTTGGCTTTTGATCTTTTAAAAATTAACAAATTTTTCGTATCTTCTTGGGCAGCTCATAATAATTTTTATGGAATTTCAAAAAATTCCATAAAAGAGGGATTAAATATAATTTCAATTTCTCGTTCAAGTATTAAAGATTTTGAAGCTTTTTATGATAATGTTTATACAATAAATATCACTGTACCAAAAGAAGAACTAAGAAAAAGATTAATAAAAAGAGCAAGAGAAAATAAAGATGAAATAGAAGAAAGATTAAACAGATCTTATGCTTGCATAGAATCAAATAATCTTATTCATTTTGATAACTCAGAGGATATTGGTACAAGTAGTGAAAGTTTATTAAATTTATTATCCCAAATAAAAGAAGAAAAATGAAAATTACGTTTTTAGGAACGGCTGATAGTGCAGGAATTCCCGTACATAATTGTCTTTGTGAAGTATGTGGATCATATAGAAAAGATAAAAAAGTCAATTTATCTACTTGTGCCTATATAGAAATAGACAATTCTATTATTTTATTAGATGCTGGACACGAAAACATAAGTAATATTTTTGATTCTAAAAAAATAGAAGCTGTGTTTTTAACACACTTTCATGCAGATCATTGTTTAGGCCTACTACGCTTAAGACATTCCTTTGATACTATTAAATGTTTCCACCCTCAAGATAAAAATGGTTTTTCTGATTTATTTAAACATCCGCATTCGATGCAATATAATATAATTAAGGATTTTGAATCAAAAGAAATAAAAGGTATAAAATTTACAGCTATTCCTTTAGAACATTCAAAAAAAACGCTTGGTTATTTACTTGAATATAAGAATAAAAAAATAGCATATTTATCTGATTGTTTTAATATCAAAGAAAAAACTATGGATTTTTTAAAAACAAAAAATTTAGATTATGTTTTTATAGATGCATGTTATGATGAAAACAAAACAAAAGAAAATCATTTTAATTATATTCAAGCAAGCAAAGTATTAGATATATTAAAGGCTAAAAATTCATATTTAATGCATATTTCCCATACAACACAAAACTATATTTTAAAAAATAATATTCAATTAAAATATAAGTATTTAAAAGAGAATGATGAATTTAACTTAAGCTAAAAAAAAGAAACAAATCTTTATAGTATAAATTCTTGTACACGTCCAACTTGACCATCTTCAAGCATAACTTTTATACCTCTTGGATGGTAAGCAGAAGAAGTTAAATGTTTTTTAACTTTCCCCACTGTTAAAATGCCAGATCGTTGATCTTTTTTTAATACTACTTTAACTTTTAAACCAATAGTAATATCATCTCTTTCTCTGTGATCTCTTATCATTTTATTTTCCTAATAATACCGTTTTTGCAAAATCTACATTGTAAAAAAAGATTGTTTTAAACATTAAAGATACTTTTGTTTTTTTAGGCTCGCTTGTATCAAGAATGTCTAAGTAAAACTCAGTACCGTCTTTTGGAACAATAGTAATACTTACTGGTTTTAATGTTCTCATCATATTCATTGTAGCTTTGTATAATTTTGTTTCAATACCTTTAAGAATATCTCCGTTTCTTTCTTCATTTCTAATTGCATCAAATAAAACAGCAAGTGTATCTTTAAAAATACTCTTCGTCCATGTGATTTTTCCCTTTGAATAATGAAACGTTGCCGATTTATTCAATAATGCTTTTGGTTTTTCTTCACGTACGTCTTCAATCATTTGTAAAAAGAAGTTAACACCACCAAGCTTTGATGCAGCCTCTTCTAATTCTTTTTTGATTGTAATTTTTTGAGCTTCATCTAAAAGTTCATAATTCATAGTTTACCCTTGGTTTTTTTGCAATTATAGCCAAAATTTACACTTATCACACATCCAATGCTAATTTAATACCAAATCCTATGAATAATGTACCTACAACTTTTTTAATATATTTAGTAAAAGAATCTTTATACGTAAATTTACTGCTTATATTACAAGATACATAAGCAATTATACTACTAACTATTGTTGCAACGGCAATAAAAATCAATCCCAATATCAATAAACCCATACTTTTTTCACTCGAATCTACATTAATAAATTGTGGTAAAAAAGTAATAAAAAACAATGCCACTTTTGGATTTAAAATATTAATTAAAATACCAGAATAGTATATTTTTTTGTACTGTGCTTTTGATTTATCTTCTTCTTTTTTATTCGTATTTTTCTTAGAACTTAAAAACATAGTAATACCAAGATACAATAAGTATAAAGCACCAATATATTTAACAACTAAAAATGCAGTAGGAGAAGCTTCAAGTAAAGCAGACAAACCAAGAACAACTAATACAACATGAAATAAACAACCTGTACTAATGCCTAAAGATGCCACAATACCAGCTTTAAATCCTTTAGCTATGCTTTTATTTAAAACATACAATAAATCAACGCCAGGTGTAATATTCAATAATAAACCTGCAAGAATAAATAAATAGATATCAGTAATAGCACTCATGTTTAACCTTTAATTTATATGTCATACTATACAAAAAATCCACTTAGACATGTATATTAAAATAATCTCTTAACACTTCATATTTATTTTCAGAAGAAATTTCCCATTTTCGTTTTAAGTCTTTTGTTTTTATACTTAGGAAACTATCGTTTAACGTAATTCTACCTTCCTTTGAAGCTTTACTTACTAACAAGGTCACCGTATTGACATCTTTTATTACTTTATCAAAAATATTCTCATAATCACGTAAAGAAACTTTTGTTAAATCAAAAGAATATGTTTCCTTTTCTTTATCATCTTTATAGCGGGAAAACAAAGAAAAAGTATTTTTATTTGTTTTAATATAATACTCAATATCTTCATACACAGATATATACTTATCATTGTTTGTATCTAAGGCTTCTCTAACATTTTGCCCAAAACCAACATCTACTAAATAACTTTTATTATTAAGTTTCACTATTAATGCCAAATGGGGAAAATCAGAAGAAATATAAGTTGTATCTTTTATTTTACAAAAAATCATATACACATCAAAACCAAGCTCATCTAATAAATAAGCAAAAAGTGTATTATTTTCATAACAAATACCACCTCTATTATTTTCAACTATTTTTTCGTAAATATTAGAAAGGTGAAAAGAAGGAATTTTTTTGTGAAAAAAATCTAAGTTTTCATAGGGAATTTCTTGCAAAAATGCAGAAATAAGAAGATTAAGTGTTTTTAGATTTTTATTTTCTTTAAGAATACTATCTGTAAGATTTAGTCTTTCCAAAATTTCATTTATACTCAAAATAAATCCTTTATTAATGATAGTTCTTTAGAGATAAATAAGATATTAATTTAAATATTAAAATAAATAAATAAGTATATCAAACAATTTTGCCTCAAGGCAAAATTATTCTTTAGGAAGTACTTTCATAGGAACTATTTGAAATTCATCCATATTCCATACATCGTTTGTCACATAAGGTTCTGTTTCTAACCATGCATTTAGTTCATCTTCATCTTCAAAATTAACAAAAAGTGTTGAACCAACCATTTGATCTTCTTCAATTAAAGCTCCAGCATTAAGAATCTTACCTTCTGCCATTAATGCTCTTGCACCTTTAACATGTTCATCTCTTACTGCTAATCTTTTCTCAAGCGCATTCTCATTATCATAAGCTATAATTAAATATTGCATTTTTATCCTTGTTATTTTTACGTATTATACACTAAGCTATTTAATTATTACTTGATTTTTAAAATAATAACCTTGAATATAATCACAAGGAAGTTTTTGTACCAAATCAAAGTCTTCTTTCGTTTCTACACCTTCAATAATAGAGTATTGTTTGTTTAATGCAATGGTAGTTAATAAACCTTCTAAATAAGGAATAAAGTTTTTGTTTTTTTCAATCATTCTTAAAAAAGATTTATCGATTTTTATATATTTACTTTGGTTCATAATATAAAAAGAAAACATTGAACCTTCTTGGGCAAAATCATCTAACGCAACTTCTATATTAAGTTCATTAAGCCAAAGAGCAAAATCGCGCATGACACTGGCACTTGTTTCATCATCACTACCATTTTCTGTTATTTCTACAACCAGATTATTACTGTTCTTTTGCAAAAAATCACTCCAATATTTTTGTTGTTCGCGACTAACTACAATATCGGCATCAAAATTAACAAATAGTTTTTTATCAATATTAAAATCGTTAATTTGTTTTTCTTTATTTCTTTTTTCAAGTTCAAAAAACAAATCATTAAAATGGTGTAATTCTCTAAATATTTCTTCTGTTGATATAATACTTTCACAAATGTCAAATTTGCTCAAAGCTTCATAAGCAAAGATTTCTAGATTGTCTTTTTTAAATATAGGTTCATATTTTGTAAAATACTTGGCTTGGGAGATAATATCTTTAAATTCTTTTTTATTCATTCAAGAATAATAGCTGAATAAACTTAAGTAGTATTGATAATAACTATTGTTATACGGTTAATTATTGTAAAATAGTAGCTATAAAGAAAAAAAGAGGATAAAGGAGTACATTCATATATCTAAAAGTAATCCCCATCTTAATATTCATTGGAATAATGTCACAGACTTCATTGCCTTGAGATATTTTTTTCATAATACTTAATTTAAAAACAATATCAAAAAATTTAATAAGTATAATAGCGCTCATAAAAAAAGTAAAGTTGTGTAAATAAATACTTAAAAAGATAGAATAAAAAAAACTTGCGTGTGAAAATAAGTATAAAGATAGATTTTTTGAAAAAAGAAAATGGTTTTTATTTAAATAAGAATATAAGTCCGGCGATTTTTGCCAAGTAGATTCAAAAAGTTCAAGTATTATAAAAAAGATTAATAATAAATAATAATCCACTATAATACTTGCAAAAATAAAGCCGAAGCTTTATTTTTGTTCTTCTTCTAAATCTCTAAATTTAATTTTTTGATCTTTGTATAAACCAGTTCCAACAGGAATAGTTCTACCAATAACAACATTTTCTTTAAGATCTTCTAACATATCCATTTTAGCAGATATTGCAGCTTCTGTAAGAACCTTAGTTGTTTCTTGGAAAGATGCAGATGAAATAATTGAATCAGACGTAACAGCAGCTCTTGTAATTCCTAATAATAAAGGATCAGCAATAGCAGGCTCTCCACCTAATCTAATAATTCTAGCATTTTCTTTTCTAAATCTTTTCTTAGAAATCATATCTCCAACAATAAAGTTAGTATCTCCACCATCAAGAATAGTAACCTGTCTTAACATTTGAGATAAAATAACCTCAATATGTTTATCAGCAATACTTACCCCTTGTGATCTATATACTTGTTGAACTTCAGAAACAATGAAATAATGTAAAGCTTTATCACCTAAGATTCTAAGAATATCRTGAGAACCAAYTTGACCATCAGTTAATGGCTCACCAGCATGTACAAACTCACCGTCATGAACAAGAATTTGTTTYGCTTTTTCTACTAAATATTCAGACTTATCTCCACTGTCACCAGTTACAATAATTCTTGTTTTATTTCGTAAAGATTTACCAAAAGAAACAATCCCATCAAATGATGCAAGAACTGCAATATTTTTAGGCCTTCTAGCTTCAAATAATTCAGATACTCGTGGAAGTCCCCCAGTAATATCTTTTGATTTTTGAGTAGCTTTAGGAGTTCTTGCAAGAACTTCTGCAACTTCAATTTTTTGACCTTCTGCTACAAATAATGATGACTTAGGATCAAGGTTATATCTGATTAACTCATCATTTTCTAATGCTACAACAATAGTAGGTTTATACCCTGTAGGTAAATACTCATTAATTACAAGTTTAGAAGTACCCGTTAATTCATCAAATTGCTCAGATGCAGTAACACCAGGAATAATATCTTCAAAAGTTACCGTTCCAGCAAACTCAGAAATACTAGGATTTGCATATGGATCCCATTCAGCAATTACTACTTGTTCTTCGCTTTTAGGTTTAGAAATAACAGAATCTTTTTTAACTTCTTCATCATCAGAAAATTCAATAATTGAATTTCTAGCAATATAATGTCTTAAAGCTTCTCTACCTTCAGAATCAACAACAACAGCAAACAGTCCTTTAACTTCAACTACATCTCCTGCTTTAATGCTTTCATTTCGCTCTAAATTATCTCCAGATAATTTATAGTATTTAACAACACCAGCAGCTCCTGAAATAATAGTAGAAGTAATAGGAGCCCCATCTTCAACACGTAATTCAGATGCATAAGGAATACGATTAGGTACATTCCAACCATCTTTAATCATTTCAACTAAAGATTCATGTGCTTCAACTTTATCACCTGTTTTATAAGGTAAGTATAATTTACCTTCAATTTTACCAGCAACACCAGCAAGTTCATTTGCTTTTGCAACATCTTTTTTTCTTAAGTAGAATTTTTTAGTATCTTTTTTAGAAGTAACTGTTAATACAATTTCTTCATGAATAATTTCAACTGTTAATTCTCCAGAAAAAGGTGCTACAACTTTAGGTTCAACAAGTAAGATACCTGCATTTCTTCTATTCGCAACAAGGTTTTTACCCTCTTTATTTTTAAGAGTTTTGATATTGTAATATCTAATAAACCCTTCTTTAGTAGCTCGTAATTCTTTCTCAGTTTGAGTAGCAGATGCTGTCCCACCAACGTGGAATGTTCTTAAAGTAAGTTGTGTTCCTGGCTCACCAATTGATTGAGCAGCAACAACACCAACAGCTTCACCTGGAGTTGCTTTTCTTTGCTCACCAAGATTAAGACCATAACATTTAGAACATAAACCATGAGGTACTTTACACGTAAGTGCTGTTCTAATAACAACAGACTTAACTTCAGCAGCAGCAACAACAGCAGCATCTTCTTCAGTAATTAACGTACCTTCTGTGAATAAAATTTCATTTGAAATTGGATCCATAATATCTTCTGCAATAACTCGTCCAGTAATTCGCTCTTCTAAAGCTTCAATTAAATCATTTCCAGATGTAATATCAGTAATAGAGATACCTTCATGAGTTCCACAATCTTCAACTGTAATTCTTACATTTTGAGATACATCAATTAGTTTTCTTGTTAAATATCCTGCATTTGCTGTTTTTAAAGCAGTATCCGCAAGTCCTTTTCTAGCCCCATGCGTAGAAATAAAGTACTCAAGTACATTTAATCCTTCTCTAAAGTTAGAAATAATTGGCGTTTCAATAATAGTACCATCTGGTTTAGCCATAAGACCCCTCATACCAGCAAGTTGTCTAATTTGTGCAGCACTTCCTCTAGCCCCTGAATCAGCCATCATATAAATAGAGTTAAATCCACCCTTATCATTTTCAACCAAAGCCATCATTTCAGTTCCCAAAGTATTATTAACTTCAGTCCAAACATCAATAATTTTATTGTATCGTTCTTGTTCTGTTAATAAACCTTGTTCAAATTGTTTTTGAACTTCAATAACATCTTTTTTAGACTTAGCAATACGTGCAGGTTTTGTTTCTGGAACTCTAATATCATCAATTGATACAGAAACACCAGCAGAAGTAGCATATTTAAAACCAAGATTTTTTAAATTATCTAGGAATCTAGGAGTTACTCTGTAACCACCATGTTTATAAATATAATCAACTAAAGCGCCAATATCTTTTTTCTTCAAAATTTTATTCCACAATTCAAGAGGAACAAAATCAGGTAAAATTTCATGAACAATTAATCTACCAGCTGTAGTATGAACCAGTCTTCCATTAATTTGTGTTCTAATTTTTGCGTGTAAGTCTAATTGTTCTGCTTCAATAGCAATAATAACTTCATTTACACCTGTAAATAATTTATGCTCACCTTTAACACCATCTTTTTCTAAACTTAGGTAATAAATACCTAAAATCATATCTTGTGATGGTACTGCAATAGCACGACCAGATGCTGGTAATAATATATTCATAGAACTCATCATAAGAATTTTAGCTTCTGCTATTGCTTCTTGTGATAAAGGAATATGWACTGCCATTTGATCTCCATCAAAATCGGCATTAAATGCAGCACACACTAAAGGGTGTAACTGAATAGCTTTTCCATCAATTAATACAGGATGAAAGGCTTGAATTGAAAGTTTATGTAGCGTTGGAGCACGGTTAAGTAATACAGGATACTCATGTACGATTTCTGCTAAACATTCCCAAACTTCATTTGTTTCTGCTTCTATTAATCTTTTTGCAGCTTTTAATGTAGTTGCATACCCTTTTTCTTCAAGTTTTGCCATTAAATGCGGTTTGAAAAGTTCGATTGCCATAACTTTTGGTAATCCACATTGATCCATGTTTAAAGAAGGACCAACAACAATTACAGAACGTCCAGAGAAATCCACTCGTTTACCAAGTAAATTCTGTCTAAAWCGMCCTTGTTTACCTTTAATRATTTCAGATAAAGATTTTAAAGGTCTTTTATTAGCACCCTTAACAGCATTAGCCGTTTTACCATTATCAAATAATGCATCAACAGCTTCTTGTAACATTCTTCTTTCATTTCTAATAATGATTTCAGGTGCATCAAGTTCTGTTAATCGTTTAAGTCTGTTGTTTCTGTTTATTACTCTTCTGTATAAATCATTTACATCAGAAACAGCAAAYTTWCCACCATCAAGTGCAACTAAAGGTCTTAAATCAGGTGGAAGAACTGGTAGTTGWGTAAATACCATCCATTCAGGTCTGTTTCCAGATTTAAGGAAATTTTCAACCACTTTTAATCGTTTAATGATTGTTTTTCTTTTAGCTTCWGATTTAGTAGCTTTCATTTCTTCTTTTAATGTAATTAAAAGCTCWGATAAATCAAGGTTAGCWARTAAATCACGAATAATTTCTCCACCCATTTTAGCTTCAAAACCAGTATGTTCAAATAAATCATATACAGTTCTGTATTGTTCTTCATTTAAAATATCGTATTTAGCTATTTTTTTAGTAGCATTATTATCGTAAAAAGATTCACCAGCAGAGCTTACAATATAAGCTTCGTAGTATAATACTCTCTCTAAATCTTTTAATTTAACACCTAATAGTGTACCAATTCTAGTTGGTAATGAACTTACCATCCAAATATGTGCAACAGGAGCTGCTAAATCAATATGACCCATTCGGTGACGTCTTACTTTAGAAGAAGTTACTTCAACCCCACATTTTTCACAGACAACACCTTTGTATCGCATCTTTTTGTATTTACCACAAAGACATTCATAATCTTTAACAGGTCCAAAAATTTTCGCACAAAATAAACCATCACGTTCAGGTTTTAAAGTTCTGTAGTTAATTGTTTCGGGTTTTTTAACTTCTCCAGAAGACCAAGARAGAATTTTCTCTGGACTTGCTAGTTTAAGTTGAAAAGCAGAGAAATCRGTTGGTCTATCTAAYTCTTTGATTTCAATAGGTTCTAAAATAATATCTTTTTTACTCATTGTTTTCTACCTCTTTAAATATTTCAACATCTAATCCAAGAGCTTTAAGCTCTTTAGTCAATACGAAGAATGTTTCAGGAACACCTGAAGGTGGAACATTTTCACCATTTGCAATAGCTCTATATGCTCGTGTACGACCTTCAACATCATCTGATTTAGTCGTTAACATTTCTTTAAGAACAGCWGTTGCTCCATATGCTTCAAGAGCCCAAACTTCCATCTCTCCAAATCTCTGACCACCAAATAAGGCTTTTCCACCTACTGGTTGTTGAGTTACAAGTGAGTAAGGTCCAGTTGATCGTGCATGTACTTTTTCATCTACTAAGTGATGTAGTTTAAGCATATACATATAACCCACATTCACTCGCTCTTTCATTTGATCACCCGTTTTACCATCAAATAATTCTGTTTTACCATCCGCATCAATTTTAGCTAATTCAAATAATTTATCAAATTCTGCTTGTTGAACTCCATCAAATACTTGAGATGCAAAACGAACACCCTTACACCAATCTCTACCATAATCGATTAATTCATCATCGCTTAGGGCATCCATGAATTTTTTACCATTCATAAGTTTAGCAATAGATGCAATTGAAGTCATTTTAGCTCTTAAATCAAGAATAAATTCTTCTTTTTTAGCATCAAATATTTCTTGAATTTGAGCTCCAAGTCTTTTACCAACTAATCCTAAGTGAACTTCAAGAATTTGTCCGATATTCATACGAGATGGAACACCTAATGGGTTAAGAATAATATCAACACCCGTACCATCTTTTAAATAAGGCATATCAACTTCAGGAACAATATTAGAAACAATACCTTTGTTTCCATGTCGTCCTGCCATTTTATCCCCWACTTTAATTTTTCTTTTAGTTGCAACATAAACTTTTACTAATTTWATAACACCAGAAGMTARAATRTCATCATGTTCWATAACAAYTARTTTTTCTTCATGTTCTTCTCTTAGTTCCGTTTTTTGTTTAATAAAATGTTCTTTAATKGTATTGTAACGTTTTTCAACAGCGCCATCAAATGATGCTACTACTTTTTTCATAGCAAAACGGTTTACATTACCTAAAGCTTCAAGAGAAATTTTTGAACCTTTTTTGTATTCTTTTTCATCTAATTCTAAATCTTTAGATAATAAGCTTTCTGCTAATAAACCATTRATTTTAAGAATYTCTTCTCTATCTAACATAAGAAGTTTATCATGRTGTCTTAAATCAAGTTCCGCTTTTTCAGCTTCAATTTCAGCAACGGCTCTTTCATCTTTTTCGTATCCTTTTTTAGTGAATACTTTAACATCAACAACAGTTCCTTCCATAGAAGTAGATGCATATAAAGATTTATTAATTACATGTCCTGCTTTTTCACCAAAGATTGCTCTTAATAGTCTTTCTTCAGGAGTTGGTTTGATTTCACCTTTAGGAGAAACTTTTCCAACCATAATCATTCCAGGTCTAATATAAGTACCAACTTTAATAATTCCAGAACCATCTAAGTGAGTAATACTTTCTTCTTTAACACCAGGTAAATCTCTAGTGATTTCTTCATTTCCATGTTTTAACTCTCTACATTCTAATTCTTTTTCATAAATATGAATAGAAGTAAATGAATCTTCTTTAATAAGTTTTTGAGATAAAACAATAGCATCTTCGTAGTTATAACCATTCCAAGGCATAAATGCAACCATTGCATTAACACCAACAGCTAATTCACCTCTGTCCATAGCAGGACCATCAGCAATAACTTGACCAGCTTCTACTTTATCTCCAGCTTTAACAGATGTTCGTTGACCAAAAGAAGTATTATTATTTGTTCTTACATTTTTATGTACTTCATATCTATCAATAAAAGCGCCATCTTCATCTTGACCAAGAACATAAATATTTTTAGAATCTGCTTTTTCTACAATACCAGGACGAGCAGCTTTAATAGCTTCCCATGCATCTCTACAAACAGTTTTTTCTAATCCAGTTCCAACTACAGGAGCATTAGGTCTTAATAATGGAACAGCTTGTCTCATCATATTTGATCCCATTAGGGCTCTATTCGCATCATCATGTTCTAAGAATGGAATTAATGAAGCAGCAACACCCATAACCATTTGAGAAGAAATATCAATTAAATCAACTTTTGATTTTTCAACCAATAAAATCTCACCATCTTGTCTAATTTCTACAAGATTTTCTAAAATTTTACCTTTATCATCCACTTTTGTAGAACCAGGTGCAATAAATAAACCTTCTTCTTGTGATGCTGTAAAATAAGTAATCTCATTAGTAACCATTCCATCAATTACTTTTTTATAAGGTGCTTCAATAAAACCTAAAGGATTTACTTTTGCAAAAGTAGCCAATGTATTAATTAAACCAATATTTTGACCCTCAGGAGTCTCAACAGGACAGATTCTACCGTAGTGAGTAGGATGAACATCTCTTACTTCAAATCCAGCTCTCTCTTTAACAAGTCCACCTTCACCAAGTGCAGATAATCTTCTTTTATGAGTAACTTCAGATAATGGGTTTGTTTGATCCATAAATTGTGACAATTGTCCAGATGTAAAAAACTCAGTAATAGTAGAAGTAATCATTTTAGAGTTAACTAAATCATGAGGCATAATATCTTCTAGTGTTCCAGATAAGGTAGTCATTTTATCTCTAATAGCTTTTTGCATTTTAATAAGACCAGAATGTAATTCATTAGCAAGTAATTCACCAATAGCTCTAATTCTTCTGTTTCCTAAGTGATCTCTATCATCAATATGACCATGACCTGCTTTTACTTTAATTAAATATTGAACTGTTTTAATAACATCTTCATAGGTTAATACAGTAACATATTCAGGTACATCAACACCAAGTTTATGGTTCATTTTCATTCTACCAACTCGTGTTAAATCATATCTTTCTGGATCAAAGAATAATTTTTTCAAGAAGTCTTTTGCAGCTTCTTTAGTAACAGGCTCACCTGGTCTCATTACTTTATAAATTCGAATAGCAGATAAGTCATTCTCATCTTCTATACCTTCAGTAATTTTAAGTAATTTTAAACTCTCAGAATCWGCTTTGAATGCATTRATAATAGAATCATCAACACCAGCAGCTAAATCATTTGCAATATCAAAATTWGTAAAACCTAAGTCTAATAATTTTTTTAATTTTAATTCATCTAAAGGAGATAAAGCATCGTATAATACTTCTCCTGATTCAGGATCAAAAATAGTAGAAGCATTATGTCTTTCCATTAATAATTCTAATGGGTACTCAACTAAGTCTAAACCACCTTCAACTAATGCTTTTGATTTTCTAGCAGTTAATCTTTTACCAGCAGCAATAACAACATTGCCTTTTTCATCTTTAATATCGTATTCAATTCTACCTGTAAAATCTTCTGGATTAAATTTCGTTAAAAATTTATTATCTTGGATTTTAATATTAACAATTGGATAGAATAATTTGATAATATCTTCTTTTGAATATCCTAATGCTCTAAAAAGAATAGTAACAGGTACTTTTCTTCTTTTATTAATTCTTACATACAAAATATCTTTTGAATCGTATTCAAAGTATAACCATGAACCACGATCTGGAATAATTTGACCCGTATAGATTAATTTATTACCAGCAGTATTAGATTCTTCTTCTTTAAAAATAACACCAGGAGATCTGTGAAGTTGATTTACAACAACTCTTTCAACACCATTAACAATAAATGAAGTTCTATCTGTCATTAAAGGTATTTCACGAACAAATAATTTTTGTTCTTTCATATCTTTAACGCCGATTTTTTCACCAGTATTTTCATCGATTTCCCATAGGGTTAATCGGATAATGATTTTTAAAGGAATTGAATATGTTAAACCTCTAACCATAGATTCTCTAACATTGTACTTAGGTTTTCCAACTTCAGATCCTAAATAATCTAAAGTAAGTCTACTTTGTGCATCATGAATAGGAAAAATAGATTTAAATACTTTTTCAATTCCTGCTAGGGTTCTGTCTTCATAACCAACCATAAGAAAATTGTCATAAGAATTTTGTTGTAGTTGTAATAAGTTAGGTATCTCAATTTGTTGCGGATTTTTAGCAAAATCAACTCGAAGTCTATTACCAGATTTTAAAGAGTTTAGCATTGTTGGCCTTATTAAAATTTGATTTTTTTGCTTTATAGTATAAAGCACAAAAGCATCCCAAAAGGATAAGCTTAAAATTCATTTAAATTCTAAGCTTAGCCCTCAAGAGATGCTCGATTTACACGAGGCTAATGCCTCGTATAATAGTAAATGTTAAAATAATTATTTAACTTCTACTTTAGCTCCAGCTTCTTCTAAAGCAGTTTTTGCAGCTTCAGCGTCTTCTTTAGAGATTCCTTCTTTAATTGTTGAAGGAATGTTTTCAGCAGCAGCTTTCGCTTCTTTTAATCCTAAACCAGTTAATGCTCTAATTGCTTTAATTACATTAATTTTTTTAGCACCAGTTTCAACGATAACTACGTCAAATTCAGTTTGTTCTTCAGCAGCATCGCCACCAGCAGCAGCTCCACCAGCTACAACAGTAGGTTGTGCAGATACTCCAAATTTTTCTTCAAATTCTTTAACTAATTCAGATAATTCTAATACTGATAAGTTAGAGATATATTCTAATACGTCTTCTCTAGAAATTGCCATTTAAGGTCCTTTAATTTTTTAATTTTTTTTGTTTCAGCTAGTAAAAACTATGCTGCTTCTTCTTCTTTTTTCTTCATTAAGTTGTCTAAACCAGTTACTAAACATCTAGCAGGTGCAGTCCAAACAGATAATAACATACCAAGAAGTTCATCTTTAGTTGCAAGTTTAGCGAATTGGTTAACCGTTGCAAGAGATGCAATTTTACCTTCGATAATACCTGATTTAATTTCAAACTTATCTTTCATTGTAGATGCAAATGTATCAGCTACTTTACAAGCAGTAACTTGATCTTCAGACCATACAAAAATATTATTTCCACTTAATTCAATATCACCATAATCAGCATTTTTTACAGCAACTGTAACCAATGAGTTTTTAGCAACTTGAACAGTAGCACCAGCTTCTTTAGCTGCTGCTCTTAATGTTTCTAACTCTTTATGTGAAACACCATTGTACCCACAAACTACTACAGCTTGAGATCCTTTGAATTCACCAGTTAAAAAATCAATTATTTCGGATTTTCGTTGTTTGTTCATTAATAATTCCTCCCTTCAAAACATGAAACTTCAAAAGGTTTTACAAAGAATGGGAAGCATTCTTAACCTTTTTTCTCCAGTTTTATATCAGTGCTTTGTAACACTCAAAAATAAAGACTTTGTCTTTACTATTGAATCTTAAAAAGAAAACTTAAATAAGAGTAAAACTCTTATTTAAGGTCCATTAATGCTAATGGCTCTAATTGAATCGATGGACTCATAGTTAAAGATACAACTGCTCTAGTATAAAATCTACCTTTTGCAGTTGAAGGTTTAGCTTTATTGATTGCAATTAAAAATGCTTCAATATTTTCTTTGATTGCTTCAGCAGAAAAAGATGCTTTTCCTACAGCTGCTTGCATATTACCTTTTTTATCAACTCTATATGTAACTTGACCACCTTTAGCATCACTTACAGCTTTAGTTACGTCCATAGTTACAGTACCAACTTTAGGATTAGGCATTAAACCTTTTGGTCCTAAGATTCTTCCTACTTTTCCAACAATACCCATACAATCAGGAGTTGCAATTAATACATCAAAATCAATTTTACCCGCTTGAATATCAGCTGCTAATTCATCATTACCAACAATATCAGCACCTGCTGCTTTTGCTTCGTCCATTTTAGCACCTTTAGCAAAAACTGCAACTCTAACAGTTTTACCAGTACCATTTGGAAGAACAACTGCACCTCTGATCATTTGATCAGCATGTCTTGGATCTACATTTAAATTAAGTGAAACTTCAACACTTTCGTCAAACTTAGCAGATTTCAATTCTTTTAACATAGCTACTGCTTCTGTTAATTCGTATTGTTTACTTTCTACTTTTTCTACTAGTGCTTTAAATCTTTTTGAAACTTTTGCCATTTTTATCTCCGCAATATTTTATTTGTTATGAATGTAACATTCATTTTGCTACCAGCGCTTTAAGTCAGCTGGTAAGACTATTGTTAAAGTAGAATTATTCTACTTCAACTCCCATAGATTTAGCAGAACCAGCTACAATTTTAGCAGCTTGTTCTACATCATTTGTATTTAAATCCGAAATTTTCATTTTAACGATTTCTAATACTTGTTCTTTTGTTAATTTAGCAATTTTATTTTTTGCTGGATTTTCAGAACCTTTTTTGATTCCTGCAACTTTTTTAATTAAATCAGTCATAGGTGGTTGTTTTAACTCAAATGTAAAACTTTTATCAGCATAAATAGTAATTACAACTGGGATTTTAAAACCTGCTTGTGATTTTGTTTTTTCATTGAATGCTTTACAGAATTCCATGATATTTACGCCTCTTTGACCTAATGCAGGTCCTACTGGTGGTGATGGGTTAGCAGCTCCAGCTGGTATTTGAAGTTTTAAAATTCCCGCTATTTTTTTTGCCATTGTGTTTCCTTTTAATTTTAAATGTATTTAAATATATTAATGATTAGTCATTAGGCAAGAAAACTATAGAAGAAGCTAAGTTTTTTTGCCTAATGACTAAGTATTCTCTTATACTACTCGTTCAACTTGAGTATAAGAGATTTCTACTGGTGTATTTCTTCCAAAAATAGAAACATTTAATTTAATGATTCCTGAACCTAAATCAAAGTCTTCTACTACTCCATTAAAGTTAGCAAATGGTCCTTCTTTAATTCGTAACATTTCACCCTCTTCAAAAGATACTTTTGGTCTGGCTGCTGCTCTGTTTTCTACTTTGTCTAAGATAGCTGCAACATCTTTATCTGTTAAAGGTGTAGGTCGTTTAGACTCACCAATAAATCGTCCAACTTTTGACATTGATTGAATTTTATGCCATAAAGCAGTATCAAGATCAATTTGTGCAAAAGCATAAGCTGGATATAAAGGTTTTTCAACTATTGATTTAACTCCACGTCTTACTTCAATTAAATCTTCAGTGGGAACCAATACTTTTAGTATTTGATCATCTCCCATTTCTTTAGCAAGTGTTTCAAGTGCTCTTTTAACAGTAAGTTCACTCCCAGAGTGAGTTTGTATTGCGTACCATTGGTGTGCCATTTATTAATCCTTAGTTTATTATAGCTGATAAGCTTACTGACATGATTGCATCAATCAATGCTAAATACAATGAAATAACAGTTACAACAACAAAAACAGAAATAAATGCCGTTCTTACTTGTTCTTTAATAGGAAATATTACTTTTTGTATTTCATCTTTTGCATTTTTATAATAATTTTTAAGTTTACTCACAATCAACTCCAATAATTTTTAGCTTWTATAATTCTTTGAAAAGAAGTTATTAACTACTTTTAAAAAACTTATATCATCAAAAGAGAATATTACATATCTGTTTTGGAAAGAGATTTTACTGAAATTTAGCTTATAGAAAGCTTATATAAAATAGTTTTTKWAATTAAAAGAGAATTGATATTTTGTATTAAGTGGCAGGTCAGGAGGGACTCGAACCCACAGCCATCGGATTTGGAATCCGGCGCTCTACCATTGGAGCTACTAACCTATTGTGTATATTTTAAGAAACCAAAAAAGAGTCAAATTAAAGTCTTACGACTTTAATTTGATTTCTTTATGAAGTGTATGTTTTTTYAATCTAGGACTGTATTTCTTAAGAGTCATCTTCTCAGTGTGAGTTTTTGGGTTCTTAAAAGTAGTGTAGTTAATATCTCCACTCTCTTCACATTTTAGTCCGATTTTAATTGCTGATCCATTTCCCATGCTAATACCTACTTAGTTATTTCGGCAACAACACCAGCACCAACAGTACGTCCACCCTCACGGATAGCAAACTTAGTACCTTTTTCTAAAGCAACAGGAGAAACTAAAACAACATTCATTTCAATGTTATCTCCAGGCATAACCATTTCAACACCTTCTGCTAAAGTAACAGAACCAGTTACATCAGTAGTTCTGATGTAGAATTGTGGTCTATAACCAGAAAAGAAAGGAGTATGTCGTCCACCCTCTTCTTTAGAAAGAATATAGGCTTCACATCTGAATTCAGTATGTGGAGTAATTGAACCCGGCTTAATTAAAACTTGACCTCTTTGTACGTCTTCTTTTTTAGTACCTCTTAAAAGAATACCACAGTTGTCTCCAGCTTCTCCCTGATCCATTTCTTTACGGAACATTTCAACACCAGTTACAGTAGTAGTTTGTGTATCAACAATACCAACGATTTCAATTGTTTCACCAATTTTAATGATACCAGTTTCAATTCTACCAGTTACAACAGTTCCTCTTCCTGAGATAGAGAAAACATCTTCAACAGGCATTAAGAAATCTTTTTCAGTTTCTCTTTTTGGAGTTGGGATGTAAGTATCAACAGCATCCATTAATTCCATAATTTTAGCAGTCCAGTCACCTTCGTTACCAGCTTTAGCTTCTTCTAATGCTTGGAATGCAGAACCAGCGATGATTGGAGTATCGTCACCTGGGAAGTCATACATAGATAATAACTCTCTGATTTCCATTTCAACTAATTCTAACATTTCTTCTTTATCTTCGTCGTCTAATTGATCTTCTTTGTTCATGAAAACAATGATGTAAGGAACACCAACTTGTTTAGATAATAAGATATGCTCTCTAGTTTGTGCCATAGGACCATCAGTCGCAGCAATAACTAAAATAGCACCATCCATTTGAGCAGCACCAGTAATCATATTCTTAACATAATCCGCATGCCCTGGACAATCTACGTGAGCGTAGTGTCTAGCTTCTGTTTCATATTCAATATGAGAAGTAGCAATAGTAATTCCTCTTTCTCGCTCTTCTGGTGCATTATCGATTTGATCGTAATCCATCATTTCTCCACCCATTTTGTTCGTAAGAACTGCTGAGATAGCTGCTGTTAAAGTAGTTTTACCATGATCGACATGACCAATAGTACCAATGTTAACGTGTGGTTTGTTACGTTCGAATTTTTCTTTTGCCATAAAATTGCCTTTAAAGTTTTTATAACCCTCTGAGTAGATAAGCCCAATAGCTTCTCTATTCAGAGGGGATTTTATTGTATATTCATTTAAATATAAATATCAACAAGTTTTTTGTCGTGACATTATACATAAATAAACATAAAATTTGTATTATTTGAAAAATCAAAAAAAATATTTGATAAATTTCAGTTCTTACAATGAATTAAGTGGAGCGGGAGACGAGACTCGAACTCGCGACAATCTGCTTGGAAGGCAGAGGCTCTAGCCAACTGAGCTACTCCCGCTTAACTTATAATGGTGGGGAGAGAAGGACTCGAACCTTCGAAGCCGTAGGCGAGGGATTTACAATCCCTTGGATTTGACCACTCTCCAACCTCCCCGGTTGAATAAAAAAAATCAAAGCAGACTATAAAGTTTGTTTTGATGTAAAAAATGGAGCTGATGATAGGAGTTGAACCTACGACCTGCTGATTACAAATCAGCTGCTCTAGCCAACTGAGCTACATCAGCGTCCAACAATTTAATGGTGGCGCGAGACAGAATCGAACTGTCGACACAAGGATTTTCAGTCCTTTGCTCTACCGACTGAGCTATCGAGCCATCTTAAATTGGATTGAAATTATATATATTTTTGTTTAATTTAACCTTAAATTTCGGACAAATTCTTTAAATATATTTCCTCTTTGCGCATAAGATGTAAATTCGTCCAATGATGAAGCAGCTGGAGAGAGTATTCCAACCGATTCTAAATCCAGTTTTGAATCAATTTTTTCCAATGTTTTGATATAATTTCCTTCATAAAAATACATAAAAGAATATTCTTCACATAAAGCAATCAAACGCTTAAAATTACTTCCAATGATAAATATTTCAATATTAAAGTCTTGTAAAAAATCAAATAAAGGTCTTAGATTTGCACCTTTATCATCTCCACCTAAAATTAAATATATTTTCTTAGCCTTATAAGAGCCCAAACCGCTCATTGTAGCGTCAATATTTGTACCCTTAGTATCATTCACCCATAAACGATTTTTTTCATCTCTAAGCTCTTCTAATTTGTGTTCATCTATTACAAAGGTATTTATTTTTTTATAATCTTTTTCATCAAATAGAATTATTTTACATGCCATGGCTAAAATGGCATCTAATAAAAAGGGTTCTTTAAAATCTACCTCATTTTTAATGATTCCAAATTCATCACAAAGATCTTGCGCATTTTTGTAAGTAATCTTACAGGCTTTGCTTGGATAGTCTTTATAATCTTCTGGAATAATTGCGATTTCCCCTTCAAGCATTGAATCAAGAGGTTTTAGTTTGGCTTTAATATATTCATCATAGGAACCATGCCAAGAAATATGATCTTCTGAAATAGGTAAGAGAACATATAAATTGGGTTTGGCTTTTTTAGTATAATGCAGGGTAAAAGACGAGGTTTCAAGAATCCAAATGTTTTTATTCTCATCAAGTGAACACAAAGGAACACCAATATTCCCCCCATATACAGAGCCTTTATCTTCTAATAAATGCTGCAACATTTGAGTAGTGGTTGTTTTACCATTCGTTCCAGATATCCAAATACTATAAGGCATAACAGAAGAAAATAAATCGTAATCACTTTGAATATTATTGCACTCTTCTAACATTTTATTATAAGGGGGAATTCCAGGACTTACCACTGTAATATCCTGTGATTTTTTGTCATAARATGAAAAATCACTTTCATCGTATAAGATTACATTGTTAAACTTCTTTTTGATAGCTTGGGCAGTTATTCCTTTACCCAAGACTCTTATTGTTTTATTTTCCATTTATCGTATTTTTAAACTCATCAAAGCAAAAAGATTAGCCATAAATGAGATTATCCAAAAACGTACAATGATTTTATTTTCTTTCCAGCCTTTTTCTTCAAAATGATGATGAATGGGAGCCATTARAAACACACGTTTTTGTCTTAATTTAAAAGAACCTACCTGYAAAATAACAGATACCGTTTCAATAACAAATATAAAACCAATAAGTATTAACAGAATTTCGCTCTTACAAGCAATTGCCATATAACCCATAAACGCACCAATAGGTAAAGAACCCGAATCCCCCATAAATACCTGAGCAGGATGAGAGTTAAACCATAAAAAAGCGATTAAGGAGCCTATAAATGCAGCTCCTAAAATAGTAAGTTCTCCAATAATTTGAATGTTTGGTAATAATAAATACGAAGAAATAATAGAATGACCCGTGATATATACAATGGCTGATAAAGTAAAAAAAGCGATAACTGAAGGTACGGTAGCTAAGCCATCTAAACCATCGGTTAAATTAACTGCATTTGAGGTTCCTATCATTACAAAAATCCAAAAAGCAATAGAAAAATATCCCATATCAAACATGGGTAATTTATAAAAAGGTGTATACAATTGTGTTGAGTGATTGTAAGATAAAAAGACAACTACCACTACAAGAGCAGCTAAAAATTGTAAAATCAATTTTTTTCTTGAGCTTAATCCTGCGCTATTTGATTTGTGCATTAATTTTGCTAAATCATCTTTAATTCCAATAAAAGAAAACAATACAATAGTAAGTAAACCCCCAAACACATAAAAATTATTTAGTTTTGCAGTTAATAGAGTAGCAACTAACATAGAAAAAATAAATACAACTCCACCCATGGTTGGAGTTCCTACTTTAGTTTGATGATTTTGTGGTGCTAATTCATAAATGGGCTGGCCACTTGACTTTTCTTTTGCCCATTTAATAAATTTTGGCATTAAAAAAAGTGTAAGGAAAAATGCTATAAAAAACGCAATTCCTGCGCGTACTGTAATGTATTGAAAAATGTTAACATCCATATGTCTGTAAAACCAATAAAACAAATTAAAACCTTCTTTTTTAGGAAAATAAATCCTGTGTTTACACAAACTCCAACTGTGGCTATGCCTAAGGCTATGTTTTCAGCCAAGATAGGAGTAAGTTTTGATATAATCGCGTAGATTATATTACATATTATATTGAAAAGGCTTTAAATAATGACAAATAAAACATTACTTGTAATAACAGACGGTATTGGACATAATGAAGAAAATACATTTAATGCATTTACAAATGCCAAAACACCTACTTATGACAAACTATTTAAAAACGTTCCTAATTCACTAATTCATACTTATGGAGAACATGTAGGACTACCCAATGGACAAATGGGAAATTCTGAAGTGGGGCATATGACTATTGGTACAGGAAGAGTTTTATATCAAGATTTAGTAAAAATCAATAAAGCAATACAAGAAGATGAATTAAAAAACAACGAAGTATTAAAAAATACCTTAGAGCGTGCAAATAATATTCATATACTTGCTTTATTAAGTGATGGAGGTGTGCATTCGCATATTTCACATATTATTGCTTTAGCTTTAATTGCTGCAAAAACAAACAAAAAAGTTAAACTTCATTTAATTACAGATGGAAGAGATGTAGCACCTGATTCCTGTGCCGTTTATATTAAAGAAATTTTAGATATTTGTAATGAAAATATTAGTATTGCAAGTATTTCTGGTCGTTATTATGCAATGGATAGGGATAATAGATGGGAGAGAATACAAAAAGCATACGATTCAATTGTTTTTGCAAAAAATASYTCCAARGAAGATATTTTATCTTATGTWKCTAAGTCTTATGAAAAKGATATTTAYGATGAGTTTATTGAACCTTGCACTTTTAATGATTATAAAGGATTTAGCTGCAATGATGCCATAATTTTTGCTAACTTTAGGTCTGATAGAATGAGAGAAATGTCTGCTTGTATTTCTGATGCTTCTTTTAGTGAATTTAAGCGTTTTAAAGAGAATTTATTTATAGCAACCATGACGCAATACAATAAAAGTCTTCCCTTGCCTATTATGTTTCCAAAAGAAATACCACTTAATACCTTAGGAGATGTGATTTCAAATGCAGGTTTAAGTCAAGTACATACCTCAGAAACTGAAAAATATGCCCATGTTACTTTTTTCTTTAATGGYGGAGTTGAAGAGCCCTTGTTAAATGAAAAAAGAATTTTAATYCCAAGYCCAAATGTWGCTACTTATGATWTRMAACCTGAAATGTCRGCRATYGAAGTTTGTGATGCKGTKATWTCTTCTATGGAAGAAAACAATGATTTTATTGTTGTTAATTTTGCAAATGGAGATATGGTTGGACATACWGGTTCTTATGATGCAGCGCTTAAATCTGTAGAAGTAGTAGATTCTCAATTRGAACGAATAATARMCAAAGTAAAAGAGTTAAACTACAATCTTGTTTTAACTTCAGACCATGGAAATTGTGAACGAATGAAAGATGAAAATGGTAAAGTCTTAACCAATCATACTGTTGGTGATGTTTTTTGTTTTGTAATATCAGAAGGTGTTAATAAAATTAACAATGGATCGTTAAATAATATTGCACCTACTGTGTTAAAATTAATGAACCTTGCAATACCTACAGAAATGGATGAAGCATTATTTTAAGCTAARATATAATATAAAATATTATGTACAAATTTTTAAGAAATTAAAGWGTGTAAGGTAACAAAGGATATTAATAAATGAAATATGTATTAGGTTTTTTCGCAATTCTTWSTTTAAGTATTGCTTCATGGATTATATATTTATATGCAAATATACGATTTGATATAGATAAGGTTGTTAATTACAATCCTCCTTTAACCACACAATTTTTTGATAAAAATGGAGAACTGGTTGCAAATATTTTTCAAAAAGAACATCGTTTATATGTTAAATACGATGATATCCCTCCTCGTATTATAGAAGGGCTAATTGCWATTGAAGATACTATGTTTTTTGAGCATAATGGAATTAACTTAGATGCAATATCACGAGCKATAATWAAAGATATAAAAGCAAGAAAACTTGTAGAAGGCGCTAGTACTTTAAGCCAACAGCTRGTAAAAACACTGGTATTAAGCAGAGAAAAAAAGATTTTACGAAAAATAAAAGAAATTTTATTAACACTAAGACTYGAAACCATTTTAAGYAAAGAAGAAATTCTTGAAAGATATTTAAATCAGGTTTATTTTGGTCATGGWTATTATGGTATTAAAACAGCWGCTTTGGGTTATTTTAAAAAAGAATTRTATGAATTGTCTTTAAAAGAAATAGCTATGTTAGTAGGRCTTCCAAGAGCTCCAAGTTTTTACGATCCAACTAGAAATTTAAAATTCTCACTTGCTAGGGCCAATCAAGTTATAAGAAGAATGCATAAAATTGGTTGGATTAATAAAAGYGAATAYGATGCTTCTATTACTGCTGTCCCTATTGTATATAAACAAACACTTACTCAAAACAAAGCACCTTATATTATTGATTAYGCATTAAAACAGTTAAAAAACAATGTGAAAGACCTAAGAAGYTCTGGCTATAAAGTACAATTAACCATAGATTTAAAAGCACAACAAATTGCTAGAGAAGGTTTGAATCATGCTTATGATTTGATTTTAAAAAGAGATGTCAAAAGTTTTGATAGAGATAAAATAGCCTATGTAAAAGCCAAAGAGAAAATAAGAAAGTTAAAAATAAAAGTAGAAAATGGTAGTTTTACTGTTCCTTCAAAATATGACCAAGAAGGAAAAGAAAGAGAAGATTGGATTAATCCTTTAGTTATTCCTAAAAAACTTGCTTATATAAAAGAGCGAGAAGTAATTAACGAAGAAACAGGAATAAGTACCATTGAACTTATTTCTACCCGTGTTGATACATTAAATGCAGCACAAATAACTATTGAGAGCTCTAGTGGTAAAATTATTACTATGTTGGGTGGAATTGATTATAAAAAATCTTCATTTAACAGAGTAATTCAGTCGCAAAGACAACCTGGATCTTCTATAAAACCATTTTTATATCAAAAAGCTTTAGACAGTGGATATTCCCCAGCTACTAATTTAATTGATATTTCAAGAACATATTCATATAAAGATGGAGATGAAGAAAAACAATGGAAACCTAGAAATTATGTAGAAGGTAATTATAAAGGTTTTGTTCCTTTAAGAGAAGCATTGGTTCATTCAAGAAACTTAGCAACGATTAATTTAGTAACTGATTTAGGAATAGATGTTGTATACAATGGATTAAAAGAATATGGCATGAAAAAAATTCCTTTTGATTTATCTATAACACTGGGTTCTTTTGCCATGTCCCCKTATAAACTYACCCAAGCATATTCTATGTTTTCAAATAATGGTGTACAAGTTAAACCCTATCTTATAAGCAGTATWAYTAATAAAAACAATACAAAAATAARCTTTGAAAAAGAAGAAACCTATATTACYTCACCTGCTCAAACCTATTTAATGACAAGTATTTTATAYGATACTGTTAMSCGWGGAACGGGAAGAATGGCAAGAGTTARAGGTTTGGAAGTTGCAGGAAAAACRGGAACAACCAATAACAATGTAGATGCATGGTTTGCTGGTTATACGCCAAGCATGCTAACAATCACWTGGTTTGGAAATGATGACAATAAACCTATGGGAAGACGTGAAACAGGRGGAAGAGCAGCAGGYCCCGCTTTTGCTTACTTTTACAAAAACTATTTAAAAATACATCCTGAGATTCCAAGAAARTTTATAAAACCAGAAGAAGTMAGAACATCAATAATTAATGGYAAAAAAGAATACTTTACWGATATTTCTAAGTTACCAGAAGTTATAAGAGTACCTCAAAATGAAGAAGAACAAATAGAGTTCTAAGTTTAATGTTCTTTTAAAAAAGGCWCAAAYAATATTGTTTGWGCCTTTTTTTTTGCAAAAAAAAAGGTGAACAGAAACTGTTCACCTTTTTATATCACAATACTMTTAACAAGAATACGTTGTTTTAAATTCAAAAGCAGTTGGTCTGGCTTCATCAGGCCAMACTTGTGTTTCAAATTTATAGTGTTGATACGTATCAACCATATCTTTTGTAAAAGCAGGTAATAAGAATTCATTGTCTCTAATTAAAGCTTCTAGHGAACCTCTTAAWGTATGAGGCATTTGAGGAATATTTCTTTCTCTAATTTCATCTAAAGGCATTTCAAATAAATCTTCATCCATTGGACCAATTGGTTCAATTTTATTTTTAATTCCATCAAGTCCAGCCATCATCATAGCAGCAAATGCTAAATAAGGACAAGCAGCAGAATCAGGAAATCTCATTTCAATTCTAGTCGCTTTTTCACCAGCTCCATAAGGAATTCTACAAGCAGCAGATCTATTTTGAGAAGAATAAGTCAAAATGTTTGGCGCTTCAAATCCAGGAATTAATCTTTTGTAAGAGTTAGTTGATGGGTTTGTAAATGCTGCAAGTGCACGTGCATGTTTAAATATACCACCCGTGTAATGTCTTGCCATTTCAGATAAGTTTCCGTACTCACCCTCATTGTAAAATAAGTTTCTACCATTTTTCCAAATTGATTGATGAACATGCATACCATTTCCATTATCACCTAATAAAGGTTTAGGCATAAATGTACACGTTTTACCATTTAAATGTGCAACCATTTTACAAACATATTTGTATTTTTGTACATTATCAGCAGCTTCGATTAAACCATCAAAAACAATTCCAATTTCACCTTGACCTTGAGCAACTTCATGATGTCCTAAGATTACTTCTAGTCCAACTTGTTCTAAAACAAGCATCATTTCTGCACGTAAATCAACCATTGAATCTGTTGGTTGTACTGGGAAGTAACCACCTTTTGTTCCTGGTCTGTGACCCATGTTACCAGATTCATAATCAGTTGAACTTGCCCATTCACCCTCATCTGAATCAACTTTGTAATACGATTCATTAATTGAATCAATTATTTTAACATCATCAAAAACAAAAAATTCATTTTCTGGTCCAAAATAAGCAACATCACCAACACCACTTTCAGTTAAATGCTGTAAAGATTTTTTAGCAATAGATCGTGGACATTTTTCATATAATTGTCCCTTGTAAATGTCATAAACATCACAAATAACAATAATAGTAGAATCAGCAGTAAATGGATCTAAAAATGCAGTTACAACATCTGGTTTTAAAATCATATCAGATTTGTTAATTGGTTGCCATGCATCAACTGATGAACCATCAAAAGGCATACCGAATTCTAATTGTTCAGCAGTAACAGCGCTCATCATATATGAGATATGGTGCCACATTCCTTTTAAATCTGTAAATCTAAAGTCAACAAATTGTACTTCATTTTCTTCACAGTATTTAAAAAATTCTTCTCTATTGTTTACAAATTTTCCCATTAATCTAACCCCTTTTTATTTATGTCTTAATCTTAACTAAATAAGTAACAAAGTGCCTTAAATAATATGTATAAAAAATATACATTCTGGTATTTTTTTTAAAAAAAAATACCAGATTAAGAAGGAGGAAATAGCTAAGAAAAGCAGCTTTGTTAGTTAAAATACTTGGCHTAAAACAATATATAAAAGAAGAGTTTAGAATTCTAGAAAAATCTTTTCTCGCTGTCTAAAAGTTACACATTTGCTGTATCCAACCTTTTTAGCAAGTGCGATTACTTCTTCATAAGCGAAACCAACTTGTGCAACACTATGAGCATCTGAAGAAAATGTAATAGGGATATCAAGTGCAAAAGCTTCTTCTAAAATTAAAGCAGAAGGATAAGTCTCTTTTATTGGTTTGCGTAAACCAGCAGCATTTAAYTCAAGMACCATATTTGATTTTTTAATAGCTTTTAATGCATTTTTTGCAATTAATCTTATGTCTTTTTTAGGTAAATATTTAAATACTTTAATTAAATCAATGTGTCCCACAATATCAAATAAAGAACTTTTAGCCATAGCTTCAATTACATCAAAATAGTCTTCCCAAATTAAATCAATATTTTTTTCTTTGTATTTACCTATGAATTCTGGATTATCAAAACCCCATAAACCATCGTCATTTTTATTGCCAATAAAATGAATTGAACCAATTAAATAATCCACCTTACTTTCTAAAACATCTTTTAAAATTAAAGAAGTGTTTTGCATATAATCTACTTCATACGCTAAAAGAATTTCAATTTGATTTTTRTATTTTTCTTTTAAAAATAATACATCTTSTTCATACTTGTTTTTTTCACTTGATTTCATTCGATACTTGGGRTCAAAAGGCATAGGTGCRTGATCAGAAAAACCATAAATATCAATCTTTAATTCAATGGCTTTTTTGATATAGTCTTCCATAGAACCATCRGCATGGTTACATAAWACAGTGTGGTTATGTAGGTCTACTCTCATTAATTTAAAATACCAGCACCTTGTATTTGTGTACTTCGATCTTTTGCATACACTCTTTTTCCATCAATTAAATCATATTTCCATATGGGAGCAGATTTTTTAAAATCTTCAACAAATTCATCTATTAATTCTAAAGCAACTCTTCTTTTAGGGGAACAAACAGCAGCTATATAGGAAGACTTATGATTAAGGACATCTCCCTTTGCGTGTGCCATTAATACAAGAGCATTTTGTTTTTTTGCTTTTTCTTGCCAAGTGTTAAACCAAGAAATTAAAATAGGTTCATAAATATCAAAAGACAAACCTTCTATATCATTCTCATCCCTAACAATACCAACAAAAGTAATGATAGCGCCATAATTGGAATTTCTAAACTCTTCATACCATGCGTTTGTTATMTCTTGAACAGGTAAGTCCCCATCAATTAGTTGTAAAGCATTTGAAATATTCACTTTAATCTCATCCTCCACAAACAGGAGGTAAAAGTGAAATTCTATCACCATCTTTTAAAACATGGTCCTTAGAAGAAACCATAGTATCATTTACAGCAACTGCACATGTTTCTAACCAAGAAGATACATTTTCAATTTTTTGCAAGATTTCGCCCAACTGAGATAAATTATTTATGTCAATATTTAAAGCTTCATTGCTAATTGGTCCTAAAAATTCTACTTTTACCATTTTTAACCCCTTATTTACTAAATATTCACTATTATATCAAAATTATTTTAATAAAAAGGTAGATGATGAGCTTGATATTTGGTAAAATTGATTATATTAATTTATTGCCCTTTAACGTTTACATCAAAAAAAATATTAGATCAAGTCAAATTAAATCTATAATTAATTATAAAAAATCTTATCCTTCCAATATCAATAAAAAATTTAAAAAGAAACAAATAGATTCTGCTTTTATTTCTTCTATTGCTTCAAGATCACAAAACGCATTGGATTTAGGAATTGTTGCAAAAAGCGCTGTAACTTCTGTGTTAGTTATTAAAGGTAAGTATAAAAAAGACATAGAATCTGAAACTTCAAATGCACTTGCAAAGGTTTTAAATATTCAAGGTCAAGTTATTATTGGAGATAAAGCCCTTAAATACTACCATGAAAATACAAATAAAAATGAATATGTAGATTTGGCACAAGCGTGGCAAGATAAGTATAATCTTCCTTTTGTATTTGCACGTTTATGTTTCAAT
Source organism: Arcobacter sp. (assembly GCA_002733685.1). Lineage (GTDB taxonomy): Bacteria > Campylobacterota > Campylobacteria > Campylobacterales > Arcobacteraceae > NORP36. The sequence goes on along the minus strand of NVWN01000007.1, from coordinate 12,411 downwards.
AAAAATGAAAGATATTTAAAAAAAATTACTAAAAACTTTGACAAAAGAAAAATAAAAATTCCTCAGTACATCTTAAGTTTATATGCTAAAAGATCAGGCATTAGTAAAAATAATATTTTAGAATACCTAAAAATAATAGATTATAAAATAGGCCATAAAGAAAAAAGAGCAGTAAAACTATTTTTAAAATTAACAAAGGATTACAAATGATACAAATATTTGATGCAGTTGTTTTAGGTGTAATTGAAGGTTTAACAGAATTTTTACCAATATCATCAACTGGGCACTTAATTGTTGCTAGTAAATTTTTAGGGCTGGAACAAAACGCTATTACAAAAGCTTATGAAATGATTATTCAATTTGCTGCTATTTTAGCTGTTGTTTTGCATTATCCTTCTAAATTTACTTTAAAATATATTGATTTGTGGATGAAAGTAGCCCTTTCTTTTTTACCACTTGGAATTATTGGTTTTTTATGCGCAGATTTTATTAAGTCATTATTTTCTGTGCAAATAGTGGCTGTTATGTTTATTATTGGAGGAATTGTCTTTATAATTGTAGAACAATTTTATAAAGAAGAAAAAGCACTTACTAAAGATGTTGAAGATATTACTTATAAACAATCCTTTTATATAGGATTAGCTCAAGTGTTTGCTTTAATTCCAGGAACTTCACGAGCTGGTTCTAGTATTATAGGAGCCATGCTTGTAAAATTAGATAGAAAAACAGCTGCTGAATTTTCATTTTTATTGGCCGTTCCTGTTTTATGTGCAACGACTGCTTATGATTTATTAAAACACTATGATGAGTTTTTATCTTCTAATCTTTTGGTTTTACTTATAGGTTTTGCTGTATCTTTTGTAGTAGCTTACCTTGCAATAAAAATATTTTTAAAATTTTTAGAAAATTTTACTTTTATTGCTTTTGGTATTTATAGAATAGTTTTTGGTATTGTTTTATTAATTTTGTTCTAAAATAATATCTATCATTGACTCGACAGAATCATACATAATACAATCCGTTAGTCCTTTTGACATTTTTTCAATATTGCTTTTTAAACATTTGATTAATATGTTGGGATGCAATTCTTTTTCTCTTGCTACAAAACACAAACCTTTATTTCTTAAAAAAGCAGCATTATGGAATTGATGATCTCCTGCTGCGCTCGGATAAGGAATAAACAAAGTAGGAATTGCATTTGCTGCAAGTTCCCATAAAGTTGAGGCCCCTGCTCTTGATACTGCAAAATCTGCTTGAGACATTTTTAAATGAAGTTTTTGATCAAAAGCAAATATATCTAAGGAAATTCCAAGTTTAGAATACTCTTCTACAACACGTTTAAAATCATTTTTTCCCGTTTGATGAATAATTTTAATTCCTGCTTTATCCAAAGAAGGAGCAAGTTCCARGGCATAATTATTAATKGCAGCAGCTCCATGAGAACCACCTAAAAAAATAATAGTTTTCACATTTTGTCTTATTCTTGCTTCATTAAAATATTCCATTTTAACAGGATAATCTTTTACTTTTGAGTTAAGATCATAAGAAGAAAAAAACTCACTTGCAAAACGTTTCGTATAATGATTTAATTTACCAGTTACTGAGTTCTGCTCATGAATATAGAGTTTGCATCCTGATTTAAGAATAGCAGCCACACTTGCAGGTGCTGCTGAATATCCTCCCACTGAAATAACTGTTTTAACATTAAGAGTAGAAAAGATATCCAAACAATGAGAAACTTCTTTTGCAATTGAGAACAAAGCCAGTGCTTTTCCTTTAAAATCTTTATTTACTACTCCTCTTGATTTAAGAAAATAACATCTTTTAATATGAAAATCCCTAGCAAACCATTCTTTATCTTTTCCATTTTCGCTTCCTACAAAAATAGGAGTAATTCCTCTTTTATAAAAAGCATCAATAAATTCTTTTGCTACGTTTAAATGGCCACCTGTTCCACCACCCGTAATTACTACTGTTCCATGCATCTACTTATTTCCTTATTTCTTTACTAATTGATAATACTAAACCTATTGATATTGATGTAGCTAATAGTGCTGATCCCCCATAGGATAAAAAAGGGACAGCAATTCCTTTTATAGGGATTATTCCAGTTATTCCATAAGAGTTAATTAAAAAAGCAATAATTATCATTAACGCAATGCCTAAAGTAAACAAATGATAAATAGGATTTTCTACTCTATTTGAAATTCTAAAAATTCTCCATACTACTAAAAAAACCAATAATGTAATTACAATTATACCAAATAATCCCAATTCTTCAGTAATWCCAGCAAGMACAAAATCCGAATGAACTTCMGATAAATAACCCATTTTTAAATTTCCRCCCCCAATYCCARCACCAAAAAAACCKCCATTGTATATTGCGTTTAARGAATGACCTACTTGATAWGGMACAGGAAGTTCTTTAACTCTTAAATAAGAATTWGCAAKGTCAGGTARAATAGATAAAATTCTGTCTTGRTTTAAKGCCCACCARGARTAAATTCTTTGAATACGRTGSGGTGCWGAAATRATTAASGTAGCKAGCGTTAATAAAGAGCMTAATCCAAGTAMTAAAAARAGTTTAAAMGATCTGTTTGCAAAAACYAAAAGAACCATTAATACAAGACCTAATAAAACAACTTGTCCCAAATCTTTTTGTAAAAAWGCCACTARAAAWACMACCNAGAAAAAANGCAGAAAARTAAGGAARCAAYAATAAAAATTCTTCTTTYAAACTCATTTTTTTTGGCTGRTCCATWACCCTACGGTGAAAAGACCAGGCTAAAAAATAWATAAAACCAATTTTAAAAAACTCTACGGGRGAGAGAGAAAAACCAGGYAAMCKWATCCATCTGTTTGCACCACCTGCTGCWGTTACAAGAGARCCTGGCAARAGAGGCATAATTGCCATAAGAAAAAAAAACAATATAAACAGTGTCATTCCYACTTTTCCAACAATCTTATCAGGAGGAATTTGWGAAAAAACCCACATAATWAAYATTCCTAAAATACCAACAAAACATTGTCTCATAAAAAAATGAAATTGATTGTAATCATAATAAACAACAGTATAAACAGACAATGAATAAGAGAATAAAATACTAACTATAATTAACGTACAAGCAAGTAAAAATAAAATATAATCCGCATCTTTTGCTTTTGACATAGTTTTTTTGCCTTAATTTATTATTAGAGAAACAATAAATTAAATTATTATTGTTTTATATTGTATAATTTGGGTTAATTTCGATAAAATTCACGTATTATAGTATATTATGGATAAAAATGACTTCAAACAATAACAATAAAGTTAATAAAACAAAAAAAACCTTTTTATTACTTGCAGTAATTCTTCTTGCGATGATTATTTTTATTCTTGTTGTATTTACAACCGTTGCAAAAAAAAGAAAACTTCCAAGAATAAATATCTCAAAAAGTGAATTAGCAATTAGGGGAAATATTTTATCCTATGATAATTTTAAAATTGCCTCTTCCAAAAAAATTTATAAAGTTGCAATAGATACAAGATATTTAAATAAAAATAAACTTGATTTATTTGTAAAACTATTATCTATATATTCAAATATAGAAGAAAAAATACTTTATAATAAAATCAATAAATCTCTGAAAAAAAGACCTGGTTATATTATTCTATCTTATAATATTAATTCAAGAACAGCAAAGAATTTAAAAGAACTTGGATTTAAGTTAAGACGTTTAGGAATTTTTAAATCTTTGTATCGAAATGGTACACGTTTGTTGGTTGGTTTAGAAGTAAGAGAAAGTGGRGARAAAAGACTTTATTCWTATAAAGACACWCTAACCCCWGTAGTTGGTTATATAAGAAARTTTGAAGCAAGTAATGGMAAAACAAGAGTAAAAGGTATTAAAGGTATTGAGCGCTCTTAYAATRSACTTTTAAATGAAAATAAAGATGGWRTATTAAGYGGACAAAAAGATGTGCTTTCTTAYATTTCTTTTAATAAARATTCTGTYATTAAAAACAGAAYWGATGGRGCAAATCTTAAATTAAATATTCCTTTAAAACTGCAAAAAAAYATTGAATTAATYTTAGATAAAAGTAAAATAAAATATGGTGCWAAAGAAATTATWGTATCAATAATGGAGAGTRAWACAGGAAAAATWATAACCCTMGCMAGCTCAAAYCGTTTTAACCCAGGTCATATTAAACAAAAAGATATACCTTCTTTAAATGTTTTTGCAATTGAGCATCAATATGAACCTGGTTCAGTTATTAAACCTATTGCTTTAGCTTTAGCAATGGAAAAAAATCTTATTAAAAAAAATGAACTTTTTTCAGCATATAATAAAGGTAAAGCAAATGCCAAAGGATTTTACCCAAAAGGAAGATACCCCTTGGGACGTTTTGTAATAAAAGATGATCATAACTTTAAAAAAAGATACATAACACTTAATGACACTGTTATATTTTCAAGTAATATAGGTACGCTTCAAATTGCTCAACGTTTAAAAGCAGAAGATTTTTATGAAGGTTTTTTACGCTTTGGTTTTACTAAAAAAACAGGAATTGATTTACCTTTTGAAAAAGCAGGATATCTACCTCCTAAATACAGGTTTAAAGCAGGTGAAAGTAAAGGAAGAGACAATGTTTTTAAAGCAACTGTTTCTTATGGTCAAGGTATGACTTCTACCTTTATGCAAGTGCTTAAAGCCTACAGTGTTTTTAATAATGATGGYTATTCMGTACAGCCWAAAATTGTTAATACTTACACAATAAACAATAAAAATATTAGTAAATCACAAATAATCACAGAAAAAGTCATCTCAAAAAGAACAGCCAATAGAATGAAACAAATGTTAATTAATACAGTACAAAAAGGAACAGGAAGAGGGACAGCTATWAAAGGTTTAGAAATTGGGGGAAAAACAGGAACAGCYCAATTAGCAAGAAGAGGKAAATACCTTAAACGCTATATTTCTTCTTTTTTTGGTTTTGYAAATGATGMMAMRATGAAATATACTATTGGAGTTACWGTAGTTGAACCAATATCAACAGGAAAAYATTGGTATTAYCACTATGCTTCACAATCTGCTGTTCCTTTATAYAAAGAAGTGATACAAACATTRGTCAAATTAAATTATTTAAGCCCTAATAAGTAAAGCTTTTTAAAAAAACATATAATATTAAACAAAAACTGATATAATTCAAAAAAATTACAAGGACAATAATGTTTGGATCATCCAAAGAACTAAAAGAATATTCGTATTCAAAAGAAGAATTAGAGAAATTTCAATATGCTAAAATTACTACTGTTAAGGGTGTAATCTGGGTTAAATTATTTGTAGAAGCAGTTCCAAATACTGTTTCAAACTTTGCAAGTTTAGCAAATGATACTTTTTACGACGGTTTAAATTTTCATCGTGTAATTGATGGTTTTATGGCACAAGCTGGATGCCCAGAAGGTACTGGTGGCGGAGGTCCCCAATGGGCAATTGAATGTGAAACAAGTGCAGATAAACAAGTGCATAATAGAGGTGTTTTATCTATGGCACATGCTGGTAAAAATACTGGTGGTTCACAATTTTTTATTACTTTTGTAGCAACGCCTCATTTAGATGGTGGACATACAGTATTTGGAGAAATAGAGCAAAATGATGAAAAATCGTTTGAAGTATTGGATTCAATAGAACAAGAAGATGTGATAGACAGCATTGAAATTCTAGCTTCAAAAGAAGACTAAACTACCTAAAAACAGAGATAAACTGTCTCTGTTTTTTACCAATAAAGCCTACCTTATTTACTAATTAAAATTAACTTTCCTGTTTTTGGATCTTTATATACTTGGCCTAAGGATTCAAAACCTTTACTTGAATCTTGTGCTTCTTTTAAATCTTTTGGTATATGCGTTAATTCTTTTCCTTGAGAAACAATTTCTTTATTTTGAACATTAAAATGTTCTTGTAAATTAGGACTAATAGCTACAAGAGCAGCAATTAATCCACAGGCAAAAACAAGAATAATATCCACAAGATTGGCCAATGGTCCTAAGGGTTCATCCTCTTCTTTTTCAAAGTGTCCACTTGAAAACCTAGATTTCATTGTTTTTTTCCATTTGAGTTAAAGCTTGATCATACCAGCGTTTTCTAAGTCTTGAAATAATAAAACCTGTCATTCCTGCCAATAATCCTAAAACCGTTGTATCAAAAGCAACCGACATAGCAGTACTTAATATCTTCACATCACCCTCACCTAAAGCAGCAAGTCCAGGGCCTAAGGGAATAAGTGTTCCCATTAAACCTAACATSGGAGCAAGTCTTGTTAAAAAATCTGCGCGCTCAATTCTTTTTTTAGCATGTTTTAAAACCAAAACAACATCTTTACTCTTAATAAGTCTTTTGATTTCTATAAATCTCTCCCCTATACTAATACCTATTTCATAAATAGAAAAAGCAACAAAAAAAAGCAATAACCACGAAACAGGTTCAAGTAAAAGTGCTGTAATTTGATGCATTAATCCAAGTGATATTGACGAAAACATTATAATCCTTTGTGTTTATTAAAAAAGACAGATTTAAAAATTCCTGCTAATAAAAGAAATAAGAATACCATTAGAAGATACATAAGATAGGAGTTATCTTGCACATTTTTTTGCTTATTTTCTTTTAATTCTTGTTTTTCATCATTTTTAATTTCTTGCTCATTTATTTTTATTTCTTGTATACTTTGATACTGTTCTTTTTTTGCAGCTTTTTTATCTAATCTACTATYTTCTAATACTTTTTCAAGCTTGGATAAATCTTCACTTGAAATATAAGCTTTGATAAAGTTATAAATTTCATGATTGGCTTGGGTATGACCACTACCAGGAATTCCATATTTTATAATATTTTTTGCAAATTTATTTGCCAAATCATTTAAGGTTTTTTTATCTGTTTTCCAAAAATCCTTTTGAATAGCTACTAACATAACAGCYAAGATATTTGTTTGAACRTGTACATTATAATCACTTGACARRAATTTATCTAAKTCTAAATTTAATTTATCATCAATATAWACSGCTTTTACTTCATCCCAAACCCAGGTATCAATTATTTCTGGATTGGTAACTTGCCAACCCCAYAAATATTCAATAAATTCACTTCCCATAGTACGAGCTCCRCTATAWCCCTCTTTCATTAAAGGTTTAATCCATTGTGGATTTAAGTACCKCCCTCTTAATTCGCCTAATATTGTACTTTGCAAAGTATTRATTTTAAGATCTTTTGCATTAGAATGATCAATAACATAAGAATTTGCATGTTTACCTGTAAGTGTTTCAATGGCTAAATTAAGTCCCCCTAAATAATCAAAAGTATCATTATTATCAATTAAACCATAYAAGTTAGAMGCTCGTCCTAARTAAGTATTTCCTACATTTTTCAACTGTCTAACATAASTATCTTTTGCTAAAATTCCTTCCTCTTTTGARGTATAWACATAAGAMACTCTYTTAATAAATACTTCTCCTAATTCTTTCCTTGTKGTCCAAGAATTAGAACGCTCAACCARCCTATTAATTCCTGCACCATAAGAACCAGGWGCTGTTGCAAAAACTCTRTAAGAAGCTCTTAATCCTACTTCTTCTAAAGATAAGTTYTTATTGTTTTTYAATATTTCTCTTGCTTCTTTTACCCARTTAWAYGCAACAATATTTACATCYAGACTTTCATTTCCACCTCTTTTTWRYTCACCCAAAGAWGATAARGCAGTATTTAGGCTTAAACTTAATGCTGGATATTTTTTWATAATAGTAAAAGAAGATGCATCAAGTGCCATTAAAACAGCTTTATTTAATAAAACAAGYTTTGATGCATATAAATCCCTAAATAAACCAGAAGCAGTAAATAACACATCTCTTCTGTATTTTCTYTTTTTATCTAAGGGYMTACGTTCAAGWCCTTTTAAAATTCCTCTTTTATTCCAAATAACTTTTATTCCTAATAAATCTAAWCCCAAAGCAATCATTGCACCTTCATCTCTTACTGTATCAGAGGCCCAAAGTATTAGCGCTTCTTTTTTTCTTACATCACTTTTATTATTTGAACGTATTTTTTGGGCAAGAAYAYCTGCTGTATCAACGGCTATTTTAGAAGGAATYAAACCCGCATCTAAAGCATAAAARTTTCTTCCTGTAGGYAAAGAATCAGGTGTTCTWATAGGATCATTTCCTTTTCCAGCTTCAATATATCCACCCTTTAAAGCAGAAAATAAAGCTTGCATTTCTTTTTTAGGTGAGCTAATTAAATTTTCTTTAACCCTTGCATTATTTTCTTCTTCCATAGATTTAAGCATGATTGAAACGGCTTCATTTTTCCAATTTTTCCCAAAGGTATGTAAACCTAAAGGCATAAATTCTTCTTGTAGTTTGGTTAAATAATGCCCMACTTCATGCAATAAAAATTCATCATCAATTTCATCAAAWGCAATACCTCTTACTTTTAATTCTTCATCCATACTTGCCTCTAATTCTTTTCTTAAATGCATAGTATCAATAGCTTCTTTTATTTTTGTGATTGCATTCTTACGTAAATTATCATCACTTGCAGCTTCAGCACTTTCTATTAATTGTCTTAATTCTAAAAGATTGTCATACAAATCAGTGGTTGCTAAAGGAGGAGTTAGATGATCAATCATAATAGCGTGACCTCTTCTTTTAGCTTGAATACCTTCACCTACACCATCTACAATATAAGGATAAATACTTGGTAAATCATCAATTAAAATACGAGGATAATCACTGGCACTTAAACCAACCGCTTTTCTTGGTAAAAACTCATAAGTAGAATGCCTTCCTAAATGAATAATRGCATCTGCTTTAAATTTAYTTTTCATATAATAATAAAAAGCCATATACTGATGAGTWGGAGGAAAAGATAAATTGGCATGYAATAACTCTTCATTTAATTCCCATCCTCTTGGAGGTTGAGGCGCAAGRATAATATTACCAAAAACWACAGAGGGAATAAGMAGTTCATTATTAAAAACCATTACTTCCCCAGGAACTTCTCCCCAACCCCTAATACCTTCAATTTCTAAATCAATAATAGCTTGAGCTAAAGTATTAGCACTCATTAAATTAATTTTATTTTCATCTTGTGATTGTTGCAAAAGACTTGWATATTCATTTTTTAGCTGTAAAAGTAAATTTAGAGCTCTTTTTCTGCTTKTATTTCTAACTCCATCCAAAGCATGGTGTAAATTATTCATTGTTTTATTCATRTAGTTATTCATTGCTTTATAGGCTTTWAGTTTRTCGCTATTAGCTACGATTTGAATTTCAGTATTAAGAAATTCTTTTATTTGTACATGTAAAGCAGCAAGAGGTCCAAACTTCATCTCTTCTTTAATATGTGTTGGTAAGGTATTAAGATAAGACGCATACTCTTTTGAAGTAAGAGTATTTCCCTCTAAACTTTGTTTTTTTAGAACACTTTTGTCATTGGGTAAATTAACTGCTTTTTCTTGCAACAATGCCAATAAAGCCTCAGAACTTTTAGGCAGAATTCCCACATCATAACCTTCTTTTTTAAGCTTATTAAGGATTTCAAAAAGTGTAGCTGGAACATTTAAATTATCTGCACCAATATTATGACGTCCRGGAGGATGGTTGTAATATATTATGGCAAGTTTTTTGTTTTTATTTTTTATTTTTTTTAACAAAATCCAACGTTTTGATTTTTTGACTATATTCTTCACTTCATCATCAAGTACTTTAATCTTTAAAAGCAATAAACCCGTGCKCTCATCTTTACTTGAACCTTCACTCATTGCTAAGATATGAACCTGSCCAATTCCTTGCAATTCTGGCATTGAGATACGATAATGTACTGAATTAAYAGCTAAACCASTWGAKGAAAGTTTATAKGCATAACTTGTACTATCAAGTACTCTTAGTGCTTTTAAAATAGGMACATTTAATTTTTTAAAACTATCATTAACATCTAGCCTAGACTCTCCTCCACCAATTACAAAATCATGTAAAGATATAATAGAATAATGTTTTCCATCCCCTACTTTATCTACAAGCTTTTCAATATTTTTAAGTGCTAAATAACTTGCTTTTCCCCATGAACTTAAAACAGAAACAACTTGTAAAGAAGGAGCAAATGTTTGTATTTTATCATGAATTTCCCAAGAAGACGAGCTATCAGCCCTATCATTATCTAATACAAATAATATATCTTTATTCTTATCTAATATAATATTATCAATTTTATCGTAGGTTTTAGAAGCATTAGCATTAAGGAAATAACGTATTTGTTTTAATTCTTTAATTTCTGGCCACTCATTTTTACTCAAAGTACTTTTAAATAAAAAAGAAAATAAATTTGAAATATTTTCAATTCCTCTATTTTCCCAATAGGCTCTTGCTTGTAAATAAAATGAAAAAGAGGGAAATTCTTTTTGTTTTTTATTTAAATAATCTAAATAAGAKGCTGTRCTATTATTTTTATTTAATAATTYAAGKGGGAAATTTTCATAAGGTGTGAAAAAAGGATCTTGGTTTATATTYAATAAACGYCTATCCCCTTGCAAAGAAATAAYCATCTGCTTMTTTTGATAATTTAAYCCAGWAAGTTTTTCAATTATTTCTCCAAAAACAGARCTAWATAAGATAATATCAGCTTTRTTAATATATGAATTTAATTCATCCAAGYTCATTTGTAATACTTGAGAAACACTTCKWATYTTRATAYTATTARCTGARTYTTTCATATAATATTTWGCWGCWGTATTTATAGAAGAKGCAGAACGATCAGAKACTACRACAAACATTTCTTTTTCAAGAGAASWRCTTTKGGCATTAASGAAAACAAAAGAAAGGCATAAAAAAAGTAATTTATAAAACATATCTATCCTATTAAAAAATTAATAACACAGAAAGCRGAAKGGTAGGCAGTAATATTAGTAKATACTAAGATTTCAAGACACCCCGCCTGATCTGTATTGATAAAATTAAGTCGGTCTCCGGGCTAAACGCACTTTCTCAAAACAAAATATTCCTTCCCATTAAAAAACAGTGGCTTATATTTTGTCATAATAAAATATTATATACGTAGTACCGTTGCGGGGGCAGCATAGGCTTTTAACCTATTTCCCATGAATTAAAATAATTCACTTAATTAAATTATTTGGAATGTTACCTTATTTTTACTTAATAAAAAAATAATAATTATTTAAAGTAAATAAAAAGGATTAAGAAAACTTTTTAGAAAAATCATTTAGAATATTTTTATAGTCATTGTTCTTGTGTTTCTCTTGAAACCACAAAGGAAGTATTTCCAATAAAAATTCATATCTTAGTATCATCATACAAAAAGAATCGTAAACACAGGATGCATCTTCATTTGCATACTTAATTTGCGCCTCACTTAAAACATCTCTTTCCCAATTTGACCTGGCTATATTTTTTGACTTTTGAAGTTTTAAATCAAGAAATAATAAACATGCTTTTTTAGCTCCTAATTCATTAGGCGAAAAAAGTTTATCTTTAAATAAAATCCCAAAATCAATGCAAGCATTCATTCTGCAATTAAACTCTTTGTATAATACTTGAAGATCATTTTTTAAACCAATGCCAACTTTTATAATATTTTTATTTGAAAGAATCATTAATAAAGAAGAAATGTTTTTAATTTTTTGTACCTGAAAAATATAAGAATTATTCGCATCACATAATTGAATAATTGCAATTTTACTTTCTGGAACTCCTTTTTTAAAAACAGGTTTCTGTTCCGTATCAAAGCCTAAGATTTTTGATTTATTTATTTGGTGAATTATTTTTTTAAGATCNNNAATATCWTTRWTYMTMWTGKRKKSYWTTCWRWYMKKATTRYSMKMWRARTKKTWWTYAKWRKCRWMKMARRWRWRMRYRTTMKCRARGMYWMTTWKAAAACTAAGTAACTTATAAGTAGAAGTACTCTTATTTGAAATGATATTATCAAAACATTTATTTAATAAGTTTTTGATATTATCTAATTCATCGCTGCCACACAGTGTTTCAATTAAAGAAAGACGCTTTTTATTTATAAAAGAATCAGATATATTATTGCTCAATTTATTTCCTTTATTGTTAGTATAGTATTAAATATTAAACCATTTCATTAATTAATCTCAAGCAGAAATACCAATAGAGAATTAATTCTGTTTTTCTGTATAAAATAATCAAATACAACAAAAACTGTTTAGTATAGAAATACAATCCTTTTCCTGTAAAACCATAGAAAAAAGGCAAAAAAAAAGCTTATATAAAAAACAACCAAGGTTGAAATTCATATAAGCTTTGTAAAAATACTTAAATCTGGCAACGGCCTACGTTTCCGACAAGGGGACCCTGCAGTATTATCAGCGATGAAGAGCTTGACTACCAGGTTCGAAATGGGGCT
>NVWN01000035.1 GCA_002733685.1 Arcobacter sp. | reverse complement strand
ACTTATATTTTAGTCTTTAATATTAATAATTAATGAATAGAACTCCTAAGTTTAAGACTTAGTTTTCTTTATAAAATTGATAAACTAAGATATTTGAAACAATTTTCATAAAATTATTTGTAATTAAGTAATATTTATTTAACTTAATAATTAAAAAATAATAATTGTATAAAAGGATAAGTGTTAAATAAAGAGGCAACTTAAATTGCCATTTTTAATATAACTTTAATTTTTTCCTAATAAACGATCAATTTTAAGTCTACGTTCTTTCATAAAATGATTCTCTTTTTTCTTTTCTTTATTATCTTCTGTTTGGTAGCTTAATGCTTTTTTTATTTTTTTTAATTCACTTTCAAAATTCTGTTTGCTTTTTTTATTTTTTAGTTTATTTTTTAGTAAGCGAAGTTCTAATTCTTTGGTATATTTACTCTCAAGTATTTTTAACTCTGACAATTGTTCTCTTACATAAGAGAGATCTTTTGATTTTGGTATTATATATGGCGTTATAATGATAACCAAACTGGTTTGCKCCTTATTTTCATTTTTGTTCTTAAAAAGATTACCAACAAAAGGRATATCCCCTAATAATGGAACTTTTGTATTTGTTATTTCTATTTTATTTTCAATTAAGCCTGCAATAATTACGGATTCTCCATTATTTACAATAGCTGTTGTTTTAATCTCTTTTTTGGAAGTATCAGGATTTCCACTAAGTGAAACTCTATTGGTAACCCCTTCTAAAACAGCTTCAATATGAAGCATGACTTTATTTTTGTTTGATATTCTTGGTTTTACTTTTAGGCTAAGACCTATGTCTTCTCTAATAAAAGAATCTTTAGATACTCCTCCACTTGAAAGTGTATTTGAAGTTTTGACAGAAATAGTTTCTCCTACATAAATAGAACATTCTTGATTATTTATACACAAAATAGAGGGTTCTGAAACTATATCTAAAGCATAATTTTCTTTTAGCAAATTAATGCTAGCTCCTAGTGCTAACCCAGATGCAAGATTAGGTAGATTAAGTCCTATATCTTCTATAGAAAAAGCTATGCTTTTTCCATTATTTAAAGTAGAAGCAAAGGTAAATATACCACTTGAATTTCCTTTCCCTCCCTCTACTCCATATTTAATACCCACTTCAGAAATACGTTTTTCATTGACTTCTATTATTCTTGCTTGCACATAAACTTGAAGTTTATCTTTATCAAGTGCAGATACCAATGCTTTAATAAAATTTAATTGAGATTCATTGCCTTGTATGATTAAAGCATTTGAGGATGCATCAATAGAGAACTGCAAAAAAGAGGATTTAAACKCTTTCTTTTTTGAATTAAGYTCTTKAAGTATTTTTAAAATATTTSCTGCTTCAATATTTTTTAAAAAAATTACTTCAAATCTTTTTTCAYTCTTTAWWAYCTTARTTTTWTTAYGTTTATTTNAAWAAAGAMYTTTWKKTTTNRRKKCTTTTRKTTKMAACRTTTARAGTTTTTTCTTTTTTTTTGACAATACGTAAAATTTCATTGYTTTGAATTAAAGAATATCCTTTTTCATCAAGAACATATCTAAGAATATTAAGCACTTCTTTTTTATTCACCAAATTATTAGAAATAAAATTAACTTTTCCTTTAATTGGTTTAGATAAAAGTATATTTTTATTGTTTATTTTAGCTGTGAGTTTAATTAAATCCATTATATTTAGATTCTGAAAGTTAATATTTATATTCTCTTTAGAATATAAAAAAGAATACAATAAGAAAAACAGAGAAAAGATTTTAAATACTTGCATCAACTCTCCAATACAAAAAGTGATTAAAGTGTAACATCATAAATATTAAAATAAGTTTTAYAGTTATTTATRTAAGTTCTAAACCTTGAATTAATTTATTTTCTAGAGAAATAAAATTCTCTTTTGTTGCTTCTAGTCTCAAAGTAACATCATTATTAAACTCTTTAGAAAGAATATTAATACTAAATTGTTTGCATAAATATTCACATTTTTGAAATTCTTTATAAGGCAAAACAWGTGATTTTTCTATCAGATTTACATATTCAAATAATGATGCCTCATTAATTACTAAATTGCAAGCACTTGAATACGCACGTACTAAACCACCTGTACCTAACTTAACCCCACCAAAATATCGAATAATAATTACGCACGTATTAATTAAAGGATAACCAGCTAGTACATTCAAAGTAGGTTTACCTGAGGTTCCTCTGGGTTCTCCATCATCACTTGAGTTCTCAACAATTTGATTGTTCTCATTTAAATGCCTGTACGCATAAACAAAATGTCTGGCTTTGGGATGTGCTACTTTTAATTTTTTCATTGTTTCTTTAAAATCTCTAAAAGGACATAAGTAAGCAATAAATTTTGATTTTTTTTCTTCATAAGTAAAGCTAAATTCTTCATTRCAATATTTCATATGGCATTTTAACAAAGTGTATATAAAAATCGCTAATGCAAAATAAATATGAATTTAAATATAATACATTTATGAGATTAGATAAATATTTATATGAGCACTTTAAACTACAAAGCAGAAACAAAGCCTGCGAACTTATTAAAAACAATAAAATTAAACTTAATGGAAAAATCATTTCCAAAGCTTCTTTTCAAGTTTTAGATACTCCCACTATAGAAATCTTACAAGAAGATTTTTATGTCAGTCGATCTGCTTACAAATTAAAGCATTTTTTAGAAGAAATCAATTTAGATTTGGAAAATACAAGAGCCTTAGATATTGGTTCTAGTACAGGCGGATTCACACAAATATTGTTAGAGAATAAAGTAAAACATGTAACATGTGTGGATGTAGGAAGTAATCAACTGCATGATAAAGTAAAAGAAAATCAAAATATTGATTTTTTTGAGAATACTGACATTAGAGATTTTACGTCTTCGCATGAATTTGATATTGTTACTTGTGATGTTTCATTTATTTCAATTTTATATATTATAGAAGACATTAACCGCTTGGCTTCAAAAGATATAATTATTTTATTTAAAGCACAATATGAAGTAGGATCTAATGTAAAAAGAAATACAAAAGGTGTAGTTCTGGATTCAAAAGCAATCACAAAAGCAAGAGAAAAGTTTACAGATACATGTCAAGCATTAAATTGGACCTTACGTTATAATAATTTTTCAAAAGTAACAGGAAAAGAAGGTAATAATGAAGAACTGTTTTATTTTACAAAAAAGAAAACAACATAATGTTAAGTAAAAATAATAGCTTTGCTGATAAAAAAGATATCACCTCTATTGCTATTGGTGGTTTTGATGGTATGCATACAGCTCATCAAACACTTTTTTCAAACCTTTCAAGAAAAGGCGCTATTATTGTTATTGACTCAGGTTACGCTAATTTAACGCCTTTACATAACAGAGAAGAATATTCTTCTTTTCCAATTTTCTATTATGCACTTGAAAATATAAAAGCCCTTAGCGGACAAGAGTTTGTTAATTTATTAGTTCAAGAGTTCCCACTTCTTAATAAAATTGTAGTTGGTTTCGATTTTCATTTTGGTAAAAACCGTTCTTGTGGAACAAAAGAATTAAAACATTTTTTTGAGGGAGAAGTTATTGTTTTAAATGAAATATCAGTAAATAATATTGCTATTCATACAAGAGTCATAAGAGAGTATTTAAAAAATGCAGATATAAAAAATGCAAATATTCTTTTAGGTAGATCCTATAAAATAAGAGGTTTACATATAAAAGGACAAGGTTTAGGAAAAACAGATTTTTTTCCTACTATTAATATTGAAGTAAAAGACTACCTATTGCCAAAAGATGGGGTTTATATTAGTAAAACAATAGTAGATGAACAAGTATATGATTCTGTTACATTTTTAGGACACAGACATTCAACAGATGGTGAATATGCAGTAGAAACACATATTTTGAATAAAAACATCCTAATTAAAAATGAAAATATAGAAATAAAATTTTGTAAATACATTAGAGGAAATCAAAAATTTGACTCTTTTGAAGCCTTAAAAAATCAAATACAAATGGATATAAAAAATACCAAAGAGTATTTCCATAATTAGTATTAATATTGTCAAAATAGCCTGCTTGGATACATATAAATTAATACATATTTAGATAAAATCATGTCATGAAAGACACAGTATTTGAGAAATCTATAAATAAACAATTTGAGTTTGATGAAGAAGTTGCTTCTGTATTTGATGACATGTTAAATAGATCCGTACCTTATTATAAAGAAATGCAAAGATTAAGTATTAATTTTGCATTAAACTTTCTTGAAAAAGACGATAAAGTATTTGATTTAGGATGTTCAACGGCAAGTACACTAATTGAGCTTTCCAAACATTCAAAGATTCCCTTGAATCTTTATGGTATTGATAGCTCTTCTGCTATGTTAAAAAGAGCACAGAATAAGTGTAATGCTTTTGGTGTTCATATTAATCTTATAGAGAGTGATATTTTTGATTATCCTTTAGATGATGCAAAATTAATCATGTCAAACTATACCTTACAATTTATTAGACCCCTAAAAAGAGAAAAACTAATTAAAAAAATACATTCTTCGTTAAATAAAAAAGGTATTTTTATTTTTTGTGAAAAAGTTATTTCAAATAATAATACTTTGAATAAACAATGCATAGATGAATACTATATGTTTAAAAAAGAACAAGGTTATTCAGAATTTGAAATTTCTCAAAAAAGAGAAGCTTTAGAGAATGTTTTAATACCTTATACAGAAGAAGAAAATATAAAAATGATAAAAGATGCTGGTTTTTCTCATTGTGAGACCCTTTTTAAATGGGTAAACTTTGCTACTTTTATAGCAATTAAATAATATACTAAAGGAATATAATGTTAGAAATTGGACAAGACGCACCAGATTTTTGTGCTTTGAATCAAGACGATGTTGAAATATGCTTACGAGATATCAAAGGAAAATGGATAGTATTATATTTTTATCCCAGAGATTTAACACCAGGATGTATTATTCAAGCAGAAGATTTTACACAACAAGAAGAGTTATTTGAAGATTTAGATGCATTTATTTTGGGAGTATCAGCAGATACAACATCAAAACATCGTTCTTTTATTGAAAAAAAGAATTTAAATATTACTTTATTAGCCGATGTTGAAAAAATAATGTGTGAAGCCTATGGCGTATGGCAACTTAAAAAGTTCATGGGCAAAGAAAACATGGGTATTGTAAGAACTACTTTTATAATTAATCCAAGTGGAAAGATTGCAGCTATTTGGGAAAAAGTATCTGTAAGAAAAAAAGACAGAAAAACAAAAGAAGAAACGCTTCATGTAGATGATGTAAGAGAAAAATTAAAACAATTACAAAAATAATTAAGGATTTAAATATGTTCAACAAAAAAATTATACTTTTTTTTATAGTACTTTTTTCTTCAATGGCACTGGTGGCTAATGTATCACTTAAACAAGAGAATTTAGAGA
This sequence comes from Arcobacter sp., assembly GCA_002733685.1. Taxonomy (GTDB): domain Bacteria; phylum Campylobacterota; class Campylobacteria; order Campylobacterales; family Arcobacteraceae; genus NORP36. Next base: position 3,257 of record NVWN01000035.1, on the reverse strand, counting down.
TTTTTGAAGTAATGGGTAATAAAGCCAAAATTGCTAAAGGGAATTTAGCTATAGGACAATCTGGAATAATCAATCACAAAATTGGTAAAAATAACTCAATTATTCTTGCAAGTGCAGAAGTTATAGAAACATATAATTCATATTCTGTTATTCAGATTAATAAATTTAACGATCTGCTTCAAGAAGCAATTCCAAATACAACAAGAAAAGTACAAAATAAAGATATCTTTATTTTAAACTACTTATATTCTGCTTCTTTATTAATAGCACCAAATCAAGATAGTTTTATAAACATACGTCAAGTTTTTTCTACTCATAACTTTGTACACTCAGATATTTTTGCTTCACATTTAAAGATTGAGGGAGAACCTTTTCCTAGTAAAGAATTTATAAAAGAATATACCACCAAAGAAAATATTGGTACAATTTTTTACGCAATTGATCAAAGAGTTTATATTTTCGATGCGAAATCATTTAAAAAAATTGCTTCTTTTACTTTTCCTTATGATGAAGAAGAAGCACAACTTCCATTTTATACACGAGTTGAGAAAATTGAAGAAGGTCAGTTTTCGTGGTTAAAGGGGCTTTCATGGGAATCAATGGCAAAAATGTTAAGAACATTTGGATTTTTACCAAAAGAAAATGAATACGATGAGTATGAATTAGAAGATGAAGATGGTAACATTATTGAAAACAGTAATTTAACAGTAACAGAACAATATAATTTGTATTATATTAAGTTTTTAGGTTTAGCTGATGATTAAAAAGTTTTTAGCCCAATAAAAATTTAAAAATATTTTTAATAGGGCTATAAAGGAAAAAAGATGGAAAAAAAACCAATTCCTAAAATCATAAAAATTTTAACATCCTTTTTTAATGATGATACAAGTTATTATGCGGCGTCTCTTAGTTTTTTTACTATCTTTTCAATGTTACCTATATTAGCTTTACTTATTTTCATAGTGTCCTCTTTGCAAATTTTTCAAGAATATTTGGAACAATTTATGGCGCTAATTCTGGATTCTTTAAATCCTACAAATTCTGATGTGATAGTACAAACATTTAATAATTTTATTTCTAATACTGATAAACTTGGATATATGGGTATTGTTTATATGTGTTTTGTTTTTATTATGTTTTTTAAAGATTATGAGTATATCGTTAATAAAATACATAATTGTAAAAGAAAACCACTGTATAAAACATTTTTCTTTTATTTGTTTTTTTTAATTGCTCTTCCTTTTTCTTTTATTATTTTTTCAATCATTATAACGTTTTATTCAAATTCATTTTTTATAAAAATAATTTCCTTCTTTTTCCCCTGGCTTACTATGTACTATTTATTTAAATTAAGTGTTAATACCTATATTGTTCCTAAAGCTGCTTTAATATCATCTTTCTTTACTTTAGCAAGTATTGTAATAACCAAAAACCTTTTTGTATTCTATGTCTTATACAATCAGACATACACTACATTATATGGTTCTTTATCAACCCTTTTATTTGTCTTTTTTTGGATATATCTTTCATGGATGATTTTTTTATACGGAATAAAAATGTGTCATAAACTGAACATCAAAGAATTGGAAAAATTATCATAATTAAATAATATTGTTTATTGCTATGTTATAATATCTCTTTAAAGGAACTATTATGAGTAATTTTAAATTATTAAAAAATATTTGCAAAAACATAAATCTTTTCTATATTGATGATAAATCAGAATATTCTAATACTCTTTTTAAAAGTATTAAAAGTCATTTTAATGCCTGTAGTTTAAACAATTATGAATTTAACATTCTTGATAAGTTTAATAACAATCACGACAATCTAATAATTTGCAACATCAGTAATAATGGTTTACTCAATAATCACCTAATTGAACAATTAAAGTCAATATCTAATCGTATATTAATAATACTTGCCTTACCAGTGAAATCAGACCTAAGTCATTACGATAAACTTAAACAAAACAATGAAATTTTTTCTTTTGATAAATCAAACCTAAATGCAGCAAGTAATGTAATAAGCAGCTCGATTAAGTATATTAATAAAACAAATGCTGTATACGACTTGGAAAATAAAGTAAGTCATTTCATGAAAATATTGGAATTATACGATGAAACTATCATTGCATCAATTATGGATAAAGATGGAAAAATAAAATATGCAACCAGTGCATTTTCTAGAATATCAGGATATTCTAAAGAAGAATTAATTAGTAAAAAGCATAATATCTTCATGCATGCAATTTATGACAAAAAATCATTTCGAGCAATCTCTAAAGCAATACTAAGAGGTAAAGTATGGAAAGGGGAACTAAAGAATAAAAAGAAGAATGGTGAAGAATATTGGGTTTATGCAACTATTTCACCTGAATATGATAATTCTAACATGCTCATAGGTTACACCTCTGTAAGGCAAGACATAACTGAAAAAAAACATATTGAAACTATATCTATAACAGATGCATTAACAAACCTTTATAACAGAAGACATTTTGACATTATGTTTAAAAGTGAAATTAAAAACTCATGTAGACACAGATATACACTTAATTTTATTTTATTAGATATAGACTTTTTCAAACAATACAATGATACTTATGGGCATCAAGCAGGAGATGAAGCTTTAATTAAAGTTGCTGCTTGTATTAAAGATACCTTCAAAAGACCCGATGATTATACTTTTAGAGTGGGAGGTGAAGAATTTGCTATTTTATTTAATGTTGAGTTAAAAAAGGATGCAATATTTCTTGCTAATAAATTAAGAATAAATATTCAATCTTTAGGAATAAAACATAAAAACAGTGAAGTAGCAAAAAACTTAACAATATCTGCTGGTTTAATACAAATTAAGCAAAATCCAAAAAATGAAACAATTTTATTATATAAAAAAGTAGACGAAGCTTTATATATTGCAAAAAATGAAGGTAGAAATAAAATTCATTTTAAAAAATAAAAAAATATTGTTCATTGTAGAAATATTAAAAATTCTGAAAAAGATATGAAATCCTATTCATTAATGTGAAAGTATAAGTTAATAGGCATGATGTAATTCTGTACAAAGAGTGATAATGAACAGATAAATCCCGTGAATACGGGCAAAAAAAAAGCTTTACCTTAAACAACTAATAGTTGAATAAGATAAAGCTTTGTAAAATACTTAAATCTGGCAACGGCCTACGTTTCCGACAAGGGGACCCTGCAGTATTATCAGCGATGAAGAGCTTGACTACCAGGTTCGAAATGGGGCTG
>NVWN01000006.1 GCA_002733685.1 Arcobacter sp. | reverse complement strand
AATGATTGAGAAAAAATACCCAGTATGGACTCCTTTTACTATTAAAGCAGGTACTTACCCAGGTCAAACAAAAGATATTAATACTATTGCGCAACCAAACTTATTAGTAGTTACAAAAGATACTCCTGATGAAACTGTTTATTTATTAACAAAAACAATTTATGAAAATCTTCCTTTCTTAAATTCTGTTCATAAAGCAACAAAAGCAATGTCTTTAAACAAAGCAATTGCAGGATTACCAATGCCTCTTCACCCAGGTGCTGCTAGATACTATAAAGAACAAGGTATTAACATTCCAGCTTCTTTAATAGCAAAATAATTTTATAAGAAAAAGCTTTGCGCTTTTTCTTATTTCTACTTTGAAAATTATTCAAGAAGAGGATTAAAGCATCACTTTCTCGAATAATTTACTATTCAACAACAATCATTTGACATCACTTTTTAGTTTTATACTTTTATAAAGACTGTCTTATGTAAATTTTTAAGGATATTTTATGTTACAAATTAAGTATTTTAAGGAAATGACGTTTGTTTATGCCATTCTTATTTCACTTTTCCACTTTTATATAAATATATGGGGTGGTATTTCTGATTTATGGTTTAACTCTGCTCACTTTGCACTTTTGGCATCTTTGGGTTTTTTAACCTATGAAGCAAGTCAAGTTGATAAAGAAGACAGGAATGAAAATGAAGTTTCAGTAGTAAACTTGGTTTTAGCTGTTTTATCTTTAGTGACTTTTGTTTATATGGTTTTATTTGAAGAAAGTTTATATGCCGATTACGATGCACAAATGAGAATGAGCGATTTAGTTATTGCTTCTTTAACTATTGTATTAGCAATTGTTTTGGTTAAAAAATCTACAGGTTATATTATTCCTGGTTTAATTATTTCATGTATTGCCTATTTACTGTTTTTAGGACAGTATATTGATGGTTTATTCGCATTTGCTGGTATGACACCTGAGCGATTCTTATATAGAATGTATTATACCTCAGAAGGTTTATTTGGACCAATTGCAACAATATCCTCTACTTATGTATTTATGTTTATTTTATTTGCAGCTTTTTTATTAAAATCAGGTGCAGGAGATTTTATTGTTGATGTAAGTTCTGCTGTTGCTGGTAAATATACAGGAGGAACAGGTCATGTTGCAGTATTTTCATCTGCATTAATGGGTACTATTTCTGGTTCTGCTGTTGCAAATACGGTTTCCACTGGTTCTATTACCATTCCAATGATGAAAAAAGCAGGATTTAAACCTACCTTTGCAGCAGCTGTTGAAGCTGCTGCTTCCACAGGGGGGCAAATTATGCCTCCAATTATGGGAGCTGGGGCTTTTATTATGGCTCAAATGACGCATATTCCTTTTGTAACTATTATTTCAGTTTCTGTTTTACCTGCWATTTTATATTTTGCATCTATTTCMTTTTATATTAATATTCATGCWAAAGAGAACAATATTAAAGGGGAAGACAATAATATTAAAATCTTACCAATYTTAMGAGAAGGTTTTCATTTTATTATTCCTTTAAGTACTTTRGTKGGATTATTAATTTATGGTTTTTCACCTACGTACTCAGCAGGTATTGCAATAATYGCTATTGTTTTATCTTCTTATTTAACAAAAAATAAACGTATGGGTTTAAAAGAAATTTTAGGTGCATTTGCACTTGGAAGTCAAAATATGGTCGTAACAGGAGTATTATTAATTGCTGTTGGTATTATTGTTGGAGTTATTAATATTTCAGGAATTGGAATTACTTTTTCTCAGCTTATTATGGAATGGTCAGATAACTCATTRTTAATAGCTATTGTATTAATWGCAATTGCTTCTTTAGTACTTGGAATGGGATTACCTGTAACKGCATCTTATGTTGTMTTATCAGTACTTTCTGCACCWGCATTGGTTGGWTTGATGATGAGTCCAGAAATGGCGGCATTGGTTAATGCAGGTATAGAAATACCAGAAGTGGCTATGTACTTATTATCTGCGCATTTAATTATTTTTTGGTTATCACAAGATTCAAACTTAACACCACCTGTRTGTTTAGCAGCATTTGCAGCAGCAGCAATTGCTAAAGCGCCTCCAATGAAAACAGGATTAATGTCTTGGAAAATTGGAAAAGGAATGTATATCATGCCTGTGCTATTTGCTTTTACGCCTTTAATTACGGGTTCATGGATGGAGMGAATTGAAGTATTCTCTTTTGCTTTCTTTGGTATTATGTGTTTTTCMATTTTAATGGAAGGTTACTGGGATAAAAAAATAMATATAATAGAAAGAGTTTTATACGGAACTGCTGCTGTATTATTACTTCTTCAAGACAGTGCTTTAGATATGGASAGTTATTTTGGAATTATTCAAAATACGCAYWTRMTTGGTATTTCAATGTTTATTTTTCTTATGAGTACTCATAAAATCGCTGCAAAAAAAGGATTAATGAATGAAGAAGTTTCTGTCTAAATTAGAAGAAGTAGGSTATCAAGTATATGAAGTAAAGAATAAAAAAGAAGCYTTAGCTTTATCWMRAAGYCTTATTAAACCTGGAATGAGTGTTGGGCTTGGAGGTTCAACCTCTGTAAAAGATATAGGTTTATTAGATGATCTAATTAAAAGAGATGATATTACYTTATTCAATCAGTATGAASTTGGRATTTCTATGGAAGAAAACTTYCATAGAAGAAGAAATGGAATGATTACRGATATGTTTGTTACGGGTACGAATGCACTRTCKCGTGATGGAAAATTAATTAATGCCGATGGTTCTGGAAACAGAGTTGCTGCAATGATTTTTGGCCCWGTTAATGTTTTAGTAATTGTAGGAAAAAATAAAATMGTRGATACAAAAGAAGAYGGTTTYAAAAGAATAATGGAAGTAGCAGCTATTAAAAATATTGATAGAATGAATAATCTTGCTATTAAAAATAAAAAAGAACCACGACACAACTTAGATAATATTGCTAATAAGTTTACTTATATTAAAGCCGATGTAAAAGATCGAATTATATTAATCTTAGTTGATGAGGATTTAGGATATTAAAATGTATGATTATATAATTATAGGTGCAGGAATCATTGGACTAAATATTGCAAAAAATTTGGCAGAACGTTTTCCTATGGCTTCAATAGTAGTATTGGAAAAAGAAAAAGAAGTWGCTTTACATGGTAGTGGACGAAAYTCTGGGGTTTTACATGCAGGATTTTATTATACAGCCAATTCCTTAAAAGCAAAATTTACMAAAGAAGGAAAYGCTGCTTTAAAAGARTTYTGTAAAGAACGTAATTTAGAAGTAAATCCTTGYCAAAAGATTGTTGTWGCACAARATGAAAAAGAATTACAAGGTTTATATGAGCTTAAAAAAAGAGGDGATATTAATGGGGTTGAATTACATTTAGTAAATGAAGAAGAATTAAAAAAACTYTAYCCCAATATAAAAACATATAAAGAAGCTCTTTTATGTCCYAGTACTGCTACTGTTAATCCTAAAAAAGTAACCCAAGAATTTGCAAAAGTTATTCAAGAATTAGGSGTTGAAYTGGTWCTTRATTGTAAATAYGAAGGWTCTTCTAAWAATGTRATTARAACATCAMAAGGGGATTATGAAGGYATAMAAATCATCAATTGTGCAGGATTATACGCAGATAAAATTGCAAAAGATTTTTCTTTTTGTAAAGATTTTGTRATYATTCCTTTTAAAGGAATTTATTTAAAAGATAAAAACAATRTTTCTTCTTTAAAAACAAATATTTACCCAGTGCCAAATTTAGAYAACCCATTTTTAGGGGTTCATTATACMTTAACTGTYGATAATGAAGCWAAAATAGGRCCTACTGCWATTCCTGCTTTTTGGMGAGAAAATTATAARGGTTTTGATAATTTTAAATTAGGRGARTGYTTAGAAATTYTRTATTATGAAGCSAAACTTTTTMTTACMAATGCTTTTGGTTTTAGAGATTTGGCATTTTCWGAAGTAAAAAAATATTCRTTTAAATACTTRATWTCWTTRGCTAAAAACTTAACSCAAGATATGAAACACGAAGGTTAYGAYTCATGGTCAACYCCWGGAATTAGAGCACAGCTTTTAAAYAAAAATACGCTTGAATTGGTRCARGAYTTTGTAGTTGARGGAGATAARRAYTCTATTCATGTTTTAAATGCAGTTAGTCCTGCTTTTACTTCTTCTATTCCTTTTGCAAATTGGGTKGTAGAAGAACATATAYTAARAAAATAACTGCNTTTATGCTAGTAAAAATTAATACYTAAAAAAGAAGTGAATTCTCTTTTTTAGGTRGATTTCTTTTACTAAGCTACCCAAAGAATAAATCAAAACAATTATTTACCTCTTTTAAAACAATACTAACGTATATTTTGTTATTATTCAAAAAAACATTTAGGAAAACAAATGGCAATTTATACCTGTGGGCACACAACACCTGATTCAGATTCAATCTGTTCTGCATTATCTTTAGGATACCTATTAAATCAAATTGGACGTGAAGCAATTCCTGCACGRCAAGGAGCTCTTAATCCAGAAACACAATTTATCTTAGATAAGTTTGGATTTGAAGCACCWTTATTAAAAACGAARTTTGCWGGMTGTGAACTGTTTATTGCWGATTATTCAGACAGAGGTTTAGCACCTGCTGATATTGATGAAGCTACTATTGTTGGTATTGTTGATCATCATAAATTAGGGGATTTAACAACGTCTGCTCCACTAGAGTGTTGGATTAGACCCGTAGGTTGTTCTAATACTATTGTAAAAGAAATGTATGATTATCATAAAGTAGAAATTCCTGCTAATATTGCTGGAATTATGATGTGTGCTATTTTAAGTGACACGGTTATTTTTAAATCTCCAACGTGTACACAAAAAGATATWGATGCMGTAAGAGAAYTRTCTGAAATTTGTGGTATTGAAGATTTTGGTGCTTTAGGAATGGAAATGTTTACYATTAAATCTCAAATGGATGGAGTAGSWATTAGAGACTTGATTTTAAGAGATTATAAACCTTTTGATATGCATGGCACAGCTGTTGGCATTGGGCAACTAGAAGTGGTTGATTTAGCTGTTTTTGATACTATGAAAGATGATTTTCAAGAAGATTTAGAAAAACTAAGAATTGAAAATAATTTGCATACAGCCTGTTTAATTCTTACMGATATTATGAAAGAAGGTTCWGAAATTYTRGTWGCTTCWAGTGATAAAAGTRTTTTTGAAAAAGCCTTTGATATTACGCTGGAAAACAATAAAATYTGGATGCCTGGSTGTTTATCWAGAAAAAAACAAATYATTCCTTTTTTAGARCCTGCTTTTAAATAAAGTATAAAAAGAGTAAAGCTTGCATAATGTAAGTTTTTACTCTTTATTAATTTCTTTGTATTATAATGTTTGCAAAGGAAGACTATGACTCCCGCAATAAACTTACTTAAAAAAAATAAAATYGATTTTAAAATTCATAAATATTCWCACGATGCTTCTGTCACAAACTTTGGACTTGAAGCAGCTTCTAAACTTGGTCTTAATGAAGAACTTGTTTTTAAAACACTTTTAGTCGAACTTACTCCCAAAGAGCTTGTTGTTGCTATTATTCCTGTTAGCAAGTCTTTGTGTTTAAAATCACTTGCTAAATACTTTCATGTAAAAAATGCAAAAATGGCAAATAAAGAGGAAGCTCAAAAAGTWACAGGRTATTTATTGGGGGGAATCTCACCTTTTGGTCAAAAAAAACTTCTTAGAACTCTTTTTGATGAAAGTGCAAATACCTATGAATATATCTATGTCTCTGGGGGAAAGAGGGGCTTGGACTTAGAAATAAAAGCAGAAAGTCTGATAAAAATACTAAATGCAAAATTTACTAGTATAGGAATATAAATGGAACCTTTTAAAAACGTATTTAATGAAAAATTTGTTAATAAACTTGCACAAGCTATCGCAAGTTATGATAAAAGTTTTAAAAAAGAAAAGTACCTTTCTTTAATAATGTCAAAACTTGAAGMACTTGAATTAAAAGAAAGAATGCGTTTAATTTCAAGTGAAATAAATAACTACAGCGATCTTTCTTATGTAAAAATGTTAGAAGTGCTTAAAAAAAGCAAAACACATTTTTCTTATGAAGAAAATATGGGCTTGGCTTCTATGGTATTTCCTGATTTTGTAGAAGTCTATGGGTTAGATGATTTAAGTGAATCTTTGAGCGCTTTAGAGAATTTTACAATTGATTCCAGTTCTGAATTTGCAATACGTGCTTTTATTTTAAAATATGAAGATGAAACAATGGCTCAAATGTTGAAATGGGCTAAAAGTAAGAATGAACATATACGTAGGTTTGCAAGTGAAGGTTGTAGACCAAGGCTTCCCTGGGCTGTTGCTTTACCTCCTTTTAAAAATAATCCCAAAAAAGTTTTTGAGGTACTAGAACTTTTGAAGAATGATGAATCYTTATATGTRCGAAAATCAGTTGCAAATAAYTTAAATGATATATCAAAAGACAATGAAGATATGCTKCTTTCTTTTGTAGCTTTGAATATTAATAAAACAAAAAATACYGATTGGATTTTAAAACATGCATCAMGAACYTTACTTAAAAAAGGYAATAAAAAAATACTCGCTTWTTTTGGMTATAAAGAAACAGAACAYATWCAATTRAATAATCTWARYCTTAGYAAGAGTGTRRKYTTAGGAGAGAACTTAGAATTTTCTTTTGATTTRTCTKCYWWTGAAGCKTTRGGAAATTTAAGAATTGAGTTTGAATTGGATTTTGTRMGNCTTAANTAATAAACGAGGGCAMAAAGTATTTATGATTTCTCAAGGTACACAYAGTRCAAAKRNTAAAANCAATWAATAAAAAATACTCTTTTAAAAAAATYACTRCCAGAGAGTATTATAAAGGGGAACATTTTTTAAGTATTATTCTTAATGGAAAAAAATTAGAAACAAAAAAGTTTTTATTAATTTAGTRAATAAGATTATYTTTYTTTGTTATWTTTAWANAAATAACAAARAATATAWYAARAATCGGGTGATTATAATTTAAAATAATTAGATAGTGTGTTATTAATTAATCAAATAATCATATTAATAATTGTATTATTGAATAAATCAAATATATAAAGAGTACCTATGTATGCAAATAAATACAATATTTTAAGCTATTTTATTTTTTCATTAGTTGTTTTTTACCTTTTAATGGTTTTTATTTTAATGAATGACTCTTTTGTTATGTATGACAGTTTTATACAATTCAAGAATAGTTTTTTGTTTAAGGTTGTTTTTTTATCCCTTCTTTTCCTTATTATTACCATGATGTTGAGTTTTTATAAAGTAAGTCGTTTTTCATTGGAACATAATGTAGAGAAAAACCTATCTGAATTTGTTTCTGAAGATAAATTATCAAAACATGTAAGTATATTTGATAATGTTAGCAAACAATATAATAAAGAATATTTTGATTTACGTTTTGATGAAGAATACAAACGCGCAATAAGAGATGAATTAGATATTTCTTTAATTGTTATTGATGTGAATGAGTTTAAAGCTTACAATGAGTTATATGGAAAAAAAGAAGCAGATCATTGTCTTCGTAAAGTTGCTAATTGTTTAAGTAAACAGTGCTCAAGACCTGCTGATATTGTATTTAGAATAGAAGCAGATATTTTTTATGTTCTTTTACCCAATACTAAACATGCAGAATTAATTGGACAAAAATGTAAAAATGCCGTAGATAGTTTGGCTTTGTCTCATGATAATTCTGTAAGGAGCAATATTGTTAGAATAAGTTTTGGTTTTGCAAGCGTATCTGCTAAGAATATACAAGATATGAACTTTTTAATAAATAAATCTTTAGAATCATTAGCTCTAAATAAAATTAAAAAAACTAAAAAAGAGTAAAGTATTTTGGCGTATTTTAGATTCATTCTTAGCCTCTAGTGCTTCATAAAAGTGAACATTAATTTTATATCTTAGTTCTTTTATAAGGGTTTATTTTCCCTTAATATTTTTTCTTCTGTAACTCTTGAATAGATTGATTGTTTATCAAGTTGATTTTCAAAATCTTCTATTGCTAACCATAGATTATGATTTGTTTTTTTTAATATTTTTTCAATTGCATTGCTTACATCAATATATTGTTCCTCGATTAACTTTGCCATTTCTTTTGCTTTTTTAGACAAGGTAATAATTGTTTTTCTTCCATCCTTTTTGTCTTTTTTTTCAATTATAAGGTCATTTTTTTTCATCTCTTTAATAATTAAAATTACGGAAGGATGAGCATAGCCTAACTCTTTTGCTAGTGAAGTTATTGTCATTGCTTCTTTTGTATGAGATAAACTAAAGAATACTGAAAACCACTTTGGTTTTATAGCTACTCCATGTAATTCAAACATTTTTTCAGAGTCTTTTGCTACTCTTTCTGTAATCATTCTAAGTCTTGTACCAATAGCCATCACTCCAGCTTTTTTAAAAAAAATATTCAATTTAAATTCCTTTATTTATAATTTATATATCATCACTGTTGATGATAATGTATCTGTTCCTACAGATATTTTTTTTCCTCTTCCAAGTTTTTTAAAGCCTGTTTTTTTATAAAAAGATTTAGCTTGGATATTTGAGTTGGATACTGTTAGCCAAATATACTTTTTAGCTAGTGTTTTGCTTATATGAACAGCATTTGTAAATAATTCTTTCCCTAAACCTATGTTATATTCACTTTTTAAAATATATAGCTGTTTCAGTTCTAAGGAGGTATTATTTATATTAAAGGGACACTCTTTATCTTTTAGAATAAAAAAACCAAGGGCTTTTTCTCCTTTAAAAGCTATAGTGCATATAGATGTTTCAGAAGATAAAATTCTCAAAACAAGCGTAGTTGTAACATTTTTTTTTAAGTATCTTTCTATGTTTTCTTTTGCATGAATATTTTCATAGGCTTGAATAAAAGTATCTTTCATCAATTTCTTTAACACATCTAAAAATGTTACATCTACTTTTTTGAATATATACATTTATTTTACCCTCGAATTGTAATATTTATATCAATGCTTCTTATTCATCTAAAATTATATTTGACAAAAAAAGAATTATATCATATAATTATGTAGTTGCCTACGTATATTTATAAAACAATGAAAAGGAAATACGAATAATTCACTAGTGTGTGATGTTATATTCTCATTTTCATAGAGTCAATTGCTCACTTATTATTTATTTTGTTTTTTCAATGTAATAAGAACTCATTGCTTTAATTATTAAAAAAAAGAATTTATATGGAATATTTATCAATGCAGATTACAAGTACAAGAGTAAATAAATTTAATTAAAAGGAAATTATATGAGTATCGAAATGTTATTTGCATTTATTACAGCTTCTGTAATATTATTGGCAATACCAGGACCTACGATTTTAACAGTTATAAGTTATTCAATTTCACAGGGTAATAGTGCTAAATTACCTCTTGTTGCTGCTGTTGCTCTTGGGGATTCCACAGCACTTTTTTTATCTCTTGTAGGCTTGGGTGTCGTTTTATCAAATTCAGCTTTCTTATTTCAAGTAATTAAAATTGTTGGAGGCGTGTATCTTTTATATTTAGGATATAAATTATTAAAAGCAGGTATTAAAGGAGAATCCCTTTCTTTTGAAAAAAATGCAGTTTCAAGAAAAAAGCTGTTTATAGATACCTATTTTGTCACAGCTTTAAATCCTAAAGGCATTATATTCTTTGTATCATTTTTACCCCAGTTTATTAATCAAAATGGAAACGTGCACTATCAGTTGTGGATACTTGCCATTATATTTGTAAGCTTAGCAACGTTAAATGCATCATTATATGCAATATTTGCAAGTAAAGCTAAAAAGTATCTGACTTCAGAAAAAAGTCAAAAAAAATTTAATATACTAGGGGGTTCGCTTTTAAGTATTGCGGGAATTTGGGCTTTAAATGTCAAACAAGCTTCTTAAGATTTTTTTATTATAGAGGCTAAAGGAGACAATTTTTCTTAAAACTTGATTGTTTGCCACTTGATAAAATAAAATTTCAAAAAATTAAACTTAGTTTAAATCTATTTTTTAATAATTAAGTTAATATTATAATTATTTATATAAGGTAAAATTATTTTATAAAATCTGAAAAATGAGCGTAATATGATTAAACAATTTAAATTTCTAATTCTTGTTACTGCACTCTTGTGTCTAACTTACGTTTTTGTAATGTTCCTTCTTTTTGATACTTCTTTTATGTTTTATGATGACTTTATAGAATTAAAACAAAGTAAAATCTTTAATCTTATAATAATGTTTGTATTATTAGTGATTCTTATTATGCTGTTGTATATTATAAAAATCAAATATGATCTGTTTAACAAATTTAAAGAAAAAAGCACCAATACTATATTACTTGAAAATGAAGAGCTTAAGTTGTACTCAAGAGTTGATTTAATTACAAAAGCTTTTAATCATGAATATTTTGAAACACGCTTTGAACAAGAATTTAAAAGAGCCATACGGGAAAATTTAGACATATCTCTACTTATTGTTACCACAAATGATTTTATTGCATATGAAGAGTTGTATGGTAAAAAAGAAGCACAAGGAAACCTAGAAAAAATTGCAAATGTTTTATTTACAGAGTGTTCTCGACCCTGTGACATTATTGCACGCATAAAAGAAGATAAGTTTTATATTTTATTACCAAATACAAGAAAAGTTAGAAAAGTAGCACTACGCTGTAAAAAAGCGGTAGATAAACTAAATTTAGATCATGATAATTCTTTATCTGCAAATATTGTAAGAATAAAATATGGTTATGCAAGTGTATTACCTACAAAAATAGAGGAAATGAAGGATTTACTAAAAAAGGCTGAAAACTCATTTAATTATAATAAAACAAAAAGAATAAAAGGTTTTGTTAAATAAAGAGAAATTCTCTTTATTTATTTTATGTATAGTTTTCTTTTTTATCACTTGTATCAATTTGTTGTCCAATCTCTTGGTAACGTTTAAAATAAAAATTAACAAAAGAATGAATGGTTTTGTTTACGGGCATAAAGTATTTTTCTTCTTTTACAGCAAATCTGTTTAAAAATATACTGGCATCTTTTTTATCTAAATAATGTTGCGCTAAATTAGTATACTCATTTATATACCAATTTTTTAAGTTTTCATAACTAGCATCACTTAAATCAACACTTAGTTTTTCATTTTCCCAAATTAAAATTTTTGAATCAAACATAGCATTTAAATGAATTAATCCTTCACAATAATAAGGCTGAACTTCATCTACTTGTTTCCATCCAATTAATCCCACAGATCTTTTAATAGTATCAATTAAAACTTGTTTTTCTAAGTGTTTTTCATCGTTGCTGTCATCTAAAAAGAAAGATATTAATCCTCCTGTTGTTGCTTTAAATTCCTCAATATTTTTAAAGTTTCCACTTTTATTCATAAGAGTTTCGCTTTCTTCATCGCACCATAAAATATGACCAAACTCATGGCCAATGGTTGTAATATCATAAACATTATGCCAATCGTCTTTTTTCCCAAATAAAAACTCTCTATCTTGTTTTAAAAAATCTTTTGAGAAAAACTCAGCACTTAACGCTAAAAAAGGTTTTGCTCTTGATGTTTGTAATATTTCATCTGAAAATGCAAAGATTTTTTTGCCTTCTTCTTTTGTAACCACTTCATCGTTGGGAACTACTTGGGCTGAGAATAAACCATTAAATTCTGCCCCAAAAAACAGTGCAGGGCGCCCTATATATAACTGTACTTTGTCTAAAGATTTTAAAGAAAAATCATAGGTATTTTGATATTCTTCTTTCTTTTTTATTTTTGAGTAGATTTTCTCAAAAGCACTTTTTATTTTATTGACTCTGTTATCATTTTGTGAAAATTCTGGATTAGATAAACGTATATCCCATTCTAGTGCAACGGCTTTTCTAAAATGATCTTCGTAATATTCTAAAGGGTGACCTATTTGAATAGGAGACGTTATTTTCATCCAAGCCCTATCTACATCCGCCCATCTTTCAACCAATAAATGTGTTTTAGTCTCAGAAAAAGCTTTTATAAGGTTTTGGATATATAAGATGTATTGCCATTTTTGATTGTATACATCATCTTCTTCTTCAATTAAACTTTCTTCAAAATCTTCTAGGGCATCTACTACATTTGTTGTTTGAACTTTAAAGACTTTAATGTAAGCCTCACTTCTGTACCCCTCATTGTGTTTAACTAAAGCAGAATAAGATCTGTCTGCTAACATTTCATGATGTCCTAAATCAAATAAATTGTTTTCTTCTAAGTATTGGAATACTTGTGATTCATTACCATCAAACTTTTTAAGTAAATCTTTATTCACCCCATTTATAATATGTTTTGTCCATTGGCTTTGCCAAGMAGACATATGAATCCCAACATTATAAACGCCTTGAAATATTTTTTCATAAAAAGGYGTTAATAAATGATTATGYGAAATATAGTCTATTGTGTTTTTGTGTTTTTTATGCCAAAAGTCTTTGACAAACAAATAGGCTTTTTCTTGCAGCTCTATAATTTCTTCTTCATTTAAATTAAGTTTTTTTAATACTTGTACCAAAGAATCATCTCTTAAATTAACCAAACGTGTTACTAAAGAAAATCGTAAATCAGCTGATATTTCTAAGTTTAAAAACTTAGCAAAGTCGTTTATTATGCTTAATTGTTCTAATTCATTGTTTTCAAGATAACGTATTAATTTATTGGTATTTTCTTTTTGTGAGTTAATAAATTCATATATTTCATTTACATCATTTAAAAAAGCATCAATTTTTGTATTGTTAATATTTTCACTCATGATAAATTCCTTCTTTATTAATAGTACATTTACTTACTATATCTTATTTGAAAGTTTATCTTTTTAATCTTTAAATACSTATATAAATACAGGTATTTAAAGAAGTAAAAGCACTATTTTAGTGACTATGTTTGAATTTTTTTTGAATACCTTTTGAGTATAAAGAATATTGTTTTCCCATTAAATATGAAAAAATCAATACAATCAAAAGAATAACAGGAATGGCTACTTCAATCATAGGACTATGTACATTGTAGTGCGAATAAGAAGCAAAAACAAAATCCATTGCAAAACCACTGTAAGCAATATCTTTTATCGTTTTTACTTTTTTAGGGATTAATATTGTAAACGCACCTAAAAGCTTAAATATTCCAAGTAAGGGAAAGAAGTATAAAGGATATCCAAGTTTAGCAGCTGTATCAACAACGGCTTCTACTTGAAAGATATCCATTAACCCCCCGATGATTCCAACAAAACCAATAATAAATATAGTTGTAATAATATAAATAATTCTAAGCATGTTCTCTCCTTTTAGTTATTTGTTTCTTAATTATAAAACGACTAAGTTAAAAGAATGATTAGTAAATAAAATTAGATTTACGAAGGGAGAATAAAATTAGCACTTAAATGCCAAAAGTGCTAAATTTAATCAAAACTTTAGCTCTCTTTTATAAAGTTTGGATAAAATTCCTTAAAGAAAATATTAATACTTAGGATATATTTATGGCAAAACATCAATTTCAAACAGAAGTAGGGCAATTACTACATTTAATGACTCACTCACTTTATTCTAATAAAGAAATTTTTATTAGAGAACTGGTATCAAATGCATCAGATGCAATTGATAAATTAAATTATTTACAATTAACAGATGAAAAATTTAAAAACCCAGACTGGAAGGGTGAAATTGGTATTTCATTTGATGAAAAAGATAAGTCCTTAACTATTTGGGATAATGGTGTTGGTATGAATGATGAAGATTTAATTTCTTCTATTGGTACTATTGCTAAATCAGGTACTAAATCTTTTGTTGAAGCAATGACTGGCGATGCTAAAAAAGATTCAAACTTAATTGGACAATTTGGTGTTGGATTTTATTCTGTATTTATGGTTGCATCTCATGTTGATGTAATTTCTAAAAAAGCAGGAGAAGAACAAGCGTATAAATGGAGTTCTGATGGTTCTGGTGAATTTGATTTAGATCCTGTTACTAAAGAATCTTCGGGAACTGTTATTTATATTAAACTAAAAGACGATGAAGTAAGTGAGTTTGCTACTAAAGAGCGAATTACTACTATTGTTAAAAAATATTCAGATCATATTGCTTATCCAATTATGTTAAGTTATAAAGAAGAAGTTACTGAAGAATTAAGTGAAGAAGATACAAAAGCTGGAAAAGAAGCTAAAAAAACTATTGAAGATAGAAATGAAAAAATCAATGAAGCTACTGCTTTGTGGATGCAGCCAAAAGCAAAATTAAAAAAAGAAGAATATGCGGCATTCTATAAATCAATTTCTCATGATTCTCAAGATCCTATGCTTACAGTTCATACAAGAGTTGAGGGTGTTAATGAATATACAACATTATTTTATATTCCTGAAACTGCTCCTATGGATATGTACAGAGCTGATTACCAACCAGGTGTTAAATTATATGTTAAAAGAGTATTTATTACAGATTCTGAAAAAGAATTATTACCAACATACTTAAGATTTGTAAGAGGTATTATTGATTCAGAAGATTTACCYTTAAATGTTTCAAGAGAAATTTTACAAGAAAACAGAGTTATTGCTAATATTAAACAAAGTTCAGTTAAAAAGATTTTAGGTGAAATTAAAAAATTAGCTAAAAATGAAGAAAAATATGAAAAATTTATAGCACAATACAACAGAGCATTAAAAGAAGGTGTTTACCAAGATTTCACAAATAAAGATGCAATTTTAGAACTTGTACGATATAAATCAACCAATGATGACAAAATGACTTCTTTGGCTGCTTATAAAGACAGAGCAGATACTGAGCAAAAAGCAGTATTTTATATAGTTGGTGATAATGAAAAAGTTCTTAATAATTCTCCTTTATTAGAAGCATACAAAAAGAATAATATTGAAGTACTAATCTTAGATGATAAAGAAATTGATGAAATTATTACTCCTGCAATTGGCGCKTATAAAGAATGGCCATTAAAAGATATYTCTTCTTGYGAAGCWCCTGCAATTGAGCAAAGTGAAGATAAGAAAAAAGAAGTAGAAGAAAAATTCCAAGATATTACTAAAAAAATCAAAGATATCTTAGGTGATGCTGTTACTGATGTAAGAGTTACTAATAGATTAAGTGAATCTCCATCTTGTGTGGTTAAAGATGGCAATGATCAAATGGCTCAAATGGCTCAAATGATGAGATCAATGGGACAAGAAATGCCAGAAACTGCTCCTATTTTGGAAATCAATCCAGAACATGAGATTGTTACAAAACTAAATACATCTAAAGATGATTCTTTAGTGGATGATATTGCATGGTTATTATTAGATCAAGCAAAATTAAGTGAAGGTATCGATATTACTGATGCTGTATCTTTTGCACAAAGATTAAACAGAATTACTGCTAAAGCTTTATAAAATAAAAACTATTTACAAGTGAAAGTCACTTGTAAATAGTCGTTTATTCTCTTATTTATTTTATTTCATTAAATCATTCAAAGATTTAATTATTTGTATACTTAACTCTTCTGTAATAAGATTTTTATATTTCTTAGATACTTCTTCATAGTTTATTTCACATACTTCATTCATTGTTTCATTAAAAAATATTTCATCGTTTATCTCATTGATTAAATCATCTACTTTAATGCTCTTATTTTTTATGAGTTCTAGGTTTGCATTTACAAAGTTTTGCATAGCATCCATAGCTGCTTGTTTTTGTATTTCATTGTCTAAAATTTCTTTTGCATTTTTTAAGTCTTTGATATCTTGTATTACTTCATAAATACTACCTAATGCAAGTGTGAAATCAACTTCATAATCTAAGTCATTAATTTTACTTAAGCTTGCAAGCTTTCCTAAACTTACTTGATAATAGAGTTCATATGCACAAAGATTTTTTATGCAGTTTTTTTGATTAAAGGCTTCTTTTATATTCATTTTAAACCTTTTTTWAAGTAATTATATCWAAGCTTTATAAAAAAGAAATTGCTTTKWCTTTTTTTATAAATTATAGACGTAAACAAAGCAAATTTATTGTATTATCCATTTTTATTTCACACAAAACAARGGTATWTTATATGASYGAAATTTTTMTATTGGCTGTKRYGGCWTYTATTTTTCTTTATCTTTTTTCAAAAGARAAAACACAMAAAAAAGACAARATGGAWTTTGATATTAGAAAAAAAATCAAATAATATAAAGATACMGATATAATAANANNTACTATAAMGATTTATTAWATTGTAATACATAAGGTGAACTATGGGATTTTTTAAAAACTTACTAAATACTATTGYAAAAGCTRYGAGACCYGTTTATACGTTTCAAGACAATACMTTASWTTTTAAAATTTCCTCTGATGWAATACACTCKTATGCWTTAGATAAGTATGAYTTAAAAACRAGRCATGATCCTTATGTTTTTGAAGCMTATACCTTAACTTCTAAAGATATTTTTTTAGAATATATTAAAGTTGACAGTGATACTTCTTGGAATGGATCTGCTATTAATTTTTATGAGAGTTTTTTTAAAGATGAACTGAAAATTAAAACACTCAAAACACTTGAAGATGAAGAAGTTGATACCTATGTTTTTAAAGTTTTTGAAGTAAATGAAAAGTTTATTTTATTTTTTATCTATATTTATGAAGTCAATAAAGATATATTTATTCTTGATGCTAAGGGTGATTTATATAAAGATTTGATTTCTAAAAAAATAAAAGATTATGAGTTTAAATATGATAAATCATTAAAAGGTGAAATTAACTTTGATATTTCTTTGGTTAAGAACAATGCTTTACAAGAATTCTTTACTTATGAAAGAGACTAAATATACAGAATAACAAAGGAGAGAGTTCTGTTAAACTGTATATTTTAGAATAATATAYCTAAATAGGATAAAAACACTCCTAAATTCAAACTATTATTTTTCWCRTTTAATATTATTTTAAATATTANGCCCCAATAAAAAGGAAAAAAATGCAAGACTTAGAAAAAATATTGACTTTTTTTATAGCTTATAAAAACAAAGAACAAGAAGTAGAAGATATTATAAATAATAAAGAAATCATTRTTMTTTATAATAATGCAATTAGAAACAGTGAATATTTTAAAGAACATTATAMTAATTAYCTTTTAATMAAAGGWTATACYTATAGATTAGAGGATGTTAAACAAAGGCTTTTTTATACCTTTCGAGAAGCWATTTATTCTTGCGATTTRGCAAAACTAAGTAAAGAYGAKGAAGGWATTAAATTAAATTCTTTTATWTATATGTGTATTATTAAAGATTGTATTACTGAATTRTTAAAWGAAGATTTTAATGAAGATGAAAAACAAGAWGCTATTGTTTATTATGATAAAGARCAAAAAAGAAAATCACAAGAAGACAGYAAGTAYCATATGTATCAATACTAAAAAGGRAAATAATGTCAGATTTTAGAAAAWGCCTRGATGAAGAAAGTATAGACTTTATGAAAGAACAAAAAATGTTTTTTGTTTCAACTGCACCTAAAAGTGGAAAAATWAACCTATCKCCWAAAGGTTTTGAYTCTTTAAAGATTATTGATAATAATACAATTATTTGGTTAAACCATTTTGGTTCKGGAAATGAAACAGCAGCTCATTTAATRGAAGATGAYAGAATTACGTTRATGTTTTGTGCTTTTGAAGGCAAAGCTCTGATTTTACGTATTTATGCCYATGCAAAAGTTCTGCATGAAAGAGATGAAGATTATTCAAAATATATAAAARAATTTYCTTATAATAATGCAGCCAGACAAATATTTGTATTAGATATTGATTGTATTAACCTGTCTTGTGGAATGGGTGTACCTTTATATGATTATAAAGAACAACGAACCCAATTAAAAGAATTTTATGATTCTAGAACAAAAGAAGAACATAAAGCGTATATGAAAAAGAACAATATTTTGTCTTTTGATAAAAAAGAAACCAATTTATTTAAAGAAGTTTAGACTTCTTTAAATATTCGAATAATCTCATCTTTAATAAACTCTTTATTATCACTAAGCGTTATTAAATTAATATCTTCTTCATTTATCATTTYTTCTTTTGTAAGTGAACCTTTAATAAAAGACATTAAATCTTTCCAGTATTCTTCYCCYACTAAAAATACTTTRCAMCCACCATTTTTTAGCATATTGGTTTGAGATAAAGTAAGAACTTCAAAGAGTTCATCTAAGGTACCAAAACCACCTGGAAAAACGACGCAGGCTCTTGAATATTTAACCAAAGCAAGTTTCCTTGAAAAAAAGTAATTAAAGGTCATTTCTTTAGTRGTATAAGGGTTTAAATCTTGCTCAAATGGCAARTCTATATTTAGCCCAATAGAGTGTGCAAGTTTTGCTTCATAAGCACCTTCATTAGCAGCTCTCATAATACCAGGACCACCGCCTGAAATAATATTAATATTTTGACTGGCCAGWTCATGTGCAAGTTCTTTTGCAAAAGTATAATATTTGTTSTCTWCTTTTGTTCTTGCACTTCCAAAAAAAGTTACACTTGGTCCTGAGTTATGTAAGATATCATGAGCATTGCTAAAATCTTCTTCTACTTTATTTTTAAAATTTGTTTCTTGTTTGATAAGGGACTCTTTTTTTTAAGATTATTAATTAGTATATTCTATTTATTCTAGAAGTTTGATTAGTTTACGTCAAGTTATTTTAAGATGAACTCACCAATAACTCACTTTGTATGGATAAAATAATTAAGAAAACAAAGAGTAGAATGTAAACTATTTGAAATTTAAAAGGTCTTTTTTGTTTAGTGAAAAAAACATACCCAAACTTATTATCTTAAGCCCTATTATTACAGTAGTTCTTATTGCAATTTTTATCATATACTTTTTTGTACAAAATCAAAACAATTATTTTGAAGAAGAGAGTAGGCGTGCAGAACATGAATATTTATTAAATCAAAAAAATATATTAAAAAAAGAAGTAAATTCTGTCATCTCTTATTTGTCTTATCACCAAAAAAAAGAGATAAAAAATTTATCAAATGATCCTATAAAAAGACAAAAAGAACTTGAACAAATAAAAATGGATCTTATAAAATATATTGAAACCATACGTTATGAACATAATGGTTATATTTGGATTCATGATACTTCTTATTATTTGGTTGCACATCCATTTAGACAAGACAGTATTGGACAATATGATATTAATCTAAGAGATGCAACAGGAACATTAATTACAAAAAAGTTCATTGATGAAACACTTAAACAACCCCACGGGAATTTTATTGAATACAATTGGGCTAAACCACAAGAAAAGTTCTTTTCTAAAAAACTGGGATATTTTAAACTGTATAAAGATTTTTCTTGGGTTATTGGGGCTGGTTTGTATATTGATGATATTCAAGAAACCATTGCACATGATAAAGCATTATTAGAAGACAGAATCAATAAATATATTCGTTTGGTTGTGCTTATTTGTTTCGCGGTTATTCTCATCATTGGTTTTTTGTCTTTTATTGTATCTAACAAAATAACCAAAGTATTTGCTTTATACAAAGAAAAAGTAAAGAAAAAAGAGAATTTACTGGAGCGTTTAAATCTTAGTTTAGAAACAAAAGTACAAGAAGCCATTAGTGATGTAAAGAAAAAAGACAGAGCCATGTTACATCAATCAAGACTTGCAAGAATGGGTGTTATGCTTTCCATGATTGCTCATCAATGGAGACAACCTTTAAGTAAGATTGCTTCTATTCTAATGGAGTTAGAAACAGCTACTAAGTTTAAAGAATCAAGTGATGAAAAGGTTTTTTCTTCTATTAAGCAAAGCAATAAACAACTTTTTTATATGTCCAATACCATTGATGATTTTAGAAACTTTTTTAAACCAGATAAAGAAAAGATAGATTTTTATATAGAAGTTGCTTGTCTAGAAGCGATATCTTTAACACAAGCCAGTATTACTAATATAGGTATTAAACTTATAAAAGATATTAATTACAATATTAAAATCAATGGTTATGAAAGAGAATTTGCACAAGTTATTTTAAATTTACTAAGCAATGCCAAAGATGTGTTAAATGAGAGAAACATAAAAGAGCCAAAAATATTTATAAGTATAAAAAAAATAAAAGATGAAGTTTTAATTTGTGTGGAAGATAATGCAAGAGGGGTTAAAGAAGAACATTTAGAGCTTGTATTTGAACCTTATTTTACAACAAAAGGTTCTTTAAAAGGAACAGGGCTTGGTTTATATATGAGTAAGATGATAATTGAAAAAAATATGGATGGTTCTTTGAGTCTTGAAAACACTTCACGTGGGGCTTTATTTACAATTTCTTTAAAGGTATAGAATGAAAGATGATTTGATTAAACAATTGAAACAATATACAGTTTTATGTATTGAAGATGAAGAACAAATAAGAGCAGGGATTGTAAACACACTTAAGTATTATTTTAAAGAGGTTTTTGAAGCTGCTAATGTAAGTGATGCTTTAGATATTTACCAAGAAGAAAAACCCACTATCATTTTATGTGATATTCAAATGCCAAAAGAAAATGGCATAAGTTTTGTGAAACAGCTTAGAAAAGAAGACAAAGCTACTATAGTAATCATGATTACTGCGTATTCGTCCGAAGAGTATTTACTTGATTTAATTAATTTAAAAATTAATCATTATTTACAAAAACCCATTTCTTCTGATATTTTGTTAGATGCTTTATTGGATGTTTTAGATGATAAACTGGATAAACATTTATATTTTTACCAAGATTTATATTTAGATACAAAAAACTATAAACTTTTTTATCAAAAGGAGGAAGTTCTTTTACGTAAACGCGACATTGATTTTTTATTTTTGTTGTATAAAAACAAAGAACAMGTACTTCCTTATTCTCTTATTGAAGATACTTTRTGGAAAGACAAGTCTATGAGTATTTCTGCTTTAAAAACCTTTATAAAAGAGTTTAGACAAAGAATGCCWYTWGATATTATTAGYAATATTCAGCAAATAGGTTATAAAYTAAAAGAATTTCAAAAAGAAAAATAATAAAATARAAAACTCACTCAAAACTCACTTTATGACTTTAAAATGACTTTATCTTAATACAAGAAAATAAGGAGTCTTAAATGATTAAAAAAAGTATACTTGTTCTTTCTCTTGCAGCATCAGTGTTTGCAGCTGAGGTAAAAATGGATTTAAACGCTAAATATGGTGCAACAAATTTTCATACAAAAGGTGCAGTTCAATTTGCTGCTTTGGTTAAAGAATATTCAAAGGGTAGCGTTAATATTACTGTTCATGCTGGTTCTTCACTTGTTAAAGGAAACCCCTTAAAAGCAGTTAAAGATGGAACTGTTGCTATGACTGATATGTTTATTCCTTTTACTTCAGGTGGAGGTAAAGTGTTTGGGGTATCTGCTTTGCCTTTTATTGCACAAAATTATGATGATGCGTATAAGTTATACCAAATATCAAAACCTTCTTATGCAAAAACTGCTAAAAAATGGAATCAAAAATTCTTATATTCTGTGACTTGGCCAGCTTCTGGTTTTTATTCAAGTAAAAAAATGACTGCGATTAGTGATTTTAAAGGTGTAAAAACAAGAACATATGATAAAAACTCTGCTAATTTTGTTAACTCTGCTGGTGGAAATGCTGTTGCTTTACCTTGGGGAGAAGTATATTCTGCTTTAAGAACGGGAATGGTTAACTCTGTTATTACATCTTCTTCTTCAGGAAAAGATGGAAAATTTTGGGAAGTATTAGATAACTTTACAAAAATTAAATATGCGTTTCCTTTACAAGCTGTTTCTATTAATTTAGATTACTGGAATGCAATGGACAAAAATCAACAAGGTGCCGTATTAAAAGCAGCAGCGCAAATTGARMRAAAACAATGGGCAGCTGTWAGACTTGAAGATTCTAATGCTTTAGAARTTATGTCAAAAAATGGAATGAAAATTTCAGAAGCAAGTCCTGTTTTACAAAAAGAACTTGATAAAATGGCTAMTAAAATATTAAATGAATATTTAGAAGAYGCAAGTTCTGATATTAAAGATATTTTTAAAGAATACAGAAAATAAACGATGAAAACATTTTATGCATTCGTAAATAAACTCTCCTTRTGGGGAGCTTATTTATCAGCCTTACTTCTTTGYKCCCTYGTTTTGTTGATTCTTACTGAAATYTTTATACGATCTGCYTTTGATATGTCTACAATGATTGCAGATGAATATAGTGGRTATTTATATTTAGCTTCAATTTTTTTAGGTTTAGCTTATACCTTTAATGAAAAAGCACATATCMGAATTAATATTRTTAGCTCMAGRCTWARYAAAAAAGCAAATAGAATTCTTGATATGATTGCTGGTTTAATTACTATAGTAGTTTTATCTTTTGCTTTTTACCGTACACTATTGTTTACTTATGATTCTTATGAGTTTGATATGTTATCTGAAGCAGTATCCGAAACGCCTTTGTATTTAACACAATTTGTTATGCCTTTAGGTTTATCTTTGTTTATMTTATCTGCACTTGCTTTTGTAATTAAAGGATTTAAAAATGATATCTGATCCTTTAGTACTTGCTGTTATTATTATGGTAGTTATGTTTTCTTTTTTATTGTCTTCTTTATGGATAAGTATTTCTTTGTTTTTAACAGGAATTGTTGGTATGTTGATATATGATCATAAYTTGCCTYCTGCTATTTCAATTTATGACAAAATAGGGGACCTTTTAGCATCTTCTGTTTACGATTCTTTAAATTCGTGGTCTCTTGCTGCTTTGCCTATGTTTATATTAATGGGTGAGATTTTATACAAATCTTCTATTTCTACTAAATTGTTAAATGGTTTAATGCCTTGGTTATGTCATATTCCTGGAAAACTATTGCATGTKAATGTTGCTGCTTGTTCTTTGTTTGCAGCAGTATCTGGTTCAAGTGCAGCTACTACTGCAACKGTWGGAAAGATTACWYTAGGKGAGCTTAAAAAAAGAGGTTATTCTAAATCRTTAGCCATTGGTTCWCTGGCTGGTTCTGGAACACTTGGATTTTTAATTCCTCCTTCTTTAATTATGATTATTTATGGAGTACTATCCGATGTTTCTATTGGTAAGTTATTTATGGCAGGAATATTACCTGGTTTATTATTGGCTTCTTTGTATTCTTTTTATATTATGGTTGTTGCTAAACTTGATCCCAGTGTAGAGCCTTTACATGAAGATAAATATACATGGACAGATAAAAGAAATTCGCTTAAAGATTTAGCACCTGTATTTTCATTAATTGCAGTGGTTCTTGGTTCTATTTATGGTGGTTATGCAACACCAACTGAAGCAGCAGCTCTTGGAGTACTTGGGTCTGTTATTTTGGCAATAATTTATAAAAGTTTTTCTCTTGATATTTTAAAAACTGCCTTATTAAATGCAATTAAAACCTCAGTAATGATTAGTTTTATTATTGCAGCAGCAGGTTTTTTATCCCAAGTAATTGGGTTTTTAGGAATTGCAAGAGCGTTAAGTGAGTATATTACTACTTTAGGATTATCTCCTTTAATGTTAATTTTAATTATTGGTTTAATGTATATTATTTTAGGAATGATTTTAGATGGTATTTCTATTGTTGTAATGACTCTTCCTATTGTTCTTCCTATAGTAGTATTAGCAGGTTATGACCCTTTATGGTTTGGTATATTTTTAGTTTTTATGGTTGAGATGTCCCAAATTACACCTCCTGTTGGTTTCTCCTTATTTATTATTCAAAGCATATCCAATGAAAAAATAGAGTATATTTTAAAAGCTACTTTTCCTTTTTTCCTTTTAATGGTTGTTGCCGTTGCATTAATTACTTTTTTCCCTGAGATAGTATTTTATTTACCAAATCTCATGATAAAATAAAAAGAATAGATTTTTCTATTCTTTTTATTACTCACTATTAACACACTTCTTTATTTTATAATTAGCTCAATAAACGTTAAGGTCTTATATGCATGAATCTTTCTATATTTTAATTTTTTGTTCTTCTTTTTTGCTGACGTATCTTTTGTCATATTTATTTCTGGGTCTTTCTTTAGTTATTTTTATTGCTATTTCGTGGATGTTTTATGTAAATATTGATTCTTTTAATCCTATGATTATTTTACTTTTTGTTTCTATTTTGATTTTCTTTCGTATAAAAAAGAATAAAAAAGATTTAGAAATATAGGCTTTTCTTATTATTAGGCTTATTCTAAGTAAAACTCACTGCTTGCACACTTTTTTAAAGTAAGATTTTATTCAATATCATTTAATATATGATAAAATAAGAAAGATTAGTGCAAGGTTTAAGAATGAAAATAAAATTAAATTGTGACATGGGTGAGAGTTTTGGAATCTGGAAAATGGGTTTTGATGAAAAAATTATGCCCTATGTAGATATGGCAAATTTAGCCTGTGGTTTTCATGCAAGTGATCCTCTTACGATGACAAAAGCAGTCATTCTTGCTATGAAACATCAAGTAGAAATAGGGGCACATCCAGGATACCAAGACTTAGTGGGTTTTGGACGTCGTTCCATGCTTTGTTCTTTAGAAGAAATCAAAGCTATTGTTATCTATCAAATAGGAGCATTAGCTGGGATTTGTAAAAGTCATAATACTCATATTTCTTATGTCAAACCTCATGGAGCTTTATACAATGATATGATGAAAGATGAAAATATTTTTAAAGCTATTTTATCTGGTATTTCTTCTTACAATAAAGAATTAAAATTAATGATTTTATCTTCAAGTAAAAATGAGGAATATTCAAATATTGCCATGAACTATGGTATTTCTTTGTATTATGAGGTATTTGCGGATAGAAATTACAATGATGATGGTTCTTTAGTATCTAGAAGTAATGAAAATGCTGTAATTCATGATGAATTTGAAGTTATGGATAGAATCTCTTTGTTAAAAGACAATGGCTATTTATACTCAATAAACAAACAGCGTTTGTTTTTGCGTCCTCATACTATTTGTGTTCATGGAGACAATGAACAAGCCTTAGAATTTGTAAAAAATATTAGAAAGTTGTTGAATTAATGGAAATTAAACTTGCAAGTGTTGACTCCGTAATTGTATATTTTGATAATAAAATCTCCCTAGACGTTTCTTTCAATGTAAAACAGTATTTAGAAGAAGTAAAAAAGCTTGAAGGTATTATTGATATTGTTCCTTCTTATACTTCTATCTTAATTACTTACGATATTTTCATATATTCATATGATCAAATTGTTTCAGTTTTAGAAAAAATTAAAGTAAATAAGATTAGTTCAAGTGACAATAAGATTGTTGAAATACCTGTTTATTATGGGGAAGAAGTGGGTTTAGATTTAAAAAGAATTTCAGAAGAAAAGAACCTTAGTATAAAAGAAATAATTGATATCCATTCATCTGGAAGTTATAGAGTATATGCCATTGGGTTTGCACCTGGTTTTGCTTACATGGGAGAGGTTGATAAACGTATAAATATTAATCGTTTAGAAAACCCACGAAAATCAATTCCTAAAAATTCTTTAGCAATTGCTAATGAACAAACAGCTATTTATCCTCAAAGCTCACCTGGAGGCTGGAATATAATTGGAAAAACAACAATAGAAATGTTTGATAAATCACTTTCTAGCTTGTGTCCTGTTAATGTTGGAGATGAAGTTAAATTCTATTCGATTTCAAAAGAAGAATTTTTAAAACAAGGAGGGGTGCTATGAGTGGTTTTGAAATTATTAATCCAGGTATTTTGACACTTGTTCAAGATAAAGGACGATTCTCTTACGCCCATATTGGCGTTACTAGTTCAGGTTGTATGGATGAATATGCGTACTTTTGGGCCAATAAATTATTAGGAAATGCAAAAGACTGTAATGTCTTAGAAATCGCTTTTCCTTCGTTTAGTGTAAAAGCTTGCGAAGATATAAGTATAAGCATTACAGGAGCTGATTTATCTTTAAGTATTAACGGTACGTATTCTAAGCCTTGGAGTACGTACAATATAAAAAAAGGGGACATACTTAAGTTTTGTAAGTCTCTTAAGGGTGTAAGGGCTTATTTAGCTGTTAAGGGTGGATTTTTACTAAATAAAGACTTTGATTCATACTCAACTACTATTAAAGAAGGTTTAGGTGCAATAAAAGGGCGGGCATTAATTAAAAGTGATTTTTTGCCTTATACTACTTATAAACATAATCATAAAAAAGTATTAAAAGAAAAATACATTCCATCTTATGATAAGACTTTAGTTTTACGTGTATTGTTATCTTATCAAGAAAATGAATTCGAAGAAAAAGAAAAAGAAAAGTTTTTTTCAAGTGAATTTAGCGTAAGTCCAGAATCAAACAGAATGGGAATGAAATTAAATGGAGAAAAAATCATACCTAAGATAAGTGGAATTATTTCAGAAGGAATAGCTTTTGGTTCCATTCAAATTCCAAGTTCAGGACAGCCCATCATATTATTAAAAGACAGACAAACTATTGGCGGTTATGCGAAGATTGGTTCTGTTTTAGCCATTGATTGTTTTAAACTCTCTCAAGCAAAAAACAATACTAAAATACGTTTTGAAGAAATAGATATTAAAAGTGCTCAAGAAAAGATGAAAAACTTTTATTTGGATTTTGACAATTAAACAAGTAAAATTTAATTTTACTTGTTTGTTGTTTTTTTATAAAGAAATACTTTTTAATCTTAAGGAATTAAGAATCACTGATAGAGATGAAAAACTCATAGCAGTGGCTGCTATCATTGGTGATAACAAAATACCAAAGAAGGGATATAATAATCCAGCAGCAACTGGTAGACCTAAGATATTGTAAATGAAAGCAAAAAATAAATTTTGTTTTATATTTTTCATAACTTCATGACTTAAAACTCTGGCTTTTATTATTCCTCTTAAATCACCTTTGATTAATGTAATCTCGGAACTCTCAATCGCAACATCCGTACCCGTACCCATTGCAATTCCAACATCTGCTTGAGCTAATGCAGGAGAATCATTTATTCCATCTCCTGTCATAGCAACAATTTTTCCTTCTTTTTGTAATGCAATTATTTTATTTAATTTATCTTCTGGTAAACACTGAGCAAAGTAGTTTTTTATATTTAATTCATCTGCTACTGCTTTTGCAGTGTTTATATTATCCCCTGTCATCATTATTATTTCTATTCCTTGTGCCATTAGTTGTGAAATTGCAGCTTTGCTGCTTGTTTTTATAGCATCTGTGATACTTACAAAACCAAGGGCCACAGAATTTATTGCTATATAAGAGAGTGTTTTTCCTAAACGTTGTTCTTTTATTACTGCTTCTTTTAAAGCAGAGGAAATATCAATATTTTCACTTTTCATTAACGTAATATTACCAAGTAAAATAGTTTCATCTTTTATTTTAGCTTTTACGCCTTGCCCTACTATAGTTTCAAAATCATTTACTTCTAAAAAAACAAGATTTTTCTCTTTTGCAAAATTTACGAGAGCTTGGGCTAAGGGATGTTCACTTTCATTATTGATGGAAGCAATTTTTTGTAAAATTAAAGTATTGTCTTTATTATTGAGTGTAAATATTTTTTCAACAGAAGGTTTACCAAGTGTTAAGGTTCCTGTTTTATCTGTGATTAAAACATCAATTCTGTCCATTGTTTGTAAAGCTTGGGCATTTTTTATTAATATTCCTGCTTGCGCACCTTTTCCAACTCCTACCATTACAGACATAGGTGTAGCTAGTCCTAAAGCACAAGGACATGCTATTATTAATACTGCAATTGCATTAAGCAAAGCGTATACATAAGCAGGTTCTGGTCCAAATAAAGCCCAAACAATATACGTAAGAACAGAACTTAGTATAACAATTGGTACAAAATATCCAGAAATTGTATCTGCTAGTTTTTGAATAGGGGCTTTTGATCTGCTTGCTTCTTTTACCATTTGAATTATTTGAGAAAGTAAAGTTTCTGCGCCTACTTTTCTTGCAATCATTTCAAAAGATTTTGTTCCATTAATCGTTCCAGAACTAACATTATCTCCAATACTTTTATCAACAGGAATAGGCTCACCAGTAATCATTGCTTCGTCAATAGAAGAAGAACCTTTTGTTATTTTTCCATCTACTGGTATTTTGGCACCTGGTTTTACTCTTAAATAATTTCCTACTTCAATTTGATCAATCAAAATAGTTATATCTTCACCATCTTTTATCAAAATAGCTTCTAAGGGAGACAGTTTTAATAACTCTTTTAAGGCTCCATTTGTTTGACTATGGGCTCTTGCTTCAAGAAGTTGGCCCAATAATACCAAACTTAAAATTACGGTTGTTGCTTCAAAATATAAGTGAATATTGCCACTCTCACTCTTGAAATCATCTGGAAAAAGTTCTGGAAAAAACAAAGCAACCACACTAAAAATAAAAGCAACTCCTGTTCCCATTCCTATAAGGGTAAACATATTTAAACTTTTATTTATAAGGGAGGCATAGGCTTTTTCAAAAAACATCCAACATGCATAAAAAACAACAGGCAAGGATAATATTAATTGCAAATAATTTAAATAAGAAAGAGGTATAAAACTTAAAAAACCTTCACCAAAAAATAAATCACTCATAGTTATTAGAAAAATGGGAAGAGTGAAAATTGTCGCAATAGTCATTTTTTTGACTAAAACCGCATATATTTTTTTATCTGCATCCTCATTTTCCATAGGAACTAAATCCATGCCACACTTGGGACAAGAATCTGCTTTATTGCTAATAATCTCACTGTGCATAGGACAAGTATATTGAATGTTTTCATTCGTATCTTGCATAAGTATTCCTTTTATAATTTTATTAATTATTATATCTTTATTAGTGTGGATGTTATGTGTAGTCTTATTAATATGGAGGAATAAAAGAATAAAGGGAAGGGTGCATAATCAAAAATGCTATTTACTGTGCTACTTAATTAGAATATTTAACAAGGTAAGCTCTCGTTACTAAAACGTTTACTAATATCTTAACAATTACTCAAGGTTTATTCATTTAAACCTTGAGTAAGACTTTCTAAAATAATTTGGAACTTGTCATTTTTGCGGTATTCTAAGGTTGAGAAGTTAAATCGTGCTTGTAATACAATACCTGATTTACTTTTTAGTGTAGTGTTTTTAATCATTTCCATTATATTTAATAATAAAGTATTTAAGTTTGTACGGCTTTCTTCTTTTACTAAAATCAAAAATGTATCGTGAAAAAATCGTACACTTTGGTAAGAAACACCTTCTTTTTTTAATTGTCTATTCAAAAAATTCAATATAAAAATCAACAAATTATTTGCAATTAATTCATTGTGTTCTTCTTTTATATAAGCAAAATCCTTGATATGTAATAAAACAAAAATACCTTTTTCTTTTAGTTTAGAGTCTTGGTCTAAGAGGTTTTTATAAATCCACTTTTTATTATAGGTTTTAGTAAATGGGTCTCTATATATTTCATCTCTTAATAGTTTAAGTTCTTCTTCTAAGTTTGACATTGAGTTTTGGATTTTTTCTAAACTTTTTACATCATTGTTTTTAATAGCAACTTTTGCAATTTTTGTTGCGACACTTAGTGTTTCAATTGAATTTATTGTTGTATTCATATAATCATTAATAGTACTAAATTCATCAAAAATAAGATGCTCAATTTCTTTTTGCTCTTTTTCATTGTTTAAATCTATTTTTAAATTTTTTGCATTCTCATCAAACGTTTTAAAATACAATGAAGGTAAAATAATCTCATTTCTTAAGACTTCATTGATACTTAAATCGGTAATTTGAATTAATTTATTTTTCATTCTTTTCTCCTATTATTTCTTTTATATGTTGGGGTTTATTAAAATAGTAACCTTGTGCATAATCTATGTCCAAGGTTTTTACGTAACGCAAGATTTTTAAATCACTTACAAATTCTGCAACCACTTTTATTTTATGCAATTTTGAAAAATCAACAATGCTTTTAATCAAAGATCTGTAAATATCTGTATCAATATTTTTGATCAAAGAACCATCAATTTTAATATAATCAATGTTCAAGTTTAAAATATTGTCGTAGTTTGAAAAACCAGAACCAAAATCATCAATAGCAACTTTTACTCCATATCCTTTTACTTCTTGAATAAAATCATTGACGAGCTCATAATTGGTGATTTTTTGACTTTCTAGTATTTCAATGGTAAGCATTTCTCCAATATGATTGTTTTTTAATTCATCAATAATGATTTTTTTAAGTTTTGGATTTAGCATATCACTAAAATCAAGATTAATACTGATATTGATTTTATACGTTCTTATATATAAGGATACTTTTTTAATAAGTATGGCCATTAATTTGGTATAAAGTCTGAATTTTTTTGACTTTTCTATAAAAACAGCAGGATAAAGAATGTTATCGTCTTTATCAAAAACACGCATAAGTGCTTCATATTTATAAATACTTTGATCTTTACATGAAACGATTTTTTGTAAATAAGGTTCCACTTTTTTTTCGCTAATATTATATTGAAGGGTTTTTATTAAATTGCTTTTGTTATCTTGTTCATTAAAAAAATGGGGATCAAAATAGGCAAAATCACTGTAGTTTAGTTTTGCATTATTTAGTGCTTTTTCTGCATAAATTCTAAGATCTTCAATTTTTCCTTTTGTACATCCTATAGTTAAGTTAATATTAATAGAATTGTCTTTATCAAGATAAAAGTCGTGCTCTTCAATTTTCAAGAGAATAATATCTTTTATTTTTTGGATTTTTTTAAGGCTTAAATTGGCATATATCTTAAATTCAAAGATATCAATGTATAAATGTTTGAGTTTATAGGTAAGAACTTTATTCAGTATTTTGGGAATCTCATTTTTGACAATTTCATTTAGTAGTTTTAGGACTTGTGAAATAACTAAATCACCATTTTTGTATCCATAAACATAATTTATGTCTTTCATATATAAGATATCTATTAAAAAAATAGTATGAGTATTATTTTTATCTTTTAAATATCTTAAGCTATGTAACAATGCTTCTCCTCAAAATTATTTAATAATATGAACTATTATAGTAAGTTAATCTTAAGAATTGTATATACTGTAAATTTATATTTAAAAATTTGCAAATGCTATAATCTTGAAAAAAGTGTATTTAATTTAATTGGCTGTGAAGTGATTCAAGTGCTTTTGTAAAATCTTCTTCTTTTTTGTATTCCAAACATGAAAAATTAAAACGAGGTTGTATTACTATACCTTTTTTATTTTTTAGTTTATGAGAGGATAAATCTTCTTTCATTTGTGTAAATAAATCTTTTAAATCATCAAGGCTCTCTTTATTACAAAGAAATAAAAAGGTATCTTGGTAATAACGAATACATTCGTATTCTATATTTTCTTCTTTTAGGGTTTTATTTAAATAATTAAGTATAAAGATTAAAAGATTATCTGCTAAGACAGTGCTAAATTTTTTACTTATTGTATTGTAATCATACAAATCAATTAAAACCACAGAACCACTTTTATTAAAGAAACCCTCATTGTTTAAGATATATTTATATATCCATTTTCGGTTATATGTTTTAGAGAAGCTGTCTTTATAAATTTCATCTTGTAAACTTAAAAGATCTTTTTCTAAATCTCTTAATGATACTTGTAAATTATCTAAGGAGTTATTGTCTTTATTAATAATAGCTATTTTTGCTTGTTTTGTTWCCGTATTTAAATTATGAATTGAATCTATAGTTTTTTTCATAAAAGTATTAATAGTATTGAATTCTTCAAGAATTAAATTTTTGCTTTCTTTCATTTTTTCGTCTTCTTTTAGATTTATATTAAAGTTTTTTAGATGTTTAGCAAAACAAGTAAAATAAGACGAAGGTAAAATTATTTCATTTATTAATAAATCTTTAATAGTATTTTCAGTTATTATTTTAAGTYTTTTTTTCATAAATATCCYTTAAATAATCTTAATTATTATATTTTACAAAAAGAACAATTAATTAATCTTTAAATTTTTTTATTAACTTATTTAATAATTACAAATCCTATTAAGGCTTGGAATAAACCAAATATAAATAAAAAGTACTTTGCTTTTTACCTTATTACAAATAATACATAAAAGYMYSRTWRWATRCRAMWWSAATTAATGAATATTAATAGAATAGTTAAAAATTAAAAGGTTAAACTTGGAAGAATTTATTAAAGAATGGGGCTATTTAGCTTTATTCCTATACTCATTTGGTGGAGGTTTTGTTGGCTTAGTAGTTGCTGGGGTTCTATCATTTGCAGGAGATTTAAATATTTATATATGTATAGCAGTTGCAGCAACTTCGAATTTCTTAGGAGATCAATTTTTATTTACACTTGCTCGTAATAATAAAGCCTATGCAAAAGAAATGATGGGAAAATATGGACGAAAAGTWGCTTACGCACATATTYTRATGCGTAAATATGGCTCACCTGTCGTTTTTATTCAAAAATATGTATATGGAATTAAAACAATTATTCCTTTRGCAATGGGATTAACAAAATACAATYCYAAAAAGTTCTTAGTWTACAATGTATTTGCAGCTRCTTTATGGGCGTGTRTTGTTGGATACGCTTCTTATATGGTTGGAGATATTGTATTAAGTGCTGCGGATGAGTTTAARTACATTGGRCTKGGAATTTTARTAGCTATTATTGTAAGTATTTCATACTTCTTTAGAAAAATATAAAAGGATTTATTATTACTTCATTTAACACTTTARACATAAGCAAAGAGGCMTTRGATAATTTATCTTCTTTGCAATATGAGAAAATGACAGAAATTCAAGAAAAATCCTTACCTTTAATTATTGAAGGTCATGATGTTATTGCTCAAGCAAAAACAGGTTCTGGTAAAACAGTATCTTTTTCTTTGCCTATTATCTTAAAATTAGATGTGAAACACTTTCGTGTTCAAAGTCTAATCTTAGCACCCACAAGAGAGTTAGCAGCACAAGTTGCAAATGAGCTTAGAAAACTTGCTCGTTTTAGACACAATGTGAAAATTTTRGAATTATGCGGRGGSGTTGCTTATAGACCCCAAGTTCATTCTTTGTTTCATGGTGCACATATTCTAGTAGGAACGCCTGGTCGAATATTAAAACACTTAAGTGAAGACAATATTAAATGCGATGATATCAATACTCTTGTATTAGATGAAGCAGATAAAATGTTAGATATGGGTTTTTTAGAWGATATTAATGAAATCATTTCTTATTTACCTAAAGAGAGACAAACCTTATTATTCTCTGCAACTTTTGATGAAGATATTAAAAGTATTGCTTCTAGTATTTTAAACAATCCTAAGACAGTACAAGTAGCTTTAAAACACAATGAAAATGTTATTAATGAACAATACTATAAAGTAGATAATGAAAATAAAACACCTTTAATTTCAACCATTATTTCTTCTTTTAAACCAGAATCTATTTTAATTTTTTGTAATACAAAAATTAAGTGTGATGAATTAGCAGATGATTTATATGCTTTAGGTTTTGATGTAGTTACTTTACATTCTGATTTAGATCAAAAAGACAGAGATGAAGTTTTACTTATGTTTTCAAATAAATCATATCCTATTTTAATAGCAACAGATGTTGCCTCAAGAGGTTTAGATATTGACGATATTTCATTGGTAATTAATTATGATATTGCTAATGATGAAAAAGTACATACGCATAGAATTGGACGAACAGCAAGAGCTGGAAAAAAAGGAATGGCAATTTCTTTATGCAATTATTATGATGAAGAAAAAATGCTTGATTTTAATCAAATYYTAGAAAAAGAGACTGTTTTTTCTGATTCTACTTTATTRGAAGATGATATTTCTTTTAAAYTRGAYTGTCCWTTTAGAACGATTTATATTAATGGTGGGAAAAAACATAAGGTTCGAGCGGGAGATTTATTGGGTGCATTAACAGGAAGTATTGGTTTAGGAAAAGATGATATTGGDAAAATCAATATTTTTAATTTCTGTTCTTAYGTAGCTATTAAAARAGAYGTKTTTGATAAAGCMTTAACTGGTTTAAATGACCAAAGAATTAAAGGTAAATATTATAAAGCATATGGAAGATAAGCCTWAGGCTTATCTTTACTATTGTTTTAAAATATGAACATCTCTTTGTGGAAAAGGTATGGTGATTTTATTGTCATCAAGYGCTTTTTTCGCATTCTCTTGAATKCCAAAATACACATCCCAATAATCTTCACACTTACACCAAGGCATCATTAATAAATTTACAGAGGAATCWGCTAAAGCATTAACMCCAATGGCTGGAGCTGGGTCTTTTAATACTAATTYATGATCATTCATCATTTTTAATAAWACTTCTTTTGCRTCATCAATAGAGGAATCATAAGAAATGCCAACTTCTAAATCAACTCTTACTGTTCCRTTGGCTGAAATATTRGTAATSGTATTTGAAGAAACRGCTGAGTTTGGTARAATAATTGTTTTATTTTGGAAAGTAGTTAAAATAGTATTAAAAATTTGAATTTCTTTTACAATTCCAAGTGCCCCTTGTGATTCAATTAAATCTCCTACTTTATAGGGTTTAAATATAAGTAATAAAACTCCCCCTGCAAAATTAGACAATGAGCCTTGAAGTGCTAAACCAACAGCTAAACCAGCAGCTCCAAGTACTGCAATAAAAGAAGTAGTTGCAATTCCTATCATTGAAGCAACAGAGATGAACAGCAGGATTTTTAATACCCAAGAAAGTAAACTTTTAGTAAACGGAATTAGTGTTTCATCTACTTTAGCTTTTTTCATGACGGATGATGTAATATTTGTAAAAACACCTATTAACCATAATCCAACTACAAGTACAATCACTGATAATATTAACATAGGTGCATAATCCATAGTTAAAAGTAAAATTTCATCAAAATATTCTTCCATTATTTTTCCTTTAAATAAGTTATTTCATTATTTGAAATGTATAATAACAAAAGATAACTTCATTTCAAGGTTTTAGTATTCATGCATAAATTTTCCTTATGCTATTTTATGATAAAATACGCTCAAATTTAAAGGATACTTATGGCAAATGCTAGTGCAAGACATATATTGGTTTCAGATGAAAACTTATGTAAAGAATTAAAAGAAAAAATAAACAATAAAGAAACAACATTTGAAGCAGCAGCTTCAGAATTCTCAACGTGTCCATCCGGACAAAGTGGAGGAGATTTAGGTAATTTTACTCCTGGACAAATGGTTCCTGAGTTTGATGTAGTTGTTTTCAAAGAAGCAATAAATGAAGTTCACGGACCTGTTAAAACAGATTTTGGTTTTCATTTAATTGAAATCACTTCAAGAGAAGACTAAAAATAAAAGAGAATAAAAACTCTTTTATTCTCTTTATCTATGGTATTATGTCGCTTTTAAAGGAWATACATGATAAAAGCAACTGYCAGACATATACTGGTWAAACAAAATAAACTAGCWCTCAAGATTAAAAAAGAAATACTTAATAATACGCTAACTTTTGAAAAAGCAGCCAAAAAATTTTCACGCTGTTCTTCTAAAAAATCCAATGGAGATTTAGGTACTTTTTCCCAAGGTGAAATGGTAAAAGAATTTGATGCTGTTGTATTTAACGAAGCTTTAAATACTTTACATGGTCCTATTAAAACTCAATTTGGATTTCATTTAATAGAAATTACTTCACGTACTTAAATAAAAATATCAAAAAGAATTTTTTTGAGTTCTAACTTCATTTTATTAGATATTGTTTTTTTATTAATATATAAGAAAAAAGGAACGGTATTAGACATAGACTGTTTTAAACGTTTTCTCAAGGTTGAAACTTCATCTAATAAAATAAGGTTTTCCCCATCAAAAAGTTTAAAGTCTTTTGATAAACCCAAAGAAAAAGAAACAATTTGATACGAAATAAAACGGCTTTCATTTTCATACTTTAGAATAAAACTATCAAGGGCATCTTGTAGTTTAATTCTTCTTAGAGGGGTAATATATCCAAAACTTTCTCTAAATTTATAACGTTCAAGGGTTGAAAAATTTAGTACTTTATAAAATTCATTTAAATTTTTCCAAGAAGAAGAAAAAACTCTTTTCCCAAAAAGAATTTCTTCAAAACATAAAAGATATTTTTTATCTTGTTGTTGCAGTATTTCTTTATTTTTAATATCAAAGTATTCTTGTTTTAATAATGAAATAAGCCAGTTTTCATCTAACATAGAAATAATATCTAATTTTTTCTCTTCATTTTTTTCTCGATGAAATGTCCATAACATAGCAATATTATCTGATATCTTGGCCCCTTCTTTTTTATGTTCTCTAAAATACTTTCTTGAAACATAATAAATGACATTTTCTAATAATGCATCTGTTTTAGAAATAGAGAAATTATAGATAACTTTTTTATATAAATTAAATCTCATTTCAAGCATATGTTCTATATCTATAAGACCCATATCAAAAAAGCTCATTTCAAATTTATTGTTCTTTTTTACAAGTACAGTATGTTTTGTTATTCGAATATGATCATTGGGCCCTCCAATATAACCAGAAGCAACCATATCTCTATTAATATAGTCTAACCTATCGGCATCTACCGTTCCAGATACTAGTGAGTGTAAAACCTTAAAATCAAAACCATAAGCTTCTTTTTCTTCTAAAATAAGTTTAACTATTTTRTGAATTAGTTTTAAATAGGCTTTATTYGCAATCTTCTCGTGTTTTARYTCATAATCAAAAAGGGTATCWACAAGAATATTTCCTATTCCTTCATGTAATACGTCTTCTTTATTATTGGTTATTTCTTCAWAAATATTTCTAAAAAGTACTTCTTYTTCACCATTTTTAGTACYTTTCATATARAGTTTGTTTAARGCATTTTCCACTTGATGAGAAAAAGGCAAGTGACCAACATCATGTAATAAACCAACCAATCTAAGAGCTTGAAGAATAATAATATAGGTGTTTTTTTGTGCTTTATTTTTTGTTGGAATCAAAAACTGAAAGAGGGCTTTGTTTTCAAAATAAGCAAGACTTTCATTCAAGGATATATCTAAGTTTTCTTCTTCAATGATAGAATTAAGTGCATTTTTTAGATTTTTTAAAAAAGAATTCTTATCTTCTTTTCTTGCGTTTAAAAAAGCATTCTTTAACATATAAGAACTTAAGTGCATGGTTCCAAGTGAGTGGATATAACGTCTTGTTGTAATAGAAGGAAAAGAAAAATAAGCCAAAGCATTTTGTGTAATAAATTGCAAACGGTTAAGTATTTTGGTTTGTAATATTTTATCTTCTAGTTTGGTATATTCTATGTGATTATAAATGGTGTCATTAATGAGCCTGTTTTGAATAATGTATCCTTTTAACATTTTGTTAATTGATAACATATTACTAAGCTACTCGTGAAGAGTAGCTTAATTATTATTTGTATTTTTTGATTTCACCTGAATCAATTCGTGCTAAAAATGATTGTAATTCTTTTTTAACAATTGGCATTAAAAAATATAAACCAATAATATTAAAAATCGACATAGCAAAAAGCGCTGCATCTGAGAAGTCAATTACAGCAGAGAAAGAAATACTTGTACCAACTACTACAAAGATACAAAATATTCCTTTGTAAACTAATTCAATAGCCAAACCTTCGCCAAAAAGATAAGTCCAGGCTTTTAGTCCATAATACGACCAAGAAATCAT
Source organism: Arcobacter sp. (assembly GCA_002733685.1). Classification (GTDB taxonomy): domain Bacteria; phylum Campylobacterota; class Campylobacteria; order Campylobacterales; family Arcobacteraceae; genus NORP36. The sequence goes on along the minus strand of NVWN01000006.1, from coordinate 185,533 downwards.
AGTTGAGAATGCAAACATAATAACAGCAATGGCTAAAATGTATTCAAAAATAGGAGAAGTATCTGTAAACGCAGCAGCTGTTAGTGTAACACCACTTAATTCTCCTGTATTCATTCCTGAGATAGTAATAACCAAAGCAGTCATTGTACAAATAATTACAGTATCAATAAGTGGTTCTAATAAAGATACCAAACCTTCTGTTACAGGTTCTTTTGTTTTAACGGCACTGTGTGCAATAGCAGCTGATCCAACACCTGCTTCATTAGAAAAAGTTGCTCTTTTTAAACCTTGAATTAAAGCTCCAATAAAACCACCAGCAACTCCTTCTCCTGTAAAAGCACCATTAATAATGGCACTAAAAGCAGCACCAATTTGGTCATAATGTGAAATTAATACAATCACAGCCATTCCTATATAAATAAGAGCCATAAAAGGAACAAGTTTTGACGTAACAGATGCAATAGAAGGCATTCCTCCAATGATTACAGCGGCAACTAACGCAGCCATAACAAGACCAGTTACCCAACCATACCCTTCACTTAAACCAAAAGTTTGAACAATCATTGCATTGGCTTGATTTCCTTGAAACATATTTCCAGCGCCCATAGTAGCAAAGATGGTCATAATTGCAAAACCAATCGCTAAAAATTTTCCAAGATTAGTAAAACCTTTTTCTTTAAATGCTTTTGACAAATAATACATAGGTCCACCAGAAACAGTACCATCAGGTAATTCATTTCTGTATTTTACCCCCAGCGTACACTCAGTAAATTTAGAAGCCATTCCTAATAATCCACAAAGAATCATCCAAAATGTTGCTCCTGGTCCACCAATTGCTAAAGCAACTCCAACTCCGGCAATATTACCAAGACCAACAGTTCCTGATAAAGCAGTAGTTAAGGCTTGAAAATGTGATATCTCCCCTTTTTCTTTTGATTTTGGATCACTGTATTTTCCTGCAACTATATCAAGAGATAATCCAAATCTTGAGAATTGTACAAATCCAAAATAAAAAGTAAAAATAATAGCAGCTAAAAATAACCAACCAACTATAAGAGGAAAGGTTACCCCATCTTCAACTTTAATACCATAAAAGATAGTGCTAGCAAACCAACCTAAGTAATCTGTAAAAAATTGGTCTACAGCAGCATCAAAGCCACCCTCACTTGCTAATGTAAATGCTGGCATAACTAATGCAAACAAATACAATCCTAATTTTTTCATATTTATTCCTTATTTTAATATAATAAGTAAATAGTATAGAGTATAGAATTTAGATAAAAATAAATTTTTTTATTACTTATTTTTTTTAATTATAATTAGAATTTATTAAAACGATAAGAAGATATTAAGGCATGAAAAGGGGCACAAAAATATCAATATTTTTTGAAAAGGGGCACAAAAATATCAATAAGTTAATTTGTTATAAAGTTATTACTTGAATAAACTTAATTCTAATTAATAAAATTTAATTAGTTTTTTAATTATATTATTCCTAAACCTAACTTTTAAGTGAATAAAAGAATATTACCTATTTAAAAAGCATCTGATTTTTTTGTTTTATTTTTTGACAACCATTGTTCTTGCATCTTTTTCATTTTTGAACTGGAAGTTTTTTTAGGTGTTTTTTTAGCTTTGAAATCAAAATTATCTTCTTCTTTGTATACATAGGTTAATTCAAGCGATGCTAAAACGGCTACTTTTTTTGCTCTTGTAGCTGCAACATAATAAATATTAAGTTCTTCTGCTTTTTGAGCATCACTCATTTTACTTTTTTCATTCGTGATTTCTTTTTTTGAAATAAAATCATCTGCTAGGATTATTTGTTCGTATTCTAAACCCTTGGATTTATGCGTAGTCGTAAAAATAATATCGGCTTTATTTTTATCAAGTACCAGTCTGTTCTTGATTTTTTTGTTGATTTCAAAAATATTATCACCATAGGTATTAATGAATTTTATGATGTTCAAATAATCTTGGTTTTTGGTATCTTTTGCAAATTCTTCAAGCTCAGTTATGGTTTCAAACTCTTTAATTTCGGGAAGTGTAATTTTGTCATTCTTTTTTTGTTTTAAATAAAAAATAGAATAAACCATAGGGTTCATAAAAGAATATCCTCCATATCCCCCTTCAAAATAAATCTTTTTATTGTCATGAATATAATGCACTATTTTTTGTATTAAACCAAAAGTTGTTCGTGCTATTACACAAATAGGTTTATTTAAATCTAAGTGTTTTTCACCCATTTTGGTTTCATTTTGWGTACCTTCTAAATATAAAGAAGATGAGCCACATTTTTTATACAAAGTATTTAAACTTTTTGACAAGCTTTTTGCATATTCATTTCCAAATCTAAAACTTTTACTTAAAGTAAAAGCAGGTAAATCAATTTTAGCTAAAGCATTCGTWGCATATCTAAAAGAATATATYTGTTGAAATGAATCTCCAATATAAACCCGTCTTACATTTTGATTCTCAACTATTCGTATCATTACATCCGAAATATCTTGTGCTTCATCTACAAGTATTAAATCATAACCCAAATTAGAACAGGCCGTTTTATTTAAATAAAACATTTTTAAATAAAAATCATGGGTAGCTTCTATTTTTTTATTCTTCATAGCAGATAAAATGTATTTAAGGTGAGCTAGAACTCTAGGTTCATCTTTTGAAATAAGCTCAATTATCTTAGCACCCAAATCACTTTGTTGTTTGTAGGCTTTTAAAAGGGCTTCATTTAAAGCAATAATTGAACTGTTACAATAAAAATTAACCAAGTCTTTTATTAGAGCTAAATATTCTGGAATTGGGTAGTACGAATTTCTTTGATTCACTTTTCGTTCAAATTCACATAAGTTGTATTCTAAGACTTGCATTTTCAAATCAGAACATAAAACATAGTTATGGGCTTGGATTCTTTTATAAGCAAGTGAATGGATGGTACTAACATGCATGTGACTTAGATTATAAGAACTTAGTTTATTCATTAAAGAGGTTTGTAAAGAYTTGTTATAYGCYARRTAYAAAATCTTTAAATGAGTGTTCTTTTGTGCATATTCTAAAAGTGTTGTGGTTTTTCCACTWCCTGCAACTGCATTTATTTTAAAAGACAATTCTTTGGAATTAATTATAGTTTCTTGTTCGTTGGTTAAGGTCATTTGCAATTGTAGCTAAGAGAGCTAAAGCCAAGATTATTTGGCTTTAGTTTTAAGCAAAACACCTTTTGTTATCTACTTTTTTAATTTGTGAGAAATTGTCTAAATAATCCAAATAAGCAACTAAATATTTTCTTGACATAGGATATTTTTCTTTGAAGTTTTTAATTTCAATATAACCTTCTTCTTTTATAATCTCRTTCATGCTTTTTACAATTTTATTTARRGATTGWGCATGAATAAAAAGATTGTGAGCCATTCTAATAACATGTTTTTTAGCACAYAAMGCTTTTAAAATATCATCTCCAAGTTTTCTATCCAAATCTAATTCATCATAGATATTATAAGGAGCAGTTGGTGTAAAACCTTCTTTTTCCAAACGCTCTAATACAATGTTTTCTAAACTGTCTTGAAAACTCTCTTTTATATTGGCATTGATATATAAATTACCATCTTTTTTAAGCAGTTTTTCTTCAATTAATTCATTAATAGCAAGCAGAATAAAACTCTCACTTGCCCACTTAAGTCTTAGTTTAATAGATGCAATAGAAAGTAGGGCATATTGATTTTTAGTATAAATATTGCTTACAATTTCTTTGATATAGGCTTTCGTTTCTGCAGGATAAATAATTAAATCCTTTTCATCTACAAAAGAAGCATCTAAAGAGTTTGCAATCTTTAAGGCTTCTTCATGTGAAAGAGCAAAACGTTGGGCTGAAGAGACTAAACCAAGGCCTTTTTTATGAGCAGTTAATAAAATTTGATACGCTTCTTTGATATCTTGTTTATTCAAAGCTTCTAACATTTTAAGTTTTTGCTGTTTTTTCATGGGATCAACTACAGGATTTAAAATGTTTGCTCCTGCAATTGTACGATTGCCTTCTCTTAAAATAAGTTTTTCACCATAGATTGAGAAGATCTCAGAGCTTACTTTAATCGTTGCATAACCAACTTCCAGTGAATCAGTAGATGAAAAAAGAAGCACTTTTGCTTCAAACTTTTTAGCTCCTAAATATACAGTATAAATTCTATTATGGGTTAAACTCAAGCCTTTCAAGGCTTTGAAACTCACATCAATTGAAAAAAATCCTCTTAAAAAACCTTTTTTAGAWARRACKSWACCYCTTTGAATTTTATTMGTATCAACACCAGAGAGATTWATKGCACATCTGTTTGAAATAAAAGCCGTTTCAACATCATKTGAATGAACTTGCAGGTTTTTAATTTTAACTTCTTTTTTAATATCACAAAGATATATTTTTTCATTTACAGATATTTCATTTCCTAAAACAGTTCCYGTTACAATWGTTCCAGCACCCTTGCTTGAAAAAACTCTATCAACGTAATATCTAAAAAAGTTTTCTTTTTCTTTAGTGCTAGCATTTAGTGTAAAAAGTTCTTCTTTTAAATGTGCTATTGAGTCTTCATCATAAATTGAAACACAAAAAGATTTTTCAATATCAAATTCATATTCTTGTACAAAAGAAACAATTTCTTTTTCTTTTATTTTAAGCGTCTCAACATCGACTAAATCTTTTTTAGTAATTACAACTAAAGCTTTTTTAATTCCAATTAATTTTAGAATCTCTAAATGCTCGATAGTTTGAGGTTTTATTCCCTCAGCAGCACTTACAACAACCATCACACAATCAAAAGAAAAAGCTCCCGCAATCATATTTTTGATTAATTTTTCATGACCTGGTACATCAATAAACGCCACGTTTTTTTCATTCTGTGAAATATGAGAAAAAGACAAATCAATAGTAATTCCCCTGTCTTTTTCTTCTTTTGTTGTATCACCTTCGTAACCGTTCAGTGCTTTTATTAAAGCTGTTTTACCATGATCAATATGACCACAGGTTCCAATAATATAATTACTCATTAATAATCTCTTTTATAATAGAAATCAATGTTTCTAATTCATTTTCTTTGATGGCTCTAAAGTCTAAAAGATATTGTTCTTTTTCCATTCTTCCAATAACTCCCTTTGAGCGTAATAGTTTTTCTATTTTATTTTCTTTGTAGTTTTTAAATGCCAAAGACAATACAATMGTAGGTATTTTTTTATTAGGAGTAGTTCCTCCKCCTATTACAGTGTGTGTTTTRAAAATASWTGTTTGGCATATATCTTTAATCGCTTCTTKAACYCTTAASGCTCKTSTTTCAAGWACYTCWGTRGAWGTRAAYAACATTTCCAGCGTAGGGATRTCTTCTTTTTTATCCAATAAAATYGATTTTACATTTTCTTCTAAAATAGCMAGAGTWATTTTATCCACTCTTAACATTCGTAAAAGATGATTCTTTTTTAGTTTTGATATAAGTTCTTTTTTCCCTACAATAATTCCAGCTTGTACAGAACCCAAAAGTTTATCACCAGAAAAAGAAAGTAAAGAAGGTTTATTCTCTAAAAGTTTTAAAACAGAAGGTTCATCTTGATCCAAATTATAAGGCAAATCAACTAAGTGACCACTGCCCATGTCATAATAATCAAGTAGATTTTTCTCTTTTGCTAGTTTTATTAATTCTGTACAAGAAACTTCGCTAGTAAAACCTTCAATGCTATAGTTGGATTTATGTACTTTCATTAGCATTGCTGTATTTTCATTGATATTGTCTTCATAATCATAAAGATGGGTTTTATTAGTAGCTCCCACTTCTTTAAGTATTGCACCACTTTGAGCCATTACTTCAGGAACTCTAAAAGAACCTCCAATTTCAACTAACTCACCACGTGAGACTATTACTTCTTTGTTTTTAGCAAAAGTATTTAAAATCAAAAATACAGCAGAAGCATTGTTATTTACAATTAAAACATCTTCACAATCTAAAAGCGAACAAATTACTTTAGAAATATGAGTATATCTCTCACCTCGTTTTCCTTTTTGCACATCGTATTCAAGATTGTTATACGAAGTAACTACTTTTTTGATATTTTCAAAAGTTTTTTCATTGATTAATGAACGTCCHAAATTGGTATGAATDATAACACCCGTTGCGTTTATTAAAGGGCGTAAAGAAGGTTTAATAATACTTTCATATTCTTTTATAATYTCTTSTTTTAAAGCTTCAAKATTTACTTCATTTAYTTTTTCATTCAAAATGTCCTGACGTAAAGCATCAATTTTTTCTTTTACAATTTTAGTAAGAAGTTTTGTTGARTAAGGTTTAAAGTCTTTGTCATTGATAAACTTATCAATCTTCGGTATGGATTTTAATAAAACCATTGTATCCCTTTTAGTTAAATTTTATATATTTTATAGTAACATGCAAGTTCTTTAGTTGGGGGGCATGTGATCCTGGCGGACACCACAGGTTTCAACCCTGATTGTCGGTTTTTGTGTAAACGCCGAGGGAGGTTCGATTCCTTCGCCTTCTCGCCAATTAAAGACTCACTTAACTCTTATAAATCCCCTAAAAAAACTATTTTATTTTCTCATTTCTTTACATTAAAGAAAAAAATATTACTTATATTTCTGCGCAATTGTATCAAAAGTAAGGTCACGACAGCCTTAATGTGTGCTTGGTTAATATTTTAGAGCTTTAGTTTTACATGAACTCTAAAAATCTAAGAGAAGATTAATATTGGAATTATTCCATTATTTCTATTATTTTAAATAAACTCTTTTCCCCCATAATTCAAAAGCTCTATCTGGAATAAAAAATATTTCATCTTTTTTGTCTAAAATTTCTTTTTCTATTAAACTGGAAATCGCAGCTTGCATCAGGCTTTTATTCAGGTTTTGTTCATAAAGAACGTCTTTAGAAAATAATCCTTTATCGTATTTTAATAAGAGTTTTAAACATTTTTTTTGATTTAATGTAAAGGTATCTAAGATGGCTCTGTACATGGCTGTTTTATACAAAAGAATTTCTTCTAAAACTTCATCTACTAGCTCACATGTAATTTTTATGCTTTTATGTTTTACATGCAATAAAAAGAAAATATGCTGCATTAGTTTTGTTTCCCCATCACACAAGGTATAGATATAGGTATTTGTTTCTTCTTTAATGTTTAAATGTTGGGATACATAAGCATATACTTCTTTGATATTGATTGTTTGTAGTTCAAGAGGGGTGGCTAATTCAAACATAGGGGCTTTGTATTCAAATAAGGAGGTAAGCATATGTCTTTTTGAACCTAGAAAAATATAAGAGATATTAGCGCTCTTTTCATCTTGCACATATTTTCTAAACAAAGCATCTATTTTCTTATTTTTAATAGTTGATATTTGTTGAAATTCATCAATAGCCAAAACAATTTTTTTATTTTTAGAAATGTCAAAAATGGATTGAAAAAAATCCTCTAATAATTCTTCAAATTTTAAAGCAGTTACTACGGGTTTAATTCCATATTTCATAGTAGTTGGATCAAAGGTAGGTTCGGCTCTTACTCTTTTAAACATAGAGCTTAGTTTTTTTAGAGAGGAAGTTATATCTCCTTTAAAAGAAGAAGTTAAGCCTTGTAATAAACATGTTCCAAAATCTTCAGCAGAGGTTATGTCATAAATATCAAGATAGATACATAAACACTCTTCTTTTTTACCTTCTTGTATTTGTCGAAAGATTTCTTTTATTAAAGATGTTTTTCCTAGGCGTCTTTTACTAAAAATTACAAGATTATTAGAATGAGCAATAAATTCTTTTATCTCTTTGCTTTCTTTTTCTCTGCCAAAAAATACTTCTTTGCTGGCTATTGTTTCATAGGGGAATATATTTATATTATTCATATCATGCCTTTAAAGTATATATTTTTATATACCTATAGTATTATACCAAAAGTATATTAATAAATATACTAATATTGATTTGAAGTATTTTACTAAGATTAATAAAACAGAAARTGAGTCTTAGTATTAATAAAACTTGGCATATAATAATGTTAAATATTATTCAAAGGAATTATTATGTATTTAAAGTATTTAGTATATTTTATCCTAGCAGTGTTTTTTACCGCGTGTAGTAATAAATTTGACCTAGTAAACAGTCATGAGACAAAAAAATATAAAGTCTGTCAAAGTGATGAGGAAAGAAATAAGTGTGAACTCTGTCAAAATGATAAGGAAAAAAAGAAATATGAACTCTATCAAATTTATATTGATGCTGATGGTAATTTATTGAGTCCCAAAACTGGTAAAATTGAAGCAGAAGTGCAAGAAGAGGCGTATATTGAGAATATTTATAAAAACTTTAAGAAGATGAAAGAAAACAATTCAGACTTAACTTTAACAATTTTTATTCATGGGGGCTTAAATAATTTCACTTCTTCAATCAATAAAGTAAAAACACACACATGTAAAATGCTAATAGATAACAAATATCCCTTATTTATTTCATGGGATTCCTCCTCTCTAAGCAATTATTCGGATCATTTGTTTTTATTAAGAAGGGGCATTAAATCGGAAACACTAGGTCCTATTTCTTCACCTTTTGTATTATTGGAAGATATATTAAGGGCGATTATAAGAATACCTGTATCTACTTATAATGTTTTGTTTTCTCAAAATACTATTTTTAAATCTCTCTCTACTGAAGAAGAAAAGGATTCTGAAGATAAAGTAAAAATATTAAAAGAGAAAACCTTAGTAAATGTACATGATCATTTACCAAGTAAGGGCTTGTCTTCTTCCGATTGGCTTACAGTCTGGAATCCCGTAAAATTAATAACTGCACCCTTTGTAGATGCTTTAGGAACTGGGGCATGGGATTCAATGCTTAGAAGAACAGATTTAATATTAAAAAAAGATGTCAGTAAAAATGATTTTAAAGCAACAGCTGTAGATAAGTTTTTTTCTGAATATGGAAAAGAACTTGGAGAAATAAATCTTATTGGGCATAGCATGGGAGCTATTGTTACTAATAACATTATTAGTAAATATTCAGAAATTAAGTTTAAAAATATTGTACATATGGCGGCAGCTTCAAGATTAAAAGATTTAGAACTCGTTATTGTGCCTTATTTAAAAGAAAATCCAAGGGCTAATTTTTATAATTTGTCTTTAAGCCCTTACAGTGATCTTAGTGAAAATTTTTATTTGGATTTTGCACCAAGGGGATCCTTATTAGTATGGATTGATCAAACATTAGGAAAAGTCAATTCTTTCTCTGATAGAACAGCAGGTTATTGGTTTAATATAACAAGAAGTGCACATAAAATTTTTAAAGATAAAGATAAAGATAAAGATAAAGATAAAAATATTCAAAAAAGAGTACATTTAACACGTTTTGGATTAAGAGATACCTCTCCACAAAAGCACGGGGACTTTAGCAAGTGCGATTTTTGGAATAAAGACTTTTGGACAGCTAAGATTCAATGTAGAAAAAAAGAATAAACATCTGTATTCTTTGTACTCTTACGTACAAAGAATGGCTCTTGTTATTTCCTTCACAATACTTAAGTACCTGAACTCTGCTCAACAAAGTAAGCCATACAATTTGTGTCAATTATTTCTCCTGATAATTCGTGTATTTGTAATTATTAAGTCTTATGTATAATTAAGGCTTTAATAATAATATACTTTATTCCTTGACTAATACTAACTTAAATGATATAGTATTAAGCAAAAAAATATATTAAGACTTGTAATTTATGAAAGAGGCAAATGAATATAGCTTATATTGGAGTATCTAAAGATAAGAGCGATAGCTTGATACAAAAAAAAGCAATAATAAACTATGCTTTGAAAAAAGACTTAAGTATTGATGAATATATATCTATTGATTTGCTTTCTAAAAAAGAAAAGATGGAAAGAGAAGTTCACGATTTTTTCACTTCTTTTAAAGAAAATGATCTGCTTGTTATTTATGACATGAGTAAATTAGGTAGAAGTACTCAAGAAGTACTGCAACTAATTTCTAAACTTCTAAATAAGAAAATCATTTTACATTTTATAAAAGAAGATTTGTTTATTAATCCTAATAATACAAAAGACTTAAGGAATCAAACCATAATAAATTTACTTGGAATTATTTCAAGTTTAGAAAAAGAAGTGCTTTCAAACAGAGTAAAAGAAGCATTAAGTATYAGAAAAGAAAAAGGTTTAGCTCTAGGCAAACCAAAAGGTGTGAACCAAAAATCTAAATATGACGCGCAYAAAGAACGTATTGTTGAATTAAAAGACTTAGGYGTATCYTTRAGTCAAATMATCAACAAACATTTAAAGCCTGTTATGGAAAGTTGTACGGTTCAGAGTTTATCAACGTATTTAAAAAGAAGGAGTTTATAATGTCAACGGATACTATTAAGTATTTAGTAATCGCTTATTACTTGGTTTTATTTATTGTGTGGATGGTAAATAAAGTAGTAAAAAGTGTTAAAAAAAGTGAATWTMGMAAAAGAAATGATAAATCGCAAGTGTATATGGCACCCTTACGATTTGARTAAATAAAAYRTRTAAATGAAGTGGTCTAGTTTAAGAACTCTTGCATACAGGATTCTTCTTGAATAATAAATCCACTTCTTGTAAGTTCTGTTTTACGTGCTGCTTCAATGGCTACAATTAGCCCTGTATTTTCTCGTTGATATAAATCATAGGCTCTGTAGTTATAAATATCTCCATCTATAACTTTAATTCCATTATGAAAAGATTCTTCAAGAATTTTACTTTTCATTTTTTTTGAAAAAATAATAGCTACATCTATATTGTCTTTTAAAAGACCATTTAAATACTCCCAATTATCAACCAATATACCTTTTTGTTTTCCTGCTCTTGAGTAAGTCAAGTGGTAGTTAGAAGGCAGTTTTTTTCTACTTTTTTTGATGTCATATTTTGTATAATCAAAGAATGTCACTTCAGGAAAGAGTTCCATCATATTTTTATATTCTTCTTCTTTATAMGAAAAAGCTTCTTTTTCCCATAAAATATCTGATGTTCCATTTAATTGAATTGAAGGATGYAAACCTTTTCTTTTTGCTCTTCTAATCATAGCTGCAATTTCTTTGCATAATTGAGCAAAAAAAGCTTCTCTTTGTAGAAGAAATTTAAAAGTTCTTTTAAAACGGGCTTGTTTGATTTTATTTTTTTCAAAATCAGAGGTTTTAAAAATTCCTTGATGATAAATACATGAGGTTGCACAACCATTGGTCGCTTTTTTGCAAAGGTTTACTTTGCTTAAATTAATAGCGCTTTCATCGTATGCCACACCATAATATTTGGCATTGTTAAGGTTTTTTTGAGGTGCTAGGTATAAGGTTCCCACCAAATATCTGTCTTCTTCAGTAATAATATTTTCTTTTATAGTAAGAAGAGTGCTTGTATCGTAGTTATAATCCAATTTATATCTTTTGTGCTTATTTGTGTTTGCTTTTTAGTAGTAGAATTGTATCAAATCAATCTTAAAAAAGATTGATTTGTTAATGAAATATTAATAGATTATCAGTTCTTTTTCTTCTTTTTTTATGACTTGTCCTATAATAGTGGCATAACCAAAAGAATAATCTTGAATCTTCTTTATGTATTCTTTTGCATCTTCTTCTTTCATGGCTATTAATAAACCGCCAGAAGTTTGTGCATCACAAAGAATAGTTTTTATAGTATCATCTATAGTGTTTTTATATTCGATTTTATCTTGTAAATATTTAAAGTTTTTTCTACTTCCCCCAGGAACAACATTGTCCTTACAAAGTTTTATAGATTCTTTAATAATAGGTACTAGTGATGAATCAATACTATAAGAATGAGTACTAGCAGTTGATTCAAGCGCATGTCCTAATAATCCAAAACCTGTAATATCTGTACACGCACTTACTTCATACTTTTCTAATAATTGTGAGCTAAAATAATTTAAACTCTCCATTATCTCAACGGTATGATTAATAGTACTTATTTCAAGTAAGTCTCTTTTAATAGCAGTAGTTAAAATACCTAATCCAATGGGTTTAGTAAGGACTAAGACATGTCCTATTTTTCCTGCATTGTTTTTTAAAATACGAGAGGGATGAATCATTCCTGTTACACTTAATCCATAATACATCTCAGGGCTTTCAATAGTATGCCCTCCCATTAGTACTCCACCACACTCTTTGATTTTATCATTTCCACCACGAAGCATTTCATCTAAAACTACTTTAGGAAAATTAGCAGCATCAAAACCAACTATATTCATAGCAGTAAGAACTCGTCCACCCATAGCAAATACATCAGAAAGAGAATTTGCAGCTGCAATTTTTCCATAAATATAAGGATCGTCTACAACAGGAGTTATGAAATCTAAGGTTTGAACAAGGGCTTCTTCCTCATTTATTTTAAAAACAGCTGCATCTTCACTGTTTTCAAAGCCAACTAGAACATTTTTGTTATCTGGAATAAGTGCGCTTATAGTTTGTTTTAGATCCTCCGGACCCATTTTAGCTGCACAACCAGCTGCTCTAACGAATTTTGTCAATTTGTATTGATTATCCATTATTTTACTTTTTAATTAATTTGTAAACAATTATATCAAAGCAAGGTAAAAAACTTTTAACGTTAGAGTAATTTGTACCCTTCTTGAGGAATATTCACAATAATATCATGCGGAAGTTTTTTTCTTAGTTCTTTGATAAAAGTTTTTAATGCACAAGAACTCATGCATTTATTTTCCCAAATACGTTCTTCAATCGTAGAATAACGAATAAAAGAACAGTCTTTGTATTCATACAACAGTTCTAAAAATTCTTTTTCTCTTTTTCTTAGTAACACTCGGTGATTTTTAAATAAAAGTTCTCTTTTGGCTGTATCTAAATAAACATCATCACTTAATTTTAAAAGTTGTTGTAATTTATCTTCAAAAGAAGCTAAGAGTCCTTCTAATAATTTTTCTGAGTTTAAGGGTTTTAAAATAAAATGATTTACTTTTAAATTAATAAGATCCATTAGATATTCTTCTGTAGAGTAAGCTGTTAATAAAATCACTTTTGTATTAAAATCATTTTTACGTATTTTTTTAATCAAATCAATACCATTACCGTTTTGCATTTGAATATCAGTAATAACGATATTGGGTTTGTACTCTAAATACATATCATAACCATCTTTTCCGCTATTACAATCATAAATTTCTTTGAAATAATACTTAAGCGTATTAACCAACCTTTTCCTAATACCGTCTTCATCTTCTACACATAAAACAGTATAATCTTTTAACTGTGTAAATAAAGTTTCATTCATTTTTTTGCCCTTAGAATTATTTCAAATACTGCGCCATTGTCTTCATTTCTAACATTTAATTTACCATTCATATTTTTTTCAATAATCATATTTGACATATACAATCCTAGTCCAGTGCCCTTTGTAGAGCCTTTCGTTGTGTAATACGGTTCAAAAATAATATCTATATTTTCTTCAGAAATTCCACCTGCATTATCTTTTATATGAATAAAAACATCTTGATCTTCTTTTTTAATCTCAAAAATAATTTTAGGATTTATTACTTTTCTGTCTTCAAAAACATCTTTGCAATTAAGTAAAATATTTAAAATAACTTGAGAAAACTCTCGTGGGTAACCTTTAATAAAAATATCCTCTTCAAAGCGTTTTTTAACCACAATACCAAAATCATTCAAAGATGCATTAACAATAGTAATAGCGTCCTCGCAGGCTTTAGATATATCAAAATCTTGAGTTTGTTTACTGGGTTTAAAAAAGTTTTTAAAATCATCAATAGTATCAGACATATAATTAATGAGTTTATCTGAGTCTTTGATGCACTCTAAAATCATTTTATCATTTACTTTTTTAAACTTGGTGGCAGTTTCTAATTCCATTAAAATCCCAGACACTTCACTTAAAGGTTGACGCCATTGATGTGCAATCATTGATATCATAGTTCCAAGCCTTGCAAGTCTTGATTGATGTAACATGGCTCTGTCTTTACTTTGAGCTTCTGTAATACCAATTCTGATTTTTTTATGCAAATTACTGTTAAGCATTTTAAGTTTTTCTTCTTTTTTTCTTACATTTTTTTGATAGTTTTGGAAAGCATTTGAAATATTCTTTGATACTATAATAGATAAAGTAGAAATTAAAAACATGATTAATAAAGAAATACTCGTCACATACTGAATATATTTTTCAATTCTTTTTTCAAGGTTTTTTTTGTTTTGTAAAATAGATTCTTGTAAATCATCTACATACAAACCTGCTTCTAAAATCCAATTCCATTTTTCAAAAAGCTGAATATAGGAAATCTTATTAGATAAAACCTTTTCTTTGGGTTTGGGCCAGGATGAGCTAAAATATGTTCCATCGGGAAACTCAAGGGAGCGTTTAATTAATTCTTGAACAGTAAAGATATTATCTGTTTTTAAATTTTTTTGATTTTTACCTACTTGTTTTTCTCTAAAAGTATCGGCTAATAAAACATGTTTTTCATTGTAAACAACAATATGTCCATTTTTCCCAAAACGTATGTTTGAAATAAAAGATAAAGAGGCCTTTTTGATAAAATCTATGTCTTTTTGAATATTTTCAATATTCCCAATAATCCAATTAAGTTTGGGCAAATAGCGAAAAAATACAATTTTATTAGAATATTCAAATTGTATTAATTTCCCTTCTTCAAAAAACAAGTAGTTCTCAAAAAATTTGTCGTCAATTTTAAACTCTCTTTTAATATCTTTATTATCGGGTTGAATGATTTTATTTTTTGAAATATTAAAGGCAAAAAAATAGTTGTCATTAGAGACTTTAGAATTGATAAGGTTATTTAAAATTAGTTCTTGAGAGGGGCTGTCTACTTCATAATTTAAATCATTGGACAGTTGGGTTAACCGTTTGCCTAAAAGAAAAGTTCTTTTAATGACTTTTTCAATGGCAGCATTGGTATAAATACGTTCTTGGTGGGTGATATAAGATAAAACAGTTTTGATTTGATTTTTAATAAGGGCTTTTTGATTCTTATTAAATTCACTCTCTAAACGTATACTTTCTTCATTAAAATACTCATTTTGTGTTTTAATAAATAAATAAATCGTAAAAATAGTAATACATACAATAGCCGTAATAGGCGTATAAATGATAAGTTTTGGTAAATTTTTTTCGCTAAACATTAAAACATTGTAACATGATTATAGTAAAACAATTGAAATCTTCTAACAGCTTTTAAAATTTAATAATTTGGGTACTAATGTGCAAAAAACTCACTTTTTGCTCACTTGTATTTGTTAAACTTGATTTAGTTAAAAATTAAAGGAGACGACGTGAAAAAAATTATTCTTGCTTTATTTGTGTTTTTATCATCTATTGCATTCTCTGCAACCCCACAAGTTGGTGGAACATTAGTATTTGGACGAGGTGGTGATACTACTTCTATGGATCCTTCACATGTAACTGATGGTGAAAGTTTTTATGCAGCAACTGCTGTATATGATACATTAGTACAGTTTAAATATGGAAGTACAGAAATTGAACCAGGGTTGGCTACATCTTGGGATATTTCATCTGATGGTTTAGAATATGTATTCCATCTAAGAAAAGGTGTTTATTTTGCTAAAACAAAATTCTTTAAAGAAAAATCAGAATTTACTTCTGCTGATGTTGTATTTTCATTAAAAAGACAATTTGATAAATCTCATCCTTTTAATAAAATCGGTGGAGCATTTAAATATTGGTCTGCAATGGACATGAGTAATATTGTAAAAGATATTATTGCTGTTGATAAATATACTGTTAAATTTACATTAAAGAAAAAAGAAGCTCCATTTATTGCCAACTTAGGTATGGAATTTGCTTCAATTTTATCTAATGATTATGCAAACATGTTATTAAAAAAGAAAAAAACAGGAGACTTAGGTAAAAAACCTGTTGGAACTGGACCATTTGTATTTGTTAAATGGGTAAAAGATGACAAAATCATTTATACTGCTAATAAAAACTACTGGAATGGTAGACCTTATTTAAATAAATTAATTTTCAAAGTAATTACTAATAATGCTGTAAGAGCTGCTGAATTAAAAGCAGGTTCTATTCACATGATGGATTTTCCAAATCCTGCTGAAGTAGCTGGTTTAGAAGCACATGAAAATATTAAAATCATTAGACAAGAAGGTTTAAATGTTGGTTATTTAGCATTTAATACTGAAAGAAAACCTTTTGATAATAAATTAGTTAGACAAGCTATYTCTCATGCTATTAATATGGAAGGTATTGTTAAGTCTGTTTACGAAGGTTTAGGAAAAGTTGCWACWAAYCCACTTCCTCCTACAATGTGGTCTTACAATAAAAACCTAAAAGGTTATGAGTACAGCATTGAAAAAGCTAAARMWTTATTARMWGAAGCTGGTTTYSMAAATGGTTTTGAAACTAATATCTGGGCTATGCCAGTTCCAAGACCTTATAATCCAAATGGAAGAAAAGTTGCTGAAGCTATGCAAGCAGATTTAGCAAAAGTAGGAATCAAAGTTAAAATTGTTTCTTATGACTGGGGTACTTACCTTAAAAAATCTGCAAATGGTGAACATGACATGGTACTATTAGGTTGGACTGGTGATAATGGTGATCCGGATAACTTCTTAAACGTATTATTATCTAAACATGCTGCAATGGTTAAACCTGCGCAAAACAGAGCATTCTGGAAAAATGATGMRTTTACAGCGTTAATTGATCAAGCAAAAGAGATTACTRATMYTGCAGAAAGAACTAAATTATATGAACAAGCACAAGTGATTTTTGAAGAAGAAGCACCTTGGAAACCTCTTGCACATTCAATCGTAGTTGAACCTATGTTGAAAAATGTACATGGTTTTAAATTAGATCCTCTTGGAAAAAGAAGATTTAAAGAAGTTTGGTTATCAAAATAAAAGAATAAATTTAGGCAGAAGTATACTTCTGCCTATTTTTTTGTTTAATTTTCATAAAAAACGCTGTTAAAAGTACAATTTAAAAGATTGTAGTTTTAGTGGCGTAAAAAGAGGAGTATTTTTTGTTAAGTTATATTATAAAAAGATTATTGTGGGCAATACCTACTTTATTAGGGGTATCATTGTTGGTATTTTCAATGGTACACATGGCACCAGGGGATCCTGCATTAGTAATGTTAGGTGAGCATGCAAGTGCACAAAGTGTTGCAGAGTTACGTGCGCAATTGGGATTAGATAAACCCCTTTATGAACAATATTTTATGTTTGTTACGAATGCCCTGCAAGGAGATTTTGGAACTACTTTAGGTTCTGGGGAGCCTGTAATTGATGAATTTATGGAGCGTTTTCCTGCAACAGTTGAATTAGCAGTTTTTTCTATGTTTTTTGCTGTAATTGTGGGACTATTTGCAGGAATTATTTCAGCAGTTAAGAGATACTCGATTTTTGATTATGCAGCTATGTCAACGGCACTTGCTGGTGTTTCTATGCCTGTTTTTTGGTTGGGTTTGATGCTAATATACTTTTTCTCAGTTGAATTAGGATGGTTACCTGTTTCTGGGCGTTTGGGTTATGAATTTGATATTGAAGGACCTACTGGTTTATATTTAGTTGATTCTTTACTGATTAAAGATTATGATGCTTTTTGGGATGCTTTTAAACATTTGATTTTACCTTCCATTGCTTTAGGAACCATTCCAATGGCTATTGTTGCTAGAATGACAAGAGCTTCTATGATTGAAGTTATGAAAGAAGATTATATTAGAACAGCACGTGCAAAAGGCTGTTCTCGAATGCAAGTTATTATGGTTCATGCTTTAAAAAATGCACTGTTGCCAGTTCTTACTGTAATTGGTTTAATGGTTGGAACACTTTTCGCAGGAGCAATTTTAACGGAAACAACGTTTTCTTGGCCTGGAATTGGAAAATGGTTAATTAATGCTGTTAATCAAAGAGATTTTCCTATTATTCAATCGACTACTTTGATAATTGCTTCTATGTTTGTCATTGTTAATTTAATTGTTGATGTGCTTTATGCCGTTGTTAACCCAAGAATAAGGCTGTCATAATGAATGAAGAAAATAAAATATTAGAATTTTACAAACAATTTAGAAAAAATAAATCAGCTCTTGTTGGTTTATATATTGTTGTTGTATTAATATCATGTGCATTGTTTGCACCTTTTATAGCGCCTTATGATCCTTTAATCCAAAATCTTGATAACAGATTAATTCCTCCTATGTGGACTGAACTAGGAAGTGCTGCACATATTTTAGGAACAGATGATTTTGGAAGAGATTTATTTTCAAGAGTAGTATATGGAGCTCGAATATCTTTAACCATTGGTGTGGTTTCTGTTAGTATTTCTTTAGTATTTGGTTTATTAATGGGAGCTACTGCTGGATATTTTGGTGGTTTAGTTGATATTATAATTATGAGAATAGTTGATATYATGTTATCTATTCCTGCTATTTTATTAGCCATTGTTATTGTATCTATTTTAGGTCCTGATTTAATGAATGCTATGATTGCWATTGGTATTGTAGGAATWCCTACKTTTGCTAGAATTGTAAGAGCTTCAGTACTTGCTGAAAAAGAAAAAGAATATGTAATTGCTAGTAAAATTAATGGTTCAAGTTCTTTTCGATTAATAACAAAAGTTGTTTTACCAAACTGTACTACACCTATTATTGTTCAAGCTTCTATGGGTTTTGCTTCAGCTGTATTAGAAGCAGCAGGTCTTTCGTTCTTAGGTCTTGGTGCACAACCTCCAACGCCAGAATGGGGGGCTATGTTGGCTGATTCTTTACAATTTATTACAACTGCTTCATGGATGATTGTTTATCCTGGACTTGCAATATTCTTAACTGTTATGGGCTTTAATTTGGTTGGTGATGGCCTAATGGATGTTTTAGATCCAAAAATGAAGGACAGATAATGTTATTAAGTGTAAAAAATTTAAAAACACAGTTTTTCTCTGATAAAGGGGTAAATACAGCAGTTGATAGTATTTCTTTTGATTTAGAAGAAGGTAAAACGCTTTGTATAGTAGGTGAGAGTGGAAGTGGTAAATCCATGACTTCTTTATCTATTATGGGATTAGTTGACGAACCAGGACGAGTAACTGCTGGTGAAATTCTATTTAAAGGCAGTGATTTACTTAAAAAGAATGATGATGAAATGAGAAAAATCAGGGGAAAAGAAATAGCAATGATTTTCCAAGAGCCTATGACTTCTTTGAATCCTTCTTATACTGTAGGTTATCAAATCGATGAAGTATTACGTTTACATAAAAAAGACTTAAATAAAGTRCAGMGAAAAGAAAAAGTAATTGAGCTTTTTGAGCTTGTTGGAATTCCAATGSCAGAAGATAAATACAATGAATATCCTTTTAAACTAAGYGGRGGTCAAAGACARMGAGTYATGATWGCAATGTCAATGGCTTGTGAGCCCAAACTTTTAATAGCAGATGAACCAACAACTGCSTTAGATGTWACTATTCARGCRCAAGTTYTGGAGCTAATGAATGATTTAAAAAGAAAAAAAGGWACATCCATTTTATTTATTACYCATGATTTAGCRGTAGTTGCYCAAATGGCWGATGAAGTAATTGTAATGTATAGAGGTCATGTRGTWGARCAAGCAAGTGTAAAAGAATTGTTTGAMAAYCCAAAACATCCTTATACMAAAGCACTCTTAAATTCAATTCCAATACCTGGAAAAGTAAAAAGAAAATCAAGACTGGATACAGTGGATGAAAATGTTAATTATTTAGATTTTCCAAAGGAAATAAGATGAGTAAAGAAAAGATATTTGAAATTAAAAATTTAGAAAAAGCCTATTCAATTTCTAAGGGCCTGTTTTCTGCTCCTACTTTAATTCATGCGGTAAATAAAATCTCTTTTGATGTTTATAAAGGAGAGACTTATTCTATTGTAGGTGAGAGTGGTTGTGGAAAATCAACTACTGCTAAATTACTTTTAAATATTGAACAGCCAAGTAGTGGACAAATATTTTTCAAAGGTAAGGATATTGCAACTTTTGATAAAGAAGAGTGGAAAGAATATAGAAAAAAAGTACAAATTATTTTTCAAGACCCTTATTCTTCTTTAAATCCCAGATGGACAGTGGGAAAAATTATTGCAGAACCTTTAGAATTAAATACAACTCTAAGTAAAAAAGAAATTGTTGCTGAAGTGTATGAGATTATGAAAAGAGTAGGGCTTGAAAAAGATTGGTATGATAGATATCCTCATCAATTTTCAGGGGGACAACGCCAAAGAATTGGAATAGCTAGAGCTTTGGTTTTAAAACCAGAAGTAATTGTTTGTGATGAGCCAGTTTCAGCATTAGATGTATCTATTCAAGCACAAGTGCTAAATTTACTTCTTGATTTACAAGAAGAATTTTCTTTAACCTATGTTTTTATTTCTCATGATTTGTCTGTGGTTGAACACATTTCAGATAGGATTATGGTTATGTATTTTGGAGATATTGTTGAGTTATCAAGTGTAGAGGAATTGTTCGCCAATCCACAAGCAGATTATACCAAAAGATTATTAGGAGCGATTCCAACAATATGAAAGAATTATATAAAGAACACTTAAATAAAATATTATCTGTATTGAATAAAACAATGCAGGACAATGAATATGATGAAATTATATTGTATTCAGGTGAAGCCAAAACTATTTATTTAGATGATAATAAATATCCCTATAAGGTGTATACAAATTTTAAATATTTACTACCAGTATTAAAAAACCCCCACTCTTTTATGAGGTATAAAAGAGATGAAAAACCAGAATTAATAGTATTCCAAAAGGTGGATTACTGGGACTCTCAGCCCAAAGAACTAGAAGGGGAGTGGACTGAATTCTTTAATATTACATATTATCATTCTTTAGCTGATATGAAAAAAGTTCTTCCTTCAAATCTTAAAAATACTGCTTTTTTAGGAGAAGAAATAAATCGTTTTAAAGATTTTTCTTTTAAATCTTTGAATGATTATTCTTTCATTCATGCCCTTCATTTTGCACGTACGATTAAAAGTGCTTATGAAGTAGAGTGTATGAGAAAAGCCAATAAATTGGCTTCAAAAGCACATATTGCTGCAAGAACAGCTTTTTTAGAAGGAAAAAGTGAATTAGAAACGCATTTACTGTATTTAAAAGCGTTATCGTATAAAGAAGAAGAAGTTCCATATACGAATATTGTTGCTTTTGATGAAAGTGCTGCTATTTTGCATTATGTTGATTATAAAACGCATGAATATGAAGCAAAGTCTTTTCTTTTAGATGCAGGTGCTTCTTTTAGAGGATATCATGCGGATATTACAAGAACCCATGTAAAAAAAGGACATGAGTCTTTTAAAGACTTAATACAAGCAGTTGATGAGTCTTGTTTAAATATTATTTCAAAAATTAAAATAAACATGAATTATGAAGTGCTTCAAGAACAAATGCATTTAGATACGGCACAAATTCTTGCAGATTTTAAATTTATGAATATTAGTGCAGATGAAATTTATGAGAAAGAATTTACGAAAGTTTTTTGTCCTGCTGGGGTTGGACACTATATTGGTTTGCAAGTGCATGATATTGGAAATACTATAAGTGATGAATATGGAACTGCACATGCAATGTCAGTAAAACATCCTTTTTTACGATTAAATAAAAATATTGAAGAAGGAAATGTTTTTACTGTTGAGCCTGGTATTTATGTTATCGATCAGCTTTTAAAAAATCATCTTGGGAAAAAAGAGTTTAACTGGGATGTTATTTCTCATTTTAGATCTTATGGTGGTGCTCGGGTTGAAGACTCTTTATTTGTCAAAAAAGACGAAGTTGAAAACCTTACTAGACCTTACTTACCTTAGTAAGTACATATAACTGGGCCTTAAATGGCTCTTGGATACATATTGATACTAATGTAAATATGTATCTTAAATCAAAAATTACTATTATTATGCTTGTTTTTAGATTCTTCTTATTTTCCTTATAATCATTGTATATTAATAGAAAACGCCTTAATTAAAACACAGCATATTTATTATTTTAAAAATGATATTCAAAAAATATGTGACCTTTTTCACTACTTATCAAAAAAATCACTTCAAATTAATTATATTAATAATTCATAATATTATTATATGTTGTTTAAATACTAGAATTAACTGTGAAAGTAAATTATATGAAGGGACAGCTTTTACTATAATAATTAGGTTATAAGGAAAAATTATGAAAAACTTACTGCGTATTATTTTGTTACTTCCTTTTTTTATAAGCTCTGTTTTATGTGATAATACTATTAAAATTGCTATTGCTTATGACATGCCTCCTTATACTTTTGTAGATGATAAAAACAATGCTGCAGGAATAGTCATTGATTATTGGAAACTTTGGGCAAAAAAAACACAAACAAGAATTGAGTTTATTCCTTATAATTGGGAAAAAAGCCTTGAGGCTATTAAAAATAAAGAGGTTGATATTCATTCGGCTTTGTTTAAGAGTAAAAAAAGAGCTGCGAATATTCATTACTTAGATTCTTTTTTTCAAGTGAGCACTAAAATATACGTTTATAATAAAAAAATACAAAAGCTTAAGGATTTAGAAAATAAGAGAATAGCTGTAAGAAAAGGATCTTATTATGAACATTATGTGAAAAAAGTTTTCCCAAATACTAAAATAATAACATACTTAAATAATAAAGATTTAAAAAAATCTATTTTAAATAAAACTACGGATGCCCTTATTGAGGATAGTTTAATAATACGAAGTAATTTTGAAGAATATTTTTTTGATAAAAAAATAAGTGAACTTGATAATTTTAAAATGAATAATTGGATTTATGCAGCTACTTCAAAGGATGACCTAAATTTTGCTTCTTTTGTGATAAAAGGTATGAATCTAATATCTAATGATGATATTAGAAATATAGAAGAAAAATGGATAAAAAATAAAAAACTTCAAAAAATCAAAAAAAAGAATACTTTTGATGTATTAAACAAAGAAGAAAAAGAATACATAAAAAATAATCCTGCTATTAAAATTGCATCAATTGATACTTGGGATAAACTTTCTTATTATAATAGGGCAGAAGAATTAATTGGTTTTCATGTTGATTTAATTAAACAAATGAATTTAAACCTCAATGTTAATTTAAAACTGGAAGGTTTTTCTTCTTGGAATCAAGCATATAAGAGTGTAAAAAAAGGAGAAACAGAAGCTCTTTTTGCTTTATCTTGGCATAAAAAACGTGAAGAGTTCTTTTTCTACTCTGAGCCATATCGTTTTATACCTACTTTTCTTGTCACAAGAAAAAATAATAAACAGATACATGGTGTAAAAGATTTAAAAAACAAAATATTAGCTACCACCGATAGTTCTATTTCAAATTCTTTAATACAACGTATTTCTCCTAAAAGTAAAGTTCGGCATTATAAAGATAGCCTTTATATGTATAATGCTATTAATCAAGAAGAAGCTGATTTTGCATTGATTCAAGGGAGAGTTAGTAATAAAAAAATAGAGCGCTACAACTTAAAAATAGTAAAAGTTTTATATTTTAAAGAAGGAAAACTTCATATAGGGGTTCATAAAAAGAAAGCTCTTGTTGCTTCTATTATTAACAAAGCGTTAAAATCAATTTCCAAAGCGCAGATGGAAGAAATCGAAAGTAGATGGTTTAAAACAAACAATAAAAGTAGTATTTTTACAAAAAAAGAATTAAAATACTTACGAACACTACCTAACTTAGTCATTGGGGTAGAAGATTTAGCTCCTATCATTTTTTCAAAAGATAAAAATACAATGAATGGAATTGTTGGAGATATTTTTAAAAAAATACAAAAAATTAGTGGGCTTAATTTAAAAGTAGAAGTAAAACCTTGGCATGAACTATTAGAAAAATTTAAAAATAAAGAAATAGATATTCTTCCAAGTACTTTCCATAATAAACAAAGGGAAAAATATGGATTATTTACGCAAAGTTATTTAACCGCACCTATTGCAATATTTGCAAAACGAACAAGAACAGATATAGATTCTTTTTCTTCATTGAAAAATAAAACACTTATTATTCAAAAAGATTTTTCAATGATTGAAGAAATTAAGAAAAAATTTCCGAATATCAATTTAATAGAAAGTACCAGTATAGAAGAATCTATTTTCAAAGTATTAAGCGGAAAAGCAGATGCTTTTGTTGCTTTAGAAATAAACACAAAGTTCACATTAAACAATACTTTAATCACTTCCCTTAAAACGATATCTCAAAATGATATTTCCAAGCAAAAGCTTCATATTTTCTCTCAAAAATCAAATCCCTTATTACATTCAATACTAAAAAAATCTCTATATACTATTTCAATTTTAGACATAAATGAAATTATATCACAGTGGATACAAGTGAAAAATGTCAAACAAAGAGTCAATATCGCTTTAAAAAGAGGAAGAAATCCTTTTGTAATATCAAATGATTATTTAAAAGGAATAGAATATGATTTGATAGAACTGATTTTAGCTAAGAGTAATATTGTAATTGAAGCTTCTTTTATGAAAAACTTAGGTGAGCTAAATCAAGGATTTAGGAAGGATAATTTGGACCTTCTTGTCTCCGTAAAAGTAGGAAATCCCAATTATTATTACTCTGATACTTTTATTACCTACACAAATGTAGCAATATCTAGAAAAGAAGATAATTTAGAACTGAATAAAATTAAGGATTTAAAAGATAAAAACATAACTGCTTTTGAAGGAGCAAGTAAATATTTACAAAAAGAGTATAAAGAGTTGTTTTTGTATAAAAGTGAAAATTATAAAGAAGTTTCCTTACAAGAAAAACAAGTTAAATTGCTTTTAGATAATCAAACAGATGTCCTAATAATGGATATTAATATGTTTAGGTGGCATTTGAAAAAGTTTAGTTCTAAGTCAATAAATGAATTTACAATTGATTATATTTTTAACCCAAATAATGATTTAAAGGTTGCATTTAAAGATCAGAACTTAAGAAATATTTTTAATAAAAATTTAAAAAAAGTAAAAGAAACAGGTGAATACAACAAAATAATTGATAATTATACGAAATATGATATTGAAGCAAAAGTAAAAATCAATACTTTAATTGCATCTTTACTTTCTAAAAGTATTTACAATTATGATATTAAAGAATTGAATAAGATTATTAATATTTTGTCTTCTTTAGAGTATATTAAAAAAATTGAAGTATTTACCAATGAATTATTGGCAAATTCTACTGCTTTGATGTATAAAGATTTTATGTCTCATGATGTGTATTATACACTAAAAAATATACCAAAAAAAATTGGCCTTATAAAAGTATATTTTGAAGAAGATAAATTAACAAAAGCTTCTAATGACTTATCTTTGATTCCAAGTATCGAATTATTTGAAAATTTAAATTCTTTTGTTGATATTAAAAAAGTGTATCAGACTTTTAATTATTTAAAAAAAGAATTATTATTTACAAAAGAAGAACAAAAATTTATTGAAAAACACCCATTTATTCGATTCTCAGAAGTAAATTGGCAACCCTTATCTATCATCAATGAGGGAAAGTTTGAAGGTTTAATTGCTGATTATATGCAAATAATTGAAGATAAAACGGGAATTTCATTTAAGTATATTCCCTATTCTTCATGGGTAAATATTTTATTGGCATTTAGTGAAGGCAAACTGGATTTTATACCAAGTGTCTCAGATAATAAAAAATACAATAATTTAGGATTACTTACAAAGGGTTATGAGAAGTTTCATTATTCAGTGGTTATGAATAATGAAGGTGATTTTTTAAATGATTTATCTGATTTAAAAGGAAAAACGGTTGCAATTCCTAGTTTTTATACTTCCTATAAACATATTAAAAAATATTACCCAAGTATTAATGTTATTGCCACAAAAAATATTCCAAACGCTTTGTCATTAGTATCAAAAGGGGAAGCCGATGCTTTTATTGGGCATGAGGCTGTATCAGCATATTATATAAAGAACTTTTTTTCTGATCTTAAAATTGTAGGAATAACAAATGAAAAATTTGTGCATCATTTTCTAATACAAGAAGAACATAGAATTTTTGTGAATATTATTAATAAAGTTTTATATAATATTTCTTACGATGAAAAACAAAATATAAGAAATAAATGGATCAAAAACAAAATCAATACAGCCATTGATTATAGAATAATATATCAATTGGTATTTGTTTTTTTACTTATATTAATAATAAGTTTGTATTTTATTGCAAAATTAAGAGTAGCAAATTTTGCGATTAAAGAACAAAAGGAAAATTTTGAGACTTTATTTCGAGATACTTCTGATGGATTACTTCTGTACAAGAATGGAAAAATAATAGATTGTAATTCGGCCGCTTTATCTTTATTAAAATACACAGAAAAAAAATCTTTTTTAAAAAAAGAACTGCAATGCCATTCTCCTACTTTGCAACCTAATGGTGAGAATTCAAGTGTAAAGTTTATGTCTTTAGTAAAAGAGTGTTTTAAAATTGGGCATGTAAGTTTTGAGTGGGTACATCTTAAATCTACAGGGGAACATTGTTGGTTGGATATTCTTTTAACAAAAATTATGATTGATAAAGAATATGTAATTCATTGTGTATGGAGAGATATCTCTGAAAAAAAGATTTTGGAAACAAAAGTAAAACGAAGAACGCAGGAATTAGAGGAGATAAATATTGAACTCAATAATACGAATGAAGATATTAAAAAAATGCAATTACAATTAGTTGATGCAGAAAAAATGGCCTCTTTAGGTTCTTTAGTTGCAGGAGTATCACATGAAATAAATACACCTATTGGCATTGGTTTGACTTCTGTTACTTATTTTCTTGAAATGAGTACTTCCATAAAAGAGAGATATAAAAATGACTTAATGACACAAGAAGCTTTTGAGGATTTTTTATCTACTTCAGAAGAGTTGTCACATTTAATATACAAAAATTTGAAAAAAGCAGCTGTTTTGATTAAATCTTTTAAAACAGTTGCCGTTGATCAAAGCAGCGAAGAAAAACGAGAGTTTTATTTTAAAGAATATATAGAAGAAATACTTAACAGTATTCATCCTTTTACAAAAAAAACAAATATTGTTATTGAAGTACATTGTTCTGAAAAACTAAAAGTGAACTCTTATCCTGGTCCTTTCTCTCAAGTTATTACTAATTTAATTATGAATTCCATTATTCATGGTTTTGATGAAAAAGAAGAAGGGTTGATTATTATAGATATTAAAGAAAAAAACGAGCAAATACATATAATGTTTAAAGATAATGGAAAAGGAATAAAAAAAGAAAATTTAGGAAAAATATTTGATCCTTTTTTTACAACAAATAGAGAAAATGGAGGAAGTGGTTTGGGCTTAAATATTATTTACAATATTATTACTAAAACATTAAAGGGATCAATTACTTGTACAAGTATAGAAAAAAAAGGTGTGGTTTTTGAGATTTTTCTAAATATTTAAAGACTGTAATATAAAAATTAATATTTAAAGTGGCTAGTATATTTATAATTAATTGTATTATAATTATGATACTAATATATTTTAGGGCTTAAAAGAACAAAGGGAAAAGATGAGTAATATTCTTAAAGTAACTATGATTTTATTTCTTTTTGTTAGTTTGTCTTTTTCTGAAACAAAATTGCAAATAACGCAGAAAAAAAATAATATTTTAACAAAAGAAGAACGAACGTATTTAAAAGAAAAACCACTTTTATCAATTGCTGTTTTAGAAAACTGGGAAAAAGTATCTTATTATAATAAAGAAAATAAATTAGTTGGTTTTAATATTGATATGTTAAATCAAATTAATATTAATTTAGGCATTAATTTAATTCCAAAAGTTTTTCATTCTTGGAGTGAAGCTTTTTTAAGTGTAAAGAATGGAAATACAGATGGGATAATGTCTCTTTCTTGGTCTAAAGAAAGAGAAAAATATTTTACTTATTCTTTGCCTTATTTTTTTTATCCACATGACCTTATTGTACGAAAAAATGAAACAAGTATTAAATCTTTAAAGGATTTAGCTCACAAGCTTGTAGGTGTAAATAAAAACAGTATTACAATTAATGCTTTAAAAAGACTAGCTCCTTTAAGTCAAATTTATGAAGGACAAACAGAAAATGAAATTTTAGCTCTTATTGCTAAAAATGAACTTGATGCGGCTTTATTTGGAGAGGTTAAAGCCGAGTACTTAAAGAAGTATACGTTAAAAGTTTCAAAAAAAGTTTTTATAAAAGAAGGAAATCTTCATATAGGAAGTTATAAGAAAAATAAAATAGCAAGTTCAATTATTAATAAGGGGGTTCAATCCCTTTCTAAAGAACAAATACAAATATTTAATGATAAATGGTATAAAAAAGAGAAAATTACTTCTATTTTTACAAAAGAAGAAGAAAACTATATTAAAAATTCTCCCTCAATAAAAGTAGGAATGTCGGATTGGAAACCTATTATTTTTTTAAAAAACAATGAATTAAAAGGTTTAGCGGGGGAAATGTTAAAAAAAGCATTTGATATTTCAGGATTAAAATACACCTTAGAAGTGAAATCATGGAACAATCTTATGGAAAGTTTCAAGAATAAGGAGTTAGATTTAATTCCCAGTGCATTTTATAATAAAGATAGAGAAAAGTTTGCTTTATATTCTGAACCTTATGCCCAAATTAAGGAATATATTTATGTAAAACAAAACTCACCTATAATAAATGGGTTCAAGGATCTTTTAAATAAAAATGTGGCTATTGTGAAAGGCTCTACTAGTATTAATGAATTGAAAAAATTGTATGAAAATATTACGATTGTAGAAACTGTAAATCTTGAAGATTCAATCATTAGATTATTAAAAAACGAAGTGGATGCATTGTTTGACAGTAAGATTGCGGTTGAGCATAAGTTGAAAGAATTAGGAGTTCTGGATTTAATAGCTATCTCTCAAAAAGTAATAAAAGAGAATAATTTACATTTTATTTTTAAAAAAGAAGATATTCATTTAAGAAATATCATACAAAAATCTTTATATTCTATTCCTACTTATGAAAAAAATGCCATTATATTAAAATGGCTTGGAGCAAAAAAAATTAAAAAAGAGGTAAGTATTGCTTTTTCTTCTGATATTGAACCATATGTTTTAAACAAAGAGTACCTTAAAGGAATAGAATATGATTTGATTAAAAAGATTTTAAATAAATCAAATGTAAAAATAACAAAAGTTAAAAATTTTCCTCTATTTAATATGAATAATGTACTTGCACAGAACAATGATATTGATATTTCAGTGGGA
The DNA here is from genome assembly GCA_002733685.1 of Arcobacter sp. Taxonomy (GTDB): domain Bacteria; phylum Campylobacterota; class Campylobacteria; order Campylobacterales; family Arcobacteraceae; genus NORP36. Next base: position 156,235 of record NVWN01000006.1, on the reverse strand, counting down.
GTAAAAGACAATAAAGACAATTTCTTTTATTCAGACGATTTTATATCTTTTCAAAATGTTGTTGTTTCCAGAGTTGCTGATAATTTTTACATTAATAAGGTTAAGGATTTGAAAAATAAAAGTATTATTGCTTTTTCAAATGCATACGAATATTTGGGACCTTGGTACGAAAAAGAATTTAATTTAACCAACAGGGATCTAAATTATTCTGAAGCAAGTAAATATGAAAATATGGTAAGAGATTTTTTGAATAAAGAAGTAGATTTAATTATTTTGGACAAAAATATATTTTCATGGTATTTAAAAAAACTTTCAAATAACTCCATAGATGAATATAAGTTTGACTATATTTTTCCAGAAAAAAACACTTATAAAATAGCTTTTAGAAGTTCAGAACTACGAGATGTTTTTAACAGTAATTTAGAAAAAATAAAAGACAATGGTGAGTACGAAGATGTGTTTTTTGATTATGTTAAAAGTAATATTTATGGAAAAGTTCAAATAAGCTCGCTGCTTGCTTCTTTGGTCTCAAAAAGTATTTTTAATAATAACCAGAAGGAATTAGAAAAAATTGTTAATGTTTTTTCTAGTCACGATTATATTGATAAAATTGAAATATTTGATAATGAAGAAGATAATAAAATGATTTTTTCTTCTTCTGTAGAAATATATAAAAAATTCTTTCAACAAAACAGTTATTATTTAAAACGTGGAATCCCCATTAAAGTGGGTTATCTTAAAATTTATTTTAATGAAAAAGAGTTAAAAAAATACGCTTCACTTGAATTGATTCCTAAGCTTTCTTCTTTTGAAAAATTAGATACTTTTGTATTTATTAAAGATATTTATAAAGATTATAATTATCACAATAATAAAATATCATTTACATTAAAAGAAAAACGTTTTATTGAAAATAATCCTATTATTTATTTTTCTCAAATGAACTGGCAACCCTTTTCTTTTGCTGATGAAAAAAACTATACGGGATTATTTGCTGATTATCTAAAAATTATTGAAGAAAAAACTAAATTAACGTTTCAACTAAAAAAAGTAAAGAATAATAAGGAATTATCAAACAACTTTAATACTCAAAAAATCGAGATAATTCCCAAACTAGGAAAACTTAAATCAATAAATATAAGTACTTTAAAAAGTAAAGACTTGACCCATTTTAATTTTGTGATTGTAACAAATAACATGGCTCCTTTTTTAAAGGATATAGAAGATGTTTCTGCTAAAACATTAGCACTTCCTTTAAACTCTCCTGCTTATAATTATATAAAAAAGCATTATCCAAATACTATTATTATAGAAAGAAACAGTATTAAGGATGCTCTTTCTTTGGTTTCTAGTGGAAATGCCTATGCTTTTATTTCGAGTTCAGAAGTTGCAATATATTTTATACAGAACTTTTTCCCAGAGCTAAAGATTGCTGGAATAAGTGATGAGCAGGTGGCTTTTAATTTTCTTATCCAAGAAGACTATTCTGAGTTGCATAGTATTATTAATAAAGTAATACGAAGTATTTCAAGAAAAGAAAAACTAGATATAAAAAATAAATGGATAAATACAGATATTACTACAGAAGTTGATAAAACAATAATTTATCAAATTCTTGTAGCTTTCGCTTTTGTATTACTTATTATTTTGTATTTTTTACAAAAGTTAGCTTCTGCTAAGAAAAAAATAGAACAAACTAAAATACAATTAGAAGAACAAAAGAATTTTTTTGAGGCTTTATTTAATGGTACAACCGATGGACTTGTAATTATTGAAGATGGAAAATTAATAAATTGTAATAATGCTTTATTAAAAATGTATAATATTAAAGACCTTGCTAGTTTAAAAAATGGAAAACCAGGGGCTTTGGCTCCTTTAAAACAAAACGATGGTACAAAATCACTTAATATCTTTAATAAAAGTATGAAAAAGTGTATTGAAACAGGAAGTGCAAGTCATGAAATTCTTGTATGGACAACAGAAAAAAAAGAATTTTGGATTCAAAATACGCTGATTAAAATTTCAATCAATAATAGAAACTTGATTTATTCAATTGTCCGAGATATTACTTCAAGAAAGACACTCGAAAATGAAGTAAAACAAAGATCAATTGATTTTGAGCGTGCGAATGAAGAGTTAGAAGATTCAAATGAAGAATTGCAAACAATGATACAAAATCTAAAAAATACCCAAAAAAAATTAATTGAATCAGAGAAAATGGCAAGTTTAGGTGGTTTGGTTGCAGGAGTTGCACATGAAATTAATACGCCTGTTGGCATTAGTTTAACTGGTATTTCTCATTTTGAAGAAATTAGCAAAGAAATTAATAAACTATATAAGAATGATGAAATGAGCCAAGAATCCTTTGAAGAATATTTATCCACTTCTTATGAATTAAGTTCCTTAATTCATAAGAACTTACGTAAAGCTGCTGATTTAGTGCGCTCGTTTAAACAAGTTGCTGTTGATCAAAGCAGTGAAGAAAAAAGAACATTTAATGTTTCAAAATATGCGCACGAAGTCCTATTAAGCCTTCATTCTTTTACTAAAAAAACAAAGATTGACATTATCGTAAATTCAAAAGATGATATAACAATAAACTCTTATCCCGGCGCTTTTTCACAAATTATTACTAATTTAGTGATGAATTCAATTATACATGCTTTTATAGAAGGAGAAAGAGGAAAAATCATTATTGATTTGGAGAAAAAAAATGATAATCTTTTCGTTACTTATCAAGACAACGGCAGAGGAATAAAAAAAGAACATTTATATAAAATATTTGATCCTTTTTTTACTACTAATAGAGATAACGGTGGCAGTGGTTTGGGATTAAATATCATTTATAATATTATTACTTCAAGATTAAATGGCAAAATAACATGTGAAAGTATAGAAAATGAAGGTATCTTATTTTTAATTATTTTACCATTACAAAAAAATGATGAAATATCCTTATAAAAATTAATAAATCTTTGTAGTTTAACTTGAATTTGTGTTTATCTTTTTCTTCTAAGAATAGTTATTTCTTCGGTTTCACTTACAATATTAGAGCTAGATTATAAAATACATTTAGAATATATTTAAAGCCTAAAAGTACATTAAATCTATATAATTTATCTTACTATAATAATTATTTTTAATATTCTTAATATTTATTTGAAGCAATACTTATAATTTAAAAATCAATCTATTTTAATATTACTTGTATTATAATAATAAATAAATATTTAAATTATTTTGAATTGTTGGCTTTAATAATTGATAATAAAATTAATTGAAAATAAGCTAACACAAAAAGGCTTAAAATGGCAAAGATGAACTTTTATAAAAAAGAAGAAACTATAGGAGAAAAAAAAGAGACTTGGAAAATAATTATTGCTGATGATGAAGCAGATGTYCAYACTYTAACTAAAACGGTTTTAAAAAACTAYATATATAAAAACAAAACGATTGAGTTYATTTCTACKTATTCTGGGGCTGAGACTATAGAAAAAGTAAGAGATAAYGAWGATGTTGTATTGATTTTATTAGATGTMATTATGGAAAGTGATGATGCRGGYCTTCAAGTWGTKAAAAAAATAMGMGAYGAGTTTGATAATCAYCTCATTCAAATTGTTTTACGAACAGGGCAAGCAGCRGATATYCCAGAAAATGAAGTGGTGATGAATTATGCGATTAATGATTAYAAAGAAAAAACRGAATTGACTTCAAAAAAAYTAATAACCACTGTAACCACTGCAATTAGATCTTATGARAAYATTTTRGMYYTAGAAAAAACAAGAAATGAAATTGGAATGTTAAATCACGATTTAAAAAAAYTAATAGGTTCTTTTGATAAATCTGTWATTGCTTCAAAAGTTGATTTAGAAGGWAATATTACTTATGTAAGTAARGCTTTTTGTRAAGCTTTTGSTTATGAAGAAGAAGARTTAATAGGTAGAACMCATGAKTTTTTAAGACATAAGGATCAAGATGAMRRTRYTTTAKTWTCYCTAAAAMARWSYTATMTWGATAAWAMAYCTTGGRTRGGYGARMTAATGTATATAACAAAAACKSGAAGTGTTTTTTGGGCTCAAKTAAATCGTTTTGCAGAATATGAYAATAATGAYGAGTTTTTGAACTTTACAAATATTTTTGTAAATATTACTCACCAAAAAGAAGTAGAGAGTTTAAATTATGAAGTAAATGGTTTATTATCGACTTTTGATGAACATGTAATTGCTTCAAAAACAGATGTAGATGGAAAAATATTATATGTAAGTGCTGCATTTTGTAAAATGTCTGAGTATACGAAAGATGAATTATTAGAAAGAAATCACAGTATATTTAAATACAAAAATGTGAGCAATGAATTTTATGAAGAATTACTAGAAACCATAGCAAAAGGYGAGGTCTGGAGAGGSGAAATTMAAGATACAASYAARGGTGGAAAAGACTATTGGTTGTAYGTAATTATTACTCCAGAATACAATATWAAAGGTGARTTTTTATGTTACACTGCAATTTCTCAAGATATTACACCTCAAAAACACATTGAAGAAGCCAATAGAAAAATCGAAATTTTRAATACKGAAATAGAAGAAACTCAAAAAGAAGTWGTTTTTAGAATGGGTTCAATTGGKGAATCRAGATCAAAAGAAACKGGGMTGCATGTAAAAAGRGTGGCTGAATATTCAAAACTGCTTGCTAAACATTTGGGAATGAGTGAAAGTGAACAAGACATATTAAAACTTGCAAGTCCTATGCATGATATTGGRAAAGTAGCAATTCCTGATGCTATTTTAAATAAACCAGGYAAGTTAACAGTWGAAGAATTTGAAGTAATGAAAACACATGCACAGTTGGGTTTTGAGATGTTAAATACTTCAGACMGRCGAATTTTAAAAGTTGCTGCTATTGTTGCCCATGAGCAYCAAGAAAAATACGATGGTWCAGGTTAYCCYCAAGGMTTAAAAGCAGAWCAAATACATATWTATGGACGAATAACTGCTTTRGCMGATGTATTTGATGCTTTRGGRTCAGATAGRGTGTATAAAAAAGCTTGGAGTGATGAACGAATATTTGAGATGTTTAAAAATGAAAAAGGTGGGCATTTTGATCCTATTTTAGTGGATATTTTTTTCAAATACCTTCCTGAATTCTTAGATATCAGGGATCGATTCAAAGATGAAAATTCTAAATAACTAAAGTAAAAGCACTTATTTAAGCRCTGCTTAATTTAAWTTAYTTTAYTATTACGYAATTATAATTAATTAATTTTRATTAAAAGCAATAAGCTAAGGTTTAGCTTGGACATAATAAGACTTTTACTTTTATGACTCGTGCTTCAAACTATTTGGAGTTTTTATGAACAAAATACTAATAGCACTTGTATGTGCAACTACCCTTATGTTTTCTAATACCTTTTATTTTACWGCCATTCCTGATCAAGATGAGAGTAAATTAGAACTTCGTTTTTCTTTRTTGGCCAAYTATTTAAGYAAAGCAYTGGATTTAGAAGTTAAATTTATTCCTGTTAAATCTTACAGCGCAAGTATYGCAGCTTTTAGAAATAATCAAGTTCAACTTGCTTGGTTTGGWGGWTTATCAGGMGTACGKGCAAGATTRCTTGTKCCTGATTCWCTTGTWTTAGCYCAAGGTTATGAAGATCCCAATTTTAAGACGTATTTTATTGCCAAYAAAAATCTGAAAATAACAAAATCTTCTACWTTAAGTTCWAAAATTAAAAAYCAAAGTTTTACTTTTGGTTCCAAAGGTTCYACWTCTGGGCGTTTAATGCCYGAATATTTTCTTAGAGAGMATTTYAAAAAAGCACCTTCWTCCCTTTTTTCTAAAGTTGGATATTCAGGKTCTCATACAAAAACCATWGCATTGGTTCAAAGYGGWGCCTATAAAATTGGTGCAGTTAATTTTAAAGTATGGTTAARAGAATTAGAACTTGGYAATATAGATTTATCAAAAGTGGATGTTATTTGGGAAACACCTACTTATGCTGATTATCAATTTACTGCAAGAGGGGATTTGGAYAAWACKTATGGRAAAGGTTTTACAAAAAAACTARSAGCTGTGCTTATTAATATAAAAGACAAAAACATTCTTAATGCTTTTCCCAGAAAATCCTTTATAAAAGCACAAAACAGTGATTTTGATGCTATTTTAGAAGTCGGAAAAAAAATAGGACTTATTGATTAATGGCATTTTCTTTAGAAGATGAAAATCTTTCTTATTCTAATAATCTTATTTTAAAGAATATTAATTTAAAAATTAATAAGGGAGAAAAACTGGCGCTTTTAGGTAAAAGTGGTTCCGGAAAATCTACTTTAATAAAACATCTTTTTGAACAACAAAAAAACAATGTTTCTTATATCCCACAAGATTTATCGCTGGTAAATAAACTAAGTGTTTTTCACAATATATTTATGTCAAGACTGGATGAACATTCAAGTATTTATAATTTAATAAATTTATTTTTTCCTTTTAAAAAAGATGTAGCAGAAATAAAAATACTTTTAAAAGCCCTAAATTTAGAAGATAAAATTTTTGAAAGTGTTTCTTCTCTTTCTGGAGGACAGAAACAAAGAGTTGCAATATTAAGAGCAAAATTTAATGCAAAAGAAATTTTATTGGCAGATGAGCCGGTTTCTTCTTTAGATGAATATTTAGCACAAAAAGTACTAGAAGATTTTCTTAGTACGTATGATACTGTTGTTTGTACCCTACATAATGTTTCTTATGCTATTAAATATTTTGATAGGGTAATTGGCTTAAAAGATGGAGAAATCATCATTAATAAAGCCTGCTGCGAATTAAGTAATGATGATAGGAATACTTTATATTATGCTTGTGAGTAAAAATTTAAAAGTTACTTTTGTTTTTTGTTTTTTGGCTTTTATCTCTTTTATATTTTCTGATTTTTCTATTTCTTCATTAGAACCAATGTTAGAACTTAAGAAGTTCTCACTTGCTTTATTTGAAATAGATTTCTCTACTCTTCCTGGCTTATTTCCAGCTATTGTAAGAACAGTTTGTATTGCGGTTTTGGCTTTATTTTTTTCCTCTTTTTTTGGTTTTATTTTGGCTTTGTTTTATCAAAATACATTTATACGTACTTTCTTATCTTTTATTCGAGCCATTCATGAATTATTTTGGGCTCTTATTTTTCTTCAAATTTTTGGACTCAACGTATTAACAGCACTCTTAGCACTTATTTTACCTTTTTCAGCAATATTTGCAAAAGTATATTTTGAAATTTTAGAAGAGCATGATGTATTTGATAAACAGTTACGAGGAAAGGATAAACTTTCTTATTATTTTTATTCTAAAATTCCAGATGCTTTTTCACATTTATTGTCTTATACTTTATACCGTTTTGAATGTGCTTTACGATCCTCTGCTATTTTGGGTTTTGTAGGTATTACTACCTTGGGMTATTATTTATCTTCTTCTTTTAATCAAGCTTATTATAATGAAGTKTGGCTYTTACTTMTCATGTTTTATGTTCTAATTGCTAGTATTAAATTATGGTTTAATAAATACAGTTTTATTTTTCTTTTCTTCTTTTCTTTTTATTATTTGGATGATTTTGGYTCTTTATCTTTAGAAAATTTAKKRAGGTTTATMAGCATYGATATTATTCCTTATCCTATTAAAGCATCGCTTTCTTTWGAAGAGGGAAGTCTGTGGTTTTACCARTTTTTTAGCAATGAAATMCTKCCTGGTTTGTTTAATACTATTTTATTAACACAAGTTGCTTTGGTTTTAWCAGGSGCAATGACTTTACTTGTTTTTCCTTTTATTTCTTATAAGTTTAGYAATATTTATGTKAGGTTTTTSTCTCATATCGTAYTGATTRTTTTTAGAAGCTCRCCTGAGTATATTTTGGCATATTTATTTTTRCAGATATTTGGTCCTTCYTTTTTACCAGCKGCRCTKGCTCTTATGCTTCATAATGGTTCCATTATTGCTTTTTTATTAGGAAAACAAGCCAATRCYTTAGWATATAGAATAGACTATTCTAAACAAAAGATTTCTTTATATGCTTATGAAACCTTRCCAAGGCTYTATTCTTCTTTTTTATCGTTTTTATTTTACCGTTGGGAGATTATAATGAGAGAAAGTGCCATTTTAGGGATGTTAGGTATTGCTACTTTGGGTTTTTTTATTGACTCTGCTATTGCAGATTTTAGATTAGATAAGATGATGATGTTATTAGTACTTACTGCTTTTTTAAATATCTTAATTGATAATATTTCTAAAAGGGTAAGTACTTATTTAAAAAGTGATACTAAAATTAAAACATGTTCTTAATACCATTTTTATAAAGAATTAAGTGCTTCTTCATCAAAAAAGTATGTTTTGTGTGCTGTTTTATTTAAAATATTTTTAGCAGATAAATCTTTAAATAATTTGATCAAGGTTGGTTTGGAAACAGAGATTTTTTCCATGATTTCAGAATAAGAAGTAAAAAGCTGATTTTTATCATCCAAGTTAGCAATCATATATTTAATGATTTCTACTTGTTTTGAATCGGTAATTGCTGAAATGGTTTTTATTACATTAATGTTTTTTCTGAGTTCTTTTTCTTGAATTTGTGGTAATAAAATATCATGTAAGGTATTTAATAACTCTTTTACATTAATGGGTTTTACAATGTAATGATCAATTTTTAGTTTAATGGCTTCTAATAAGTACTTCGTATCTGTATGTGCAGTTGCCAAAATTGAAGGTATAAATATTTTCTTGTTTTCTTTTAAATCTTTTAAAAAATCAATACCATTTTCATTTTCTAAAAGGATATCACAAATAATAATATCTACAGTATAATAATTAATTATCTCTAGTGCTTCAACGGAAGTATTAACGGCATATACTTCTTTTGCAAAATCATCTAAAATATCTTTTGTGTGTTTTAATAAACTTTTATCATCTTCTATATATAAAATATTAAATTGATTTAATATGTTTAAATTTCTATTCATCTTTTGCCTTTACTATTGGAATGGCTATAATAAAAAGTGCACAGTCTTCAAAAATAGTTTTATTAATATTATAATAAACATTTTTGCACTTTATATTACCATTCATATGTTTTTCAATTATTTGTTTTGACATATACAATCCTATTCCTGTTCCTGCACTTTTATATTTAGTAGTGTAATACGGATCAAAAATATGAGGTAAAGCTTCTTGTTTGATGCCTCCACCATTATCGTATATTTTTATTACTATAAAATTGTTTTGACATTTTAATACGATTTTGATTAATTTATTATTTGATTTGTTTTTTAATGCATCTTTTGAGTTAGAAATCATATTTAAAAGTACATGTGAGAGTTCATTGTAAAAACCATAAGTAGATAATTCTTCTTTAATTATTAAACTTACTACTATTTTTTCTTGATCTAAAATATACTTTGCTAAACTAAGTGAGTGATTAATACAGTCTGAAATTTGAAATAAAGACTTTTCTTTATTGGGTTTAAAGTAGTTCTGGAAGTCTTCTAGGGTATTTGACATGTTTTGTGACAATAGTATGGCATCGTTTACTTTTTCATCCATATACTCTTGTGTGAGTTTACCTAAAGACATTTTTACTTGAAAGGATTGAACAATCATTAAAATTGAACTTAGTGGCTGTCTCCATTGATGTGCAATATTAGAAATCATTTCTCCTAGAGAAGCTAGTTTTGCTTGTTGAAACATAATAATGTCTTTTTTTCTTGAGTTAAGTACTTCTGTTTTAACTTTATTGGCCAAGGTATCGTTTAGTTTTAGTAACTCTTTTGTTTTATCTTCAATGGCTGTTTCTAATATATAGTGTGAGATTCTAAAATTATTAATAATTATTATTGAGAGTAAAATGCAGAATAAAAAAACCAAAAAAATGGATATATTTAAAATATTACTTAGTATATTAAATACTTCTTGTGTTTGTATTTTTTCATCAATGGCTAAATTTAAATCATAATTGGTTAAATTGGTTAAATAAATATTAATAGAATTTATATCAAAGTTAATTTTATCAATTAATRAWATAGCTTCATCTTTATTTTTTTGTGAAAATAAAATATAAATAGTATTTATTTTTTGATTAATTAGTACAATTTTTCTATCAATATTTTTAATGATATTGTGTTGTAGTTTTTCATTATGTGCATCTCTTGTATTAAGCGCAAGTTTTTTAATAAGCTCAGTTATAAAAAAGGAGTCTTCACTTTTGATTAAGGATGTTTTTTTATAAGACAACCAATTCTTATTAATAAGCTGTTGTCCTAATACAATAACGTCTCTTGATTGTGTAATAGTGATATTCTTGTGCTGTACATCGTATAAAGTATCATAAATGTTAATAGCAAAAGTATCTTTAATAATTTCTAGTTTTATAATAGGTTTGGTTCTTTTTTCAAATAAAAAATCAAAATCATTTTTTAAAGCATACATGGATATCTGAGATAAAASAATAATAGTAAACATTCCCCCAGCAATAACAAAAATTAAAAAAGATGTTTTATAAGAAAAGGGTATTTTTTCATAAAAGTTAAATAGCTTATTTATCTGCATTAGAGTATCTCTTTGAAGCTATTATTTTTGTACTCGTATAAGTAGAGGTTATTTTGAATTTGTGTGTCTTTATAATCGTTTGGTAAACCTTTTAAAAAACCTTTGGGTAGGGTTTTTAATTGCTCTAAAAAACTGCTTCGTGTTATGCTTCCTTTTATATTTTGTAAGGCCCTAACTATTGCTTTAGCTGCTAAAAAACTTTCTAATGATACAAAACCCAAGTCTTGTTTTGGAAAATATTTAAACATTAATTTTTTATATTCATTAATAACTGAAATATTTACACTTTCATAATAAGGAACAACAGAAGAAAAAAGTAAATTTTCACTCTCGTAGTTTAATTCTTTTATCATTTCATTGGCATCACCAAAAGAAATATTACAGAAAATTGTATCTTTAAAAACAGGATCTTTTTTTGCTTTTTTTATAAACAAAGCATTTGCTTTATAGGCACCAACCATAATAATTGCCTCTGGTTTTCCTTTTTTTATTTCATAAAAAGCATGTTTAATGGATAAAGTATTTCTTTTATAAGTACCTTCTGAATTAAGTTTTAATTTTCTTTTCTCCAAAGCTTCCAATAAAGAGACATARCCTTCTTCTCCATAATCATCATTTTGATAAAAAACAGCAATTTTAGTGATTTTCTTTTTTTTGTATAAATATTTAATCAAATTTTCTATTTCTTCTTTATACGAAGCGCGATAATTTACAATATTAGCTTTATACGTATCTCTTAAAAAAGAAGCGCCTGTAAAAGGTGCAATAAAAGGAATGTTTTCTTTTTCCAAAATAGGTAAAATGCTTTTAACCGTAGGGGTTCCTACAAAACCAAATAAAGAAAAAACATGATCTTCTTCAATTAAGCGGCTTAGATTTTCTTTTGTAAGTTCAGGTTCATATTTATCGTCATAGGTAATAAGTTGTATTTTTTTGTTTTCTAATAAATTATTATCATTGRCATAAAAAAAATAAGAACTGGCMCCTGWATAYACTGCRGAGCCCCAAGCTTTCATGATTCCTGTTTGAGGAACWGAYGCWCCAAATAGAATGATTTTATTATTATAGACCTTGTCTCTAAAGCCAATATAAATTAAAAGGATAAAAGCAATACAAATAAATAAATATTTAAACACGCAGACCTCATTTTATTAAATTATAACACACTTGAGCAAAAGGTAACACTTTTTCTCATATTGGTAAAATATTTTTAACTTTTTAAGTAAAGCTAAAGTTAATACAGTTTAAAATAGGTAAATAATATTTTACCAAAAGGCTAAAGATGTATGAATATGTTTATTATGCAAACAAAGAACTGGATTTTCCTCTCTCTGCTAATATCCTAGTAACTAATTCTAATAAAGAAATAGAAGATGAAGATTTTATTGTATCTAATTCAAAAGATATACATGCACAACACATAGCTTTCGAAATTGATTATTACATCAATCATTCAAAAGATAAAATCGCACAAAAAATTAAGAATATTGAAAAACTCTATGACATATCGGCTTCTCGTTTTGATTTATCAAAAGAGATGTTATATAGCCAAGATGTAGCTAATAAGGTTTTATTGGTTTGTAGTGATGAAGAAAAAAGRGAATTCTTAAAAAAATCCTTACCCGACGAATTTGATTTATTTCATGTTCCCTCAAACATTATTAAAAAAATAGCAGGACATATTGGAAACTTAAGTGTTACTGTTGATGATGATGGAAAAAATGTTGAAATACAAGTGGATCAAATTGTATGGTTTGATGCTTTACAAATTGCTTTAAAYCAAAGTGGTACTCAAGATCCAAAKGAGAGCTCMATTGAYGATGTTTTGGCAAATTTRCGTGAAAATATAAATTTTTATGAATATAAAAAATACACTATTTATGATAAAACAATTTGTCAATACGATGGACGAAGAGAAGAAATATGTTCAAAGTGTGAAGATGTTTGTCCAACTGTTGCAATTACTAAAGACGATGCTACTAAAACCTTGAGTTTTTCACAAATTGACTGTAAAGGCTGTGGGGGTTGTATCTCTGTATGTCCTTCAGGTGCGTTGGAATATGCACCAAGCGGAAGAGATTCTATTTTTGAAATGGCAAAGTTTTTTAAAGGACATATTCCTTTGATATTACCTCAAATTATGGAAATAGATACTTTGGATGTGTCTTTAAAAGAAAACGTTCTTCCTTTTGTAATTGATGGAGAAAAATTCTTACATGAAGGAACTCTTTTAACCTTGTTACAAGAATCAGGTTCCCAAGTAGTTTTTTATACTTCTATTTTATCAAAAGGAACAAAAGATTCCATTTCTATATTAAATCAGATTTATCAAAAAAAATACGGMKTAGATGCTGTTTTATTAGCTTCTAACAAAGATGAAYTAAAAAAAGCCTTAGAWGAAGTASAATTTGTWGAAGGTTCACGTTTTACGTTTAATGAAGATGAGGGAAGAAAAAGAGAACTCTTTGCTATTAGACTTTCACATATTGTAGGAAATGAGGATTTAGGAGAAGTTACCACAGGTGAGCATGTACATTATGGACAGGTAAAAGTAAATGCTGATAATTGTACTTTATGTTTAGTATGTGTAGGTTCTTGTAATGTTGATGCCCTTCAAGCGGATGCCAGTGATAATACTTTAAGAATTAATCCTTCTTTATGTACTTCTTGTGGTTATTGTGAAGTTTCCTGTCCTGAGAGTGATTGTTTAACAATTGAGAGAGATGTCATTAAATTACAACCTGCTTGGTTTAAAGAAAGTATTCTTGCGCAAGATAAACTCTTTGCTTGTGTTGAATGTGGGGTTGATTTTGCAACSGTTAAATCRGTTGARAAAATAGCTGCMATWTTAGGKCCYAAATTTGCCCACGATCCAGTAAAAGARAGAAGTTTATACTGYTGTACAGATTGTAAACCWAAAATCATGATGCAAAGCTTTTATGATAAAAACAAAGGAGCATCCCATGCAAAACAATAACAGTATTAATAAAGCAAGAGCGCTTTATTACAATTTATTTGCTAATTTTTTTGTAGCATCAAAAGAAAGYRAAAATTATTTYGARCTTKTATCTTTAGTKWMTACYTTAAAAGAAAAYCCAATTGATAAGRGTTCWGGARRSGCWTTAGARAATATATCTCTTTTATTAGATCCAASTTCAAAYATTACMTTGTTRCAAGAATTTGATGATTTATTTCATTCTCCTATGAGTAAAAAAATAAGACAAACGGCTTCTTATTATGATGAAGGGGTTGAATCGGGTAAAAAAAGAGTTGAAATGATTCAATTTATTGCCAAAACAAAAATMAGAAGAGATGAAAAATCTTATTTTGAATATGAAGACTCCATWGGKTTTATYTTTTCTGCTTTGGCTTTTTTAAGCAATGAAATYGCYCAAGGTCAAAAAGAATATGAAAATACWGTGCATTGTATTTTTGAATCTATTTTAAATGAATTTATTGATGATCTTGCAAAAGACATATATGAACATGAAAATGCTCTTATTTATAAAGAACTTATGATTGTTTTACATTCTTTTTTAGAATTTGAACGTCTGTATTTAGATGTCTCTATACATATAAGAAAAGCAAAATTTAGAAAAGTAGCACCGAGTGAAAAAATCTTAAGCGAAGATGAAATAAAAAGACGCGCACGTAATAAAGCCTTAAGAGAATCAAATTCAGAAGAAGAAGATGAAGCAAAAGACATTGCTTATGATGTAGAAGTAGATATTTAATTCTTAACTTGGGGACTTTATAAAAAAAGTTATGCTTTTTTTATAAAGTCTCTAAGAAGGGGCTTAATTTCTATAAGGAGGTCAGTCATGCAAAAAAGCAGAAGAGAGTTCGCAAAAACTGCTGCATTGATTACTGCTGGAGCTGCTGTTGCAGGTACTACAGTTATGGCTGCTACAAATAAGGGAGCATCGGTTCAAGATGCTAATAATAATGGTGTTGTTGTAGGTAGTTCTAGAAAAAAAGAAATACTCTACAAGAAAACAGCGGCTTGGGAAGAATTCTACAAGTTCGCAAAATAGTATAGGAGAGAATGTATGTCAGCAAATACATATGAAGCTCTAAATGCAAAAGTAGGAAGACGTTCATTTTTAAAAATGAGTGCCGTTGCCGCTGCATTTGGAGTTACTAATTCTTTTGCTAGTACTAACGCAACAAGAGCTGCAACACAAGAAGAGATTAAAAATCCTTTTCCTGGGTCCAAATTAATTAAAACAATTTGTACAGCATGTTCAGTAGGGTGTGGAGTAATAGCAGAAGTTCAAAATGGAGTGTGGGTTAGACAAGAAGTAGCCCAAGATCATCCAGTGTCACTTGGTGGTCACTGTTGTAAGGGTGCGGATATGATTGATATGGTTCGATCAGAAGTAAGACTTAAGCACCCTATGGTAAAACAAAATGGAAAATGGAAAAGAATTTCTTGGGATGAAGCAATGAAAGGTATTGCATCAAAACTAGAAAATCTTAGACAAACATCTGGACCTGATTCAACAATGTTTTTAGGATCAGCTAAATTTGGAACAGAGCAAGCGTATTATTTTAGAAAATTAGCTGCAATGTTTGGAACAAATAATATAGATCACCAAGCTAGAATTTGACATAGCTCAACAGTTGCCGGTGTGGCAAATACATGGGGTTATGGTGCTATGACAAATTCTTTAGGGGATATACAAAATGCAAAAGCKATTATTATTTTTGGAGCAAATCCGGCGGTTAACCACCCAGTAGGATTCCAACATTTTTTAAAAGCAAAAGAGCGTAACAATGCAAAAATAATTGTAGTAGATCCTAGATTTACTAAAACAGCTGCAAAAGCGGATTATTTTGCGCAAATTAGACCAGGTACTGATATTCCTTTTATGTATGGAATGTTAAATATTATTTTTGAAAATGGTTGGCATGATAAAGGTTTTATAAACGATCGTGTATATGGAATGGAAGATGTAATGAAAGAAGCCAAAAATTGGCCACTTGATAGAGTTGCTGATGTAACTGGTGTTGATGCTTCTTTAATTTTACAAATTACGAAACACTATGCTAATAATTCTCCTGGAACATTAATTTGGGCTATGGGATTAACACAACATTCAAATGGTTCTTCTAATACAAGACTTGCTCCTATTTTGCAACTTGCTTTAGGAAATTTAGGTATTGAAGGTGGAGGTACTAATATTTTAAGAGGTCATGATAATGTTCAAGGGGCTACTGATATGTGTTGTTTATCACATACTTTACCTGGATATTATGGATTAAGTGATGGTTCTTGGAAATATTTTGCTAAATCATGGGGTGTTGATTATGAATGGTTAAAAGGWMGKTTTAAAGATCCTTCRTGGATGAATAAAAAAGGKTTTACRCTMTCAMGWTGGTGGTCAGGYGTTCTGGCTGGAAATCCAGGYGAAGATGCTATTCATAAYGCAGGTACMAATTTAAAAGCTMTTTTTGTTATGGGAAATGGAATCACATCTACTGCTCAAACAAAAAAAGTAAAAGAAGCYTTAGATAATCTWGAATTGGCTGTATTTTGTGACCCTTTTGTWAATGARGGTGCCATTATTACAGAYAAACAAAATGATGTTTATATTTTACCAGCWGCWACKCAGTTTGAAACTTCTGGAAGTGTWACKGCTACTAATAGAGCTGCACAGTGGAGAAGTGAAGTTATTAAACCCATGTATGAATCTAAAACCGATCAAGACATTATGTTTTTATTGGCAAAAGAACTTGGATTTTATGATGAGTTAACTGCTGGTATGAAAATAAAAGAAAATAAAAAAGAYTTTAAATGGCCAGAAGATGCAACSGATGAAATTGCAAGAATCATTAAAACCATTGGTTTAACAGGATGGACTGCYAAAAGATTAAAAGMACATCAAGARAATTGGCATATGTTTGATGAAGTATCTGGACGTGGATATGGACCTATGAAGGGTCAATATTACGGATTACCATGGCCTTGTTGGACTGAATCACATTCAGGAAGCCCTATTTTATACAATATTAATAGAAGTGTAAGAGATGGTGGTATGGGATTTAGAAATCGATTTGGACTAGAACATGATGGGGTTGATCTATTAGCAGGAAAAGGCTCTGCTCCTAAAGGCTCAGCAAATAAAGATGGATACCCTGAAATCACAAGAGATAATATCGAAGAAGTTTTAGGTATTAAACTTTCTGAAGCAGAGAAAAAAGCAATTGGTAAAAACTGGAAAGTTGATACATCAAATATAATTGCTAAAAAATGTATGGAACAAGGTATGGCACCTTATGGAAATGCGAAAGCAAGAGCCAAAGTATGGACTTTTGCTGATCCTATTCCACTTCATAGGGAACCTTTGCATTCTCCAAGACAGGATCTTGTTTCTAAGTATCCAAGTTTTGCAGATAAAAAAGATCACTATAGAGTGGATACAAGATATATCTCGGAACAAACTAAAGAAAATTGGGCTGAGAAATTCCCTATTAACTTAGTAACTGGACGTTTGGTAAATCTTAATGGGGCCGGGATGGAAAACAGAGCAAGTAAATACCTTGCTAAGTTAACCCCTGAAATGTTTTGTGATATTAATCCTGATTTAGCAGGACAGCACGGAATTAGAGATGGTTCTATGATGTGGATTCACTCCCCTGAAGGAACTAAGATTAAAGTAAAAGCGAAATATTCGCACTCAGTGACAAATGATAGAATTTTTATTCCTATTCATTTTGCAGGAGTTATGGAAGGTGTGGATCTTACTCATAAGTATCCAGAAGGAACAGCACCTTATGCAGTTGGGGAAAGTGCGAATACTGTTACTAACTACGGTTATGACATTGTTACACAAATACCTGAAACAAAAGGTGGCTTGTGCCGAATTGAAAGCGCTTAGGAGGACAATATGAGTGATAATACGAAACCTAATTTTGCCAGAATGAAATTTTATTGTGATGAAAACAGATGTATTCATTGTGATGGATGTTCTGTTGCTTGTGCTGAAGCGCATGAGTTACCTGTTGAAATTTCAAGAAGAAAAGTTGTTACTGTTAATGAAGGAATCCAAGGAATGGAATTCTCATTATCAGTAGCTTGTATGCATTGTACGGATGCACCTTGTGAAGAGGTATGTCCTGTTGATTGTTTCTATATTAGAGATGATGGAATTGTTTTACATGATAAAGATAAATGTATTGGTTGTTCTTATTGTTTATATGCCTGCCCTTTTGGTGCACCTCAATTTCCATCTAATGGAGCTTTTGGTACTAAAGGTGTAATGGACAAATGTACTATGTGTGCAGGTGGTCCTGATGATACTAACAGTGCGCATGAGAGAGAATTATATGGACAAAATAGAATTGCAGAAGGTAAAGTTCCTGTTTGTGCTGCTATGTGTTCAACAAAAGCTTTATTAGTAGGGGATGCTGAATCTGTTGCTAATATTTACAGAGAACGAGTAATCTCTTTTGGTCACGGAGTACAATCAATGCCTTACGGTTGGGACAAAGCGTATGGAAACTAAAAGTTTTTTTAGYGAGTATAAAGYCTATATWATMATAGGYTTTWTATTTGCTCTTCTTACTTATTGGTATTTTTTTCTAGCAACGATTGCTAACTTAGATTATGTATTTAAGTTTYTAATCTTGATAGCCCAAGGRGATATTTCTGGAAATGTWATTCCWATWTCGGARCTTCCACGTTTACAACAAATGGAAGTTGCTTTATATGGACCTAATTATTCGGCAATTGCCCCTGAGGTTATTAGAGCTTTTGAAGAAAGACAACACCTTTTACCAATTGTTTTCTTAGTAGAATTTTTTCTATTTTTAGGAATGTTCATACTTGCAAAAGGAAGAAAACAAGCAAAAATTACAAAACATGATGACAAGATAGAAGTGTATTCTGTTTTTCAACGTTTGGTAATTTTATTAAACATTGTGATTATGATTTATTTATTCATTACAGGTTTTTCAATTACTTTTGGGAACTGGACTGGTGGAGGATATATCGCAAGATTTATGCGAGCATCTCATGAAATAGTTGGAGTAGGATGGATTCCTATTTGGTTAATTATGACGGTAATTGCATTTAAAGATCACAAGTTTTTTTACAGACCYTCWGTRAAAATATGGAATAAAATATTTTTACGTGGRAAATACGAAGCGATGGATAGAATAAATTATTATATGTATGTTGCTTTTGGTGCGTTATTAGTACTTTCAGGATTCTTRATTTGGTTYATGGCTCCTGATGCTGCTACACATGCYCAAACGATTCARTTTAAACGTTTTATTTTATTTATTCATTTTATGGGATCTGCGATCATTTCGTTCTTTACATTTGAAACAGTGTATTCGTATTTTGTATCGGTAAAAGGTTATCTGCCTGGTGTTATTACAGGGAAACTACCTAGAGAGTATATAGAACAATTTAGACCAGATGTTCTAAAAGAAGAAGACTTAAGAAAATAAAGARAAGAAAAACACTTAGGTGTTTTTCTTTTKRSTTCTTATTATGCWAAAAATGCAYAATAARRCTTTTAAATATGCAAAATTTGCACAATAAACTATCTTGCGAACGTAGTTTAAAGGRAAAATATGGACAAYAGTAAATATTTAAAAACAGTAATAATTGATAAACTTATAGAAAATAAAGCCGTAGAATTTGAAGACGTAACCATTGATGAGGTAAGATTGAATTTATATTTAAATGGAGAAAAAACCATCTCCATGATGTGTATTCCAAAAGATCAAGATGCTCATGCTATTGGTTATTTAATGAGTGAAAATGTTATATCTTCTTATAAAGATATAGAAGAAGTAAGAATAAGTAAAGATGGATTACGAGTGGATATTAAAGCCAATATCAATGAAGACTCAATACAAAATCTGTTCAAAGAAAAAACCTTAACAAGTGGGTGTGGAGGAGGAGTTACTGGAAATGTTGCTGGCTTTTTAGAAATTCCTTTTAACCAAAGCGCTTTTAAARTWAAAGCACAAACYATTYTWGATGAARTWAAGATTTTTTATAAAGACAGTGAACTGTATAACTTAACAGGTTGTGTACATAAAGCCATGATTTATTTACTTGATGGTACTACTGTTACTGCTGAAGATATAGGAAGGCATAATGCCATTGATAAAGCCATAGGTAAATGCATGATGCAAGGYTTAGATACTACAAAATCWGTWYTKTTTGTWTCTGGACGTTTAAGTTCWGAAATGGTTACWAAAGCKGTYATGCATGCAATTCCTATGATAGTKTCACGTACTGCACCTACGTATTTAGGGGTGCAAACGGCACAAAAACATGGTATCACAATGATTGGTTTTGCAAGAGGTAAAAAAATGAATATGTATACTCACCAAGGAAGAATAGATGTCTAGTTTGGATGCAAAGCAAAAAGAATTTCTTAAAGATAACTTGGATGAAAATGGACGCTTGACTTGTTTGAAAGCGTTTAAAGTTGCCAAACTTCTTGGAATAAAACCTATTAAAATGGCAGATACTTGCAAAAATGAAAATATAAAAATTACATCTTGCGAGTTAGGTGTGTTTGGGAAAATAGTCTTTAAAACCTACGAAGAAGATATTTATAAAAACATAAAACAACATTATAAAAACAATACACAAGTTACTTGTAAAACCTTATGGAAAGAAGCACAAGGTACAAGTTTAAGAAGAGTTGGTTCTACGGTTAAAAACTCTGACGTAGATGTAGTTTATTGTCAATTGGGTTGTTTTAGAAAGAAGTTGGGTCATGCAAATAAAAGTTAAAACATGGATAGAAGATGAAAAACAAAACCTTATTTTTGGTGGCGGTAAAACTCAAATTTTAAAATATATCGATGAAACAGGAAGTATTTTAGCAGCTTCTAAAATTCTGGGAATGAATTATAAAAAAGCCTGGTCACATATTAAAATATTACAAGAATATATTGAAGATGAATTGGTTATTGTTCAAAAAGGCAGAAATAATGGGGGTACTACCTTAACTCCTAAAGCAAAAGAAATCATTAAAAACTATCAAATACTACAAGATGAAATTAATATTTATGCACAAGAACGATTTGATGTGATTTTTTTAAATAAAAATGCTGAAATTTCTTGTAAAAAGGATTCTCATGTATAAACTAAATGTTTTGCAATATCCTGTATTAAAAGATATAAGTATTGATTCTTCTTATTCTCTGGCCGCACTTTCTAATAATGAAAACCTAAAAGTTTTATTAGAAGAGTATAAAAACAGATTTTCTTTTTCCTCTTTAAATACTTTGCATTTTAGCAAAGAGAGTTTACTGGGTTTTTTATTGGGCCTTGATGGAGATATAGCTGTTTCTTTAGGTGAAAGTGAAGCCTTGATAGAAGCTTCAAAAGCATATAAAAAACTTGGATTTAACTTAGACTTTATTCCTATTAATAAAAATGGACAGCTTGATTATGAAAGCATTAAAGATAAATATTCCTATATATTTGTTTCTTCTTATATTATGGATACTTATGTAAAAGTTGATTTATTTGAAGTTAAAAAGAGAAGCAAAGCGAAAATTATAGGAAATATTTCTGCTACTTTGGACTGCACAAATATTGATATAGCTTTTTTAGATGCATATAAATTAAGTGGATATGCTAGTTCTTCTGTTTTATTACATAATGATTTATTAGAAAAACAAGTTCTTGGGGAAATTGATATCATATCTCTTCAAAATATTATCAAAACACAGGCATTTTCTTATGAAAAAGAAAACAAAAGCATGTTTATCAACGCTTTAAAAAAGGAATTAAAAGATGATTTTTTCTTTTTTGTTGATCCTTTTTTAAGTTTGGAGAATACACTGCATTTTGGACTAAAAAACATAAAAGCACGCGAAATTATACGTGCTCTTTCTTTATATGATATTTTTACTTCTAATGGAGAAGGTTGTTCGTTGGGATTAATGAAACCTTCTAGAATTCTGCAAGAAATGTTATACAGTGAAAATGACTCAAGACAGGCACTTAGTTTTTCTTTTACAAGCATTTTTAGCAAAGAAGATATTGATTATATTTGCAAAATAATATCAAAAGTTTATAGACAAATAAAGGTTTTAAATGATTAAAAAATATTTAGATTTTGAAGAAGCAAGAAGAATTTCCTTAGAAATGGCGAGAATAAATACTTTTAAAGAAATAATTTCTTTGGAAAACTCTTTAGGCCGTGTTATATCACAAGATATTATTTGCCAAAAAAATCTGCCTTCTTTTAATAATTCCGCGATGGATGGTTTTGCAATAAAATTTTGCGAAGCTGCAAATACGCTTTTAATAAAAGAAACTATTTTTGCAGGACAAACAAGTAAAAAAAAGCTAAAAGAAAATGAATGTTATAAAATAATGACAGGGGCCAAAGTTCCTAATGATGCCGATACAATCGTTCCAATTGAAGATGTTCTTGTTTTAGGAAATAGCATAAAAATAAAAAAAGAAATAAAAAAAGGATCTTGTTTACGCCTAAAAGGTGAAGAACAAAAAGTTGGAAATATTTTGTATAAAAAAGGGGAGAGTATTACTGCTTCAATGGTAGCAGTACTTGCTTCTCAAGGTATGACTATGATTAAAGTTACTAAAGCATTGAGTATTGCTATTGTATCTACGGGAGATGAAATTAAAGAACCTTGGGAGCATGCAAGTGAAGATGAAATATACAATTGTAATTCTTTTGCTCTTCTTTGCCAGCTTAAAGAAAAAGGTTTTTCTGCAACATATACAGGAGTAATTCCTGATAATCTGGAAGAATCAGAAGAATTTATTAAGAATTTAAAATCCTACGATGTAATTATTACAAGTGGTGGTATTTCTATGGGGGATGCTGATTTTGTTGGGCAAGCTTTTCTAAATAATGGACTTGAGATATTTTTTCATGGAGTTAATGTAAAACCAGGACGCCCTATTATGATGGGAAAACTAAACGCTACTTATGTTATGTGTTTACCAGGTAATCCTCTTACTGCTATGGTTAATTTGCATTTATTTGTTTTGCCTGTTTTATATAAATTACAAGGTAATAATAATATTTACCATGATTATGAAAGTGCTGTAAATCAAGAAGCGTTTAATGTTAAAAAAGGACGTGTAAATCTGGTCTTAGGGTGGCTTGAAAAATCAGAATTCACAGTAAGCCAAAAAAATAAATATGGTTCAGGAATGATTTCTGTGCTTGGAGAAAGTAATGCGATTCTTGTTTCTAATACAAGCAGTGAACATTTTTTAGCAAACAACAGTGTTAAAGTTATTCGGTTTTCTTGTTCTTTTCTTAATGAACAAATTAATATATTTAATTAAAAGGGCAAAAATGAAAAAAGTTATTACTAATGGGGTACTTGCTCTTATTATTCTTTTATCTTTAAGTGCAAATGCAAAAGAAAGTTTGATGATGGCAACTACTACTAGTACTGATAATACTGGTCTCTTAGATTATTTAGCACCCAAATTTGAAAAAGATACGGCCATTACTTTAAAATGGCTTGCAACAGGAACTGGGAAAGCTCTTAAAATGGGGGAAAATTGTGATGTAGATATTTTATTTGTACACGCACCTGCTTCTGAGAAAAAGTTCATTAAACAAGGCTATGGAGTAAACCGTAAACAAGTGATGTACAATGATTTTATTTTTATTGGACCCAAAAATGATCCTCTTAAACTAAGCGGCATGAATATAAATTTGGCACTAAAAACAATCAAAGAAAAAGAAGTGACATTTTTTTCACGTGGAGATAATTCAGGTACAAATAAAAAAGAAATATCTTTATGGAAAAAAGCACTTAAAAATGTTCCAGAATCGCAAAAATGGTATATGCAAACTGGACAAGGAATGTTAAGTACTATTAACATGAGCTCACAAATGGGTGGATACACTATGAGCGATAGAGGTACTTGGATTAAGTATATGAGCCAACATAAAAATGATAATACTATGAAAATAGTTCTTGAAGGTTCAAAAGATTTAATCAATCAATACAGTGTTATTAGTATTAATTCCCAAAAATGTGCAAATGCAAAAGAAGACCTTGCCAAAAAGTTTACGCTTTGGATTAACAGTTCCAAAACACAGACATTTATAGCCGATTTTAGGCTGTTGGGGCAAGCACTTTTTATTCCCAATGCAAATAATTAAAAGTATTTGGAAAAGATAAAATGAATCTATTTACAGATGGTTTTACAGAAGCTATACACTTATTGCTCGAAGGGGATGACAGTGTTTATTCTGCAATTTATGCAACAATAAGTGTGTCTTCTTTGGCTTTATTAATAAGTTTAATTATTGGTTTACCTCTTGGTTTTATTTTGGGTTATTATTCTTTTAGAGGAAAAATAATACTAAGAACTATGGTGGATACTTTATTGGCTTTGCCTACTGTGGTAATTGGTTTAATTTTATATACTATTTTGTCAAAAAATGGTGTTTTTGGAGATTTTAATTTGCTCTTCACCTTAAAAGCCATTGTTATAGGGCAGGTAGTTTTATCTTTGCCAATTATTATTGCTTTAACAGCAGCCCAAGTAGAATCTGTGGATAAACGTTTATATACGTCATTAAAAGGTTTAGGCGCAAAACCTATCCAAATATTA
Organism: Arcobacter sp.; assembly: GCA_002733685.1. Classification (GTDB taxonomy): domain Bacteria; phylum Campylobacterota; class Campylobacteria; order Campylobacterales; family Arcobacteraceae; genus NORP36. The sequence goes on along the minus strand of NVWN01000006.1, from coordinate 132,078 downwards.
AATGCTACATTAATAGAAGCTAGGTTTGGAATTATGACTGCTGCAATTACTGCTTATGGAAGAATAATTACAGAAATTGGAATTTCTATGATGGTGGGTGGTAATATCAAATATCATACAAGAACAGTTACAACAGCCATTGCACTTGAAACAGGTAAGGGTGAGTTTGTTACAGGCTTGGCTCTTGGTTTGGTTTTATTTTGCCTTGCACTTATGGTTAATATTGCATTATCAGTTCTAAAAAGGAAGTGGTCACAATGAAAATACTCTATGATTTAAAAAATATCAAACATTATTATGAGGGTAAAAAAGTATTAGATATAAAAGAATTGATTTTAGAAGAAAATCAAATTATTGGTTTTTTAGGACCCAATGGGAGTGGAAAATCCACACTTTTTTCCTTGCTTTCTTTTGTTGAAAAAGCATCAGAAGGAGAGATTACTTTTGATGGTTTGTGCTCTACTTTATTAAGCTTGGATGCAAAACAAGATATTGTGATTTTACCCCAAAATCCTTATTTATTAAAACGCAGTGTTTTTGAAAATATTGCTTATGGTTTGAAAATAAGAAAAAAATTTGATAATTTAGAAGAACAAGTATACAAGGCTCTTTTACTTGTGGGATTAGATAAGTCTTTTTCAAAAAGAAAACACAGTGAACTCTCTGGGGGTGAAGCTCAAAGAGTTGCTCTTGCAGCAAGATTAGTATTAAAACCAAAGGTGTTAATTCTTGATGAACCAACAGCAGGAGTGGATACAAATTCAGCACAATTAATTAAAGAAGCTATCTTACTTGCAAAACAAAAATACAATACCAGTATTTTTATATCAAGCCATGATTATAATTGGCTAAATCATATTTGTGATAAAAAAGTTGCTTTGTTTCAAGGGGAGTTAATACAAAGTGAGAGTATAAACTTATTGTTTGCACCTTGGGAAAAAAATGAGGAAGGTAATTTAGTTAAAGTTTTTTTAGATGGACAAAAACTTGTTATTCCCAATTCTAAAGAGAAAAAACGTGACTCCATTATGATGATTAATTCTGATTATATACATCTGGAGAAAATGCCTATTTTAAAGAATATTACTGAAGAAACCTTACGTGCAACCGTTTCTTCAATACATCAACAAAGCTGTCAAAAACACTTATTAGTTGAGTTTTCTGTAGGTGGTATTTGTTTAAATTCAAGATTAAAAAAAGAAAATATTGAAAAAGAGTACTTGCTTCCAGGTAATAATATCTTTGTTAAAATTGACACCCAAAAAGTACAATGGTTATAAATTCAAGAAGAAAAAAAGTGCCAAATAAGTGGCACTTTTAAGTTATTTATTAGGAATAGGGTAATTTTCAACTACAAAATCAATATCTTTATCTCCTCGACCACTTAAATTTATTAAAATACTTTGATCTTTATTTAAACTTTTAGCCAGTTTCATTGCATATGCAATGGCGTGAGCGGATTCAAGTGCTGGAATAATACCTTCTAATTGTGAAAGTTTATAAAAAGCATCTACGGCTTCCTTATCATTACAAAGAGCTATTTGTGTTCTTCCTAGTTCTTTTAAATAAGCCTGTTCTGGACCTACTGAAGGATAATCAATTCCAGAAGCAATTGAATAAACAGGTGCAGGATCTCCTTTTTGATCTTTTAACATGATAGAGTTAAAACCATGCATAATTCCTTCTTCCCCATAGGATAAAGAAGCTGCATGCTCTCCTAGTTTTTCTCCTTTTCCAAGGGGCTCAACTCCTATTAACTGCACTTCTTCATCTTGGATAAAACCAGCAAAAATACCCATGGCATTTGAGCCTCCTCCCACGCAAGCAAGAACATGAGAAGGAAGTTTCTTTTCTAAACTTAAGAACTGTTCTCTTGCTTCAAAACCAATAATACTTTGAAAGTCTCTAACCATCATTGGAAAAGGATGAGGACCTACTACTGAACCAATACAATAAAGGGCTGTATCTGCTTGTGATATATAAGATTCAAAAGCAGAATCAACAGCTTCTTTAAGTGTTTTTAATCCATGAGATACTGGAATTACTTTAGCACCTAAAATCTGCATTCTTACAACATTGGGATGTTCTTTTTTCATATCAACTTCGCCCATATGAATCTCACATTGCATTCCAAAATAAGCAGCAGCAGTTGCAAGAGCTACTCCATGTTGTCCTGCTCCTGTTTCTGCAATTACTTTTTTCTTTCCTAAGTGTTTGGCTAAAATTACTTCTGCCATACAATGGTTTAGTTTATGTGCTCCTGTATGGTTTAAATCTTCTCTTTTTAAATAAATTTTTGCACCAGCACATTCTAAGGTAAGATTTTTAGCAAAAGATATAGGCGTTGGTCTTCCTTGATAATGTTTTCTTACATAAGCAAGTTCATCTAGAAAAGTAGAAGAGTTTTTTAGCTCTTCATAGGCACTTTTGATATCTTCAAAAGCCTCTTCTAAAACAGGAGGAAGGTAAGAACCTCCATATTTACCAAAATAACCTTTTTCATCGGGAGTATTTTTTAAATAGTTTTTAATCATTTTCTCTCCTAAATTCTTTTTATTATTATAGGTTAATTAGCTTAAAATATGTTATTTAAAAATATTTTWYAAATRRRAATAATAATGAATATAAAAAACAATTATAAAGTAATTTATATGTTTAAAAATTCTTTAAAAATAAAGTCTAGCAAAATAATTTTAAGTTATTTTTTTATATTTTATGTAAAATTTACGGATACTACACACAATGAAGCTATTGTTAAACATTATTAATTTTAAGGCATAAAATGAAAGATAGTGTAAATCAACTTATTAATTTAGTCGAAGATGGAAAAGTTTTAGAAATATGTAATATATTTTATGATGAAAATGTTTTAATGTTGAACAATGGAATTATTTTTGCACAAAATAGAAATGAAGCTTATTTAAGATACATAGTTCTTGAAACTACTATAAAAAAATTTGACATAGAACTGCGTTCAAAAAAAATTGTGGGTAATGTTTCAGAACTTATTTTTAATTATAAGTTAACCAATATAAATGATCTAACGCACGAGTTCGTTGGTAAACACCTACAAACATGGGAAAATTTAAAAATTATAAGAGAAGAATATATTTCTATGTAAAATTTTGAAGGCTTTTGTAGCTTTATTAAATACTATAAAAAGACTTTCTTACACACTAGAACAATAATTTAAGCTCTAAAATGTTATTTTGAATATTAAAAACGAAGATGAGGCTTATTTAAAGTCATAATTTTTGTGTGGGCCTAAGGCACATTATTTCAATATAAAAAGAAAAATATGAAAACAAAGATATATTTCCTTCCTGGTTTAATGACAGATGAAAGATTGTGGAAAGAGCTGTTTTGTTTGTTTGACGATTCTTATGAACTTATTCATGTGAAAATTCCTTTAAAACGCACCTTTGATGAAATATTAGAAGCACTGTGTTTCAAAGAAGAAAAAATAAATTTACTTGGTTTTTCTTTGGGTGGTTATGTAGCTGCATATTTTGCTTGCAAGTATCCCCATAGAATTAATAAACTATTTATACTTGCATCTAGTCCTTCTTCAATGTATAAAGATGAAATTATAAAACGTAGCCTTGCTATTGAGTTTACAAAAAAACATGGATTTAAAAACTTGAGTGCGAAAAAAGTCATTTCTTTATTAGAAGAAAAAAACAATAAGAATACAAAATTAATAAAACTAGTACAAGACATGTACAAAGATGAAGGGGCTTATGTATTTGAACTTCAAATGAAAGCTACTTTATTGCGAAAAGATTTATTACAGGAGTTAATAAGATTAAATACTTCCATTTATTTTTTTTATTCAAAACACGACAGGCTCTTAAATCATAATTCTTTACTTACTTTGCAAGAAGAACATAAAAAAGCAAGGTTTATTATTAATAATGGTACCAGCCATATGCTGCCACTAGAAGAGCCTAAAAAACTGCATACACTTATACTTGAATGGATAAATGAAAAAAATTAAGTGCTTACATTTTAAAGTTTTTATAGACTAAAATCTTTCCTTTATCATCAGCAATATATAAATTTCCTTTTTTATCAAAAGTGATACCTTCTTGAGCATGAGATTTGTTAAGTTTCTTTTTTTTGATGATTCTTTTTGCTTTGAACGAATATTGATAGATGGTGCTTTTTTTATCAGATATCAAGTACAAATCACCCTTATAATATGTCAAACCAGAAATATCTTTTAAGCCATGATCAAGAATGCTAATTATGTTAAGTTTTTTCTTTTTAATAGTATAAGGAAGAATTACAATGACTGAAGCATCTTCTTTAGGATAGGCTATATTTGATTGATTTGAGATGTATACATGTGAATCAATTAAAACAATGCCTTCTAAACCACTTTTTTTATCCTTCTTTAGCAGAAGTTTGTTTTTGTATTTTCTTTTTACTGAAATTTCTTTTTTAATGTGAAAGTTGTTTCGATGTACAAGAAGAATATTATCTCTTCCTTCAATGGCAAGAATTAATAAGTCATTTTTAGAATCAAAGCTTATTCCTTCTAAATCATAAGAGCCTATTTTCTTTTTTCTTAATATTTTTCCTTTAAGACTTAACTCATATAAAATGCCCTCATCGTTTACAACAAAAAGTGTGTTTGTCTTTTTGACGTAGGTGATTCCTGATGCTTCTGGAATTAGCGTTAGTACTTTTGCATTTGCACTTATAAATTGCAAAAAACATAAAAATACCAAAAAAATACTTTTCATTTAATCTTCTTTCAATTTTTTATAATTATATAAAAGAAGAGGTAAAGAGTAGATTTTTAAGTTTATTTATTAAAACAATAATACATTTGAATCTATAAGTAAAATAAAACAGAACATAATAATACAAATGCAAAAGCATAAAGAAAAAATAAATACTAACAAATTTTGAAATAATACTCTAATTTTGGACATATTTGACTCCTTGTATATGTATTGTAAAAGAATAATATGTGTAATTTATGGGAAATAATATTGTAAATTTTAGATAAATAATTAAAAAGTATTGACAAAAGACAATTAAATATATATAATCACCATATAATATTACTTTTATATATAAAAGTAGTTAAATAAACCCAAAGGAAGTCCAAATGGCAAAAGTATTAAATAAGAAAAAAGTTGCAAAGATATCTTTAAAAGCAAGCAAAAAAGTAAGCAAAAAAAAGAACCTTAAAAAAGTTACAAAAAGTGTTATTAAAAAAGTTATTAAAGCAAAACCGACAAAAGTTAAAACTGCAAAAAAAGTTGCTAAAAAAACTGCAAAAAAAGTTGCTAAAAAAGTAAACAAAAAAGCAAGTAAAAAAATTGTTACAAAAGTTGCAAAAAAACCAACTAAAAAAGTAGCAAAAAAAGTGAATAAAAAAGCTGCAAACAATACTTCAAAAAAAGCTAGAAAATCAGCATAATTAATTTATAAAGAAACAGTAAGTCTGTTTCTTTATAAAAAATCTTTCTTCATTAATAAAACTCTCCTCAAACCTTTAATGCTAGTCCCAAAACTATCTTGATTATCATGATATTTTAAGTTTAGAATAATATTAAAAATAATAATCTTTTATTATAGTTACTTCTTTAAAAAAGGAATTATAAAATGAAAAAAACCTTATTCTTAATAATTTCAATACTTCTTTTTTATTCTGCTTGTTCTTTTAAAGAAACAAATACTTCTCTTCTTAAGCATGAATACCTTTTTGCAAATTTGCCCAGTACGTATAAACTTATGAATAAATACTATATAAACAATAACAGGCGACTTGTTTTTATTCCGTATTCCCAGAATGAAAATAATTACCAAGAAATGATAAGTACGACTATTAATACAGTGTCTTCAGGTCTTTATTTAAGAGAATATATTTATAAGTTAAAAATATCATGGTTTATTAAGTGTAAAAACAGCTCCCTTGACATTTTAGGGCAAGGAATAGAAAACACTTATGAAGTAGCATTTATTTCTGTGTTTTGTCCCCATAGTTCAATACCTAACAAAAATATGTCAATATTTATAAAAATAATAAAAGGCAAGGAACGTTTTTATACTATTGAAAAAACATTTTTATATTCACCAAGTGCAAAACAAACAATAGAAACTATGATCTATCTTAAAGGAGTTAAAGTTTGTGATTCAAGACGTAACAATTGTTATAAAATTAAAAGCAAAGTTAAGTTTTAAGTGTAAGTACTTCAAAAATACTGTATTTTATTCTAAAATAAGAATATACAAAGAATTAAAGCAAGAAGGACCTATTACGTGAATGATAATGAAAAACTTTTAACACGGTTTTATGAGGCATTTAGAGCGTCAAATTTTAGAGAAATGCAAAAGTGTTATCATAAAGATATTGAATACAATGATCCTTTTTTTAGAATAAATGGGAAAAGAGCGCAGGCTATGTGGCACATGCTCTTAGAAAAAAAAGGAAATCCAAAAACCAAAGCTTTTAACAATGTAAGAGCAAATGATGAAAATGGAAGTGTTTCATGGAATGCAAGGTATATGTTTTCAATAACTAAAAGATTTATTCATAATGAAGTAGAAGCAGAATTTGTATTTAAAGATGGAAAGATAATATCTCATAAAGACAGCTTTAATATGTATTCTTGGTGCAAAATGGCTTTTGGTTTTGTTGGAATTATTTTTGGTTGGAGCTTTTATTTTCAAATAAAATTAAAAAGAATGGCAAATAAACGCCTTGATTCTTTTATAAAAAGGCATCCACAATATAAAGAATAAGATGAACTTATTCTTTAAGAAGAGAAAAATATTCTTCTCTTTTTATTTCTTTTGCCCCAAGTGATTCAAGATGGGGATTATGAACTTGGCAGTCAATTAATTTTATACCATTGTTTTTAGCTTCTTTACACAAGTGATAAAAAGCTACTTTAGAAGCATCTGTTTTTTTAGAAAACATACTTTCTCCACAAAATATATTATTAATTAATAAACCGTACAAACCACCTACTAATTCTTCTTTTAAATAACACTCAATACTAAAAGCATAACCCAAATCAAAAAGTTGTTTATAKGCATAAATAAATTCTTCGCTAATCCAMGTTTCATCTTCATTTTTTCTTTTTATATTGGCACAGTTTTTAATCACTTCATAAAAGTTCTCATTGCTTTTTATTTCATAGGATTTATTTTTAATACTTTTTTTTAAACTCTTAGAGATTTTAAATTCTTCAGGTTTTAAGACCATTCTTTTATTGGGACTAAACCAATGAATATAGTTATTCTCATCAATAAACCAGGGAAAAATTCCATTTTTATAGGCATTTAGTATTCTTAGAGGATGAAAATCTCCCCCGATTGCAACCAAGTCGTCTTTCATCATTTCCTGGCTAGGAAAATCAAAATTTTCTTCATTTAATAAATATATCTTATTTTCTTTATCAATTATTTCCATATGCAAGTTTAACAAAAATTGTCCAATTCTTTTATTTATATGAAAAATATTCTAAAAATACTGTCTTTGTTTTAAGGCTATTTGTATAAAATGTAGAAAAAATAATTTGCCATTAAAAAAACAAATATTAAGTTTTAATAGCTAATTATTTAGAAACAATGGCAAGGCCTTAAGTAATGAGTAACTTTATAAAATCAACTCTATTATTGTTTGTTATTTTCTTGATACAGCTTATAATCTACAGCAGTTTTATTCAAGATGAAATTTCTACTTGGAATGCTACAAAAAATGAAATAAGTGCAAAAATGCAAGGCGATAAAATCGCTCCTTTTATCGTATCAACAAGAGCTATTACAATAGATGCGAATGTAAAAGAAGTTTGGAATACTTTGGTTACTTTAGGGGCAGATAGAGGTGGTTTTTTTGCTTATACATTTTTAGAAAGGCTTCTTGGTTTTGAAGCCCATACGTTAGATGTTCCCAAAGATTACATTTATGATATGAGAGTTGGTCGCTTGGTTCCAACGACTGCTACAAAAGATGAAAAGTATTCATTTTTAGTAGTAGCCTCAAAGAAGTATGAATATTTTGTTTTAGAAGGCTGGGGTAGTTTTGCATTAAAACAGATCTCTAGTACACAAACGCGTCTTATTATTAGAACACATGGTTTAAAAGGTTTATATACATGGGCCGAAGTAAGTGATTTGGTTTTTGAGCCTTTTCATTATATTATGGAAAAACGTATGTTACTGGGTATCAAAAATATAATAGAAAATCCTTTAGACTTAGACTCAAATATTAAATATGATATATTATGGTTTTCTTCTTTAGTCCTTTCTGCTTTGTTGATTCTTGTTTTTATTTATAAAAACAATTCTTTTGTTTGTTTTATATTTGCAAGTATTTATTCTTTTCTTTGGTTGTATTGTTTATTGATATTTAATCCTTTATCTTTATATGCTTTTGGACTTTTAGTATTGGTTTTTATAAGCATAATCTTGCTCCCTAAAAAAGTTATTAAAAATCGTTGGGATTAATAATAGGAAAATAAATGGAAAAAGATATATTATTTGAGGTAGAAACTATTATTAATACTTATCCTAGCTCTATTAGGAAAAAAGTACTTTTTTTAAGAGAACTTATTTATAAAGTAGCCAAAGAAGAAAATATAAAAATTGAAGAATCCCTTAAATGGAATATTCCCTCTTATTCTTGTAAAAATGGAAGTCCAATACGTATATCATGGGTGAAAGATACTAAGAATAAGTACAGCATGTATTTTATTTGTACTACAAAACTAATTAAAACCTTTCGTATTTTATTTGATGATGTTTTAGAATTCGAAGGAAAAAGAGAAATATGTTTTGATTTAAATAAAGATATTCCTCTAAAAGAACTCAAATATTGTATTTTATTAGCCTTAAGTTATCAAAAAAGAAAACATCTGCATTTGTTAGACAGTGAAGATTTTTAATTAAAGGAAGATTGTGAATATAAAAATGAACGAAGTTTTAGAATATATACAAAAAAATATTCCTATTACAAAAGAACTTGGGGTAAGTATAAATAAATATACTGGGGATTTAATAGTTATTGATGCACCTCTTGCTGCTAATATTAATCATAAAAACTCGGCTTTTGGTGGAAGTTTATCTTCTATTGCAATTTTATCTGCTTGGGCATTACTTTTTGTCAAACAAAAAGAGTTAAAACTGGATGTTACTTTAGTAATTCAAGAATCAAAATTCTCCTTTTTATTTCCTGTTTTAAAAGATTTTCAAGCCCTTGCTTATACACCTAAAGAAGAAGATTTTACCAGATTTTTAAAGATATTAAATAAAAAAGGTAAAGCACGCCTAAAAATTTACAGCGAGATTATTTGTGAGGGAAAAGTATGTGGAACACATGAAGGATCTTACGTAGCTATTAAGAATAAATAGGCAAGTTTTAACAAGATAAGCTTGCTAATATTTATCTGATATGATTTACAAGACAAACACTTTTCAATTTTCTGTTTTCTCTCTCCTTTATTCTTTGTTGTATTTGTATGTATCGTTTTCATTCCTTAAAAGAAGAAAATGAAAGGATTCAATGCTAGAAAAAATCATGATAAATAAAAAGTAGCAGAGATTTTTATTCCTACGAATATTTCCAAAAAAAGAGTAAAAAATTATTCTGTGTCTTTGATCTTCCCAAAAAACGTATTAATATATTCCTACAATGATCTAGTAATATTTTTTTAAATAAAACTGACCATATGTTTGAGATTAGAGAATGATTCATATCTAAAGGAACATAAGTATTGAATTATTTTTGCTTTTGATACCATAAAAGAAAACATCTGCTTGCATTCTACGAATAAAGTTATTCTTTTTTTATTTGATTTTATTTACATTTTTAATTGCTATAGTGCAAATTCTTAAATAACTAATTATATCATTTATAATTTAATAATGTTTTTAATTTTAAATGATATAATTATTATTAAATTAACGTACAAAAGGTATTATATGAATAAAATTACAATTAAAGCAAAACTGTTTCTTCTTACGATCATCACAATTATGGGTTTTATAGGGCTTTTTTCTTTTAATGATTATTCTCACAGCACAATTAATGAATATAAACATATATCTGTTTTGGTTGAAAAATTAAAAACAGATATTTTAATTTTAAGAAAAAATGAAAAAGATTTTCTGCTACGAAAAAACTTAAAATATCTTAACAAATTTGATAAAAATTTATCCACAATGCGATTAGAAATAAAAGAAATAAAAAATGATCTTTTGTCTAAAGATTTTGATGATACATTGATAAACAGTCTTGATAAAACTCTTCTTTCTTATCAAATGAAATTTCATTCTTTGGTTGAGCGTTATGAAAAAATTGGATTAACACCTTCTCTAAATTTATATGGTGCGCTTAGAAAAAGTGTACAAGAACTACAAGAGTACGCAAAAAAACAAAATAATTATAAATTATTAGCCATGGTATACGATTTAAGAAAACAAGAAAAAGATTTTTTACTGCGAAAAGATTTAAAATACATTGATACGTTTACTAAAAAAATAAATTCATTGTTTATGAATACGACTATGTTAAATCAAGAAGGTATAAATAATTTACAACATTATAAAGATAATTTTTTAGCACTGAGTAAAGAAATGCTTGTATTAGGGCTAAACAGTAATTTAGGAATCCAAGGGGACATGCGAAAAACAGTTCACCAAACTGAAATACAAATTGACAAACTTTTAGAAACAATTCCTAACTTAATTGATAAAAAGAGTGAAACACTTGTTTATTTCAATATATTGATTGCTGCATTCATTTTACTTTTTATATCATTACTTGTTCTTTTCATTTCGAAAAATATTTTATCTTCACTTAAAGAATTTCAAGTTGGATTAGAGGCTTTTTTTGCTTATTTAAATCGTAAAACAGATGATGTAGAATATGTAAATATTAAAGGAAAAGATGAAATTTCCCAGATGGCTCTTATTATTAATGAGAATATAAAAAGTATTAAAGTTGATTTAGAAAAAGATAAAAATATTATAAAAGAAACAAATAAAGCCCTAAAAGAGTATGAAAAAGGTGATTTTTCCTTGAAAATTACTCAACAATCAAATAATCCTGCTTTAAATGATTTGACTTTAAGTATTAATACTATGGGAGATAATTTGGAAAAAAATATTGCTAGTATTTTATTTGTTCTTAAAAACTTCTCTGATTCTAACTATACTCCTAAAGTTTCAACCAAAGGTATTAAAGCAGATCTAGAACGCTTAGCTCTTGGTGTAAATGATGTAGGTTCAAGTATTTCTATTTTATTAAAAAAATCTTTAGAAATTGGACTTAGTTTAGATAAATCTTCGGATAAACTAATTTCTAATGTTGATATTCTAAATGAATCTTCCACATCAGCTGCCATGTCTTTAGAAGAAACAGCTGCTGCTTTGGAAGAAGTTACATCTACTATTATTTCAAATGCACTTAATGTTAAAGAAATGAGTGTTTATGCAGAAGAACTTGACTCTTCTGCTAAATCTGGACAAAACCTAGCAGAAAATACCAGTATGGCAATGGAAGACATTACAAAACAAGTAACACTAATTAATGAGTCTATTTCTATAATAGATCAAATTTCTTTTCAAACCAATATTCTCTCCCTTAATGCAGCAGTTGAAGCAGCAACAGCAGGAGAAGCAGGGAAGGGTTTTGCAGTAGTTGCTCAAGAAGTAAGAAATTTAGCAAGTAGATCAGCAGAAGCAGCAAAAGAAATTAAAGACTTAGTTGAAAATGCAACAATTAAAGCTAAAGAAGGTAAAAATATTAGTACTCAAATGATTGAGGGTTATAGTTCTTTATTGGATAATATAAATAATGCTACAAATAAAATTGATGAGATTGCACTTGCTAGTAGTGAACAAGAAGGTGCAATTACACAAATTAACGATTCCATAAATTCTTTAGACCAACAAACACAAAAAAATGCAGCAACAGCAGCAAAAACACGTGAAATTGCACTAGAAACAGATGAAATAGCAAAAAATATTGTAAGCGATGCATTAGAAAAAGAATTTGAGGGAAAAAAAGATTTTAATTAAAAATATGAAACTCTAAACAAAGAAAGAATGGTATTGTGTATATATGCAATACCTTAAGATAATTTATCCCAAACACGTATTTTAGGACATAAAGTTATTTTATTTTAAATTTATTCCGATAACACTAATTAAATTTATTATTTAAATTCTTATACTTCATAAATATTCTTTACCTAATTAGAACTAAGTGAAATATTAAACCTTAAAAGTATTTTAATGTTCCTTATAATCGATGTTTATAGTATTTTAGACGCAAATTAACTTCTCCTGATAAGTATAGCATTTGATAAAAATCTATTTATGTTTAAGTATAAATCTTAGAAAACATACCGTATATATTTTATAGGTAAAAATTATTTAAATCTTAACATAAGCAGATACTTTAAGAATTATTTTGCTAGTTTGTAGAAGCTTAACAAAGGAAATTAAATGATTGAATATTACAAAGTAATTGAAGTAAGCAAAAAATTAAGTATTTTGTATTTTGAAGATGATATTAATTTTCAAAAAGAGACAGGAAGTATTTTTGCTGAATTGTTTCTACATGTAGACTTAGTAAGTAATGCAAAAGATGGCCTTGAAAAATATACGGAGTATTATAAGAAAGAAAATAAGTTCTATGATATTGTTATCACCGACATAAATATGCCAATTATGAATGGGGTTGAACTTTGCAAAAAAATATACGAAATACATAAAGAACAGTCAATTATTGTAATTTCCGCACACGATGAATCTGAATACCTTTTAGAATTAGTTAATATAGGTATTGAGCAGTTTTTAATTAAACCTTTAGATTTTGATATTTTATTAAATGTTATATACTCCTGCTCTAGTAGAATTTATAATAGTGAACTTAAAAAAAGTATAAAAATAATTGAGCTGAATTATGATTTTTTTTGGGATATAGACAAAAAAGTACTTTTACATAAAAAACAGTGCGTAAAGTTAACTAAAAGAGAATCCTTTATAATGGCGCTTTTAATAAAAAATAAAAATAAGATATCCACTTATGAAGAAATAATTAATGCAATTTACGATGATCCCAGTCTAATATCGAATGATTCTTTAAAAATGTTAATTTCTAGATTGAGGAAAAAAATACCAAAACAGACCTTAGAAAGTATTTATGGCTTTGGGTACAGGCTTATTTTCTAAATTATATGCAAGGCAGTTTAATAATAAACTCTATTCCTTCTTTTGTATTTATAGCTGAAAGTTCTCCCATATTATGTTCTTCAATTATAATTTTTGACATGTATAATCCAAGACCTGCTCCATTTTTATCCAGTTTTGTAGAAAAATAGGGGTCGAAAATTTTACTTAAAAGCTCTTTTTTTATGCCCTTTCCATTATCTGAAATATTAATAACGAAATTTGATTGAACTTTTTTGACATTGATAGAAATTTCTGCTGCACTTATTTGTTTTTCTAAGAAGTTGTCTTCTGCATTTTTCAAAATATTAAGGATTACTTGTGTTAATTCACTTGAATAAATCAGCACATTTCCTGTATTTTCATAAGATGTTTTAATTGTTATATTTTTATCTTTTAAGGGAACTTCAACAATTTTAAGAGCTTTTTTAATTGGTAGTGTTATATTTATTTTCTCTTTTTCTTTATTGGGTTTGAAAAAGTTTCTAAAATCATCAATAGTTGCAGATAAAAATTGTACATATTCATTTATATTGTCATACTTCTTATCCAGTTTTATTAAATATTCTTTGCTTTCTTGTTTATTCGAAAAGTTAATTGTGCTACTTCTTAGTTGCAGTTTCATTGAAATAATTGCACTTCCTATTGCCCCTAGAGGTTGTCTCCACTGATGAGCTATCATACTTATCATTTCACCCATTTGCGCTAAACGAGACTGTTCTAACAATTGTTCATCTTTTTGTTTTTGCTCTCTTTTATGTTTATTTTGTTTTGTAATATCTTTTGCCACAACCAAAATACTTTTTTTGTCGGGCATTAAAAAAACATCCAACATAATATCAATACTGCGTTTATCTTTTTCAATATATTGTGTTATAAAGATATTATGATAATTGCTCCATTGTATTTCTTTTATGATTTTTTTAAGCTCTTTTTGATTATCCTTATGGGTAATCTCTAAACAAGAGGTATTATAAAACTCTTGTTTTTCAAGGCCGGTAATTCTTTTATATTCGTCGTTAACAAGAATAAAATTTGAATCCAAATCTAAAATAGCAACACCATTTTTTACTGTATTAAAAATGGTTTTAAATAAGTCAGTTGATTTTTTAATCTCTTCAACTTGTATTGATACTTTATCTTCTAGCGTATTATTGAAATTGTTGATTTCTTTATTTAGTTTATTAAGTGTTTCATATTGTTTATTTCTAACATATACATAAACCAAAATACATAAAAGAAGTCCTAGAATTATAAAACTGTTAATTCTTGTTCTGTACAAATTATAAAAAGAGTTGTTTCTATTGACTACTATTGGTAAATTTACTTGTAAATCTTCAACATTAAATCCAAATTTATTTAAATTTTTTTCATTAATAAAAAGATTATTGCCTTCTGTAAATTTAAAAGGAATATCTATTATTTTAACGCCAGAAAAATACTTTATTACATCTTTAGCAACAATCTCTCCAGATTTTTCCCCATTAATACAACTTCCTCCAATTATATTTGTATTCTCAAGATGGGTATATACATTATCATGTGTAAGCATAGGCTCTTTATAAACGTCTGCTAAAGTGTCCAAAGCAAACAAATTATTTATATGCTTGCCATTTTTTTTAAAAGCAGCAAAAACCATTAACATTAATACTGAATTTTTATTATAAAAACGTAATTTTGAATTAATATCTTCAATGTTTGTATAATCCAAATAAATAAAATCTATATCTTTAATATTTTTATATTTACTTTTATATTCTTCCATTATTTTATTAGAAGTTATAGTTTTATCTCCAATTAAATAAATTGTTTCAAGGTTTTTTTTAATTTTTCTTGCTAAAAGTAGATTTCCCAGAGGATCTTTTTCTTCAAAAATTCCAGTAAAAATGTCTTTTTTTAATATTTGGGCAAGAGCCAAATTATTAACACCAGAGAAAAAGTATTTCGCATTTTTGAATAAAACATGGGTTTGATTGTTGCGAATAAAATTTAATGCATAATCATCTGTAGTAATTATTGCATCAAAATCAAGACTTTTATATTTTTTATAAAAAAAATCCAATAAATCTTGATTGCTTTTTTTAGTGGGTTTAAATACTTTTGTATTCATAAATTCGACATATATTTTAATGCTTTTATCTTTACTCAATGTTTTTATAATTGAGTTTAATTGCGCATTTGTCCATGCAGATACAGGTGAATAGGAATTTATTACTAGAACATTCTTAGAATACAGAGTACTAATAAATAATAAAAGTATGATAAATATTTTCATTTTCTACCTTTTAAAAAATCATTCTTTTTTTGTTATTTTGTTATTTTTGTTACTTTTGCGTTACGTTCTTCGGTTATACTTAATTTATGACAAATAAAGGAGTTCATACTTGCAAAGAATATCTTATCTCAAAATACAATACATTAAATATACTAAAAATAAATTTAATTCATCTTATAATCCCATATTAATGGCATTTAATAATGATTCTATTAATAAAGAGAAACAATGAAAATTGTTATAGCTATTGATTCCTTTAAAGAATGTGCTACTTCAAAAGAACTAAGTTGGGCTATAAAAAAAGGAATTATTAAAACATATGATAAGGCGGAAATTATTATTTGTCCAATTGCTGATGGCGGAGAGGGGACTCTAGAAGCCTTTAGTTTTATTAATAGCGCAAGATTTATAAGTGCAAAATGTACAAATCCTTTAGGGCTAAAAATAACTGCTAAGTATCTTTTATTAGACAAGGAAACTGCAGTTATAGAAATGGCGAGTGCTAGTGGTTTAGACTTAATTTCAAAAGAGAATCAAGACCCTTTTCTTACTACAAGTTTTGGCACAGGTGAACTTATCAAAGATGCGATTAACAAAGGTTATAAAAAGTTTATCATTGCTTTAGGTGGTAGTGCAACAAATGACGCAGGACTTGGGATGTTACTTGCTCTTGGATACAAATTTTATGATGCTTTAAATACAGAAGTTAATTTAACAAAAGATATCTCCAAGATTATTAGTATTGATACTTCATTTTGTTTAAAAGAATTAAATGAGTGTGAATTTTTATTGGCATGTGATGTTAACAATCCTTTGACGGGAGTAAATGGAGCTTCTTATATTTATGCTTTGCAAAAAGGGGCAAAAAAAAGTGATCTGAAAATTTTAGATGAGTCTTTAAAACACTTTGCATATGTTGTGCAAAAAAATACCCTGAAAAAATATGATGAAGTACCAGGTGCTGGTTCTGCTGGTGGATTGGGATTCGCATTTTTAAGTTTTTTAAATGCAAAAATTAAACCAGGCATTGAAATTATTTTAAAAGAAGTTAATTTTGAAAATAAAATTCTTAACGCAGACTTTGTAATTACAGGAGAAGGAAAAATTGATGAACAATCTTGTATGGGAAAAGTCATTGATGGAATTGGAAATATCTGTAAAAAGAAAGATGTAAGCTGTATTGCATTTACAGGAAACTCAAGTGGTGCAGATGAAAAAGTACATACAAAAGGTATTACTTCTGTATTTAGTATTTTGAATGAACCCATGTCTTTGAATGAAGCAATGAATAAAGAGAATACCTTAAATAATATTGAGAAAATAAGTGAGCAAGTATTTAAACTTATTTTTGAACTTAACAAACCAAAAAAAAGTGAGAACAGATGAATAAAAGTACAAAAATTCTAGCAACCTTAGGACCAAAAAGTGATAGCGTTGAAATTATTGAGGGATTAATTAAAGCTGGAGCTAATATGTTTCGTTTGAATTTTTCACATGGAACACATGAATATCATTCCAAAACCTTAAAGAATATTAGAATTGCTATGAAAAATCTTGACACTGTAGTAGGTGTTCTACAAGATATTTCAGGCCCAAAAGTAAGAATAGGGGATTTAAAAGAAGATTTCAACTTAAAAAAAGGTGATGAAATCACTTTTGTAAAAAAAGAAATTATTGGAGAGAAAGTACAAGATAAAAAATATACAGTATCGTTAAATTACCCTGAGTTATTAGATAAAGTCAAAGAAGGTGAATTTATCTATTTGTATGATGGAACTATTCGTGCAAAAGTTATTCAAACGGGAGCAGAAGTAGTTGCAAGAATTGAAAACAATGGAACCTTAGGCTCAAGAAAAGGAATAAATTTTCCTAATACGGTAATTGATATTGATGTAATTACTGCTAAAGATAAAATTGATATTGCTTGGGGAGTTGAGAATAAAGTTGATTATTTTGCAATCTCTTTTGTACAAAATAAAGAAGATATGCTTAATGCAAGAGCTTTATTAAAAGGGTATAAGGGAAAATTAATTGCTAAAATTGAAAAATTTGATGCGGTTGAAAATATTGATGAAATTCTAGAAGCAAGTGATGGCTTAATGGTAGCACGTGGAGATTTAGGAATTGAAGTTCCTTATTATGATGTCCCAACCATACAGAAAAAACTTATAGAAAAAGCCAATGCGGTTTCAAAACCTGTTATAACTGCAACTCAAATGCTTTTATCAATGACTACAAACGAAAGAGCTACAAGAGCAGAGATTTCTGATGTTGCCAATGCTGTTTTAGATGGAACAGATGTAGTAATGCTTTCAGAAGAAAGTGCTATAGGAGATGATCCTGTAAATGTAGTAAGTACAATGAGTAATATYATTAAAAAAACAGAAGAAATYTATAATTAYGAAAAACAATATAAAATGGATTATTTAGACTATTTTGATGTTATTCAATCAACTGCTACAAAATTAGCAGATAATATTCATGCMAAAGGTATTTTAGCWCTKACWKCTTCTGGACAAAGTGCMGTRAGAATGTCAAGATACAGACCAAAAACTCCTATYTTTGCTTTCTCTCATAAACATAAAATTTTAAATTCTTTAACAATTAMTTGGGGCGTTCACCCAATWTCTACTATTAAAGAAGGWCAGTCWACTAAAATGATTGCCAAAATGCTTTTAGATTTAGAAACAARAGGAATYTTAGATAAAAAAGGTCCTTATGTTKCAACYGTTGGWTACCCCGTTGGAATGCCWGGWTCTACWAATATYATTAAAATYTTAAATGAGAGCGAAATCACATATTATTTAAATTTAAATAAAACAAATAAATAAAGGAGAAMRMATGGTATTCATTGACAACRTATATGCGCAGGAAGTATTAGACAGCAGAGGAAACCCAACAGTAAGAGCTACTGTTGTTTTAAGTGATGGAACAAAACAAAGTGCTATTGTACCAAGTGGTGCAAGTACTGGTAAAAGAGAAGCACTAGAACTAAGAGATGGTGGAAATCGTTACATGGGTAAGGGTGTTTTAAAAGCAGTTGATAATGTAAATACAAAAATATCTGATGAATTATTAGGAATGAGTCCTTTTAATCAAGCCCAAATTGATGCAACAATGAAAGATATAGATGGAACATCTAATTATGCAACTTTAGGTGCTAATGCAGTCTTGGGTGTATCTATGGCTGTAGCACGTGCAGCTGCTGCTTCTTTAAATATTCCTTTATACAGATACTTAGGTGGAGCAAATGCTATGACTATTCCTGTACCTATGTTTAATGTAATAAACGGTGGAGAGCATGCAAATAACTCAGTCGATTTTCAAGAATATATGATGATTCCTGTTGGTTTTGAAGATTTTAAAGAAGGCTTAAGAGCTGTATCTGAAATTTATCAACATCTTAAAAAAATCATTGATGAAATGGGTGAATCTACAGCTGTTGGAGATGAAGGTGGTTTTGCTCCAAATCTTAAATCCAATGAAGAACCTCTAGAAGTAATTATGAAAGCTATAGAAGCTGCTGGGTATAAAGCAGGTACACAAATTGCTTTGGCTTTAGATGTAGCTGCTAGTGAAATTATTAATGACAAGGGTTTATATGAACTTAAATCAGAAAATAAAGAACTTACGTCTAAAGAGTTAGTAACTTATTATGCTGATCTTTGTTCTAAATATCCCATTGTTTCTATTGAAGATGGTTTAAGTGAAGATGATTGGGACGGTTGGAAAATCATGACAGATGTTTTAGGCGATAAGATTCAAATCGTTGGAGATGATTTATTTGTTACTAATGCTGCTATTTTAAATGAAGGTATTACTAAAAAAATTGCCAACTCTATTTTAATTAAACCCAATCAAATAGGAAGCGTTTCAGAAACAATGTTAACAGTAAGACTGGCTCAAAGAAACAATTATAATTGTGTAATGTCTCATCGTTCAGGTGAGAGCGAAGATACTTTTATTGCTGATTTTGCAGTGGCATTAAATTGTGGACAAATCAAAACAGGTTCAACTTCAAGATCTGATAGGATTGCTAAATATAACAGACTTCTAGAAATTGATGATGAAATTGCATATGCACAATATTTAGGGAAAACTCCCTTTATTAAATAAAAAATACAGCGAATAAAAAGAGTAAATTTAAAGAAAGGAGTGTGTGAAAAAATAGTGTATCAAAAAAATAAACAAACATTTAAAGGAAAAATATGAACATTAAAAATATAACAATAGCAACGACTTTGTCGTTATGTGTCTTGAGCACAGCAGGATTAGCGCAAGAAAAGAAAGTTTTACTAAAAGTACCAACAACATTTTCAACCAATTTAATAGGGTTAGGAACACCACTTCCTGCTTTTAAAAAGTCTTTAGAATCAATTAATTCAACTATTAAAGTAAAAATTTATGAGCCTAAAAAATTAGTTGCACCTTTTGAAATACTGGATGCCGTATCTTCTGGAAAAGTAAATGCGGGTTGGTCAACAGCTGGATATTGGAAGGGTAAAATGCCTGCGGCTGCCATTTTTTCTTCCGTACCTTTTGGTCCAGAAGCACCAGAATTTTTTGCATGGTTATATGAAGGAAATGGTTTAAAACTGTACCAAAAAATGTATGATGACGCAAAATATAATGTACATGTTACTCCTTGTGCTATTAATTCTCCTGAAACAGCAGGTTGGTTTAGAAAAGAAATTAATAGCCCTGAAGATTTAAAAGGTCTAAAAATGAGATTTTTTGGCTTAGGTGCTGATGTTATGACAAAGTTAGGGGTTGCTACTTCTTTACTTCCTGGTGGAGAAATCTTTTCTGCTCTTGAAAAAGGAGTAATTGATGCAAGTGAATTCTCTATTCCAGCAGTTGATAAACGTTTGGGTTTTTATAAAATTGCAAAATATAATTATTTTCCAGGGTGGCATCAACAAGCAACTGTTTTTGAATTATTAATTAATAAAAAAACATGGAATAACATGAGTCAAATGCAACAAAATGCTATTAGTCTTACGTGTAAAGCGAATATGACTGCTTCTTTAGCAGAAGGTGAAGCTGCACAAGGTGCTGCTATTAGAGAGAATATAGAAAAAAATGGTGTAATTGTAAAAAAATGGACACCTGAAATGTTAAATGCATTTAGAGGAGCATGGAAGGAAGCTTTAGTTGATTTAAAAAAAGACAGTACGTTTAATGATGTATGGAAAGATTTAAGTACCTTTAGAGAAGAGTATAAATACTGGAGTAATTTAGCATTTTTACCAAGATAAGTTATGAAGAAAGAAAGGGATTAAAATGACAGGAAAAGATCATATTGTTGAAACAATACAAGTATATGACAAAATTAATCATACACAAGACAAAGAACCAGGATTAGAAAATGAGAAAAGACCTGAAATTTGTAACATTCTTAATAAAATAATATTTAATGTAGGGACAGCCATTTCGTGGCTGTCTGTACTCTTAATTGCAGTTATTGTAATACAAGTTTTTTTACGTTACGTATTTGGAATAATTTATATTCAATTAGAAGAACTTCAATGGCATTTATATGCTGTTATTATTATGTTTGGTTTATCCTATGCAATGGTAAATCACTCACATGTACGTGTTGATATCGCWCGAATACATTTTTCAACTACATTACAAAGAAARATTGAAATAATWGGTATTRTTTTTTTAATGYTTCCTTTYATTTTCATAGTAATTGATTATGGATGGGACTTAGCATACGAAGCATTTCGTGTAAATGAACGTTCTGATTCGCCTGAAGGTTTACCTTATAGATGGATAATTAAAGCAGTAATGCCTGTTAGTTTTTTTCTTTTATTCTTAGCTTGTATCTCTCGATTAATTCGACATATATCGTATTTAATGAAAGGAAATACAAATGGAAATTAATGATTATCTTGTTATCTCAATGTTTTTCACCTTTATATTTTTATTAATATCTGGTATTCCAGTTGCTTGGGTACTAGGGGGTGTTGGGGTGGCATATGCTGGTATTGGATATTTATCTGATATGTACTTTGGTACTATTACTGGCCTTGATTATAATACTATTGGTTTGCTGTCAAATAGAATCTATAAAATTATGGACAATTGGATTTTAGTTGCTTTACCTATGTTTATTTTTATGGGGCTTGCTTTGGATGAATCAGGAATTGCAGAAAAACTTTTAAAGTCTTTACAGCGATTTTTTGGGAAAACCAGAGGTGGACTAGCTATTACTGTTGTTATTTTAGGAGTAATGTTAGCTGCTTCTACTGGAATTATTGGAGCTTCAGTTGTTTTACTTGCAGTTATGTCTCTTCCTTTAATGTTAAAACAAGGGTATGATAAGCAAACAGCATTAGGAGTAATTGCCAGTTCTGGAACGTTGGGAATTTTGATTCCTCCTAGTATTATGTTAATTATTATGGCAGATCAGTTAAGTATTTCTGTTGGAAATCTTTTCATGGGAGCTGTTTTCCCAGGATTAATACTTGGAACTTTATATGTTGGATATCTTGTTATTTTGGGTTTACTAAGACCTCATAAAATGCCTTTAGTAGATAAAAATGAAAATGATGAGCCTGAAGTGAGTTTAATATGGGATTTATTTAAGAATATTTTACCTCCTTCTTTTCTAATATTATCTGTTCTTGGTTCTATATTTTTTGGATTAGCAACTTCAACAGAAGCTGCAGGTATTGGTGCTTTTGGCGCAATTATTTTAATGGCAATAAATGGTCAATTAAGTTTTAGAAAAGTATTAAATATTTCTAAAGCAACAATGAATACAACAGGATATATTTTTGCTATTTTTGTTGGGGCTACTTGTTTTTCACTYGTTTTACGTGAATTAGGTGGRGATGAACTCATACTTTCWGCRCTGCACTCAATATCAGAAGATCCAATTATTATTATTGTTTCTATTCTTATTTTAGTATTTATTTTAGGATTTGTTCTTGATTGGATTGAAATYACTTTAATTGTTTTACCTTTAGTTGCTCCTATTATTAGTGATTTAGCTATAGAAATTAATGGTTATGGTATTGAAGARCCTACTTTAGTATGGTTTGTATTGTTAGTCGCAATGACCTTACAAACGTCCTTTTTAACGCCACCTGTAGGTTTTGCATTGTTTTATTTAAAAGGTGTTTGTCCTCCTGAAATTCAATTAATAGATATCTACAAAGGAGTTATTCCTTTTATTATTTTACAATTAATAGGTTTAGGAATAGTCTTTTATTTTCCTGACATAGTCACATGGTTACCGTCAATCGCTTATTAGCATTTAAAAAATAACTGTAAAATTATTCTCCTTTTTTTACAGTTATTTATAATCAAAGTTAATAAGTTGATTATAAAATATAGAAAAACATAATGCAGGTTAAGAAAATAAATAAGTGCAAAATGACACTCACAATTATGTTTAATATAAAAAGTCTTTTTTTAAACTAGTAGGAATACGTTTTCTAGGAAACTTTGGCATCTTATTTTATTTTATTTTAATAAAACATTCTCCTAATATTCCAACTATAATAATTAATATACTAAGAATATTATATTAATTGATAATAAGGCAATTATTAAAATAAAAGTTTTTGCGGGTTTCTCTTTTCTTTTTATGTCATAGTTCTATATAATACTTCTACATTTGTTATATCTTCTTTAGATGGTTTTCTTCTACACGACATATAACACTGTTCTTTATTTTCATTTTTATAAGGATAAACTGTGGCATGTACCCAATAATAACCACCTAGTTTAGTGGAGTTTTTAACATAACCTTGCCATACTTCATCTTGTTTTACAGTATCCCATAAGTCTTTGAATGCTGCTTTGGGCATTTCTTTATGTCTTACAACACTGTGGGGTTTTCCTATAAGTTCTTCTCTTGTATAACCAGCGACCTTACAAAATTCATCATTAACAAAAATAATATTTCCTTTTGCATCTGTTTCACTTACTAAAAAGGCATCTGAGCTTAATACTGTTTCTATTTCATTTGACATCTTATGCTCCTTTTCTTTTTTCAAATTGAATATCACAATTTTTAGCTCTTAAATTATCAAGGGCCACAAAAATTCTATCAATGTTTCTCTCTAAATTATCTGTTACTGAGATTATTTGTCCATTGCTGTACCCATCACGGTACAAGTCTGTGGTATCTTGAATCATATGATGTACTTTTTTATGAATGTTTTCTAGTTTTTCCCATTCTTTGGAATTAGCAAATTCTTCATCTTTATTGTTTTCCATCCAAAGTCCTAAATTACATTGAGAAGCTGTTTGAACAGTAATTTGTTTGCCTTTTTCACATAAAGCAAAAGAATCATTTTTTAAAGATATGTGATCGGTTTTTATTTTTGCAAAATCAAATATTTTTTCACTGTCACATACTCTTCTTTTTGATTCTGGATCAAAAGTAGTTCTATCAATTACCACTTGTAATTGTGCTGTTAACTCTTGTGTTGATTTAGCCATAGTACTAATATTATTTGATAACATTGCATTATGTTGTGTCGCTTGATCAAGGGAGTTAATAGTGTCATTAATTTGAACCATTGCATTACTTTGTTCCGTTGATGCGTTTGCCACATCATCTATTAATTTACTGGTAGTATGAATATTTTTAGTTAATTCGGAAAACCCTTCAATCATTAAAGAAGAAACTTTTTTACCTTCAATTGCTTTTGCATTTGCACTTTCAACTAAAGCTTTAATTTCATTGGCTGCTTCTGCTGATCGTGATGCCAAGTTTCTAACTTCTTGTGCAACCACTGCGAAACCTTTTCCAGCTTCACCAGCTGTTGCTGCTTCTACTGCTGCATTAAGTGAAAGAATATTGGTTTGGAAAGCAATTTGATCAATAACGGTAATCGCATCTTTAATCGTACTTACTTCTTTGCTTAGTTCTTCCATTGAAGACGATGTTTTATTTGCAAGTTCAATCCCCTCATTACTTGAGTTCGTAATGTTTTGAGCAAACTCTTTCATTTTTGAAGCATTTTGACTGCTTTGATTAATAGTTGAAGTTACTTCTTCAATCGCTGCTGCTGTTTCTTCTAAAGCAGCTGCTTGTTTTGTAGAAGAATTACTTAGTTCAACAGATGAATCACTTAAATCTTGTGCTGAGTAACTGAGCCTTTTATTAGAATTATCAATCAGTGCAATAACATCATTAATGGTAGACTGCGTTGCTTTCGTACCACTTAATAAAGCAGCGGTTAATCCAGTTAAGCCCTTGATTCTAGGTATCTTATATGCGTAGTTTGCATTTCCTAATGCTAATAATGCATTGGATAGTACTGTTAAGTCGTTTAAGGATTTATCAATCATATCGTTAATTTCACCCGTTAATAAATTGATTTCAGGCGAAGAAGATTTTTCTTTTATTCTTTCATTAAACAAACCTACATTTACTTTTCCAATTACGACTCTGGCTTCTTCTATTACAACATTGTCCATGTTTTTATTTTTCTTAATTAATTTTATATTTTCATTTACAAGTTTTGCCATATTCCCTATTTCATCGTTTGCTGTATCTTTTAGTAATGCTGCTTCCTTTTTTTCATTGTTTAAGTATTGCAAAAAGTCTAATAAGCCTGCTTGAAAATTACGAAGAGGTTTAATGATGATTTTTCCCAATAAAAAGTTAAGCAGTAAAGAGAGAATTACAATTGTTGTTAAAGATATTAAAAGTGCAGTGATTATAATTTTCTCAATATCTTTTTTTTCATCTTCTCTCATCTCATGAACTACATTATCAATGTCCTCTAAACTTATAGAAGATGCAATTATCCAATGCCAGTCTTTAAATTCTTTTACATAAGCCTCATTTAATACTTTTTCTTTATGAAACTCCATAAAAGCTCCATCTTTATGTGTTTTTGATTCATCAATCATTTCTTGATACATGAATTTTCCAGTAGCATCTTGGATTTTGCTGATATCTTTAGCGTCTAGTTCGGGTTTGTTCGCATGCATTAGCATAGTAGAATCATTTTTTAATACCCAAAAATAACCATTTTCCCCAAACTTTAGGTGTTTTAAAGCTTCAATTGCTTCTTTTTGCATTTCTTCTTTTGTAAAAACTGCATTTTTCCCTATTCTATCGTGATAGGACTCTACCATTTCATATGCCAATGAAACATAATTCTTAAGCTCAGTTTTTGCATGTTTAAGCGCATTTTTCTTGAAGGCTTTAACATTATGATCGGAAACGGTATGAATTGATGAAATAGATTCCCATAATCCAATAGCAGAAACTATAGAAATTGTAAGTACTATAATTGTCATTATTTTGCTTCTTATCGTTAAGTTCTTCAGCATTGTCGTTCCTTTATTTAAATAATAATTTTAATATATATATATTGTATTGTGAAATTTATAAAAACAAGCTTTTGTCATAAGTCTTTTTTTATTCTTGAAGCAAGCTATTAAATAACTGCAAATATAGTGCCTTCTTCTATGTGCCAAAAAGGCATGCTCTATTTGCGTAAGGCAGCTTCATTGCATCAATAATTTTGACTTACTTTTACGGTTGTTGTTTTTATTTCTAAAATAATAATAAATTGATGGGCTGAAATACTTGTGTATTCATTGCATTAATTAGCCTATTATCTTATTTATTGACTAGAAAAAAAGTAAATACTTTCTTGTTATCTAAATTTAATAATAAGTAACCCAGCTGTAATTATCTTGCAATACAATTTTGAAAATTTGGGGGCGAACAATGAACAAAGAAATAAAATTATCAAAAAATACTATGATCGTAAGCGAAACAAATTCTAAGGGACATATTATTTATGCCAACAGTGATTTTTGTAAAATTTCTGGTTTTACAAAAGAAGAACTAATAGGAAAACCGCACTCAATGGTAAGGCATGAAGATATGCCAAGGGCAGCATTTAAAGACTTGTGGAAAACAGTTCAAAAAGGTAAAACATGGAAGGGAATAGTTAAAAATCTTTGTAAAAATGGGGATTATTATTGGGTTAATGCTACTGCTTATCCTGTTGAAAAATCCAATGGCAAACACAGATTTATTTCTGTACGGATTAAACCTACTGCAAAAGAAATTGAAAATGCACAAAAAGCGTATAAAAAACTTTTAAAAGAGGAAAAATAATGTTTTTTGCAAGAAAAAAGGATGAGAAAATAATTCTGGATTTTTTATCGAATTTTGAAGAGTATGTTACAAATGAGTCAAATGATTTGGAACTTCCTAAAACTACAGCAAAAAAACTTAAAAATATTGAAAAAAAAATGTTAAGTATTGCTTCTCATATTAAAGAACAACGCTCACAAGATATAAAAGTTTTTGGTGAAATCATGCTTACCTGTGAAAAATTATCGGATGGATTTACTGATGATGAAATCAGTGAAAAATCCATTGACCCTAAAATTAACTATATTTCGCAAACGGTAAATGTTATGGTACATAAGATTGATGTTGCTTTAAAAATTGTTACTGCAAGATTAAAAGAATATGAAGAACAAAACTATCTTCAAGAAATAGATGAAACTCTTTTTAGAGGAGGAGAATTAAAAAACTTAATCTTAGGTATCAATTCTTTAAAAGAAAAAGTTACTAGTAATTTATTAAACAATTACCGACAAGGTTTGATTTTAGAACAAGAGTCCGGTATTTTATTGAACGAAGCACAACGCTTGGCTCAATCAACTATGACACAAGCAAGTACTATTGAAGAAACAGCTGCTTCAATTGAAGAAATTACAACAACAATTTCTCAAAATAGGCTGACTTCCAAAGAGATGGCTGGTTTGGGTGAAAAAGTAAAAAACTCCGCAAATATAGGGATTGGTCTTGTTTCTAAAAATTTATCTTCAATGGATGATATTTCAAAAGCGTGTAAAGATGCTTTTGAAGCTATTGGTATGATTTCTCAAATTTCATTTCAAACGAATATTCTATCCCTTAATGCAGCAGTAGAAGCAGCAACGGCAGGGGAAGCTGGAAAGGGTTTCGCAGTAGTTGCCCAAGAAGTAAGGAATTTGGCTAATAAATCAGCAGAAGCTGCAAAAAGCATTGAAAATCTAATGAATATTTTGACTTCTAAAACAAAAGAAGGAAAAGAGAATTCACAAGAAATGTACGATGAATATCAAGAGTTAAGCCGAAATATTAATCACACAATTTCTTTAATTAAAACAGTAGAAACATCCTCAAAAGAACAAGAAATTGGTATTCAACAAATTAATGATGCGATTTCACAAATTGATCGATTTACACAAGAAAATGCACATACAGCAGAAAAAGTAAAACATATTTCAACACAAAGTAATAATATTTCTAAACAAGTTGTATCTTCTATTCGTATTGCTAAATTTCATGGTAAGGATGATATTGATATAAGAGATAAAAAATCTCATAAGCTTAATTACGAAGGGCAAGAAAGAAGGAAAGATTTTTAAGTAATTAAACGCATCTGCTTTTAAGAATATATTGGCATAATTAATATATAAATTAAAAGGAACGTTATGAATATTAAAATATATTACTGTGGAGAGTGAAACTATTTACCCGAAGCTTCTAGGTTAGAAGAAGAATTAAAAGGTAATTTTAGTGATCTTGATATCGAATTAATTGAAGGAAAGGGTGGTACCTTTTTAGTTATTTTAAAGGATGTAGTTATTTTTGATAAATTGGCGCTTCCTAGAAACAAAGCAGCTTTTCCTAAAAATGAAGAAATAAGCAATATAATTTTCGAACTTAACAAAACAAATAAGAGATAAAAGGTTTACTTATGAATAAATCACTAATTAGTTTGAGTTTCTTCATGCTTTTTTCTTTATCTTGTTCTTTATTTGCTAAAGAAACGATTCGTTTAACGAATGGGGAATGGTTGCCTTATATGTCTGCTACGTTAAAACATAAAGGCGTAGCCTCAAGAATTGTAAGTGAAGCTTTTGCACTAGAGGGGATTGATGTTGAATATACTTTTTTTCCTTGGAAACGTGCTTATGCTTTGGTAACTAATGGAGAATTTGATGGATCCCTTGCTTGGGCAAGTAAAAAAGAGAGAGAAAAAGAAGTGTATTATTCCAAAGAAGGTGTTATTCTTGGACAAACAATGTTTTTTTATAAAAATGATTTAGAACTTTCTTGGCACGTTAAGAAACAAAATTATGAAAATTTAAAAGGCCTTACTATTGGAACGCTTATTGGTTATAAATACCTTGATGTTTTTGATATTGCTGTTAAAAACAAGATAGTGAATGAACAAAAAGTAAGTACATTGGAAATTAATTTTAAAAAACTTTTAAACAATAGAATCGATTTACTAATTTCTAACAAAGATGTTGCTTATAATGTTTTAAATCAATCCTTTAGTAAAAAAGAGATATCAAGTTTATCTTCTATTGAATACAACCCAGAAATGACGGTATATTATTTAATACTTTCTAAAAAACATAAAAAAAATGTACGTTTGATGAAATTATTTAACTCTGGTTTAAAGAAATTAAAAGAGAGTGGGAAATATGATCAATACTATAAAGAATCAAGAGCAGGGGACTATATAAACTAAAGAAGTTTATACAGTCTTTACGATTTATTGTATAAATTCTTTTTACTTCGTATAAAGTAGGTTGTATAATAAATTTCTCTTAAAAATACTAAAAGCGAAAAAATCAAACATAACATGGCTAAAATAAATAAAATACTTATGACATTGGAGCTGTGAAAAGAAAATACTGATGATAAAAACATGGTAACAATAACCAATGCCACCAATAAACCCGTAATGGCACAAAAGAAAATAGCCAAGTTGGTATTCTTCATTCTCATGGTTAAAAAGGTATGTCTTTTTCTTAAACGGGCTTCAGAAAAAGGCGAGGTACCTGCTTCTTGTTCTTCTTCGAGTTTATCTACTTTATCAATAATACGCGTTAAGCGTCCGGTAAATACATTTAACAAACCAGCAACTGCTGCTATTAAAAAAACAGGAGCAACAGAGAGTTTTATTAATTCGGCTACTGAATTTACCATATTTGTATCTAATGGAGTTAACATGAAATACCTTTTTTAGGTATTTTATCCAAATCTTAGTTAATGAAAAGAAATTTTTTTAGTACCGTTTTTAAAAAAGATGCAATTTTTTACAAGACAAAGTATTCAAAATTTATTATAGTGTYGTWTAAGCTTTTTGCTTAAGTAATTATACGTTAAACATACAATACTTCTTAATACGTTCTTATTGTATTGTTTAACTGAAGGATAAATTTTGACTATTACTTTTTTATTGGCATGGTTTGCCGTAATGTTTCCTTTGGTTTTTTCACCAGGTCCTGCTAATATAGCATTTGCAGCATCAGGCGCTAGTTTTGGAGTTAAAAGATCTCTTCCTTTAATGTTTGGGATTGAGAGTGTTTTTTTTATTAAGTCTTTATTTTTAGGTTTTGGATTAAGTGCCTTTTTACAAAATAATCAAACTTTTATTTCATATTTTCAAGTTATTGGTGCACTGTATTTAATCTATTTGGCTTATGGTTTTATTAAACCTCTTCTTACTAATGAAAAACATCAAAGTAAGGAGTTGTCTTATTTTGATGGTTTAATCATACAGTTTTTTAATGTAAAAGGTTGGATGATGATTGTTTTGATGTTTTCTTTATTTTCAAACTCTTTAACTTATGAGAACTCAAGTGTAAATATCTTAATATTATGTATTATGTTGGCAGCTTTAAATCTAACGTGTCATCTGATTTGGATATCTTTTTCTTCTCTTATGTTTAAAAAGATAGTAAAAAATCAAAAAGTACAGGCGTATTTATTTGCAAGCTCGTTGCTTTTAGTAGCTATTAGTTTTATACTTGATTCCAATGTATTAATAGGTCTATAATAAGGAGTATACTTGAGTGATTTTATAAAACTATGGAGAAATAAAGAACATCAAGATATTGAACTTTTAAGTGCTTCTTTTACGAATTTTTCTTTTTCAAAACATTTTCATGAGGAACTAGCCCTTGGTATTATTGAAAAAGGAGTAGAGGGATTAGATTATAATGGAAAAAAACTTATGATTCCTCAAGGTAATATTGTAGCTATTAACCCAGGTGAAATGCATACTGGTTTTGCTGGGACTAATAAAGGCTGGACATATCGAATGTTTTATTTTGATAAAAAATGCATTGAAAATATATTAAAAGATTCATTTTCCAAACATTCAATGGTATTAAATAATGCCAGTATTAATAATCCCTCTTTATTTTCTTCTTTGTATCTTTTACATAAAAGTTTAGAAGAAGATGATTTTACTTTGAACAAAGAATCTCTATTAACACATAACATTCATCAACTCTTTATTCAATATGGAGATGTGAAGTTAGAAGAGAGACTTTCTTTTAAAGACTATAAATATAATATGATAATTAGA
Source organism: Arcobacter sp. (assembly GCA_002733685.1). Taxonomy (GTDB): domain Bacteria; phylum Campylobacterota; class Campylobacteria; order Campylobacterales; family Arcobacteraceae; genus NORP36. Next base: position 101,229 of record NVWN01000006.1, on the reverse strand, counting down.
GATTATTTATGTGATAATTATGAAGAAAATATTTCTTTAGATGATCTGTCAAAACTTATACCAAGAGATAAATACCAATTAATACGAAATTTCAAAAAACAGTTTAATATAAGTCCCCATCAATTTCTCCTGCTTCTTAAAATAAAAAAAGCAAGAGAATTATTGTTAAAAGGCGGAGATATTACTGATGTGGCACTAAGTACTGGTTTTTTTGATCAAAGCCATTTTAGTAAAAAATTCAAAACTATTTATGGAACCAGCCCTGGGAACTACCTCTCTTTTTTTAAATAAACTATTTATTAAAGATTTTGCTTCTAGAAAGGATTTTTTCCCCAAAAGTATTAATGATTAAAGCAATTACTATAATAAAACACGCCAACACTTTATACAAACCAACTTCTTCTCCTAATAAAACATAGGATCCAAACAAACCAAAAATAGGAATGAGCAAAGAAAGAGGCATTAATAAATTAACAGGATACTTAGCTAAAAGTAAGTTCCATACCCAATATCCAAATAAAGTTGTAGGATAGACTTGAAAAGCAATTGAGATTAATGCCTGTTTATCTAGGCTCTGCGCAAAATCAACAAAAACACTTTCTCCTTGCATGAAATAAGCCATTATAAACAAAGGAATAGGTGGAAATAAGGTTGAGTAAATCAAAAAAGCAAAAGCTTCTTTAGAATTGGCTTTTTTTACAATTATCTGAATAACAGCCAAAGAAACAGCAGCTAAAATAACAAATAACATACCTATTACTGTAACGGTTCCATCTGTAACTAAAAAAATAATAGCAATTCCAGTAAGAGCTAAAATAAAGCCAACTTTATTGTAAACAGTCATTTTTTCTTTTAAAATAAAATAAGACAAAATTACAGCAAAAAATACGCCTAGGTTTAAAACAATTGAAGCAACCCCTGCTGAAATACCGTAAAACATACCCAAATATAAAATTCCCCATAAACCAACACCAAAAAATAAACCATAAGCAATAACATACTTAAAAGATGTTTTAGGAGGTTTTATAAAAAATACAAGCGGTAGGGCACACAACATAAACCGTAGACCTGCAAGTAAAAAGGGATTTAAAGTAGCAAGTCCCATTTTTATAAAAGAAAAGTTTATTCCCCAAATAAATGTAATTCCAAGTGCAATAAATAAATCTCTAAGTGACATGGATTTCCTTTTTTTTATAATGATAGCAGGTATCTTTTATTAATTCCTTATCTTTAGTGCTTAATTCCTTATCTATTTGTGCTAATTAATACAGCAATTTGTGCTAAGTATTTATATTCTATATGTTAATATATTTTTAGGAGTAAAATATGCATAAAAAAGAGACTACCTTATTGCACAGTAAGATTGCAAATGAAATGATGAATTATATAAATACTTATATAGATAGTCCTATTAATATAGATGAAATGGCTTTAGAATTTAAGATAAGTAAATTTCATTTTCAACGTATCTTTAAAGAACAAATGGGCGAAAATATTTATGAAAGTATTAAATCCATTCGTTTACAAAAAGCAAGCAATTTATTACTTACGAATCAAGCTTCAACTATTAGTAAAATTGCTTCACAATGTGGTTATTCATCTTCTACTTCTTTTTTAAGAGCTTTTAAACAACGCTTTGAACAAACACCTAAAGAGTGGAGAAAGGGTGGTTATAAAGACTATTCAAATAAAATATTAAATGTATGTTCAAGTATTTCTTTAATAGGAAAAAACGATATATGTAAAGAACCTAATATTGTTAAAATTGAGAAAAAAGTGGCCTATTACATAAGAGAAAAAGGACATGGAAATAATTCCAATAAATCATGGCAAAAACTAAAAGCATGGGTATATTCTAATAATATAAAAAACTATTTTCAAATTGGTATTTATCATGACAATCCTATTATTACAAAACCACAAGACTGCCACTACGTTGCAGCAATAGTAATCGATGAAAAAGATATTTTAAAAGAGAGTAATTTACCTTATTTTTCACTTTATTCTGGTTTGTGTGCAGAATTTTCTTTTGAAGGAAAATATGAAGATATTTTAACGTTGATTCAATGGGTATATCACTACTGGTTACCTAGTTCTGGTTATGAAGCTACGACTATTCCTTCTTATATTCGTTTTTTTAAAAACGATTATTTTGACAACTCTGGTACTTTTGTAGCAAAGTATTATGTTCCCATCATTTTTACTTAAAATGCTGATATTTTTTTAATAAAATAATATTACTTTGCTATACTATTAAAAAGTTTACATAAAAAAACAAAGGGAAAGAATGCTTTTAGATTACAGTGAAGAAAGTGCCATTAATAAGTATAAACTTATGTCAGATACAGTTGTACCAAGACCTATTGCTTGGATAGTAACGCAAGAAAATGGTGTCATTAATGCAGCCCCTTTTTCGTATTTTATTCCTTTATCTTCAAGTCCTGCTACGGTTATAGTTTCTATTGGACATAAAGAAGATGGTTCACAAAAAGATTCACTTTCAAATATTTTAAAAAACAAAAAAGCAACCATTTGTTTTGTTAATAAAAACAATGTAAAACAAGCTGCTTTAAGTGCTACTTCCTTAGGAAATAATGAAAGTGAAATAGAAAAATATGAAATTGAGGTTAATGAAGTATTAGAAGATTACCCTCCCATGATAAGCTCAAGTCAAAGTGCTTTATTTTGTGATTATTATTCTACGGTTGAACTTCCAGGAAAAACAGTACCTATTATTTTAGAAATAAAAAAACAATATATTCAAGATGATAGAATAGATGAAAGATATCATATAAATGTTGATAATATTGGAAGAGTAGGCGCTAAATTTAAAGCTATGGTAGATTTATAAAAGAAGCTTTTGCTTCTTTTATTCTACTATTTGATGCAGTTTTGAACAATGTTTTAAGTGTAAGTTTCCACCATTCATATCGTTCATAATATCTTGAAAACTATGTATATGTCCGTTATAAACATATACAAAAATTTCATCCCCTTTTTCTAAAAAGTGTTTTTTTCCAAAGTTTGCATAAGCAGTTGCTCCTGCTGCAATTAATACTCCATCTTTACCTTCTAAATCTTTTATAAAAGGATTTAACTCTTCTAATGGCCCACAATCTTCTTGYYCATTAAACTTATCAATCATCCATGTTTTTAAGGTATCAAAAAAATATGAATAAGAATTTACAGCAGAAGTGGTTCCATAATCATGCAAAATTCCATTTCTTTTAATAAAAGAACAAATATGATAATTGTTTAAAATACCATCTTCACAGAAACTATCAATTTCAATAAATTCATTAGAGATTCCTTTTGAGTTTGAACCCCAGTTCTTTTTTGTGCTTAATTTATTGCCATTAGTTAGTCTCATACTACAATCATTAAAAGCAGCAAATTCTTTTGGTACCAAATCTATTAACTTTCCATTTTCAAAGATAAAATCGCATAACAATGCAACTTCTGCTTCTACTTGTAAACATTCACAATCATTGTGATTAATACTGTCATCACTGATTGGGAAATGAGATAAAAATCCCTTGTCATTTGGAATATAAAAAGGGAACAAACCTTTGGGTGCATCTTTTTCTTGGGTTTTTATTTTTGAGAACTCATCGCTTTCACCAGCTTCACTTAAATGATTTGCGAAATTCCCAGCAACACCGAAACCTAAATAGTTTTTGAATTTATCTGTCGTATATATATTTTTTTGCATTTTTTTTCCTTCTTACACACATAAAAAGAGTCATCTTTTTATTAACGTACCGTAGTACAAAGCAGATTTTTCAATTCTTTGAAAAATATTATTAAAATGTGGTTTTATCATAAAGGAGTTTTGAAGATCAAGATAAATAGAATAACTCTATTTATCTTTTGATTAAATTGAAACTCTTGTATGGATAAATAAACCGGACATGACGAGCAGTAGTTTAACTTCTTTGGCGCCTGTCTTAGATTTATTTATTTGATTAATATTTATTTCCATACCGTTTCCTTTTTTTTGATTATTTTACTTAGTTAATCTTTATCTTTGCTAAAAAACCTTAAGAAAAAAATCTTTTTTGCACTTCTTCTAATAATTTAAAACCAGAAAAATTAGCTCTTTGTACTAATTCCCARAAATATCGGTAMGTAGCTCTGTCATGTAACTCACCTTCATACTGAATAGGACCCCATTSRGCATCTTGTGCTGCTAATAAAATHTTCTGAGCATCTAATACTTCWGTAAARTCTGGTTTCATTGCATCAACTATTGCTTGAATTTGCGTTGGGTAAATTGACCACATTCTCATAAATCCAAAAGAGTTTCTTGCAATYTCTGCATCTTTAAATGTTTGGTAAGGATTTTTTAAATCWARSGTTACATTGTGACAAGGAATAATATGATTAGAYAAAGCAGCTTGTGTTACTTTRGCTTTWGCAGCTGCTATTAATTTATGATCAAATTGTCCCGGACTTCTCATATTTGAAGCTGCAATTGCACCTTGGTAVCCWGATACAAAATCCATTAATCCAAAATCMARTACTTGTAACCAAGGAAGTGTTGCTGTTTTTTCAATATCTYTTAGTGCTCCATGCGTTTCTACTAAAACATGAATAGGAATTTCTCTTGTGATTCCAGATTCTTTACATTTAGCTTGAATATATTCAACTTGTGTTTTAATATCTTCATAAGAATGTGATTTAGGTAAAGTAATGTATGCTAATTTTTCTCCAGCCCCAGGTACTAAAATATCAACATCATCTCTCCAATATTGGCTAGCATGATCATGAATTCTACATCCCGCCATTCCATATTTATTAGCCTCAGAATTAACAACTCTTACAATCATTTCTGCATGTTCTCTTTCTTTTCCTGTTTCTGCGCCATCTTCACAGTCACAAGTAATATCAAAAATAGGTCCCATTTTCTCTTGCAAAGACATTGCTTTTAAAATGAACTTTTCGCTGCCTGCAAAGTGCTCACACGTTGGTATTATTGGTAAAGAATTTCCTGAATCAAATAGTGCTTCATTTGGATGTGTCATAATATTTTCCTTTAATTTATCTGTTTTTTTTGGGGATAACAACGGTATAGTCTAAATCTAAAACTACATTTTTATTGTATTTTCCCTCATCATTTTTTAAACAAGTACAATCTTTTGCTTGCATGTTTTTTAAACCAACACTTCTTAAACGTAAAAGTGCAATATCATCTCTGTTTACTTCAATTTTCTCTAAAACTTCTGTATAGGCATAAATAGTATCCCCTGCAAAAGTAGGATTACAATGTGCTCCTGCATTAATAGAATAAATCCATTGTGCATTTTGCAAACCATTAAAAGAAATACTTCTTACAATTGAAATAACATGGCCTCCATACATAAGTCTTTGACCTACAGGAGTGCGCTTCATCATATAATCATCAAAATGTACTTTTGCATTGTTTTGATATAATTTTGTAGCTARGGTATGATCACTGTTATCAACYGTAATACCTTCACTGTGATTAATTCTCTCACCWATTTCRTAATCTTCAAAAAAATACTCGCCACCTGTTTTTTGTGTATTAATATTTCCTAAGCTTGGAATAGAAATTTTTGAAGCGATCTGCGTTGTTTTATCAAAACTAGGCACTTCATTAATATTTGATTTTACACTTGGATCTTTTTTGTGAACCATTACCCATCGTTTTAGGTTTAAAACTTCTTCCTTGTTTTGGTTATAACCAAGAGAATGTACATAAACTACACCTGATTTACCACTAGAGTTTTCTTTTAATCCAATTACTTGTGTTTCTAGTCTTACTGTATCTCCTACAAAAACAGGATTTGCAAAACTTACTTCTGCATAGCCTAAATTTGCAATCGCATTTAAAGAGATGTCTTGAACCGATTTTCCAAAAGTTAAATGAAAAACCAGCATATCATCAAGAGGTCGTTTTTTATACCCAAACTCTCTTGCTAAAACATCACTTGAATGCAAAGCAAATCTGCTTCCTGTAAGCGCTGTATAAAAAGACACATCTCCATCGCTAATTGTTCTATCTAAAGGATGAATAATTTTTTGACCTATGGTAAAATCTTCAAAAAAATTACCATGGTTTACTTTTGTACTTATTGTTGACACCTTATCTCCTTAGAATGAACTTTTTCCAATTTCTTTAAATCTGTCGTATAATGTGATCGTTCGCTGCGCCCAATTAATTCTTGATTTATCAACCAATTCGTATCCAAATTTTATTACTTCTTTTCCTTCTTTAAGACCTTCATTATAAGCAGATATCATTTCTTTTGCATTTTCAACTTCTGCTTTTTTAGGTGTAAAAATATCATTTATATATTCTAATTGAATAGGGTGCAGTGCTGCTTTTCCATCACATCCTAAATAAAATGCTTCTTTAGCACTTTCTTCACAAGAAAACTCATCTTGTACATTAAAATGAGGCCCATCAATTACTACTTTTTCATAAGCCCTTGCTGCTAAACAAATTTGACTCATATATTGAAACATTGCTTTTGAACCGTGTTTAATATTGAGTTGAAGTTTTTGTGCTAAATTATTCGTACCAATAATAATGCAGGCCAAACTTGAACTTTGTGCACATATTTCTTGAATATTTAATACTCCCAAAGGTGTATCAATCATAATCATTAACTCYAGTTTTGAATCAATACTGTCAATAATYTTTTGTGCTTTTTTKACATCATTCGCACTTTCTATACTTGAAAATAAAAYGCCATCTACTTTTATTGTATTGAGTACTTCTAAATCTTTTTTAATTTGCTCAGAATCCAATCTGTTTATTCTTACAATCTTTTCAGAATTTCCAAAATTATCGTCTTTTTTAAATTCTTTTACCAGTAATTTTCTTGCACTGTCTTTTTGATCATGTAAAATAGCTTGAAAATCAAAAATAATAGCATCTGCTAGTACTATTCTTGCTCTTTGTACATTTTTCTCATTATAAGCAGGCACAAATAACATAGAACGTCTTGGTCTGTATATTTCAGACTTTAAAGTAGGGCTTACTTCATCTCCTAGGGCAAGAAGTTGTTTAATCAACTCTTTTCTTAAAACTTTTCCATTCTTTGTTTTAGGATAATCATCTACTACAAAGAGTTTTTTAGGTGCTTTGTATTTTGCTAAGTTTTTTTGCCCAAAAGCCAAGATTTTACTTTCATCTTCAAATGAAAGTTTTTTATCGCTTAAAATCGCAATGGCTACAATAGTTTTACCTGCTTCTACATCTAATCCTACTGCAACACAATCATTTACATCTTCATGTGTTTTAATTACTCTCTCAATTTCATGTGGACTTACTCTAAAACCAAAGGTATTAATTAAATCATCTTTTCTTCCTAAGAACCAAATATAACCGTCTTTGTCTTTTTTAGCATAATCTCCTGTTAAAAAATATCCGTTTCTTTTTACTTTTGCTGTTTCTTCTTCTAAATTCCAGTATTCTAAAAATAATCCTGGATTTTCTAAACCAATAGAAATCATCCCTTCTTCTTGAGGTCCCACTTCTTCCATTGTTTCAGGGTTTAATAATTTTACATTGTGTCCTGGTTGTACAAAACCAGCAGAGCCTGGTCGTATTGGTCTGAATTTTGAATGTGAAATATAATAAGAAAACTCACTCATTCCAATAGCTTCATAAATATCTTGTTTAAATCGCTCTTGCCATAAAGTTACCATTTCAGAAGATAAATGTTCACCAGCACTCATACAATGTCGTAAACTTGGACAATCTTCTATTGTAAAACTTGTTTTTTGTAGGATTTGTCTGTAAATCGTTGGAACGCCTATAAAAATAGTACACTTATGTTTTTTAATAAGCTCAACCCATGATTTAGCATCATTACTTCCTTCATAAGCAATAACAGTTTGCCCTTTATATAAAGGATCCATTAATGCAGAACCTAAAACATAGGTCCAGTTAAATTTACCAGAATGCATAATTCTATCATTGTCTTTAAAATCAAACCAAAATTCACTAGCAGGTGCGCGCCCAATTAATGATCTGTGAGAATGTAATACACCTTTTGGAAAACCAGTAGTCCCAGAAGTATATACCAAATATGCAGGCTCACCCGATTTTGAATTATAATGATTGGGTGTTACATGTGCATTTTCAATAGAGGTTTCAAAACAATATAAACGTGCTCCATGGGGTTTTTGCAAAGAGGAAATATCTTTAGCCCCTGATACAATAATATGTTTTAAATTGTCTAAATTTTCTAAGTAAGGTAATAAAGTATCATACATAGAAAAAGAAACAACAATTGCTTTTGCTTGAGAATCTGTTGCTAAATACTTAACTTCAGGCCCTGATAAAAGCGTTGATGTAGGAACGGCAACAATTCCCGCTTTAATACTTCCAAAAAAAGTAATAGGGTAAGCCAAAGAGTTTTTCAAACATATTAAGGTTCTGTCTCTTGGTTCTAATTTAATACTTAATAAAAAATTGGCAAATTTATCTGATTGTTGATTGAGTTCTTTATAGGTAATTTGTGAGGTACCTAAAGCAGAATCTTCAATAATCATAGCCGTTGCATTTTCTTTAATCGTTCCCATATGAGAAGTTGTACAAGCCGTTCCAATATTCAAAAACTCTGGAACTTTTATTTCAAACTGAGGGTATTGTTCTATTTTCATATTAAATTCCTTATATTTGACCAAAGGGCCAGTTTTCTTTAAATGTATGTAAAGGCATTTTGTTAAGTACGCTTAATGCAAAATCTTGATCTTCTTTGTTTAAACTTTTTAAAGCATAAGCTCTTAAAATATTTTGTAAAGATTTTCCAAACATTGGAGGATCTAACATTTTCCCTTCAAAGCGTATTGCACCACTTAATAAAGCATCTGCTTCAAGCGCTGCTTTTAAAATAAAAACATCTTTAGCTATTTCTTGTGGACTTGGTGTAAACGCAACCTTACAAATATTAATATGATTGGGTGTAATTACTTGTTTTCCTGTAAGTCCCATTGCTGTTTCTCTTTTTGCATGAGCATAAACATGTCTTGATGCATCATCTCCATGTAAATCCAACCATCTTCTAATGTCTTTTTTCTCTAAACACGAATCAGGTAAAGAGTTGGGTGTTAATAATACTTCAACCCCTCCAATTACTCCACATCCTTGAATTCTAGCTTCCATAGTAAGAATATTAAAGAACGTCTCTAACTCATCAATCCAACCCTCAGGTGTGATTTTATATGCCATTGCTTTAGAGAAATCATGAATACCAAAGATTACATGTTTAACCGTAGAATAAGACATTAATTTATCCGCAATTTGTAAAGATTTAGGATGTTCAATAATAGGTTGTATTGTTAATTTACTTCCAATAGTTACTAACCAAGAAGATAAATCTCTGATCTCCGCATCTCCATATACTTCTCCCGCTTTTGCTAATACAATTACATCAATGTATTTATGAACTTGTTTAATTAGTTTTAAATCTTCTTCATATTCATCTGTTCTAAAAGGATTAATTCTAATAGCAATTTGAAAATCTCTTTCTGGAAACTTAGGTAATTCTTCCAAAAGTAATTTTCTAGAAATTTCTTTCATTCTACAGCCATCTTCTAAATCAAATAACAATGTATGTGCTTTTGTTTTATAGGCATGTTTTTGAAGTCTTAATTTAGCTTCTGCAATGCTTTCATAATTTCCATCTAAAGGATTAAATTTAATAGGTGGGTAATAAATTTGAATTCCTGGCCAATGACCTCCTAATACTGGAAACAAATCATCTTTTGCGGTTAATTTTGTTAAATCTACTGTTGCTGAAGTCATAATTTACGCCTTTTTCTTTATTATATTTCTTAAATTCTTTTTAGTAACACATGTCGATAGAAGAATTTAATCATAATAAACAAGGGTAAACATAAAAATAAAATGTAATATTTATTTTTAAGCTATTGTTTATATATTGTATAGAGCCTTGTATATAGGCATTGTTTAATATCTGAAAAAGTTTTTCCCACATAATGAGAAAGTTTTTTTTAAAAATAGCAGATAATGCAAGAAAGATTTCATAATTTGTAAAAATTATTTTACCATTTTGTTACATTTGCTAAAAGAAGCTTAAATTTTTTTATTATATACTACAAGTAATAAAATAAATGCTTGAAAGTTCTTTATGCGCAATCAAAATAAGTCATTAACAAGAGGTCTTCAAATTTTAAAAGAAATCTTGTTTTCAAATACACCTCTTACTGCTGTAATGTTATGTCAAAAACTTGATATTGATAAAAGTACTATGTCAAGATTAATTACTTCTTTAATGAATGAAGGTTTTATTAAATACTTAGGCAATTCAAAAGAGATAGTAAAAGCGGATATTATGGATATTATGACCTCTCAAGCCAGTCAAGATATATTGATTGAACGCAGTCAAGATTTATTAGAAGATATTTTTAATCTTACAAATGAATGCGTTTATTTAGCCATTAATGATAATAACTCTTTATTGTATTTAAATCAAATAGATAATTCTACACGTGTAATAAAAATGAGAAACAGTATAGGCTCTTACTCACCTTTACATTGTACTGCTTTGGGGAAAGTTATTTTAGCTTACAGTGATATTGATATTTCACTTTTGGATTTAAATGAATATACAAAAAACTCTCTTTTAAAAACACGTTATTTACAAAAAGAGTTAAACAATGTATTGGAAAATAAATATGCTCTTGAACAAGAAGAGTTTGAATATGGTTTAAGTTCTTTAGCTGTGCCTATTTTTGACTATGAAAATACATTTTTAGGTGCGGTTGGAATATCTGGTTTATCTGCTAGGTTAAGCCAAGAGAGTTTACATAGTGTTGCTTTACAAATATTAAAACTCTCTTCTAAAAAAATTAGAATCTAAAAAACTTAAAAACTTTCCCACTCATCATTACTGTCATCTTGAATAAACTTAGGACTATTAATAGCAATGTTCTTATTTACTGCTTTTTTATCTTCAATTTGTAAAACTTGTTTACTGTTTTGTATGACAAGGAAGTCATTTTTTTCTTCTTTTAAAGGAATTTCTCTTGCTTGTATAGTATTTTTACCTGTAAATTCTTTTTCATTCGCATTTTTAACAATCACTAATGCAATGTCTTGTGTTCCTAAAGCAATATCTTGAGTAATACTAGCTACGTTTGCATTTTCTTGTGTTTGTTTATCTAATAAATTAATTGAATTTGATATTTGATGAATACTATTTTGTTGCATTGAGCTTGCTGTTTCAATTTTATTAATTAAACTCAAGGTATTTTCTATATTTTTATTTAAACCAGCATAACCAGTAATCATTTTATTGGCAATTTCTTTTCCTGTATTTGCTTTTGCTGTTGCATGTTCAACCAAGTCTTTGATTTCTTTTGCTGCTTGGGCTGATCGTGAAGCCAGGTTTCTTACTTCTTGGGCAACTACTGCAAAACCTTTTCCAGCCTCACCTGCTGTTGCTGCTTCAACAGCAGCATTAAGGGAAAGAATATTGGTTTGAAAAGCAATTTGATCAATTACAGCAATTGCTTCATTAATGGATTCTACTTCTTTATTAATATCATCCATTGCAAGTGTTGTTTGTTTTGCAAAATCTTCACCTTCTTTAACAGAAGTATTTAATTTATTCGCATTAGAAGTCATTTCAGATACATCAGAAGTAGTATCGCTCATAACTGAAGATATATCTTCAATAGCAGCTGCTGTTTCTTCAAGTGATGCTGCTGCTTCATTTGAAGACTTACTTAGGTTTTTTACATTTTTTAATAATTCATTGGAACTGATTTCTAAACGTAATCCTGTTGTTTTATTTTGCCGCAACATTTCGCTAATGGTAAGAGCTAAAGAATTAAGCCTATCTACCATAGCTCCTTTTGAAGATGTTATTCTATAAGAAAAATCAAGATTATGAAATTTTTCTAAGGCTTTTTGAATTTCATTGATATCATCTGCAACATTACTTGAAATGGTTTCCAACATATCATTTATACTTGTTTTTAATTCATCTAAACTATCATTAGAAGTGCTTACACTTATTTCTTGTAACATTTTTCCTTCTTTTACTAAAGATACCACTCTTTTTACTTCTTCTATAAGAATCTCATCTTCTTCCATTAGTTTTTTTGTTTTTAGAATATTCTTATTAAGAAGTTTTGTCATTTTCCCTAATTCATCCTCTGCTTTTTCTTCTAAAAGTTCAATATGTTTCTTTTCTTTATTAATGTATTTAAAGAAATTTAAAAAACCTTCTTGAAAAGAAACAAGCGAGCTTGTAATGCTTCTGTTAATTAATAGTATAAAAGTAATTAAGATTAGAATTAATAAAGCAGAAATTATTAAAGAGAATAGAATCATTTCTTCTATTTTTTGACTGCTTGTATTTTTTATTTCTTTTGCTAGTTTAGATAATAAAGCCTCTGCTTTATGAATCGTTTTTCTCATTGTACCTTGAACCCCAAGTTTACTYGTAAGWCCAATTCTTTGTTGYGCMCCAACTAAAGATAAAAAATCTTCTTTATAYRAACKTAGGTTAKTRRTTAATTCATTATTATTAGTARATTCTAAAGACAAAGCATCAATTTTTTTWSTATATTTATCTACATATTTTAAATCAAGTCTTARCATAAAATCTTTTTCTTGTTTTCTTAAATCATAGACTTTWGCTAAGAGTTCATAATCCTTGGATTTTTTTGCATAATCTTGTATTTTATGAACACTTGCTCTTAAACTTCCATACAATGCATCTTTTGGATGAAGTCCAATTTCTTCTTGATTTTTGACAAAGTCATAAAAATCATTTTTGTATTCTAATACTAATGTTGAAAAAAGAGTCAGTTTATTATTTTCAATGTTTTGGATTTTTAAATGTTTTTCTAAATACTTGATATCGTTTATTAAAACATTAATATTTTTCTCGAATTTTTGTTTGTATTTTAAGTCTTTTCGTAAAATAAAATCTTTTTCATTYCTTCKTAACATCAGCATRTCACTTTGTAATTTTTCAATYTTACTTTCTATWTGMCCAAAGTCTTTMGTATCTTGKGTTGATACATACATTARCGCACTTAATAAACCTAAAGAAACAATGGTTAAGAGTAATAAAGAAAACAGTTTTACMCGAATYGACATAGTWGAGAACATTYAACATCCTTGWAATATATTTAAATAATTTAAGGAATAATAATCTAAATTGGTTACAATTTAATTACAYSTTWAATTATTATATATTAATTACAAGTWGWDAATGTCAAAGTCTTARTTTAATCTCTTTTTAATGATAAGGGTACATTTATGTCTTCRTAARCRTATTGTTTATAGTCMGTATTTTTWGCATCTATAGTATAACCWGCCATTCTATCYGCTAATTCATTGCCTTGKGTTCCGGCATGTGCTTTTACRTGTTTTARGCTGATTTTATTYTCTATTTCATCATAAAGATTGTGTGCRAGTTTAATTATTTCYARGTTYTTTATTTCCCCTGTTTTTTTAGTCCAGTTTTTRCTTTTCCATGAATAMGCCCATTTTGAAATACAATCAATRCTGTATTTTGAATCAGAATAAATAGTTATACTTGAAGCTTGTGATTCTTGGGCYAATAATAAWGCTTTRTACAAAGCATTTAACTCAGCCGTATTATTMGTYCCCATACTGTGATACTGCCCATATAAYAAAATGGGTGCATTSTCATCATAATATAAAGCCAARCCGCTTCCTGCTTCTCCTGGRTTATTWGAACAYGCKCCATCACAATAGATTGTTAAACTATTGCCTTGAACGGTAGTTTTGATTTTTTTAATTGTTTTTGTTTTTGATAATTCTTCTTTAAAGGTTTTAATTGAAAAATAGTTTTTTTGTATTTGCTCTTGTGTTTCTTTTGAAAAAGATCCTCTTAATAAAATAAGTAAAGCAGCTTGTTCAAGTGAAATCTCTTTATTTAAAATCTTCGTATAGTCTTTTTCTTTTAGTGCTAAAATATTTTCTTGTGCAGTATTTAGTTGGGAGTCTTTTAGTATTAATTCTAAAAATGCCTTATTAATTATCATTGTATTCCTAGTTTTTTATTTGAATTATATCAAATGTATAAAAGAAAAAAGCTTTAAAAGAAGTATTTATTTTTTTATTTTATTTTTTTCAAGTAAAAGCATAAAATCTTCTTTATTTAAGGGTTTTGAATAATAATAACCTTGATAATACTTACAATTGTGTTTTTGCAAAAAGTCTTTTTGCGCTTGTGTTTCCACACCTTCTGCCACTGTTTTTAAATTCAAACTGTTTGCCATTGCAATAATTGCTTTTATAAGTGCTTTATTTTCTTCTTTTTTATCCAAATCATGAATAAAAGAACGGTCAATCTTTAATTTACTAATAGGAAACTTTTTTAAATAACTCAAAGATGAATAACCAGTACCAAAATCATCAATAGATAAATCAATGCCCATTTTTCTTATTTTATTTAGTTGTTTTAATGTTTTTTTATCATCATTAACCAATAAACCTTCTGTGATTTCAAGTATTAAACGCTCTGCTTTTAAGTTACTTTTTTCTAAAGCTTCTTTAACTAAAGAAGCTGTATCTACTAGTTGAAATTGTCTGCTTGATATATTTACAGAAACTTTAGGTGCATCTATAAAAAGATTTTCCCATAAAGCAGCTTCTTTACAAGCTGTTTTTAAAGCCCATTCTCCAATTTCTACAATTAAACCAATTTCTTCTGCTAACGCAATAAAATCACCAGGCGGAATATACCCTTTTATAGGATCCTTCCACCTTATTAAAGCTTCTGCACTTTTAATTTCATTAGTGTTTATATCAACAATGGCTTGATAATGAATGTCAAATTCTTCTTTTTCCAAGGCTTTATGTAAACCTGTTTCTAATTCTCTTCTGTGTTGAATTTCTAAATCCATAACATTGGTAAAGAATTGAAAATTATTTCGTCCTTTTTGTTTGGCTTTATACATGGCAGTATCTGCTTTTCTTAGCAGTGTTTCTGTATCTTGCCCATCTTGTGGGAAAAAAGTAACGCCAATACTTGCAGAAATAAAAGCTTCATGACCTTCTAAATTAAAGGGTTTAACCAAACTCTCCAGAATTCTTTGTACAACAATTTTTATTTCTTGTTCTTGTTTTACATCGGGTAAAATAATTGCAAACTCATCTCCCCCTAAACGAGAAGCCGTATCACTTTCTCTTAAAATATACAGCAACCTAGAAGCTACTTCTTTTAAGAGTGAATCTCCAACACTGTGTCCAAACGTATCATTGACATATTTAAACCTATCTAAATCAATAAACAATAAAGCAACTTTATTATGTTCTCTTTTTGCCCTAATCAAAGCTTGGGAAAAACGTTCCAAAAGAAGATTTCTGTTTGCTAATTGGGTTAAAAAATCGTAGTTTGCTTGGTTTTGAACCAAAGCAGATATCTTTTTTGCTTCTTCGTAGGATTTTCTTAGTTTATTTTCAACAAGATATCTTTCTTCTATTTCTTTTTGTAAGTTTGAATTACTTTTTAGTAGTTTTTTAGTACGAGAATTTACACGCCGCTCAAGGGTGATTTGTAAATTGCTTAAGTTTTTGTTATTACGGTATAAAGAATATATAATAAACAAACAAAAAACCAAAGTCATCATATTAATGATGATAGAATTTTTAAAAGATGAAAAAGTAAATGCTTTTTCGTTTTTCCAAACCAGACGTTTGTCAAACTCTTTTCCTAATCTAAAGGTATGCACATCATGAGTCATTTTCTTTAACAGTTCTTTGACTTCAAAAATGACTTTTTTATTTACTGTTTTTCTATTAACATAAAGATCTTGATCTATTTTTGCCATATTTTCTTTTAATGATGATAAATCAAAAGCTTTGTTTTCAATTTCTTTGTGCAATCCACCTATATATAAGCCCTCAACGCGTGACCACAAAATATTAAACCACTTGTCAAAACTTTCCCATTTTTCATCTTTTTGGTAGTATACTTCTGTAATTGCTAAATTAATTTGTCTTAATTCATATTCATATTGTGTCATATAAAACAACATATGATAGGTAGTTTCTTTTTTTGACTGATAAGCCGCTTGATTGAAAATCATTACAGAACTTAATAAACTTAATAAAAAAACTCCCAATAAAATTGCAATAAAAAAAAGAGGTTTTCTGTCTCTTTTTTTAGTCATTTATATTTGCTTTTGTCATTTGCCAAATTGCACGAGAATAATACGTTTTTTGATCCAATTCTTTATTTTCTCCCCAAGGGTACATCAACCATAAAGGACCTTTTGTTCTTACTGTTAGTTCTTTATTGTTTACATGGCTTGCGATAATTACATCATAATCATAAAAATCTTTTGTAGGAATAGTAATTTTATAGTCATTGTAAGCACTGGCTACAAACCTTTTTCCTTTTAGTTTATATTTATTCAAGATGTCTCTTACTAAAGGGCCTGTAAAAGAAGTCTCCCCTTTTGTCCAAAATGTTTCTTGTTTAATTGTTATTTGATTAAATCTTTCTAAGTCTTTTCTTGTTAAGTGAATCGTTTTTTCACCACTTGTTAATGTCAATAAAACTTCTTTTTCATTTGCTAAAGAGTTTGAACTTAAGATAAATAAAGAAAAGAATACTAAGAAAATAGATTTCATTTTTAACCTTTTGATTTTAAATAATAATAACATAATTTACTTATATTTTTGGGAAATTTAGAGAATAAAAGTAAATAAATAATAAATTAATAAATTTTTTTGTTAGAACTTTTATTCTTCTAATAGTGAAAAATAAATATATTAGCTATACTTTCAAAATAAATGAAATAAGGCGTAGCTACAATGGCAGAAAAATTTACAGTAGAAAAAAATATCAAACTTCTGGACTTTTTATTTTTAAAACTACAGTCTTGGCCTAAAAAAAGAGTAAAACAACGCTTACAAAATGCAAGTGTACGGGTCAATGAGATTATGCAAAATAAACATGATTTTGCTTTAAAAACAAATGATATTGTAGAAATCGGCGTAATTACTAAAACATCCTCTTCTTTTACAAGTGTTCAAATTATTTATCAAGATAAAGATATTGTTCTTATTAATAAACCTTCTGGACTTTTAAGTGTTTCTAGTGCGACTGAGAACAAAGAACATGCTTTAGCAATATTGCGAAAACAATTAAGTCGTGGAAATAATAAAATTGCTTTATGGCCAGTACATAGATTAGATCGTGATACTTCTGGACTTCTTTTATTTGCTACTTCAAAAGAAGGGCGAGAACAAATAATGAGTAAATGGCCCTTAAGTACAAAAACATACTTAACAATAGTAGATGGTATTTTAAAAGTAAAAAAATCTACAATTAACGAACCTTTACGTTTGGATGAAAAAATTTATAAAATGCATGTCGGTAAACACATAGATGCAAAAGAAGCAATTACTCATTATGAAGTACTAAAAGAGAAAAATAAAAGATCTTTATTAAAAGTGAATTTAGAAACAGGACGTCAGCATCAAATACGTGCACATATGGCATATTTAGGTCACAGTGTTATTGGAGATGAACGTTATGGAAAAAAAGGCCCACGTATGGCTTTACATGCTTGTGAACTCACTTTTTATCATCCAAAAGATAATAAAAAAATAAGCTTTAAACAAGAAGCACCAAAAGACTTCTACGATTTATTATCCTAAGATATAAAACCCAGAAGGTTTTATTTTATAAGATATTAAGTTGGTGCGCTAATTCATCTGCAATTCGTTTATAGTTTCKTACAGCAAGAAGTCTTTCTTGTCCTTGTAGTCCTACTTGTGAAACTTCATCTTTGGATAATGAAATAATATATTCAAGTTTGTTTATTATCTCTTCTTTTGTAAAATCACACATCCAAGCACTTGAATCGGCATCAAAAATAGAAGTATTATTTGCATTATTAGTCATTAAACATGGAATGGCTGAAGCATAATAATCAAGGACCTTCATAGGCGTTGAGCTATTAAACAAAGTAATACTTGGTAGTATTGCTAAACCTATATCTGCTTTTGCTATGAGCTCTAAGAGTTCATGTTTCGTATTTGCATTGTAAATTTCTATTGAATCTTCCAAATTTGGATACTTTAAAATCATTTCTTTTAGATACTTAGGATCTTTAGTTGAAATCATTAATTTAAATTTGCTTGTATCTATTTTAGAAAAAGCTTCTAAAACGGTTTCAAATTCTCTTAATTTATCCAAGGTTCCTGCGTAAAAGAAGCGTTTTTCTTCCCCTTCATGTTGAATATTTGGATATAAAACTTCTGGATCAATTGCRGAGGGAATAACAAAGGTTCTTGTTTTAACRTTTTGTAAATAATCATCTCTCATTTGTCTTGAGGTTGGCAGAAAAATATCACATTCATTTATTAAAGAAGCTTCGGTGAAGGTTTTGATTTTATTTGAAATTACATCAAAAAAACTTTTTTTATTGTTTGCTTCATCTTTTTGTAGTTTTGCAATACGTTTGGGAAAAGAGAGTCTAAAGCCCAGTTTAAAATTATATATATGTTTGATTTTTAATACTTCTTTTAAAATAGAAGTATGGTTTCGTACAAGAACAAAAGAATAATCATTTAAAGAGATATCATTTTTAGCCAATTCGCTTATAATTTCGTTTTTGTATTTTAAGGGCATAATAAATTGATTTCCATTTTTTATAGAAAATTCATAGTTTGTTTTAGAAAAATAAACAATATGTACAATAAAGTGTTTATTTAGGTATTTCTCAAATAAGGGTCCTATAAAAGTATTTTCGCTGTTTTCATTTTGATCTGTTAAGTATAAAAATTTATCCATTGTATTTCCTTAATTAAAATATCAAAAAGTTTAGCATAAAAATAGGGTAAATAAACAACATTTTAATTGTGCCATTATTGCTTTTATTCAAATAAAATTATTTACTTAGGTATAGCCCTTGTTATAGTTATCATATGTTTATTAAAGCAGCTTAATTAGGCTAGGTAAATAGAATTTTTAGCTATTTTGTGGGATTTGTAATGATAATTGTCTCTAAAATATTTACTGCCAAATATATCTCAAAAAAGTTATTAATAATTTCGTTTTTTTACAATAAAGTGTTTATTTCTTGCTATACTGTGATATAAATTTTAAGGAATATAAATGATAAAAAGAGACTTAGTAGATAAAAGAATGAGTCGTATCGTAATTCATGGAGATACAGTATATTTYGCAGGAATCGTTTCAGATGATAAAACYTTAGATATTACAGGACAAAGYAAAAGAGTATTRGAAATGGCAGAAGAAAGATTYGCACTTGCAGGCATTWCTAAACAYGATATYTTAAGAGCAGAAGTTTTTGTAAAAGATATWTACAGYGATTTTAARGCKTTTAATGTKATTTGGGATGAATGGGTTTCAAAAGATACTCCYCCAGCTCGTGCTTGTGTAGAAGCGAATATGGCYAGTCCTACCACCTTGTTAGAAATCATTTTTACTGCTTCGAAAGCTTAAAAAAACAAAGTATTTTTTAGATAGGAAAATTTTCTGGCTTGTATGCTTTTAAATATTAGCTCCAAAATAGTTTAAATAAGAAAGGAAAAGAATATGAAATCATTABTACTTGTTTTTTTTGTATTCTTTTTTGTTTCTTGTTCTTCTAAATACAGCGTAGATAAAAAATATAAAAACGTTTCAAGTCCCCAAAACTATGAAATAAACAAATTAGAACATGCTTTACTTTCTTTATCTTCAACTATCAATAAAAAAGAAGCAAAAATACTTTCTACCATACTCATACTACATTCTTTAGAACTTGCCAATTCTTACAATATTACAGGAAGTGCTTGGATGCATAACTCTTTGATTAATTTAGGGCTTAAAGAGCGTGGTTTTTGTTATGACTATACACAAGATTTGATAAAAAAAATTAAAGAATATAATTTTAAAACACTTAAATTTTATTGGGCGGTTCATAAAAAAGGGGARTATTTTGAGCAYAATGCTTTGGTRGTAAGYTCMSKKTATCAGAATTTTTTAGGCGGTTTGATTTTAGATGCWTGGMGAAATTCTGGGGAGTTATTTTATGTAAAAGTACTAAAAGATGAGGCATATTCTTGGAGTGAAAACAAAAACAAAACTTCTTTTTATTTTAAAGAAAAAGAAGAGTAAAATTATACAAAGAAAATCTTTTAATTATTATGGTACAATGCGCTTTTTTCAAGATGATTTAAACAAAGAGTTTAAGGTAAGTCTTGTAAACATCCAAACAAATTATTAATCCCTAAATGCAGATGCATTTATATTATTACAGACAACAAATAAAAGGTAGTTAATGTTATTTACACAACTTGGTTTATGTGAACCAATTTTAAAAGCAATAGAAGATCAGGGATATACAAGTCCTACTCCAATTCAGGCTCAGGCCATTCCTATTGTATTACAAAGAAAAGATGTTCTAGCGGGAGCACAAACAGGTACTGGTAAAACAGCTGGTTTTACTCTTCCCTTATTAGAATTATTAAATCAAAACCCAACACAAGGTAAGCCTAAAG
The DNA here is from genome assembly GCA_002733685.1 of Arcobacter sp. GTDB lineage: Bacteria > Campylobacterota > Campylobacteria > Campylobacterales > Arcobacteraceae > NORP36. The sequence continues at coordinate 80,723 of NVWN01000006.1, read as the reverse complement.
TAAGAGCACTTATTTTAACGCCTACWAGAGAATTAGCRGCWCAAGTKGCTGARAGTATTGAAACTTATGGAAAATATCTTTCTTTTAARTCTTGCGTTATTTTTGGTGGAGTTGGAATCAACCCTCAAAAAGCAATCTTAAAAARAGGKGTTGATATCGTAACTGCAACWCCAGGAAGATTATTGGATTTAATGTCWCAAGGAAGTATTAACTTAAGTGATATTGAGTGTTTAATTCTTGATGAAGCAGATAGAATGTTAGACATGGGTTTTATTCATGATATTAAAAGAATATTAAAAGTATTACCAAAAGAGAAACAAACACTTCTTTTTTCTGCTACTTTTTCAGATGAAATTAAAAAATTATCAGATGGTTTATTACACCAACCAGAATTAATTGAAGTTGCAAGAAGAAATACTTCTTCTGAGCAAATCAAACAAATTGTTCATTATGTTGATAAAGATACAAAAAAAGCTTTATTAACGCATTTGATTCATGAAGAAAAATGGACACAAGTTCTAGTATTTACACGTACTAAACATGGAGCTAATAAATTAAGTGAACATTTAAACAAGAACTTTATCCTTTCTGCTGCCATTCATGGAAATAAATCGCAAGGTGCAAGAACAAAAGCTTTAGCAGATTTTAAAGCAGGTAAAATCAAGGTTTTAGTAGCAACTGATATAGCAGCACGTGGAATTGATATTGATTTACTTCCTCATGTTGTAAACTTTGAATTACCAAATGTTCCAGAAGATTATGTACATAGAATTGGAAGAACAGGACGAGCTGGAAACAATGGTGTTGCTATGTCTTTAGTGTGTGGTGAAGAAATGCAAATGCTTGAAGACATAGAATCTTTAATTAAAAAAGATGTTGAAGTAATAGAAATTGATGATTTTACTTCTGTTCAAAAGAAAGTTAGCCCTCCTAAACAAGGTGGTAATCGAGGAAATCAAAGAGGAAACTCTAAGCCTCGTAATGATAGAGGAGGGCGTACTAACGCCGATAGAAAACATTCTAGAAATGAAAATGGAAGTTCAAGAAAAGAAGAATATTCAAAATCTTCTGATTCAAGAAACAGAAATGATGGACGTTCTAGAAACAATGACTCACGAGGAAGCTCAACTGATTCAAGAAGTAGAAATGAAGGACGTTCAAGAAACGCCGATTCACGTGCTAACTCAAATGATTCAAGCAGCAGAAATGATGGACGTTCAAGAAACAACGATTCACGWGCTAACTCAAATGATTCAAGAAACAGAAATGABGGRCGTTCAAGAAACAACGATTCACGWGCTAACTCAAATGATTCAAGAAACAGAARYGATGGACGTTCAAAAAACAATGATTCACGATCAARATCATCTTTTTCATCTTCAACTTCWTCTTCAAAAGACAATAAAYCAAGTTCAAAACCAAGCKCAARAAGAAGACCCGCTAATTATTAGTKCMTAAANGTAGAAAAGCAATGGCTTTTCTWCTTTTTACTCTTTTTMTACAACAAATCCACTTTTAAATAATATAATGTTTGATATAATCTTYARTATCAAGGATTCAAATGAAAYACTATAAAAATATAATCTTAACTTTTYTACTTGCRTTTATAATACTTGGATGTTCAAGTAAAACGCCTTATACCAAYAGATCACAAATGATTTTCATGTCTGTCTCWGAAGAACTWWCTTTRGGCGAAAAAAGCTATAAAGAAACACTTAAAAAATCAAAAGTAATTRTCAATACAAAAGAATCACGAAAAATMAAAGAAATTGGAAAAAAAATAGCCAAAATCGCCAATCGGCCTGATTTTAAATGGGAATTCAATTTAGTAGAAAATAAAGCAATGAATGCATTTTGTTTACCAGGTGGAAAAGTAGTGATTTATACAGGAATTTTAAAAGCAGCTAAAAATGAYGATCAACTAGCAACKGTTATGTCTCAYGAAATWGCTCATGCGCTTGCACGGCATGGRGCTGARCGTATGACTTCTTCAATGCTGCAAAAAGGTTTGTTAGTTATTGGAAATGTTGTAGTAGCATCACAAGCTCCTGAATATACGAATACTTTTAATCAAGCTTACGGTATTGGAAGCCAATTTGGTGTTATGTTGCCTTATGGAAGAATGCAAGAAAGTGAAGCCGATGAAATAGGTATTTATTTAATGGACAAAGCAGGTTATGATACAAAAGAAGCTCTTAAGTTTTGGCAAAATATGAGCCTTGGCAAAAAAGAAAAAAATGAATTTTTCTCAACGCATCCCAGTTCAAGTACCAGAATCAAAAAGATTAATGATGTGATTACTAAGATTGAGAAGAAACAATAATGAAATATTTATTGTTTTTTGTATTATTAAGTACAGGGCTCTTAGCTTCAAAAGTTTTTGAACAAAATATTAAGTATGTCTGCTTAAATACTTACAATATTATACAAGGAAAAAGAATTACGCTTACTTATGATGAAGCAATTAAAAAACCTTTAAAGATAATGTTGAATAAAAACAAACTTTATTCCAGTGCAGATGAAATTTATGAATTTAAAATGAAAAAGAATGAATTGATTTCTTATTCAAATGAAAAAACAATGCTTTTATTGGATATAAACTTGGGTCTTGGCCTTGTTCCTAAAAAAGGAAGAGGGGCTTATCAATATTATTATCAATGTGTAAAAGCAAAAAAATGATTAAGCCTGTACGCTAAGTTCCAAATTCAAAAATTAAAAGTATAAATAGGCCCAAACTAATCCAAGCTAAAGTAAAAACTTGATAAAACTCTACACGCAAAATTATTTTACATCTTTTGTAGAATAAACTTAAAGACGGTTGGGAGAGCGGTTTAATCCGCTAGCTTGGAAAGTTAGTGTTCTTCACGGAACCAGGGGTTCAAATCCCCTACCGTCTGCCATATTTAAAATAATCTCTTTTTCTTTCAATTTCAAGTAAATTTTTATAAATTAGGTGTAAATTAGTTTTTAAATAGCTATAATAGTAGTATTAATATACATTTAATTCTAACTGTTCCAAAAAAACTAGTGTAAACTTAAAAAGGATAAACATGGTCTTTTTTGATAAAAAATCTTCTGCTACTACTGTATTAAAAAAAACATATAAAATTTTATTGGTTGATGATGAAAAAGACATTCATTCCTTAAGTAAAATTGTTTTGAATAATTTTACTTATAAAAATAAAAACTTAGAAATCCTTAATGCTTACTCTGGAAAAGAAGCTAAAAAAATATTAGCAGATACTAAAGATATCGTACTTATTTTATTAGATGTAGTAATGGAAAGTGATGATGCGGGTTTATTGGTTGTTAAGTATTTAAGAGAAGAGCTTAAAAATGATTTTACACAAGTTATTTTACGTACAGGAGTTGCAGGAAAATTAGCGCAAATGGAGGTTCTTCATAATTATGGCATCAATGATTATAAAGAAAAAACAAACTTTAATACACTTAGTTTACGTACCTCTGTTTTAACTGCAATTAGATCGTATGAAAATTTAAAAGCCTTAGATGAAAAAAATGAAAAAATATCAAAATTAAATTTACGCCTAGCAAACCTTTTATCAAATTTTGATGAAAATGTACTTTCTTGTCAAATCAATGAAGAAAGAGAAATAATAGCTGTTAGTAAATGTTTCTGTATTTTGGCTGCTTTGAAGCAAGAAGAATTAAAAAAAGATATTTTTCAAATTCTAAAAAAGAAAGATCAAGAAGAAGGTTTTTATAAAAAAATCAAAACCATAGATAAAGAGAAGAATACTTTTATTTTCGAGCAAGAAAACATAAGAAAAGATGCCAGTGTTTTTTATATAAAATGGAAAATAAGTGCAAAATTTGATGATAAAAATGTGTTTTTGTATTATCTTTGTCTTTGTGAAGATATTACAAATAAAAAAGAAGTTGAAATAGCCAATGATGAAATTCATAGAAAAAATATCATTTTATCCCAACAATCAAAAAAATCGGCCATGGGTGAAATGATTGGGAATATTGCCCATCAATGGAGACAGCCTTTAAATAATGTTTCTTTATTAATTCATTATTTAAGAGACAATTGTCTTAATTTAAATCATAAAGAAATAGAAGAAAATGTCGATAATTGCAAAATACAACTTTCGTATATGTCTAAAACTATTGATGATTTCAGTGATTTTTTAAAGCCAACAAAGAAAAAAAGTTCTTTTTCTTTTAAAGATGTTTTTTTAAAAGTATTTAATATAACTTCTTTTAAATACGATAAAAAAGATATTACAGTGATTCAAAATATTGATGATATTAGAATGAATTCTTATGAAAATGAGCTTATACAAGCACTGATTAATTTATTAAACAATGCTATTGATGCTTTACGTGAAATAAAAGGAAAAAGATTCATTTTTGTAGATGTTATTAAAAAAGAAAAGAAAATCATAATTAAAATTAAAGACAATGCAAAAGGAATTAAAAAAGAAGTATTAAACAGAGTTTTTGAAGCATACTTTACAACCAAAGGTGAAAAAGATGGCATTGGAATTGGTTTATATATGACCCAAGAAGTCATTGAAAATAAATTACAAGGAAATATCACTGTTGTGAATGAAAGTTATACCTATGAGGATAAAAACTACACAGGAGCTTTATTTACTATTACACTTCCTCTTTCCTAAAATAACCTTACTATCTCTTATCTCCTCTTTTTCTCTAGAATATATTTTTACTGTATAAGAAAAGAATACTAAAAACAATTTGTATATTAAAAAGAAAAGTTATTTCATTTTTTTATTGAATTTTCAACAAAAATTATAGAAAATTCAACAAAAAATGGCTAAGATATACCCAGAGTTCATACACTATATAAAAGTTTATTATTTCATGTACTCTTTGATTAGAGGTATTAAAACAAAGGATGCATAAGTGAAAGAAGTTTTAAGAGAAATTGGAATGATTGCAAGATGTTTATCCACCATTAGCGATATTGAATTTAAAGATATAAATCTTGCAAAAAGTCAATATTTATATTTAGTTAGAGTTTATGAGAACCCAGGAATCATTCAAGAAAAACTTGCTTATTTATTAAAAGTAGATAGAACCACTACTTCAAAAGCAATTAAAAAACTCATTGAAATGGGTTATATCAAAAAAACTAAAAGCGAAGAAAATAAAAAAGAATTTAAACTTTTTTGTACTAAAAAAACAGAAGAAATTTATTCTTTTTTAAAAAAAGAAGAAGAATATACCAGTTCTATGTCTTTAAAAGAATTAAGTCAAAAAGATAAAAATCATTTATTATCCATGTTATCTTTAATGAGAAAAAATATAGAAGAAGAATGGCTCGAATTAAAAAAAGGAAAGAGGAGAAATTATTAAATGAAAATTGAAATTAAAGACTTTAATGAATTATCAACGCTTGAATTATATGCAATTTTACAAGTAAGAGAAGAAGTATTTATTGTGGAACAAAATTGTATTTACAAGGATTTAGACAATAAAGATTTAACTGCACTTCATCTCATCCTAAAAGAAGATTTAGAAATAATTGCATATTTAAGAATATTAAAAACAAAAGAAAACAGTGCAGAAATATCTTTTGGAAGAGTTTTAGTCAGACAAAAAGGCAGAGGAAAAGGTTATGCAAAATTAATTGTAAAAAAAGCAATACAGCATATAGAAAAAACATATAAAGATAACACAATAACTATTGACGCACAATCTTATCTTAAAAAGTTTTATCAAGGTTTTGGTTTTGAAGAAAGTTCAGATGAATTTCTTGAAGATGGGATTCCTCATATCTGTATGAGAAAAACCATATAAAGAGTATAGTTTATCTATGCTGTTTCATTTAACTCTATTTTAAACTCTGTTTTTTCATTTTCAGAACTTGTACAGGAAATTGAACCTGCAAAATCCTTTAAAATGATATTTTTAGTAATACTAAGACCTAAACCAGAACCACCTTCTTTTTTATTGGTGCTAAAAAAAGTATCAAAAATTCTTCCTAAGTTTTCTTTTTTAATACCTGCTCCATTGTCAAAATAAGAAAGCAAAACTTTGTCTTCTTCTTTTGTGCAGTTTATAGTTATTTTGCCATCTTTTTTATTTTTAAATCCATGCTTAATAGAATTTATAATTAGGTTGGTAATAATCTGAGAAAACAAACCCGCATTTGCATACATGTGTAATTTACTCTCGCAGTTTATTTCTACTTCTATTTTCTTTTTTTTGATTTCACTTGACAGGCTTAATACTATTTCTTCTAAATACTTTTTTAAATTAAATACTCTTTTTTCTTCATTGCTTTGATCCAAAGAAATTTGTTTAAAACTTTTCAATAAAACATTTGCTTTTTTTAAATTAGAAAAGATAAGTTTTCCCAGTTCTTCTGTTGTATTCATAAAACATACAAAGTCTTCTTCACTCATTTCTTCTTTTACAAACTTATCATGTAAATTTTGATTGAGCTCTAAAAAATGACTAATGCCTGTTACACTAATTCCTAAAGGTGTATTAATTTCGTGGGTTATTCCAGCTACTCTTTTTCCTAAAGAAGCCATTTTTTCTAATTCTAATAATCTATCTTGTTTGTATTTGCAGTGTAAATCATCTTCAAGGGTATTTGAAAATTCTTCTAATAAAGAGAGCTGGGCTTGGCTGTATTCTCTTTCTTCAGAGCTTAGTACACAAATAGTGCCAAAAACTTCGCCATTCCTATCAAAAATGGGGTGACCCAAATAATTAATCATGTTTAGATTAGTATCAGGACTTTCTTTCCATTTTTTATCTTTTAAAGCATTTTTAACATAAAGGCTTTTTTTGCTTAATATTACTTGCCTGCAAAATAAGTTAGGGTTTTGTAAACCTTCTTCATTTCCCAAAATATAAGGGTTTTCTTTGTTTTGGCTTTTTACAAAAACATGCAGTTTATTTTTGTTTATTTGCATAATCAAAGCGCTTGGTACATCAAATAAAGACACAAGTAAGTTGGTGAACTTCTGCCATTTTTTACGTATATCTTCGTCAATAACGAGGGGTTCTTTTAGAGTATCTTTCATAATTACTCCCTGAAAAATAAAATCTTCTATTAGTTTATCTCAATAAACTAAAATATTTATGAAGTTTATAAGATAAATAATTATTATTAAATTACTATAGATTAGAGAATTATTTTATTTCCCTGCGTTTATAAGGAGTTATAAAAGCCTTGTGAAGTCATGGGAAGAGCCGTTGGGAATGTAGTTTTTATTTGTTAGTTAGGTTTAACATTACTAATATAATGAACGATTAGAAAAGAATATCAAGGGCTGATATTCTTTTCTTAAATAAGTGCTATTGATTAATAGGACCAAATCATACTGTTGAACGTGGAAAGCTCTAATTGTACTAACGCTCCATGCGTTAAAACACCGTAAGCAATATCAGGATTCTGAGGATCAATCATCAATCCTCCCATATTAATTTTGTTTGCATTTCCAAGGGCACCATTCATATTAACACTTCTTCTAACCCCATAAGCAGATTTAAAAATAGGGTCATCAAAATCTTTTGTATCAGAAGTTATAGGTTCTCGTCTACCAACTCCTAATTCAACTATTGCATGTGCTCCTGCATTATTCCCAGTAGCCATTACAAAACCACGACCATCTTTTTCCATATAAACCATTCTTGTATAACCCATACCACTGTATGTTCCATTTTCAAAAGTTTCTAAAGAACGAAAACCATCTTCAATTACAAAAGAATACATATCTCCTTTAGATACTCCTAAAATCATAGGGCCATATTCTTCATCATCATGATAAAGCATACCTTTGACGGGAAACTGTATAAATTTACCTTTTCCAATATGTGTATATGCTGGCGCTTTTTTTTGTTTTCCACCAGGATTATGCCCTTTAGCATTACCCCAAACAGATAAAGGTGTACACGTTTTAGCATCTGCGCTAATTTTTAAGATAGCATCACCTGCTCGTATATCATGCATGGAAAGATAAAATTCATTTTTAGGCCCCATAGCAAAAGCTAAAGCCATGATTTCTACACTACTTTGTTTTGGATACTTTCCATTGGGTCTGTAACACTGCCCATATTTTTCATCTGCTTTTGGAGAAAACTTTTTATTTTTTGCTTTCCAAACAAGCGACCTGGCACCTGTATCTGGGTCGATTCTAATAATTTCTGTTCGTTTACCAGTAGATTCACCAGAACCTCCTGCTAAAAGGTAAATCATCCCATCATTACCCCATTTCATAATAGATGCACCCGTTAATGGTTGTTTTTTATGATTTTTTCTTAGTCCATCGGATAAGTATCCTGAACCATATTCTTTCATTCCACGACGTTTATCTGGATAAAGCCCAGAAACCACTCGTCTGTTTTTTGTATCTATGTTCCATGCAACAATAGTTCCCGTACTTTGATAGTTTGGATTGGTCCATTTAACGACTGAGAAAAATTCACGCGTTTTGGGACGAAAAATTCCACCTGTCCATCTTGTTGCGCCTTTTTGTTTTTTCCAAGCATCAAATTTAGGTCCTTTCCCATATTTTACCGGCCACCTTGTTTTCATTTGTTTGTTTGGATTAGAGCAGTTAATGATTCCTTCTTCTGGATCAACGTTTTTATCCTTAGGATTTAAATACCTATGCCCAGTACCAGTTACACGACAACGACAATCGACTTCAAGTTTTGTTTGAAAAAGAATGTGCTCCGTATAGGTACCACAAGCATAGTTGTAATAAGGACTTTTTACATTAGTACTTGAGCGAATACATTGTGCTTTTCCATTATCTAACCTTTTATCTTGTCTGCAACTTGAACCATACTCACACTGTTCTATAGGAGTTTTAGGATCAGATTTAAGAGCTACATAACTGTTATTATAAAGGGTAGTTCCCCCTAATGAACCAGGGTAAACACAGCGTGTAGGTTCTGATTTTGGAGAAGAGTTAGCAAGAGCATTATTAAAGAAAATGACTTGTAAGATGATGATCACAGCTAAGATTTTTAGTACTAAGTTGTTTGTTTGGAGATTATTCATTGTAATCCTTTTTATTATTAGGACTCTATCCTTTTAATGCAACAAAGATGTAATATAGTAGTTAGTAAATATTTTTAGATACTAAATTATTTGTTATTTAAGAGCTCATACATTTGCTTATTATCCAGAATAAAGAAATATTATAAATTTTGAAATTTGCGAAAACTGTGACGCAAACTGTGACACCTTTTAGTTATTATTGTTTATAAAATGAATAAATATTGTTTAATTATTTAATAAAGTGATTTTATTGTTATTGAAATGTTATTTTTTAATAGTAATATTGATTTAAGATAAGGGAATAGGGTTTGTGTTTTATTATAATAAAAGATGGAAAAAATTTAGATCATGAATTTAATTGAAAAGTTGACTCTCACCATTTTCCATTTTTATGAGAAATTAAAATATAAAGTGGATTTATGACCTCTGGGTGTACTTCGTTTGACACTATAAGATAAATTAAATATATTAGGAAAAAGTGTGTTTGAATTTAAAATATTACATGCAGGTAGTGGAGATTCAATTTTCATTACTTATGTTGATAATAAAAATAAGAAAAGAAATATTTTAATTGATGGTGGATCAGGTCAAATATATAAAAAAGTTTTACGAAATATTTTTGAAGACTTAGATCAATTGGATTTACTTATTGTTACTCACATCGATTTAGACCATATTGGTGGAATAAATAAATTATTAGAAAGTAATCATAAATGTAAAATAAAAAATATTTTTTTTAATTCTGCTAGCTTATTACGACAAAATAATTCAAATTTAATATCAATTGATGATGGTATTAAATTGACAGAATACATAGAACAAAATAATATTAAAATATATAATGACTTAATAACAATGGATAAAACTTTTGAGATAGATGGGTTATCTATTAAATTTTTATCTCCGACAATGGAAGCATTAGAATATTTAGAAAGAGATTGGAAAAAGAAAGAAGAGAAAAATAATTTAATTTCTTCAACTATGATAATGGATGAGAGACGTTTATCAGAAATTGGAAAAGATGACTTTAAAGAAAAAAAATTAGTAAATGATGTTGCAAATTGGTCAAGTTTAGCTTTTGAAATGAGATATAAAGATAAAGTATTACTATTGTTGGGTGACGCAAAAGATAGTGTAATAGTATTCTATTTAAGAGGCAAAAAATATACAGTATCTAATAAATACAAAGTAGATTTTGTCAAACTTTCTCATCATGGTAGTAAATATAATACAAGTAATGAATTTTTATCTTTAATTGAAACTAATCATTTTATATTTTCTACAAATGGAACATATAATCATCCAAATATAGAAACAATCGCAAGAATCTTATCTCATCCACATAGGAAAATTTCAGATAAAATTTATTTATACTTTAATTATCCTAAAGAGGAATACGTGTCAAAGGGTATAAGGCTTTTAACAAATGATGAAGAAACCGAGTACAATTGTAAATCTATATATGACGAAGCCATATTGACTTTGAAGGAATAATAATGCCAAATAATTTGAATGTTATTGATAAAATAAAACGATTAACAGTTAAACTAAAATTAACAATTGTAATTGAAAAAGAAACAAGAATAGAAATAGGTACAGGTATTATTGTTAATGATAATCAGAAGTTTTATATATTAACGGTTGAGCATGTTCTTTTTGGTAAAAAAAATAATTATAAATCTACGATAGAAGATATCGAAATTATTGATTTTAATGAAGTACCTATTATTCCAATTGGGATTAAAAGATTTGATAAACTTGTTTTAATAGAGATTTCTATGATAAGTTTTTCTTTACCAGATGTAGTTTATTTAGATAAAGCACACTATGATAAAAAATACCATTTAAACGGTTATCCCAAAGCTATATCTAATGGAAAATCATTTCCATTTAATGATGTTATATGTAATGCTAGTGAAGATAACATTATGTTATTAACTATAAATAATTTAACTGCTGATTCATCTGGGGATCACATAAAAGAAAAAATAAATGGATTGTCAGGTAGTGGAGTATTTTTTGAAGAATATAATAACCTTTATTTAGTAGGAAGTATAAATAATTTAATTGATAAAGATGGTATTTTTAATGCAGTAGAAGCATTAACATTAGTGCCATTATATAAGAATAAGTTTATTTTTACTAAATATAAAACTATAACTGACATAACGAATGAAATGAAAAATCAAAATCAAAAAATCTCTTTAGAAGAGTTAGAAAAATTTAAAGATGATGATAATGAAAATTTTGAAAATTTAAATCGCAAAAATAAAAATTTATATCATATTGAAGAGGTAATGAAAAAAAATAAAATTCGTATTAAACAATATTCTAATGGTGAAGTAGCAATTAATCAGTTATCAGATTTAGATACAAAATTTAAAGATAGATGGTTAATACTTACTGATACTATGTTAGATAATATTGAAATTAAATATAGTAAGTATATAGAAACCAAAAATATTGGGCAAAATAGAATCAATGAAATTACAAAAGATATTGAAGAATCTATTAATAATGAATTTAAGTACTTATTATCAAATAGAACATTATTATTGAATAAATTGGTACAGTATATTATTGCTAAATGGTTATTTGATTGCAATATTGATTTTAAAGAGGGGTGAAAATGGAATTTAAAACTACCAAAAAACCTATTAATATTGATACAAATTCAAGAATTTTATATTTGACTATTATAGTACTCTTTATAATGAATTATACTGGTTCAGGCAAAGAAAAGAATATCTCATTATTAAAAATACATTTATTACTATGGGCAATACAAAATCCCAAAAGAAGAAAAAAACTTTTAAAAAGTGTACAAAATGATTGTGAAATATCTATTGGTTTCTGGAATATTGAGATTCGAAATAATTCAATTTTAACATTTTTATTAAAAGATGATCTTTGTGGATTTAATGGCAAGAAGTATTTTTTAACGGAAGATGGATTGTCTTTTATTAAAAATATTAAGAATTTAGAAATAATGAAAGATGAACAAGAATTTTTAATTTGTATTGGTAAAAAATTAACAGATAAAAACGTAGAAAAATTAAAAGGCTTATGGAGTTGAAATGTTAAAAATAAATAAATTAAAAATTGAAATTGAAACAAAAGATAAAAATTTTGGAAGAGAGATAGAATTTTTAACAAATGGCTTGACCATTATAAAGGGTGACAATCACTCTGGAAAAAGTACAATAGCCTCTGCAATTTTTTATGCTTTAGGGATGGAAGAATTATTGGGTGGTAAAAATGTAGTTGCTCTTGATTCTATATTAACATCAAAAGTCCCATATAATAGTTTAGATTTAAATATAATAACTTCTATGGTGTTACTAGAAATAGAAAATAGCTTAGGTGATAAAATAGTATTGAAAAGATATATCAAACATTATGAAATTGAACCAAAAATTATAGAGATAAAATCTGAAAGTAGTGAAGAATTTTATTATTTACATGATGGTGGATCAGCAACAAATGAGAAAGGATTTTATAATTATCTTGAAAAGTTTCTTGACTTATCACTTCCTGTTATCCCTAAATACGAAGGTAGTGAAACAAAATTATATTTGCAAGTTATATTTAATGCTTTTTTTATAGAACAAGTAAAAGGTTGGACCGATTTTTTTCCTGCTATACCAAACTATGGAATAAAGGATGCTAAAAAAAGAATTATTGAGTATATTCTTGATTTAAAAACTTTTGAATATGAAATTGAAAGAAATAGGTATGAAGATACAAAAAAAGATATTGTATTGGAATGGGATAAATTAGTTAATAAAATAAAAAATAAAATAGAATCTGTATCAGCTACTATATTAGGACTGCCAGAAGAAACTATGGGAATAGATTTATTATCAAAAAAACAATACGACATTTGGTATAAAGTTAATAATGAAGATAGTTTATCAATTGAAAACTATTTAGTAAGATTGATAAATAAGAAGGGTGAATTAGATAAAAGAATAAATTTACCAAAAAATGATACAGAAAAAAATCTTCTTGAATTAAAAGAAAAGTTAAAAAACTTTTTAAATGATTTGATATCAATTGATGATGGTTTAAATATAAAAACAAATGAACTAGAAGAATTAAAAAGTGAAGAACTTCATTTAACTCAAGAGATAACAAATCTTACTGATTTATTAAAAATAAAAAAATATACAAGTGATCAAATTAATACCAATAAAATATTTAAAGGATTATGCCCCACTTGTGATAATCCAATTGCACCCAGTGTTTACAAGCATATAAAGGTAATGGGATTGGATGATAATAAAAAATATATTAAATCACAAAAAGATATTCTATCAACATATATAAAAATACTTAAGAAAGAGATAGTTAATGAAAAGTCATATTACAAGCAAATATTAGAAGAATATGAATCTGATAAAAAAATTATTGAATATTTAGAAAAAGACTTATTAAGTAATTCAAATGTACCATCACTTGCAAATATGAAAGAATTAATCCTTGTAGAAGATAAAATAGAAAAAGCAAATCTGATAAAAAAAGAATTGATTGAGTTTAGTTTGGAAATTAAAAAAGTTTCTAAACTATGGGATATTAATGAAAAATCTAGAGAACCATTTACAATGAATTTTAAAGATACTGAAAAGTTAAAACTATTAGAATCATCATTTAAACTATTATTGAGGGACTTTAAATATGATAGTAAAAGGGATGATCAGGTAAATATATCTAAACAAGATTTTGCGAAATATTTTCCAGTAGTAACAATCGAATATAACAAGCCACAACATATTAAACATAACTCTTCTGCAAGTGATTTTGTGCGCTCTATTTGGGCATATTTAATTGCACTTTATGAAGTTTCAAATATTAGAAATGGTAATCATCTCGGATTATTTTTATTTGATGAACCAGCACAGCACGCTATGACAGAAACAAGTCAAGCTGCATTATTTAAAACATTAAGTAAATTAGGGTGCCAAAGTATAGTTTTCGCATCATTTGAGAATAAAGTTGATAAGAATCAAGATAAGTTTAAAGAAGTAACAAAGGGTTTAAATCCAGAAAATTATAGAGTTATTTCTATAGATGATAGGGCAATAAAGGAATTAAACTAATAGGAATAAAGAAAAGGTGCAGGCACAAATTAGTAACTTTTCTTAACAAAAATTTAAAAATAACAAAAAAATATTAAATTTTAGTTAAAGACAAAAGGTATCTGTTCTCATTTCTTTTTTTACTACTAATAATAAATAGTTATACATCACTAATATAAATGGAGAAAAATGAATTTAATATTTGAAGGCTTACATACAATGTTTTTTCAACTTAAGGTTGTAACAATTTTAGAAAATGAACGAGCGGTATTAGTTTTTATAATTGCATGCGCTATTATAGGCTTTATAGCAGTTTTACTAGATCTTTGTATTTTTATTTTGAAAAAGGAGTCAGTTCTAGAATTAGAACATAGTTTTAAAACAACATTAGTATTTCTACTTATGTGGAGTTTTGGTGCAGCTGTTATTGGACTTTTGGGTCAAATGGTCAATCTCTTCCAAGTAAGCCTATCCGCATCAGTTGCCGTTGGTTTTACTTGGCCACTACTTTTCACAAAAATTATTAAAAAGTTAAAAGAGAAAGAAGAAAATGAAGAACCAGAACAAAAATCAACAGAAGAAGGCTAAGTTATGAGATATTCAGATTTTTTTCAAAAAACAACAAAGTTTAAAGAAGAGTTAGAAATAAAGAATTGTATTATTAGCTCAAAAAACTTCAGTTCAAATAAAGAAGTACCTCAAGATTCAGATGCAATGATATTATTTGAAACATCAAAGCAAAGAACATGGCTTGTTACCACAAGAGAAAGATTATATTGCATACTCGATGATATACGAAAAACTAATTTAAATATCAATTGGTCAATGTCAAAAAATGAAATTATTAGTAAGAATAGAAAGAGTACTAAATTAAAAATTAAATCAAGACCAAAACCAAAAGCAGTAAGAACTGGATATGTGGATATAGGTAATGAACATAAAAATTGGTTATATTCTAAAGAGTTGTTTAAAGACCAAGATGTTGAAACAGAAGTGAAAAACTTTATATTGAGAAAAATGAGTTATCCCCAACAGAATAGGGATTAGGCACCAATTTAACTCCGTGGACGAGCCGTTGGGAATGAGCGTTTCTAATTAAATGAGGATTGATACTTTCGAAATATTAAATAAGTTATAGGAGATATAGTTAAATGGAAGAATTATTTGAAAAAGCATTCCCTGGTGGATTTACAAAAAGAGATGAGGCAAATGCAATTGTATTGTATGCATTTAGAAATACATTTTTAGAAAATTTACATGCAGGTGAACATTCAGAATTATTGAATGATGATAAATATTCAAGAATTACACAAGATGAAATGAAAAAGTTAATGATAGAATCTTCAGAAAAGATTGAAAATCTTCTTTTAATGAGAGAGACTAATCAGGATAAATATTTACAGTATGTTAAAGGTACAGGTATGATGTTTTGTAATGAATGGGAAAGATAAATAAATAGGAACAGAAACCTTTAATTAAGAGTAGAAAATGAAATTAGAAAGATATATATAGTATTAAATCCTACTACTTTAAGTCAATACTTATTTGATGATTTATCAAAACTTAACCCTCAAACAAAAAATAAATTATATGTAGCTTGTACAAGAGCTAGGGAAAATATGTCTTTTGTTAAAAAGTCAATGTGTAAGGAATTTAAAACTTCTTGAAGTTAAGTATGCAAAAAAACAGTAAATATATATTTTATTAAAGGGTAGTTTTATGAATAAATCAGAGTTGTGGAAAAATTTTAATCTTGGGACTGAATTAGACATATCTGGAAGGTTTATTTTTAATGGACTGCAGTGTTTACATGAAATGAAAACATTGCACTATGGAGAAGAAGTATTTGAATTTTTATACAATGTATCTGTTGGACTTGAAAGATTATTTAAAGTCACAATTGTATTAATTGAACATGATGATAAAACGAACCAAGAAGAATTTGAGAAATCTCTTATAACTCATAATCATTTAGAATTATTATCTAGAATTCAAAAAAAGAATAAATTAAAAATTGGGAAAGTTCACTTAAGTTTTTTAGAAATGTTAGGTCAATTTTATAAGACTCATAGATACGATAGATATAGTCTAATTTCTAGTGAAGAAAGAGATAAAGAAAAAAAATCACTTCATACTTTTATTGAACATAATTATGATATAAAAATTTCTGATAATTTTCCTTTTGATATAACCTTTATTGACATGAAATTGAAAAAGTTTATTGGAAAAGTTATTGGAAAAATTTCAAAATCTTTATATGAAGTTTTAAAAAATGAAACAACTCGTTTGAATATATATACTGATGAAATTAGATATGATACAAAAGCATCAAAAATATTTGTTAGAGAAGAATATAATTTTGAAAACGAAGATATCCTTTTGAAAGAATTATTGATTTTCTTTATAAACTCTAAGCAAAATGGCGACCACATTGACTTTATTAGAAATATAAAACCTTTAGATTTTGATATGGGATTAGAGGGGAGTTATCTTGAATGTATGAACTCATTAGAAAAAAAACTAGAAATAATGGAAGAACTTGAAACTTTGTATGAAGGAATAGAAAATCCAAGAGATAGAATAAATACTTTAAATTTATTAGGTGATTCTTCTGTATGTTTTAATCCTGAAGATGATGGTGATAAATAAATGGGGACATTATATCAAGTGATACGAGGCACATTTTTAACGCTCGGGCAGTCCTCTCCTTTTTCCGTTAAAAAATAAAAAGATTTAGCTTTATCAAAGTCATGGGAAGACCAGTGGGGAATTAAGTTTTTGATTAGGCTTATTATTTCTTATGGTGCTACTTTATTTAGAAAAAAATATTACTAGTAAAACGTGGAGCGGAGATCCTGCCTTTGTTGAAACTGAGTGTTTGTTTTTTCTTTCGAAACAGCTCGAAACTGTTTGAGTGTTAAGAAATGTGCTCTTTAGCATATTTTAACGAGTTTTGCAGAGCAGAAAGAAGAAAACAATAAGTGAGGGTAGCTTTGCTTTCAACAACGTGGCAGTTGCTTCTTTGTTTCTTTCTTGCAATCAAGAAAGAAAAAAAACGAATGCGCTAGCTTTCACGAGCTCTTATATTTCCTTAGCTTTCTCAAATCCAGAGAATAAAAGGGGAGAGTCACCTTTATATTTAAAAAATTGATATAATTTAAAAAACAAAGTAAAAAAAAGAGTAAATATGAATGTAAAAAGTGAAACTTGTTTTTCTAATCATGATAAAAAACCTTTAAGTTTTTTTAGCTCAGAAGAGGAAGCTTTTTCTTCAGCAAAATATGCAAAAAAACGTTATGGACATAGTTTACTTCCTTATTTATGCGAAAAGTGCAAGATGTGGCATTTATCTCCTAAAAGTAGACATACGCAAAGTGAGGAGTGTAGCTATTGTACAGATAGTAAGGGAGGATTAAAACAGTTATATGTTTCTAACTATAAAGCACAAAAAAGAGCAGATATTTTATTTAAAAGCAATGGTGTTTTATTAAATGTTTATTCTTGCCCTCATCAAAATGGTTTTCATCTTAGTAAAAAATAAAAAGATTTAACGTGTAAATTTATCTTGATTAAGTATTTTTTTGAACAAGCCTTCTTTTTTGATTGAATCTAATGCTGACTGTAAAAGTTTAATTGTTTCATCAGGAGTATCTTTATGAAAAGCATAATATAGTTCTGCATCTTTTAAAGTATAAATGTTTTCATAGTTACTTAAGATAAAATTGTTTTTCTTCATTGCCCATTTTATTACATTTATTTCGTAAGCCAACAAGTCAAATCTGTTTCTTTGTAACATCAAGATTAGTTTATTACTTGCATCGGATCCTCCAATACTTCGAACATACTTTGGTTGTATATCTAATTTTAAAATGAGCTGCTCTCCAATATCTTCTCTTACAACTCCTACAGAATATTTACTTATTTGAGAAATATTTTTGATTTTGATTTTTTTTGATTTTTTTGCAATTAATCCAACGCTTGTTTTTGAAATAGGGCCTACCCATTTGAATAGTTTTTCTCTTTCTTTAGTTCTTGTTGTTGAGAATAACGCATGGTTATTTTTAGTTAATGTATAGTGATATCCTCTTTGCCAAGGAATTAATAGAATATCTTTACGTGTTTGTTTCGCATTCACTTTTTTTAACATTTCAAGTAATAATTCAACTGCAATACCTTCCATCTTATTATTGTTTTTAAAGTTATACGGAGGATAGTTTTCTGTCATAAATAGTATTTTATCAATTTGTTGTGCATATAGAATATTTGATGTAAGTAATATAAATATTGCCAATTTAATATATTTTTTTAGTATCATTATTTCTTTTTTCACGTTATTTCCTAAATTTGATTTATACTAAGTGCTTCAGAAAATCTTCTACTATATATAATATCCAACTTTTGCACTGTAAGTCTACCCCTTCTTCAACTAACATAGGGTTTACTCTATTTGTCTAATCACGTAAGAATACTGTTGAATATTTGAATACTTTTCAAAGATAAATGTGGACAGGCACCTTTAATTTAAAATAAGACAAAAAAGAGCTCATACAAAGTAACCTTTGCGCTTTTTTTTGTCTGCAAGCAGAATTTAGTCCTTACATTCCGGCATCTTCTTTTCTTGAAAAGAAGAAACAAGAAAGCAACTGACAAATTGATAAAGCCCTTCGGGTGCCTAAATATTTTTATTTGTTAGCTAGGTTCAAAAACTCACTAAAACGTGCTAAAGAGCACATTTCTGACGCTCAGACAGTTTTCACCTATTTGCGCTAAAAAATAAAAAGATTTAGCTTTATCAAAGTCAGGGAAAGAGCTGTTGAGAATGTAGCTTTTATTAGATTTATTTATTTCTTACATTTTTACTTTTCAAAAGAAAAACATTATAAGAGAAACGTGGAGCGTGGTTCTGACTTTGTTGAAGCCGAGCGTTTATTTTTTGTTTCGAAACAGCCTGAAACTGTTTGAACGTTAAGAAAGGTGCTTTAATGCACGTTTTAGTGAGTTTTGCAAGGCAGAAACACAAAATAACAAGTGAGGGAAGCTTTGCCTTCAACAACCGTCAGTTGCTTCTTTGTTTCTTTCTTGCAATCAAGAAAGAAAAAGAACGAATGCGCGAGCTTTCACGAGCTCTTATATTTTCTTAGCTTTCTCAAAGTCAGGGCAAGATCCTTATGAAAGAACATCTAACTCAAAAACTACTTTTATACTTTTATCTTCTTATCTATAGAAAAGAAAAATATGATTATCTCATAAAATATGGAGTATTATAATGATACGTTTAAAACTATTAATACTAGGACTAATTTACGAGATACTCTTTGGTCTTAAGTATTTTGATTATTCACAAACTAATAAAGGAAATATTATGTCTTTAGATAAACAACGATTAAAAAATGCACTTTGGGGAATTTTTATTTCTGATGCTATGTCTATGCCAGCGCACTGGTATTATAAAAGAGAATATATTAAAGAAGGTTTTGATGGTGCAATAACAGGCTACAATGATGCGCCCCATCCTCATCCTGAATCTTTTATGGTGGGAGGAGGATATTTCCCAAATATCGCAAAAGCCGATGAACTTGGGCGTCCTTATGATATTCTTCATCAACATCTTCGTTTTTATAATAGCAACTACAATCATGCAGATATAAAACTACGTGTTCATTCAGGAGAACATGCCAATGCAATGCCTAACTTAGAGGAAAGGTATCATTACCATCATGGTTTAAAAAAAGGCGATAATACCCTTGGTGCAAATCTTATGCGTGTACTTATGCGCTCAGTGATTAAAACCAAAGAATATAAACAAGAACATTTTATAAATGAATTCACAAAATATATGACTACGCCTGCTCTTAATAAAGACCCATATTCAGAGATATATATCAGAGCTTGGTTTCACAACTATACAAATGGTGTACCTCCTCATGCTTGTGCCCAAGAACAAAGAAATGTTTGGTCTATAGGTTCAAGCGGGGGTGCCATTCGTCCACTTTTACTTTCCCTTACTTCTTCGTCTGTTTTTCAAGCTTTAGGAGTAGCGCTGCAACATCAACAAATCACTCATAGGTCTGATAATGTAAGTTCTGCTTTAGCTTATCTGGTGCCTTTATTTCACGCGCTTTTAGATAAAAAAGACCCAATGAGTACAATAAGAGAGCATGCTTCTAAAGTCCAACTTATCAAAATAAAAGGTTCTACACTTTCAAAAACATATGCTGCGCACATGGGACCAGGAAATATTCCACAGGATGAAATGTGGAAAATCCATACAGAATTTTCTGATGATACTCTTGATTTAGACTTTTTACTTGATACGTATAGCGAAGATGAGATTTTAGGCAAAGTGTTTACTACGGGTTGTTATACAGAACATTCTCTTCCTGTTTTGTCTTATCTTTTGTATAAAAATAAATTTGATTTTAGAGCGTGTATTTTAGCCAATGCTAATGCTGGTGGGGACAATGTTCATAGAGGTATTTTATTAGGTATGTTAGTAGGTGCTGCAAACGATGAAATACCTCAAGATTTAAAAGAAGGACTTAGTTCTTATGAGAGTATAAACAGTGAAATAAATGATTTTGTAAATACTATTAAATAAAAAGGATTGCTCTTAATGAACATAAATAATCTTCTTTTCTTTGGAAATTGTAAATACTTTGATTTTTGTGACGCAAACTGTGACGCAGGTTAGTTAAAATAAGATAGGAATGTAGTTTTACGTAAATAAATAGCGCAGACCTTATACAAATTATAGTAAAGGAGAAATTATTTATGAAACTATCTAAATCCCTATATACAAGAGGCATACAATGTTCAAAAGCACTTTGGTTAAAGAAGTATAAAAAAGATGTTCTAAGTCCTCCTAGCGAAGCTGCACTTGCTGTATTTGATACAGGAAATGAAGTAGGAGAATTAGCATGTAAACTTTTTCCTAAGGGAAAAGAAGTTGTTTATTCTAAAGACTTCTCTTCTATGATAGATAGTACTAAAGAGTATATAGAACAAGGCGTGCAAAATATCTATGAAGCTACTTTTATGTATGAGGGTATTTTAGTATTAGTAGATATTCTTGTTGTAAAAGAAGAGGGCGTTCATATATATGAAGTTAAAAGTTCAAGTCATATAAAAGATATGTATATTCATGATACTTCTATTCAAACTTATGTCTTAAAAAAGCTTGGTTTTAATGTTCTAAGTTCAAACCTAGTACATATTAATAGCTCTTATATAAGAGAAGAATACTTAGATTTATATAAACTTTTTACTGTGGTTAATATTAGCAAAGAAGTAGATGACTTACAAAAAGATATTCCAGATGTTTTAAAAAACTTCAAACTTTATTTAGATGATAAAATAAACGAACCCAATATTGATATAGGAAAACACTGTAAGAATCCTTATGTTTGTGATGCCAAAGAGTATTGTTGGACAAACCAAAGAAAAATACCTGAGTATTCAATCTTTAATCTCTTTAATTTAGGAAGTAAAAAACAAATAGAGTTATATTCAAAAGGTATTATAAAAATAGAAGATATTCCAGAAGACTTTGACATGACTTCGAATCAAACTCAAGCTTTACAAAACTATAAAACAAAAGAAAGCTATATAAACAAAGAAAAAATACAAGAGTTTTTAAATACGCTTACGTATCCAATTTATCATCTTGATTTTGAGACTTTTCAACAAGCCATTCCACAATGGCAAGGGATATCTGCTTTTATGCAAATACCTTTTCAATACTCACTTCATATAGAACAAGAAGATGGAAGTATTGAGCATAAAGAATTTTTAGCAGTAGATGGAATAGATCCAAGAAAAGAACTAAGTAAAAAACTGTGTAAAGATATTCCTTCTGATGTAACAGTACTTGCTTATAATATGAGTTTTGAGCAAAGCGTGATAAAAAAACTAGCGGCAAACTTTCCAAAGAAAAGTTCTCACCTTTTAGCAATAAATGAAAATATGAAAGACCTAATGTTCCCTTTTTTAAAGAAATATTATGTAACTCCAGAAATGAAAGGTTCTTATTCAATAAAGTATGTACTTCCAGCTTTAGATAAAAAAATGCAAGAATCTTATAAAAAACTCGAGGGTGTGCAAAATGGAAGTCAAGCTATGAATGCTTATGCAAATTTATCTAAACAAGCTGAGGTAGATAAAAAAAGAATAAGAAAATCTCTTTTAAGGTATTGTGAATTAGATACCTTGGCAATGGTAAAGATACTTAATAAATTAAAGAAAATTTAATGAAAGATTCTTGTCAATAGGATAAGTGCAAACTTAGAGGACGGTATACTAAATTATTTGATATTTAAGAGCTCTTATATTTTTGTTTTCTATAAAATAAAAATATGAGTATTAAAAGCAGTAATAAAATGTTTGTTTCACTTTGACTTTACAATGTCTTAACATACTCATACTATACTACCTATTTTCTTTATTATAATGTTATAAAATCAACAATGATTTTTAATTATTTTTGATATACTGCTGTATTATTTGAAAGATATATTTGATATTTAAAAGGACCTCTTTATGGGTGAGATAAAACTAAAAAAAGATACATTAATCGTTTCAGAAACAAATGACAAGGGAATTATTATTTATGCCAATGAAGAATTCTGTAAAATTTCAGGATATAGCAAAGATGAATTAATTGGACAAGATAACAATATAGTAAGGCACCCTGATATGCCAAAAGAAACCTCCCTAGAATTGTGGAATGCAATTCAAGCAGGAGAAATCTGGAATGGTATTGTGAAAAATAAAACTAAGAATGGCGATTTTTATTGGTTAAATGCTACGGCTTATTCTTCTTTAGATGCTAAGGGAAACAAACGTTATATTTCAATACGAATCAAACCAACTGACAAAGAAATTAAAAATGCTATTTTATTATATGGCTTAAGTGAATAAGGATTAATATGTTTTTAAATGCGAAAAAAGACAAACAAACTATTTTAGATAACTTGGACTTATTAGAACAATATATTATTGAAGATATCAATAAAATAGAAAATACTTCAACATGTAGTTCTTCTAAATATAATGAAATTGAGAAAAAACTCTCCTCAATAACTGCTTTGATGCAAAAAAGAAATCAAAAAAACCTTACGGTTTATGGTGAAATCATGTTAGCTTGTGAAAAACTATCGGATGGTTTTATTGATGATAAAGTTACTTCACAATCGGATGATATTAAAATAAACTATATTGCAAAAAGTATGAATACTATGTTTGATAAACTAAATATGGGAATCAGTGAAGCTTTAGAAGTATTGGATCAATATTCAAATCAAAACTATTTAAATAAAATTGATGCAGAAATTTTCAGAGGTGGGGCTTTTAAAGTATTGTTTGAAGGAATTAATGCTTTAAATGAAAAAATTGTTGAACAAGTTTCATCTACTTATCAACAAGGTCTAAGTTTGGAGAAAGAATCAAGCGAACTTACTAAAAAAGCCAAAACACTTTCTGATTCAACACAACATCAAGCAAGTGCCATTGAAGAAACAGCGGCTGCTATTGTTGAAATATCATCGATATTCACAAGTAATTCAAAACACATTACTTCGATTATTGAAGTAGGAAATGATGTTGAGCAGTCTTCTATTAAAGGTCTTGCTTTAGCTAAAGATACAGACAATGCAATGGATGATATTTATGGTTTTACGAATAAAACCTTTGATGCCATTTCTCAAATATCACAAATTGCTTTTCAAACGAATATTTTAAGTTTAAATGCAGCTGTTGAAGCAGCAACAGCTGGTGAAGCTGGAAAAGGGTTCGCAGTAGTAGCTCAAGAAGTAAGAAATCTTGCTAATAGAAGTGCTAGTGTTGCAAAAGAAATTGAAGATTTAATGGGTGTTTTACGTACAAAAGTAGAAAGTGGGAAAAAAATCGCCACAGTAATGACCTTAGATTATGAAGAAATGATTGAAAATATTAAAAAAACAGTTGCTTTAATTGATACTATTTCAAGTTCTTCTAAAGAACAAGAAGTAGGTGTTGAACAAATCAACAGAGCAATTAACAGTATTGATCAAGCAACACAAGAAAATACAGTAATAGCACATGATGTAAGTAACATTTCTCTTAAAAATTATAATGTTGCTAAAGAAATGGTAGAAGTAAGTGAAAATATAAAGTTTATTGGCAAAGAAAATATTCAAGCTTCCATTTAGGTCTTATTAAGGCCTTTAGGAAGAATTGATTACAAGATATTGTGTTTAATAGAAGTTTTTTAAACTTCAACGGACACGATAGTAAATTATTAGAAATCTAAGAACGTATACAAAATAAGATTACTCTTTCTCTACTAACAGAATATAGTCACTGGGCTATTTTTATTTACTTATTTTTTAAATCACAGAAACTTATGTTTTAATACTATTAAATATTCAAAAGCCATGTTTAAGTCTTTTCTTTTGGATAAGATGCTTTTATTATTACAAAAGTGTTGAATCCCAAGTGATTTTCTAAGGATTATTTAAGTTTTACTTAATACATAAAGTAGTAATATCCCCAAAATATAAAGGATTTTTATGAAAAAACTATCAATAATTTTACTGGTATTAATTGCAACACTTTTTACAGGGTGTTTTGATACAGATGAAAAAAAAGTTGAAGAAAAACAAACTATTAGAATTGGTACATCTGGAGGATATTATCCTTTTACATTCTTTGAAAAAGATAAACTTCAAGGTTTTGAAATTGATGTATGGACTGCGATTGCAGAAAAACTAGATATGAATGTTGAATTTAAAACAGCAAAGTTTTCTGGTTTATTTGGAATGTTAGAAACAAATAAAATAGATACTATCTCTAATCAAATTACAATGACGCAAAAAAGACTTGAAAAGTATGATTTTGCTCAAGCCTATGTTATTGATGGAGCGCAATTGGTTGTACATCAAGATAGAAATGATATTTCATCTTTGGAAGACTTAAAAGGTAAAAAAGTAGGTGTTTCTTTAGGTACTAATTATGTAAATATTGTAAAAGAATTTGATACTGAAAATGAAATAGAAGTAATATCTTATGATGGAAATGGTTTTGAACAAGATGTTGTTTTAAAAAGAATTGATGCTTTTGTACAAGATCGAGTTTCTTCTGTTGAATTAATCAAAAAAGCGAACTTACCTTTAAAACTAGTGGGTTCTCCTATTGTTGTAATTAAAAATTCTTTTCCTTTTTTACGAAATGAAAAAAATAAAATTTTAATTAATAAAGTTGATTCCGCACTAAGTTCTTTAAGAGAAGATGGTACCTTAAACAGCATTTCTATGAAATGGTTTAATACGGATATTACTAAAAAATAAATGTTTACTTTTGATGTAGATTATACCTTAGGGCTTTTCCCTATTTTATTAAAATATATAAATATTACGCTTAGCTTGGCTGTTATCTCAACAGTCATTGCTTTAATAATTGCTATAATAATTGCTATTATTAAAACCAATAATATCAAAGTACTTTCTCAAATATCAGATGTGTATGTGTCTTTTTTAAGAGGAACTCCACTTTTGGTACAACTGTTTTTATTTTATTATGGCCTGCCTCAGGTTTTCCCTATTTTTGCAGCAATGGATGCGTATTGGGCAAGTATTCTTGGCTTATCTTTGCATTTTTCTGCTTATATGGCTGAATCTATTAGAGGTGCTATTAAATCGGTTGAAAAAGGCCAGTTTGAAGCAGCTTATTCTTTAGGTATGAATAAAACACAAACCTTTTTTTATATCATTTTACCTCAAGCAATACGAGTAGCTGTTCCTAGTTTAATGAATAATTTTATTGATTTATTAAAAAGTACTTCTTTAGCTTTTACTTTGGGTGTTCCTGAAATTATGGCAAAAGCACAACTAGAAGCTGCTAGTTCGTTTAAATACTTTGAGTCCTTCTTAGCTGTTGCTATAGTATATTGGGTCATTGTACTTATGTTTACATATTTGCAAAAAAGATATGAAAAAAGACTAAATAAAGCCTATTAACATTAAGTTAAAACTTAATGTTAATTTCTATGAAAAATCCTATACTAGACTATTTACTATTTACTATTTACTATTTAAGAGTTTCTTAAAAGGACTTAGTACTGCCTGTTTTTCTTCTTTCTTACATATCTAACAATGAGTTTTTTTGAAATGTCTTTTTTTTCCAATTAAAATATTTTGCTTTTCTATATACTTCTGAAAAAAGGATATATCATTTCACAAACAACACTTGTCATTATGGCTCACCCAAATTTAGAAGCTTCAACATTTAATAAATATATAAAAGAAGAGTTAGAGGGGGCAAAGAATGTAATATTCAAAGATTTAAGTTCTTTGTATCCTAGTTTTAAAATTGATGTTAAAAAAGAACAAGAAGATCTAATGAAAGCATCACGAATAGTTTTTCAGTTTCCTATGCAGTGGTACTCAAGTCCTGCTATTTTAAAGCAGTATGTGGATTTAGTATTTGATTATGATTTTGCATATAAGATTGAAGAGGGTACTTTTCAAGCTTTGCATTTAAAAGAAAAAGAATTCCGCTTATTAGTTACGATTGGTTCAAAAGAAGAGTCTTTTACTGGAGAAGATAGACTAAGTGTAAAAGAGTGTTTAAATGCCTATTCTTATACAGCAAAGATGTTAGGAATGAAAGAACTTGATCCTTGTTTGATTTATGGGACTGTTTTTGAAAAGTTTGAAAAAGAAGATTTTAGACAAATTAGTGACTTACTAAAAGAATATATAGTATAATTCTTTTAGTATAAGTAGCTAAGGTAAAAATGAATTATTATAACAGTGATTTAGCAGATATTGGTTTTAAACTGATTCTCCCATGTAAAGAGCTTGAACCCTATATTTATAACTACTGGATTATTAGAAAAGAGAAACTACATAAAACTATTTCAAATAAGATATTAAGCGATGGTAATTCTGGAATAGTAATAAATTTTGCATCTTCTTCTTTTTTAACAAAAATTAATCAAAAAAATTTTATAAGTAAAAATCATTTCACGTATTGCGGTCCTACAAAATATCCTTTGTTTATGGAGTTTGAGAATCAAATAGATGCTATAGGTATTAGGTTCAAAGCAGGGGGTGCCTATCGATTTTTTAATGAAGATATCTCTTCTTTTAAAGATATAGTAGTTGAGATGCAAAACAGCACTGTTTTGAAAATAGATGCATTATATGAAAAATTGATAAATACTAGTGAAATTGAGAATAAAATTTCCATTATAGAATCTTTTTTAATAAAAAAAATACAGAGTTCTTCTAAAAATAATTCTCTATGGATATTCGATTTTATAAATAATATTCTTAAAAATAAAGGTTATGTAAATATTGAAGCACTTTGCAAAGACTTTAATATAAGTCCAAGACTATGTGCAAGACGATTTAAACAAGAAGTAGGCTTAAGTGCAAAACTATTTGCAAGGCTTGCAAGAATAGTAAATACTAAAGAAACCTTAAGTTCACTTAAGGTTGATTCTTTAACCAGTGTTGCTTATGATAATGGTTTTTTTGATCAAGCTCATTTTTCAAATGAATTCAAAGCTTTTATGTCTGAAACTCCTAAAGATTATTTCTCAAAAAAATACAAGATGGCCAAAGGTTTGAACTTTAAAGAGTTCCGTAAATAAGTGTCTTTTTTTTCCAATTAATATATTTTTTCTTATTGTATTATTCTTTAAATTTTTCAAGGATATACAATGAACACACTCAAAATTAATGAGAAGAAATATATAATTATTTTTGTACGACTGTCTCTTGGAATAGCATTTTTATCTGCTGTTTTAGATAGATTTGGATTATGGGGAAATCCAGGGGAAACAAACGTGGCTTGGGGAAGTTTTAAACTTTTTGAAGATTATGTTTTTTATTTAAATCCATTTTTATCAATTGTTTTAGTTAAGATTGTTGCTTACTTTGTTACTATATTAGAAGTAGCATTAGGAATAATGTTAATACTTGGCTTTAGATTAAAAGCAGTAGCTTTAATAAGTGCTACTTTACTTTTGATTTTTGCTTTAAGCATGACTTTTATTATGGGTATAAAAGTACCCTTAGATTATTCTGTTTTTAGTGTTAGTGCCGCATCATTTTTACTGTATTTGTTTATAAAAGCAAAAGAGGAATAATTGAAATATATTTTATACATAAGAAAAACTTCGTGAAAATACTTCAATACTTCCTTATTATTTAAAGGAAGTATTTTATACTACTATCAACAATTCAAGTAAAACGATAAAACACAAAGCTGACAAGGTAAACTTTTTACTCTTGAGCCTGCATTAGAATTTAGTCAAGCTTTCTTTCTTCCTTTTTTAATTTAAACAAAAGAAGTAAAATAAATGGGGCAGGGCTTTATTATTGATATCTTTAATATACATTTTAACTTAGAATAGGCATATTATATTCTCTAAACAATGATATACGCCAGCGTATTTTCATAATCATTATAAACAAAGGAAAAACAATGCATAAATTACAAGTTCGTAAATTCTATGAAGTGCTTTGGGATGATCATAATAAAGAAGAAATAGCTTCTGTTTTGCATGAGAATTTTACTTTTAGAGGTTCTTTAGGGCAAGAGAAAAAAGGTCATAAAGGTTTTAGTGAATATGTAGATATGGTTCATAATGCATTAGGAGATTATAAATGTATTATAGAAGAATTAATAGAAGAAGAAAATAAAGTTTTTGCAAAAATGAGTTTTACAGGAATTCATAAAGCCAAATTTCTTAATTATGAAGCTTCACATAAACGTGTGACATGGAAAGGCTGTGCTCTTTTTACTTTCAAGGCTGGAAAAATATCAGATCTATGGGTACTTGGAGATTTGAAAAATCTGGAAAATCAATTAAATACTTAAATATTAAGGGAATAGGATAGATTTATTTTTAAGAGCTAAAAGGTGTTTAACTTGTCTTTTAAGAAACTAACATTGAATTTAACTTCAAGAATTTTCTTTAAAATAACTTTTATTATAATTTAAGATGTATGAGTATAGAATTATATTCAGTATTATTTCATCAAATATATAAATTAATAAGGATTTTATCATGACAAAAAAATCAAGTTTTGGAAATAAATTATTGTTTCAAGTCTTAAGTATAACTGTCTTAGCCTTGGGACTTAGCATATTTTTTGTAACCAAATACTCTTATGCGGAAGCAGAAAAAGATGCACATAAATATGTAAAAGAACTTGCTAAAAATCAGGCTACTAAAATTGAGCGAGATTTAAATAAAGCCATTATGGCACCAAAACTCTTAGTCATGAAATTTGAAGGGGCGATAAGAAATAAGATAAAACTTGATGAAAAAGAAGTGATTGATTATTTAAAACACATTATAAAACAAGATGAATATATTCTTGGTATTTGGTTTGCTATTGCCAATAAAGAGATGTTTTTTAAAGAAAACATGAACAGTATTGGTAAGAACGGATACAACGCAGAAGGGCAATTTGCACCTTATGTTGTTCGTTCAAAAGATGAAATTATAGTTCAATCTGGTTCTGCTTACAATGAATCAAAACCATGGGTAGCAGGACCTAAAAAAGCCGCTAAAATGTTTATTACTCAACAATACTATTATCCAGTTGGTGGCGTAAAAACTTTAATGACAACAGTTGCTTTTCCTTTATATGCAGAGGGTAAATTTATAGGATCTTTAGGAATGGAAATCAATCTGGATTCTTTTTCAAAACTAGCTAAAGAAACAAAATTATATGAAAATGGTTATTCTTTTACACTGGATCATTACGGAACGATTCTTGGTCATCCTACAAAAGAGTTTCAATCAAAAGCTTTA
Organism: Arcobacter sp.; assembly: GCA_002733685.1. Classification (GTDB taxonomy): domain Bacteria; phylum Campylobacterota; class Campylobacteria; order Campylobacterales; family Arcobacteraceae; genus NORP36. The sequence goes on along the minus strand of NVWN01000006.1, from coordinate 50,827 downwards.
AGTGAAGTGACTAAAAACGACAGTGATTTTTTAAAGGTTCTTGCTAATTCAAAAAATGGTAAATTTACAGAGTTTTATAAAACATCCAGTAAAAATGGTTTAGACTCTCTCTTTTATGCCCAACCCATAGAGCTTTTTTACAGTGGAATATACTGGACTATAATAATCTCAGCACCCAAAGAAGAATATTTATCTAATGCGAATTTTATTCGTAACTTTTCTATTTTTGCTGGTTTATTAGCTCTTTTAGTTATTGCTCTAATCATTATCTTCTCTGTTAAAAAATTAAACAATAATCTTAAATCCATTTCAACTGGTTTGGATGAGTTTTTTGAATATCTAAATACAAAAGCGGGTAATCCCAAACAAATAGAAATGAAAACAAAAGATGAATTTGGATTGATTGCAAATAGTATTAATGAGAATGTAAAACATATTCAAAATACAATAGAAGAAGACAATGCTTTAATTGAAGATGTTAAAACAGTCGCAAACAATGTTAGTAAAGGGTTTTTAAATAAAAAAATAGAAAAAAAGACTTCCAGTTCTTCTTTAAATGAATTGAAAAATATTTTAAATACTATGTTGGACAATTTAGAAGGTTTGGTGGGACAAGATGTTAATAAAATCAGTTATGTTTTAGAAGCGTATACTAAAAGAGATTTTACTTTAAAATTACAGACTGAAACATCAGGTAAAATTGGAAGTGAAATTATTGAAATGAATACCATGATTACTGAGATGTTAATTGGTAACCAAAGAGATGGACTTGCGCTGCAAGAAGGTTCTACTGAACTAAGTACGAGTACGAGTACTTTAAATAACAATGCCACCAGTCAAGCGGCATCTTTAGAAGAAACAGCTGCTTCTATTGATGAAATTACCAGTAATATTGAACAAACAAGTCAAAAAGCACAAGAAATGTTAAAAATTTCTCAAGAAACTAAAGGCAGTGCAAATGAAGGTAAAAAACTTGCCAATGAAACGGCTGCTGCAATGGAAGATATCAATGATACGGTTAATACCATTAATGACTCTATTTCTATTATTGACCAAATTGCTTTCCAAACCAACATTCTAAGCTTAAATGCAGCCGTTGAAGCAGCCACAGCAGGAGAAGCTGGAAAAGGGTTTGCAGTAGTTGCTCAAGAAGTGAGAAATCTTGCTTCAAGATCCGCAGAAGCAGCAAAAGAGATCAAAGAATTGGTTGAAAATGCAACTATTAAAGCAAATGTCGGAAAAGAAATCAGCAGTAAAATGATTGAAGGTTTTGGAGAGTTGGAGCAAAAAATTTCAGATACGAGTGAGTTAATTAGTGATGTAACGAATGCAGCAAAAGAACAAACCATTGGAATGTCACAGATTTCTGATGCGGTAAATCAATTGGATAAATTCACCCAAGAAAATGCTGCAGTTGCTGATCTTACGAATAATATTTCCCAAGAAACGAAACAAATTGCACAAAGAGTAGTAGATGATGTAAACAAAAATAAATTTGATGGTAAAAAAGCTTAAAATTTATACGAACAGCTCTGAAAAGGAATCCTAATTCTTAAGGATTCCAAGGAAAGACAGTAAATACTTAGATCTCTTCTTTTTAATTTCCTCTGTATATAACAAAACTAATAAATCTTTTATGATAAAATTACAAGAATAAGGGTATTCCTAATAAGTAAATAATTAAGTTTACAGGCCTTGGATTTAAAGGAAGATATATGAATGAAACAAAACAAAATGTTACTCTTGTAAAAACACTTGATGATCTTGCAAAGTTAGTAGATTATTCTCTAATGGACAGGCTAAATGAAGATCCTGATGCTAAAGAAAATGGCCTTGATTATGAAGCTAGGCAGGTTTTTTCTGGACACTATGTTCGCGTAAAACCAACAGCAATAAAAGATCCTATCTATGTATCTCACAGTAAAAACTTATTTGAAGAATTGGGTTTTTCCAATAGTCTTGCTACGTCAAGTGATTTTGTTAGTATGTTTTCTGGCGATATGAGTAAGGTTCCAGAACCTATGAAAAAATTAGGCTGGGCAAGTGGTTATGCACTTTCTATTTATGGCAGAGAATATTATGCTCAGTGTCCTTTCCAAACAGGAAATGGATATGGGGATGGCAGAGCTCTTTCTGTATTTGAAGGAGTACTTAATGCTAAACGTTGGGAAATGCAGTTAAAAGGAGGAGGAAGAACACCTTATTGCCGAGGGGCAGATGGAAGAGCCGTTTTAAGATCAAGTGTTAGGGAGTTTTTGGCACAAGAACATATGCATGCTTTAGGAATTCCTACATCACGTTCTTTGTCTTTGTACACTTCAAACACGGAAAAAGTACAACGGCCTTGGTTTTCTCAAGGTTCTTATTCAAAAGATCCGGACCGAATGATTAACGAAGCAGTCGCAATTTCTACGCGTGTATCTTCCTCTTTTCTTCGTGTTGGACAAATAGAGCTTTTTGCCAGACGTGCTAGAAAAAATGAACATGCAGGAGCAAAAGAAGAGCTGGAACAAATTGTTTTGCATTTGATTGAGCGAGAGTATAGTGAGGTAATTGATAAAAATTTAAGCATAGAAGAAAAAGTATTATTGTTAGCAAAAACATTTCTTGCGCGTTTGAGCACCCTTATCGTAAACTGGGTTCGTGTTGGATATTGTCAAGGAAATTTTAACAGTGATAACTGTGCAGCAGGTGGTTTTACCTTGGATTATGGGCCTTTTGGATTTTGTGATGTGTTTGATCCGTATTATCAGCCTTGGACAGGTGGAGGAGAACATTTCTCCTTTTTTAACCAAGCAGCAGCAGCGGAACAAAATTTTCATGTGTTTTGCACGGCATTACAGCTCTTATTAAATTCATCGAAAAAAGATTTGTTTTTATTAGAGGAAATTAGAAATACTTTTTCTTCTGTAATACAAGAAAAAATGCAAAAAATGTGGGCTTCCAAACTTGGACTTAAAAGCTTTAATGCGAACTTGTATACTGAGTTAGAAATACTTATGGTGCAAACATCTGTAGATTACACTATCTTTTTTCGAGAGCTCTCAAATCTGCCTTCTGATATAGAGCCTTTGAAAAAAAGTTTCTATAATGATATAACAAGTAATCTAGAGATACAAGAGCGTTGGTTGCAGTGGTTTAAAAAATGGCAAGCTCTCATTTCTAGTGAAGGAAATTCTAAATCTGCTAAAGAGAGTGAAGCACTTTCTTTAAAAATGAAAGCTGTTAATCCTAAATATATCTTAAGAGAGTGGTTTCTTGTGCCTGCATATGAGAGCGCAAATAAGGGGGAATATTCGCTCCTTAGAGAACTTCAAGAAATTATGATTAATCCCTATGATGAACAATCCAAAGAGATAGAAGAGAAGTATTACAGACGTAAACCCTCACATTTCTTTGATCTTGCAGGAATATCTCACGTCAGCTGTTCTTCTTAAAAGTACGAAAGAGAACAGCTTTAGTTTAAGATGAAAAACTATTAAAGAATCCCAGAGATACGATATTTAAGTAGTTGTTATTTTAGTATAACTTGAAATAATAGTTGTACTAGCAACAGAGTTGTTAAAGTACTTTTCTTTTATTATTAAATAATCAGGGTTTAAAAAGAACGCATTCATTTTATCTTCATTTTCAAAACATATTGTAAATACGCGATTGATTTTATCCTTTGTATGTGATTTTAATACTTCTGATACTTTAAAATCATAAAGAATACTTCCTCCATATTTTAAAGCCAAAGGGAGTATAAGCTGTCTGTATTTTTGGTAGTTTATTTCATCAACAACATCTAAACCTACGAGCATTTCATATGCCATTTAAAATCCTTAATTTATATGTACAAAAGGTTTGCTGAAGCTGCTAATCTTTTGTAAATATTTATCTAAGTTATAACTAGAATCACTACTAGTAGAGCTACTATCAAAAGGACAAGCACAATGCAACATACCTTTATAATTCATTCCTAAATATTCAAAAGTATGCTTAAATATATCTTCAAAACAGCTTTCAGGTTTTTGGGCATCACTTGTTGAGATGAGTGCTGTGTTTTTTCCTTTTAATTGTTTGCCTAAATCTTTTTCAACAGTAAGTAAATCAGTGAGTCTGTCTAAAAACAATTTCATTTGTACACTGGGACTAAACCAATATACTGGGCTTGATAAAATAATATTATCATAAGTCAAAATCTCTTTGATTAAGTTTATAAAATCATCATGTTTATTTTTATGTTCATAATCAAAGGGTAAAATATTGTATTTACTAATATCAAAGATCACTGCATTTGTTTTTTGTGCAACTATATTTGTTAAGTTTGCGGTATTTCCATTGGCCCTGGAGGTACCTAAAATTATTGCTGTTTTTTTCATTTTTATCCTTTTATGTATTAATTGAAATTATAATAACACATACAAATGGCTATTTCAAGACATAAAAGTGGAAATTGCATACACAAAAGCACAAATGATTAAAAGGACAAAGGACGCAATAAAATTAAAACTGCTGTGTGAATTATCTTTTTTAATAAAAAAGATGAATTTTAAATGAGGAAGGAGTAAGTTAAGTATTTAAAGCAGAAAAAAAAATTTGTTTTTGTTTTAAATTTTATGCGGTAAAATTATTTTAAATTCAGCACCATTGTATTCTGTGTTTTGATAAGTGAATTTTTGATTTGACACTTCTATTGTACCCTTGAGGTTCTTTTTAATAATCATATTTGACATATACAATCCAATACCTGTTCCATTTTGTTTTGCTTTGGTAGTAAAATGTTGTTTAAAAATTTTATGAATTAAATTACCAGGAATACCACCTGCATTGTCTTTTATACTTATTTCTATGTTCTCTTTAACTTTTATATCTATAAATATATATTTTTCTTTTATGTCTTTTTCAAATAATTGATCTTTTGCATTGTTTAAAATATTAATAAGTACTTGAATTAACTCGTATTCATAACTAAGAATACATAGCTCTTGGGTATTTTCTATAATGATTATGTTTGAGTTTACAAATTCAGAAGAAAGAAGTTTGAAAACTTTTTTGATTGTATCTTTTAGACAAAATGTATTTTTTTCTTTTGTAATACTAAAAAACTTTCTAAAATCATCAATTGTTTGTGATAAGTATTGTGTATGATTATTTATACACTCCATGGTATTTACTATTTCTTCATTATTCACTGTTTGAATCTCAGTTTTAAGTATGAGTCCCGTTGCTGATGTAGAAATAACAGAGAGCGGTTGTCTCCACTGATGTGCGATGTTTTCAATCATTTCACCCATTGCCGCCATTTTGGATTGATGAAAAATGATTTCTTGTTTTACTTTATTCTCATTTATTTCTTCTTTTATTCTTTTTTCTAAGTTTTTATTGATTTTTTCAATCTCTGTTTTTGCTTTTTTTAATTCTAATGTTCTTTCTTCTACTTTATTCTGTAAACTTTCTTCTATATAATGTTGCGTAATCTCAGCACTTGCTCTTAATGCAAGAAAATCTACAATTGAAACAAAAAAGTCTTTATCTTGCATTGCTTTATCGTCTAAAAGAACTAAAATACTGGATACTCCTGTTTTAGTACGAGATACTACAGGTGCTCCTATATATGCTTCAATACCCATGTCTTGTAAAAGTTTATCATCAGGAAAGTCTTTAATAACATTTTTGTCATGTATGCAGACACGCTCACCTGTTAGAACCAATTCACAAGGGGTATCTTTTAGTTCATAAACAAAATTATCAGCAAAATCATTTACTGCCCAGACAACATCTGTTTTTAATTCACTTAATGAATCCCCTGTAGGATGACCTATTAAAGCATATTTGACATCCAAATTAAGGGCAATGTTTTTTATAAATTCTTTTAAATAATCTATTCCAGTAAGTTTTTGATCTATGTCTAAAATAGAGGTAATAATTTTTAAAATATCTTTCTTAGTTACTTGTGACATATTGAAGTCCTATACTAAAAATAATTTAATTCTATTATACTTATCTTAACATGATTTTAATAAATTAGGAAAACTAAATGTTCTTTAATTTTAAAATATACAGCATAATTTCAAGCTTTAAAAAAGCCATGAGAAATGACTAGTACAAATAAGACTGAAGTATTGTATACTTCTTTTCTAAAAGAATAAGGAAATAAATGGAAAACATAATTAAAGTAGCAATTGAAAATAAACAAGTTTTGCGATTTACTTATAAAAATAAAAACAGACTGGTAGAACCTTATACCTTTGGTGAATCATCTGCAGGAAAAGATACCTTAAGTGCTTTTCAACTTGAAGGTGGAAGTGATGCTTCAAGTGATAAAACGTGGAGACAATTTGCTTTACGTGAAATCAGAGATTTAGAATTACTGGATACAAACTTTGAGTTAAGAGAGGATTATCATCCTTCTAATGCAAGAATGAACTTTATTTATTGGACGGTATAAGTATTTTTGATTAAATCAAGGTTAGATGTAAGAAGAACGCTTCACTGCGTTCTTTTTTTCTATTAAAAAACAAGTGAAGATAAGTGCTTTTATTTATAAAACAACATACTTACAATTGTAAAAATCATCTCTTAGTATTTTAATGGCTGACTTATTTAATACATCACTGTAGGCTATTACATACCTAAACTGTGCATCTTTTTTTTCTATATTATTTGTTTTTAGATATTGAAGTGCATTTTTATAAAATGTTTTTATGTCATTTTCTGTAATTGATTTTTCTTTAGAATCATTTTGACATTGAATTAGGAGTATTTTATTATCTCTGCTACAAATAAAATCAATTTTTTCTTCTTCTTTTTTTTCTTGTGTTACTTCATAACCTAAGTTTTCATAGTTTTTTTGTGTACGTACTTCCAAAGTAAGCCCATTTTTTTCATTTTCTTCATTCTTATTTATTCTACTTTTTTTGTCTTTTTTATTAACAAATTTTTTTAGTAATATTATAAAAATAATCAGTGGTATTAAGTGCCAAATTTTTAAAAAAGAAGCAATAATCATCTCAAGCATTGTAATTTCTCATTTTATTCCTTGTTTTTATGGTTTAATATTTTTCGTGGAATCATTATACTTAAAAGTACAAAATCTAAAGCTTTTACTTTAAACGTTACTTATTATTAAGTCCTATTAAGTGGATTTATTTAAGCTTTAGTATCATTATTTTATATTTCTACTGTTTTGTTTTAAGATAAAAGCATCTAAACCACTTTTATTAATAAAAATCTCTTTTTTAAACTTTACTATGTCTTCTTTTATAGCCATGCCTCCTGTTTTATTTTGCATTAATTCTATAATGAAAAGATCCTCTTTTATTGAGAATTTTACATAATTATAATAAGTGGAAGACTCTTTATTTAATGTGCTTAAATTTATTGTGTCTTCTCTTAAACTTGTATAATCTAGTTTTCCATTATTCCCAATAAGTGTAAAAAGAACGTAGGGTAGAATATTTTGATTTATTAAAAGAGCTGATTTTTTTGTACAGATATCTTTTATTATTTTTAAAAAATACTTTTTGTTTATTACTGCTGTATTTTTTAGTACTTCTTTATTGATATATTCGTATATCAAGTTTGCATTTTCTTTGATAAATATTTCTGCTTCATTGATTTTTATAGGACTTGAATTTTCTTGTTTTTGCATCTTTATATCTATCTTCTTTTTTTTTATTTTGATTCATAATAACCAAGTGTTTATTAAATATCTAAAATAAGAATATATGCTGCTTTATTTTGTATTTGTACAGTACGTACTTTTTCTTTCTTATTTGAGAATACCTATTCGTATGGTTATTATTTTATTTCAATTATTAGTCTATAAGTGCCATATAATAGTCTATTATTTTAATTATTTATCATAAATTTGTCATATCTTTCATGTAAAGTATTTTTTTTAAAGGAGATTTAGTGTTTAAAACCCTAAGTATAAAGATAAAAATTTTAGCAATCACACTTTTGGGATTGTTTTTAATAGCAGGTGCAGTTGGTTTTATTTCTGTAAATAAAGCAAGTTCTGCGCTTACTCAAATGAGTTATGGTTCTTTAACATCCGCACGTGATGGTAAAACAGAACAAATTAAGAACTTTTTTATACAAAAAGTTGCTAGTATTAATGTGCTGGCTAAAACAAAAGATGTGAATGAATTGGCTTACGATATGGACAGTATTGAAGGTCAAATGAATATTAATGCAGAAGGAAAATTTCCTGTTGATGAAGAATTGGTTCAAGCTATGACTAAACCTCATGAGAACTTTTTTTCAAGTTATATGAAAGCCAATAAATATGCAAATATTTATTTAATTAATGTAGAAACTGGGCAGGTTGTTTATGCTGTTGATAAAAAATCCGATTATGGTGAAAATTTAAAAACTGGAGAGCTTACAAAGAGTGGTTTAGGTGAAGTTTTCGCAAAAACCATGGAAAATAAAAGAGCTACTTTTGTAGATATAAAACCTTATGGCCCTAGCAATAATGATCCAACTATGTTTTTAGGTGCTCCTGTATTTGAAGATGAAGATATTACTGCTATTTTAGTATTTCAAATAAGTGATGTTGAAATTAATAATGTAATGAAGTTTAGAAAAGGATATGCTAAAACCCAAGAAGATTATCTTGTGGGAACTGATTATTTAATGAGAAGTGACAGTTATTTAGAACCTAAAACACACAGTACAAAAGCATCTTTTTTAAATCCAGCTAAAGGAGCTGTAAAAACGCTGGCTTCTACAAATGCTTTAAAAGGAAAATCAGATACTAAAATTCTTGAAAACTATGAAGGTAAAGTTGTATTATCTGCTTATTCACTTATTAAAATTGGTGAAGATTTAAAATGGGCGATTATTTCTGAAATCACAGAAGAAGAAGTATTAATGGCTTCAAACAATATAAAAATTCAAAGCTCAATTATCTCTCTTGTATTTTTGATTATAATTTCTCTTATTACGTATTTTGTGATTAATAAAGAAGTAATCAAACCTTTGAATAATTTTCAATATGGATTAAGAGATTTTTTCAAGTATTTAAACAAAGAGAGCGAAACAGTAAGTTTACTTGAAGTGAATAGTAAGGACGAAATTGGTTTAATGGCTCATGAAGTAAATGAAAATATCACAAAAACAAGAACTCTAATGGAAGAAGATATTGTTTTGATTAATGATGTTAAAAGAGTAGTTTCTCTTGTAAAAGAGGGGAAAATCAAACAAGAAATCACTAAAAGCACTCATAATAAAAACCTAGAAGATTTAAAAATTATGATTAATGAAATGCTTGAAATAATGGCAAGAGATGTAGCTGTTGATTTAAATAAAATTCATAATGCGTTAATAAGTTATCAAAATCTTGATTTTACGCATAGAATACAAAATGCCACTGGAAAAACATCTTTAGGATTAAATTCTTTGGCTGATATTATTAATGAAATGTTGCTTGAGAATAAATCAAATGGGCAAGCTTTAGGGAAAAGCAGTAAGGTTTTACTTAATAATGTAAATGAATTAAATACAAATTCAAATGAGTCTGCTGCTGCACTAGAAGAAACGGCTGCTGCTTTAGAAGAGATTACTGCAAATATTACAAACAATAATCAAACCATAAGTAAAATGTCTTCGTATGCAAAAGAATTAAATACTTCGGCAAATGGAGGGAAAAACCTTGCAGAAGAAACAACACAAGCAATGAATGACATAAATGAACAAGTATCTTCTATTAAAGAAGCAATAGGAGTAATTGATCAAATATCTTTTCAAACCAATATTTTATCTCTTAATGCAGCTGTTGAAGCAGCAACTGCAGGTGAAGCTGGAAAAGGTTTTGCAGTAGTTGCCCAAGAAGTAAGAAACTTAGCCTCAAGATCAGCAGAAGCTGCAAATGAAATCAAAGCACTGGTAGAAGCTGCTTCAATAAAAGCAAACGATGGAAAAAACACTGCTTCAAAAATGATTGATGGTTATTTGGGACTTAGAGAAAATATTTCTAAAACCATAGAGCTTATTACAGATGTGCAAAGTGCAAGTAAAGAACAAGAAGTAGGAATTGCGCAGATAAATTCTGCTATTAATGAACTGGATCATAAAACGCAGAAGAATGCAAGTATTTCTAATACAACCAAAGATATAGCTAATGAAACAGACGATATTGCAAAAGTCATTTTAAAAAGTGCTGATGGCAAACAATTTATACAATAATAAAGCGTAGTACAAAAAGAAAGGTATTTATTTAAATACTTTTCTTAAGCTAAGAGAGAAGTTTTTATTTCTTCTGCTCTACTTTTGTCCATTTCTCACCACTTTTTGAATTGTATACACAGGCTTGCATAAAAAGCATGCCTCTAATACCTTCTTTTATTCCTGGAAAATCAAGATTCTCTTTTTTGCTGTTTTGATTATTTTGTTTGTCTTGTATACAAAAGGCAAAGTTTCTATAAAGATTGGCAAAAGCTTCTAATAAACCCTCTGGGTGACCAGAAGGAAGTCTGGTATTGTATTTAGCTATATCTTCTAAATAAGGAGCTCCTGCGCTGTATACTTGCGCTATTTTGTCTTGTTGTTTAAAAGCTAGAGTATTGGGAGTCATTTGGGACCAAGAGATACTTGCTTGTTCACCATAAATACGAATATTTAAATCGTTTTCTTCACCTACTGAGATTTGTGAAGCATGAAGTATTCCTTTTACTTCTTTGTTTAAACGTAAAAGAACATTTCCATCATCATCTAAACTACGATTATTTCCATACGTGCTTAAATCAGCACATACATACTGYACTTCTAATTGTGTAAYATATTCYAAAAGATTTAAACAATGKGTTCCAATATCTGCYATACAACAAGAAATTCCAGCTTKTTCTTTATTCATACGCCAAAGAGCTTGTTTGTGATTTGTATCTTCYAAAGRAGTACTTAACCAACCTTGGGGATATTCAACAATAACTTTTCGTATTTYCCCMARTTTGTTATCTTCTATCATTTTTCGCATTTGTTTAACCATAGGGTAAGAAGTATAAGCATGAGTAAGACCAAAAATTAAATTGTTTTTTTTACATAAAGCTTCCAGTTCTTCTGCTTCTTTTATTTCAAAACACAAGGGTTTATCACACATCACATGAAAACCATATTCAAGTGCTAGTTTTGCCATAGGATAGTGTAAATGATTGGGCGTTACTATAGAGACAAAATCCATACGAATAGAAGAAGGAAGTAAAGCTTCTTTTTTAATCATTTCATCATAAGAAGCATAACAACGATTTTCTTCTAAATACAGACTTGCTCCTGTAGTTATACAGGTTTTTGCATTAGAACTAAAAGCACCACAGACTAAATCAATATGGCCATCTAAAAATGCAGCTTTTCTATGTGTAGCTCCTATAAAACCTTCTAATCCTCCACCTATCATACCCATACGAATTTTTCTTTTTTGCATTAGAACTCCCATAAAACTTATTTTTTATAGTATACACCTAAAAAGCAGAAGTTTATATATTATTTTTTTCAATTTAAAAAATACATAAAACCTTGTTTGCCTTTAGTATAAAGCAGTATAATAAACAAATGAAAAACCTAGCTATTAATACAGTACTAGAAGAGATTAAAACTTCTTTGCAAAACAATCAAACCCTTATTTTAGAAGCCCCACCAGGTGCTGGTAAATCTACCTTAGTTCCTTTGTCTTTAATGAAAGAAAGCTATGTACAAAACAAAAGAATACTTCTTTTAGAACCCAGACGTGTGGCTGCAAGAACACTAGCAAAACAGATGTCAAAAATGTTAAATGAGAGTATAGGACAAAGTGTTGGGTATCAAATCAAAAATGACAGTAATTATTCTAAAGAAACAAAGATACTTATAATCACAGAAGGCGTGTTGATAAAAAAACTTCAAAATGATCAAAGTTTAGAAGGCATAGGCTTGGTTATTTTTGATGAGTTTCATGAAAGAAGTATACACAGTGATTTGTCTTTGGCTTTATGTTAGAAGTACAAGAGTTATTAAGAGAAGATTTAAAAATTTTACTTATGTCTGCTACGTTAAAAGAAGAAGATATTAGAAAGGTTTTACCCACATCCTTAATAGTGCGCTGTAAAAGTAGTCAGTATGAACTTCAACACATATATCTAAAGCAAAGTATTAAAATAAACGATGAAGAGAGTTTTTTAAAGGTTTTACAAAATACGTGTTTAGAAGTAATACAAAAAGAGAAAGGCGATGTCTTGGTTTTTTTACCAGGAGCAAGAGAAATCAATACTTTAAAAAACTTTTTAGAAGAGGAAGTGATAAAAGACATTGATATTTTGCCTTTGTATTCTGCTTTAAATCAAGAAGAACAAGATAAAGCTATATACTCTACAGCTAAAAGAAAAATAGTTTTAGCAACTAATATTGCTCAAACCTCTTTAACCATTAGCGGAATAAGAACAGTAATAGATACAGGAACGCAGAAGGTAGCTTTGTTTAATCATGATACAGGAATGAATCAATTAAAACTTTCTTTTATTTCAGATCAAAGTGCTATTCAAAGAGCAGGGCGAGCTGCAAGGCTTGGAAATGGAAAGTGTTATAGACTGTGGCATAAAACTAAGATATTAGAAGAGGTAAGTAAAGCAGAAGTATTAAGAGCAGACCTAAGTTCTTTTCTTTTAGATTTATGTTTATGGGGAGTAAAAGACTTAAATGAAATATCTTTAATAGATAGACCCACACAAAAAAGTTTAAATTCTACGTATGAACTCTTGCAAAACTTAGAAATGTTAGATGAGAATTTAAGTATATCAACTTTAGGAAAAGAGGCTTTAGCGTTAGGACTTCATCCCAGACTTTCTTATATGATTTTAAAAGCAAGTGATTTAGGATATGAAGAAGAAGCTTGTATCTTAGCAGCACTCTTAGAGAATAAAGATATTTTTACTAATGAGATTAGAGATTGTGATTTAAAAAGCAGGTTTTTAGCTGTAATAAACAATGAGAGAAGTTTTACTATTAAAGCTTATGCATTAAAAGAAGTGAAAAAAGAAGCCAAAAATCTGTATGCAAAAATAAAAAAGATTAAAAAAATCACCTCTTCTAGTAAAAAACTAAATGCTTCAATTATAGGAGTACTCTTACTGTTTGCTTATCCTGATCGATTGGCTAAAAGAAGAGAACAACAAGGTAATAAATATCTATTAAGTAATAAAAAAGGTGCAACTCTATCTAAGAATGACCATTTATATAAAAGTGAATATTTAGTGGTTTCACAAATTCTTAGTAAAGACAAAGATTCTTTAATTCAAATGGCTTTAAAAATTGAAGAAAAAGATATATATAAATATTTTGCGCATCAAATAAAGAAAAAAGAATCCTTCTTTTATAACAAAAACAAAGAGAATTTTGAATGCAAGGAACACCTCTCTTTTTTAAATCTTGAGTTAAGTGTTCAAGCAAAAGAAATAAATACAAAGGAAGGTTTTTCAAAAGTACTGCTTTCTTTAATACGTGAAGAAGGTTTGGATCTTTTATCTTGGAGTAAAAAAGCCTTACAGTTAAGAGATAGATTTAATTTTTTAAGTGCTTACACAAATACTGCTTTATTTGAAAATGAAAGTTATTCAAAAATAAACGATGAATACTTATTAGATAATTTAGAAGAATGGTTGGAATCTTATTTAAGTAATGTTAAGAGTATTAAAGCACTTAAAAATGTGGACTTATTTCCTATTCTTTCTTCACTATTATCTTATGAAGAAAAGAAAACTTTTGAATCCCTCTTGCCTACAAGTATAAAGGTTCCAAGTGGCACACATATTAGTATAGATTACAGTTCAGATGTGGCTGTATTAAAAGTAAAAATTCAAGAAGTTTTTGGTTTAGAGAAAAGCCCTAAGATTTTAAACAATACTGTATCTTTACAAATACATCTTTTATCTCCTGCTATGCAAGCAATACAAATTTCTAATGATTTAGAGAGTTTTTGGAAAAATTCTTATGCTGAGGTAAGAAAAGAATTAAGAGGAAAATACAAAAGACACTACTGGCCAGAAGATCCTTATACAGCAGAAGCTACTAATAAAACCAAAAAGAATATGCACAAATAGCTTCTTTTGAAGCTCTTAAAAACCACACTTCGAACACACTGCTGCTTGTTATACTTTGAAATAATAAAAAGGAGATAAAATGAAAAAAAGTATTTTAGTGGGAATGGGTGCAGTATTATTTGCCTCAAGTATATATGGCGCACCTGAAAAATTAAGAGTGGTTGGTTCATGGAGTAGTCTTTCATTGTACAAAGAATATGAAAAACCATATTGGAAAAAAGAATTTTCAAAAGATTTTGCCAATACAAAAGTAAGATTAAGTTCACTTGGACAAATCAAATTAAAAGGCGCAGCAGTGTATCGGCAATTATCAAAAGGTGTGTTTGATGTGGTTTCAACAGTAGGTGGTTATGTGGTATCTGATTCACAAACAATTGCTGGTTTGGATTTTCCTGCATTAGCAAATGATATTGTTACGGCTGAAAAAATAGTTGAAGCGTATAAACCAACACTGGATACGGCATTAAAGAATGATTTCAACTCTAAGTTATTGGCAGTTGTTCCTTATCCTTCTCAAATACTTTTTTGTAAAGATGAAGTACGTTCATTAAAAGACTTAAAAGGTAAAAAAGTAAGAGCTTCTGGTTGGACGGTTGCTGAATTTTTAGATGGAATTGGAGCTACTGGTATTACTATGTCTTATAGTGAAGTTCCTCAAGCCCTACAACGTGGAGTTATTGATTGTGCAGTTACGGGTGGCTTGTCTGGGTATTCTTCTGGTTGGGGAGAAGTTGCAAATCATTTATATCCTTTACCAATTGGGGGATGGGCATATGTAGTAACGGCTATGAATTTAAACACTTGGGATAAATTTTCAAAAAATGAACAAAAAATATTGTTGGCTTCTATTAATAAAAATATTACTGTTCCTGCCTGGAAAAAAACGGATTATGAAACGTCTGAGGGTGAAAAATGTCTTACCGGGCAAGATTGTTCTTATGGCAAAGCAAATAATATGATTTTACATACGGTACAAGAAGAAGATACTTTAATGGCTAAGAATATATTGGTGAACAATGTTATTCCAAAATGGGTTAAAAAAGTATCCCCTGAAGTTGTTAAACAATGGAATGAGAGTATTGGAAAAATCGTTTCTATTGAAGCTAAGTAGGGTTTTATTATGATTGAACGGTTAAAGAAAAATTCTGAATATTTTATTTATTTTTGTGGAATTTTACTTTTCGCATCTGTGCTTTTAATAAGCGCAGATGTTGTATTAAGGAAATTCTTTTCGTTTTCTTTTGGTGGGGCCGATGAGCTCTCTTCTTATGTTTTGGGAATATTAATTTCATGGTCATTATCGTATGTATTGTTTGAAAAAATGCACATACGTATTGATATTATTCATAATAAAGTCTCTTTAAGATTTAAACATTTATTTGATGTTATTGCTATGAGTTTTACTTTTTGTTTTTCTACATTACTTACGTATTATTCTTTTGATGTTTTGTATACATCTATACTTAAAAACTCCACAGCAAACACACCTTTAGGCACACCTTTATGGATTCCACAAGGAATTTGGTGGTTGGGTTTTTTATTTTTTTCTTTGGTTGTATTTGTTTTATTATTGAAAGCAATTAAAAGTTTATATGACAATAAAAAAAATAAATATACTGGTATTTCAAAGGAGAAGGTATGATTTTAGTTCTTATAAGCGTTTTAGTATTATTGTCTTTGCTTTTTCTCTCTGTCCCTGTTGCTTCAACTATTGCAGGAGTAGGGACTCTAGTGGGATATTTTTTCTCAGATTATGCTATTTTTGAATCTATTGGGGAAGTAACTTGGAGTGCCAGTACAGATTTTTTACTGCTTTCTATTCCTTTTTTTGTTTTGTTGGGTGAAATTTTACTGCATTCAGGAATTGCTAAAAACATTTATTTTGCTTTGCAAAAATGGTTGTCTTGGTTACCAGGAGGTTTGTTACATGCAAATATTGCTTCTTCTGCCATCTTCTCTTCTATTTCAGGATCTTCAGTAGCAACGGCTGCAACAATTACAACAGTTGCAATGCCTCAGGCTGAAAAATATGGTTATAAAGCAGGTCTTTTTGCTGGAACTATAGCTGCTGGAGGAACCTTAGGTATTTTAATTCCACCTTCAATTAATTTGATTGTATACGGATTTTTAACAAATACTTCTATTCCAAAACTTTTTATTGCAGGACTGGTACCTGGTATTTTGTTATCACTTTTGTTTATGGGTTTTATTTTAATTTATTCTTTACTTAATAAAGAAGAGACTGTAATACTTCAAAAAGTGACTTGGAGAGAACGATTTTTGGCTTTAAAAGACTTATTGCCTATTTTAATTCTTTTTGTTTTAATTATGGGTTCTATTTATACTGGTTTTGCAACGCCTACTGAAAGTGCTGCTTTAGGGGTATTGGTTTCTTTAGTCATTGTATATTTTAATGCTTCTTTGAGTGTTGATGTTATTATCAAATCTATTAAAGGTACGGTACGAACAACTGGTATGATTATGTTTATAATTATTGCTGCAAATTTTTTAAATTTTGTTTTAGTATCTATTGGCTTAACTGAAGATTTAGCTGATTTTATTGAAACCTTAGAAATTTCAAAATATACCATGTTATTTATAGTCACTGTTTTGTTTATTATTTTAGGTTTGTTTATAGAAACCTTATCTTTAATGGTAATTACCATTCCTATTATAGCCCCAGTAATGATAGCTATTGGTTTTGATAGTATTTGGTTTGGAATTTATTTGATTATTTTAATTGAGATGGCATTAATTACTCCTCCTGTTGGGCTTAATTTGTATGTAGTTCAAGGCATAAGAAACAAAGGAAGTATTACAGAAGTTATGAAAGGCTGTTTTCCTTTTGTTTTAATTATGTTGTTAATGGCATTTTTATTGGTATTATTTCCAGAAATTACACTGTTTTTAGTGCAATACGTATAAGGATAAAAAATGACGCCAAAAGATTTACGAAAACGAATAGCTAAGAATGAGTTTACTCAAACTACAGCTGGAATGTGTAAGGGTTATTTACAAACTAATATGTTACTGCTTCCTAAAGAGTATGCCGATTCTTTTGAAAAATTTGCAAAAGCCAATGCAAAAGCCATTCCTATTTTAGAAATACTAAGAGAGAGTCCTTATTCAAAAGTATTAGCAAAAGGTGCTAATGTTTTAAAGGAAATTCCCTCTTATAATATACTAAAAGAAGGAGCGCTAGTAGAGACAAGTAATAATATAGAAAAATATTATGCAAAAGACATGGTTATTTATTTAATTGGCTGTAGTTTTACGTTTGAGACACCTTTAATGAAAGAAGGCATTAGTTTACGACATATTGAAGAAGGTTTAAATGTATCTATGTATAAAAGCAATATTAAACTAAAGCCTGTGGATAACTTTCATGGATCAATGGTAGTTTCTATGCGTCCTATTGTCAAAGACAAGGTGGCAGACGCCTGCGTAATTAGCAGTCATTATCCAAGCGTACATGGAAGTCCTATACACATAGGATATCCTTCTATGATAGGTATTAAAGATATCTCAAGACCAGATTATGGAGATACAGTTTTAATTAAAAAAGATGAAATTCCTGTTTTTTGGCCTTGTGGGGTTACGTGTGAAAATGTAATAAAAGAAATGAAACTTCCCTTTGCTATTACTCATTCTCCTGGATATATGTTTGTTAGTGATAAAAAAGACTCAGAGTATTATGTTTAATACTCTGCTAATTTATACCCTTCTTGTATAATATTTTCAATAATATTTACAGGAAGTTTTTTTCTTAATTCTTTAATAAAAGTTTTTAGGGCATCTTGTGTCATTATTTTATCTACCCAAATGTAATCTTCTATTAAAGCATAAGATGTAATTCTATTATTATTTTGATATAAAAGTTCTAAAAAGTTTTTCTCTTTTTTTCTTAAAATAATTTCTTCATTTTTGTAAAAAATACACGAGCGTTGTACATCTAAAAAAAGGTCTTTTCCTACTTGCAAAGAGCTAATATTATTTTGAAATAAAGCAATATTTATTGCAGACAATAAATCTTCTCTTGTGGTAGGTTTTAATATATAATAATCTATTTTTAAATTAATTAACTTAAGTAAGTATTCTTCTTTTGAATACGCGCTAATGATAATAATAGGCGTTGATAAATTAAGTTTTCTTATGTTTTTTACTAAGTCTATTCCATTGCAATCATGCATTTCTATATCTGTAATAACAAGGTCTGGTTTTTGTTCTAAATAGATATCATAAGCATCAAAACCATTATTTGCTTCATAAATTTCTTTGAAATAAAAACTCAAGGTATTTTTTAAACGTTTGCGTATTTCTTCATCGTCTTCTACTAATAAGAGTTTATAGTCTTTTAGTTTTAAAGCGAGTTCTATCATCTTATTGTCCTTTTTTTAAATTACTATTTTAAAAACTGCACCGTCTTCATCATTATGAACGCTAAGTTTTCCTTGCATATTTGTTTCAATAATCATTTTTGCCATATACAGACCAAGGCCTGTTCCTTGAGCTTTTTTAGTTGAGAAATAAGGCTCAAAAATTAAATCCATGTGTTCTTCTTTAATCCCTTGGGCATTGTCTTTTACAGAAACAATTGAGCGCTTATCTTTTGTATCAATGCTAAGTGTAATGTGGGCATCTTTGATTTTTTTACTTAAGAGTGCATCTTTTGCATTGACTAAAAAATTTAAAATTACTTGGGCATATTCTCTTTCATAGCCTTTAATTCTTTTGTCATTTTTAATATCTAAATGCAAGCGTATGTTTTCATTAATTAATGAGTCTTTAATTAAAGAGACGGCTTCATTACAAGCTTTTGATACATAAAAGAATTCTTTGTTTTTTTCTGGTTTAAAAAAGTTTTTAAAATCATCAATAGTCAAAGACATAAATTGAATGATTTTAGTTGCATCACTGGCACAGCTTAATACAAATTGATTATTGGCTTTTTTAAAAGCAACAGTTGTTTCAAGTTCCATCATTATTCCTGCTAATTGGCTTAAGGGTTGTCTCCATTGATGAGAAATCATATTAAGCATTTTCCCCATACGTGCAAGCCTTGACTGGTGTAACATTGCGCGGTCTTTTTCTTGAGCTTCTTTTAAAGCGAGTGCTATTTTACTGTGTAGGTTTTGGTTTAAGTCTTTTAATTTTAGCTCTTTTTTATGGACCTTATCTTGATACCCTTTAAAGGTTTTATTGATTTTTTGTGAGACCATTACGGATAAAAAAGACATAAACAGTAACAATAAAATCGTAATACCTATGGTTACTTCTATATATTTGTCTATTTTTTCTTCCAATCTTTTTTTCTTTGTGATGATGACTTTTTGTATTTCGTCCATGTAAATACCCGTACCAATAACCCAATTCCATTCTTTATAGAGTTTTACAAAACTCAGTTTTTTAATTTTTTCTTTTTCTTTGGGTTTGTTCCAATAATACTCAGAGAAATTTCCTTGGTGATTCTTCATAGCCAGTTTTATATTTTGTTGAATATAAAAGGTTCCTTTTCCATCTTTTAGGTGAGTATCATCTTTATTTATATCTTCTTGTCTGTAAGGATGAGCTATTAATTTATTAGTATTAGAATGAATCCAAAAATAATTATTAGGCCCAAAACGTATAAACTCTACCCACCTTGCAATAGAATATTTTAAATCATCCATATTATAAAAAATATCTTTTTTTAAAATAATAATGATATCTTTGTTTTTTAGGTATTTAAATAAATATAAGTCTGTTTCATCTACAAAAATAAAACTCTGTTTTTTTGTCTTCATATTTTTTTGAAAACTAATAAGATTATTCATATTGAAAAATACACTGGTATTTTTTAAGAGTTTCTTTTTATCATAAATAAGAAAATCGGTACGGGCATTAACATTTTGATTAATATACTGCATATATTTTTCATCATTTGTTTGCTCTTCTAATAAGTTAATAAAAGCTTGCATTTGCAGTTCCATGTCTTTTTTTATATTTTTAATCATTAGTTTTTTATGGTAGTTAATATAGTCGAAAATCCCAGAGACTTCGTTTTGTAATACAACTTTTTGTTTATTAATATACTCTTGCTCAAGAAGATGACTTTCTTTTAAAAAATAGTCATTTTGGCTTTTAATAAAATAATATAAAATTACTATGAATAAAATAATGATAGTAACAATGGGTGTTAATATAATAAGTTTTGGTATATTTTTTTCAGTAAACACATTTTCTCCTCTAATGTACAAACAATTCTATCCTAGTATAGTGAAGTGTTAAACAAGTGTGCTTTTAAATTTTCTTTTTTTTATGGTACTTTTTTTATAAAATGTACTTTTGAGCTACTTTTTATTCTAAGAATAAATAATTTGTTAGGATATTTAACTAGCTTAAATTTTTTACTTTTGTGTATGGATAGATAGTTTATACTGTCTATACGTCTTAGTTAACAATGTTTTTAAGGAGTATATTATGACAAAGAAACAAAAAGTATTTCTTTCTTATGTTCATACAGGGAAACTCTCCACTGTTACGGATAAAAATGATGCGGAATATAAAAATGATTTTGTAAAAATGTATTTTAATGATGAAAATATCAAAGTTTCTAGTTTTTTAGAAGATGAGTTAGATGTTTCTTCAACGGTTACTATTGTATTGATTGGGAATGATACTTTATTGCAAAAATATGTGCTCGATGAAATATCTTTTTCTTTAGATACTTCACTTGATAAAACAAAAAATGGCCTGCTTGGGATAATTTTGCCTTCGTATACTGGAAAACTATCAAAAGGTTTATTTCCCTATTATGGGCAGGTGAAATTAGAAAATTCAGAGTATTGTATTGATGAAAGTATTTTGCCAGAAGAAATGTCTTTGCATATTAAGAATGGTTCTATCAAACTATATGAATGGTCTAATAACCCAAGTGAAGTTGAAAAATGGATTCATGAAGCCTATGAAAGAAGTTTAGTTTTAGAAGAAAGTGTTTCTTAAATAAAAATATTTCATTATTTATGTACTTTATTTTTACAAATACATAAATTTTGAAAGAATTATCATTGATACTACAAAAGTAAATGGTAAAGCATGTCCTTTGAATACAAAAGGGTTTATTTTAAAAAACTTTTGATTAAAACCTCTTATTCCCAACCACAGTCCTAAAAATGCTTTTAGGCTTAAGAGGCTTTGATAATAAGTCAAGCTTTGATTTTCAATAGGACCAAATACTTGTGAAATTAAATAAAGTCCCGTAGCAACAGCTAATAAAAGAGCCCATGGAACTACTTTTCTAACATGTTGCATGACAGCTTCTCTTGCAATTTTGTGTTCTTCTTTATTTAATTTTTCTTTCATTTGGGAAAGAAAAAAAATATCTACGAATAAAAAACCGCCATAAATAAATACACATAAAAGATGTAGGGTTAGAATACTTGTATAAATCACTGTTTGCCTTTGTATAATATATTTTAATATAACAAAAAAATGAGATTAAAAAATTGATTATGGTCAACATTTTGTTACTAAAGAAAATAGTGATATACTCTAAAAATACAATTCAAAGGAAATATCATGATTACAAGAGATATGACAGGACCAAGAATGAGTAAGATTGTTGAATATCAAAATGTGATTTATTTTGCAGGTATTGTTCCAGAAGATAAAAGCTTAGATGTAAAAGGTCAGACAGCTGATGTTTTAAAGATTGCACATGGGCTTTTTATAAAAGCAGGTACAAGCAAAGAATATCTTTTAAAAGCAGAAATATTTTTAAAAGATATTGACGCAGATTTTGCTGCTTTTAATGAAGTATGGGATGAATGGGTTGATAGAGACAACCCTCCCTCCAGAGCTTGTGTAGAAGGAAAAATGTCCACACCTCAAACCCTAGTTGAAATAGTATTCACAGCTGTAAAAACACAAAGTAATTTAACCAATTTTCCTTAAGCATAATGGAAAAATACTGCTATAATTCGCGCAAAGGATTTTAATGAAAAAAACATATCAATTAGATGATGTAAAAAAGAAAAAAGAAAGAGTTTTAGAAGCGATTAAACACGATGTTAGAAAATACATCAAAAGAGAAAAAAACAAAAAATTACCAGAAGGTTTTGATTTTTGGAATATTGATTGTAAATTTTCGTTTAATGACGAAGAAGCTAAAACTATTGATTTTACTGAAATTACAAAAAATATTGATGAAGCAAGTACTTCTGATGCAAAAAGTATATATATAGAACTGCTTTCATCTGCTAAAAAAAGAGAAGTAAAAAAAGTAGAAGAAACTGAAGAAACTGAAGAATCTGAAGAAAATAACAATAATGAAGAAAAAATAGAAGATACAAAAGAAGACTAATTCATTTATAGCTAATAAGCTAAAGGAAAAACATGCGCTTTATTTTAAACTTTTTGTGGTTTATATTTGGAGGCTTTTTTATGGGACTTACCTGGTGGTTTTTTTCACTGCTTGCATTTGTAAGTATTATAGGAATTCCTTGGGGTAGAGCATGTTTCGTAATAGGAAAGTTTACATTTTTTCCTTTTGGTTATGAAGCTATTAACAGAGATGTTTTAGADVAAAATGATATAGGHACYTCGTCTTTTGGTTTAGTAGGAAATGTAATTTGGTTTATTTTTGCTGGATTCTTTTTAGCCCTTGGACATGTGATTTGTATGGTAGTTTCTGCAATTAGTATTATTGGTATTCCTTTTGCTTTTGCACATTATAAATTGGCTGTGATTTCTATCGCACCCATTGGAAAAATGATTGTTGAAAAAGAAGTGGCACAAGGTTTAAAGTTTAAAACTATAATGTCTAATTTAAAAAAAGAAAAGCCTTTTTTATAAAGACTCTTCTTTTTTAATTAAAGCACTTACTCCATCGTACATATCTTGCACACATTGTACTTCRCTAACTCCCAGTCTTCTTTTATTAGAAATATCATAAATACCCCCTTCRCTTTTTGAGTGTTCYCCATGAATTCCTCTTATCTGTAAAAAATACTTATCCGTAATTTTTTTATATTCTTTCATATCCATGCTTAATTTWGGAAGTTTAATATGAACAGAAGCTCTCATTGCTGTTCCTAAATTAGTAGGGCAWGAWGTGATATATCCTAAGTGTTCATTGTATGAGAATTGCATATGCTCTTCTAATAAGTGTATGGCTTTTARCAGTCTTTTAAATACAGTGTTAATATCTCCACCTTCTTGCATAGAAATAATTCTTAATTGATCTTCTTCATTAATCCAAACCAAAAATGTTTTTTCAATATTATGAAAAATACCTCTGCTATTTGGCCAGTCATTATTTAAAGAAGCAGCTTGCAAAAATCGATCCCCTTCTTTAAATAAAAAATGATCTTTTATTAGACTCTCTTGCTCTTTTTTATTTAAAGCATTTAAAGCATAATACTTTCCTTTTAAATCACACTCTAAGTGTTCTAATGCTTTTGAAACTATCTTTTCAACTTCTTTTCTTTGAATATCACTAATAGCTGGGCCTAAAGGAAAGTCTTTTAAGTTTCTTCCTACGCGTATGCGTGTTGAGAGAATGTATTTATTATGCTCTTTTAATAAGGGTGCTTTTAAATACGATGCATTTAAGTTGGATATATGTTTATCCTCTTTTTTAAAACCATGATAATCTTCTATGATATTATCAAACAAAGCAGCAAATAATGTATACGATTCTTCATCTCCTGCATATACACCAATACCACTATCTGGGTTTTTAAGGCCTGAATTAATGGCTTTTTCTAGGGTAAAATCATTCTTGCTTTTTAAGTTTTTTAGGTGATTGAAAATACCAATATTTAAGTACTTTGCCATTAAAGATTGATGTTCTTTTGTAAAAATAGGATAGTTCATATAGCTTCCTTTTTGATTTCTTATTATATCTTTTTGATATTAAAAAATGAGAAATATTATATTATTTTGTTAAGATATCTWATAAAAATWGKTRTAAAGGTTTATTATGCAAAAAAATATCTTTATTACGGGCTGTAGYTCWGGTTTAGGTTTRGCACTTRCACAGCTGTATTTRAAAAAATCATATAAAGTTTATGGAACAGCAAGAAGAATGCCAAAAATTACTGATAAAAATTTTATTTTTGAGCGTTGTGATTTAAAAGATACAAAATCCATTAATCAAACACTTTCTTCTTTTATACAAAAAGAAAAGAAGTGGGAGTGTGTTTATCTAAATGCGGGAATCTTAGGCAAAGTAGATTTTCTAGAGAAACTTTCTTTGAATGATTTTGAAGAAATCATGAATGTAAATGTTTATTCAAATAAAGTTTTACTGGATATTTTTTCCAGCCTCGACGTTAAAACTATTATTGCAACATCTTCGGGTGCTTCTATTAATGCTCTTTTAGGTTGGAGTACATATTGTATGTCAAAAACATCTTTAAATATGTTAATGGCTTTGTATGCACTTGAAAATAAAGAGTGTAAAGTATTAGCTCTTGCTCCTGGTATTGTGGATACAGATATAAGAGCGAGTATTTTAAAACTAGACGATGAAAAATTTCCATCCGCAAAAATAATTAAAAACAGTCTTGCTTTTTCTAMAGAAGAGGCTGCTTTAAAATTTGATGATGTTTTACAAAATGCRAATAAATAYGAGAGTGGAAGTTTTTTAGATGTTAGAGAAATATAAAAGAGCGAAGTCTTTTATATTTTTATATATTTCCTACTTTTAGTAAAGTAGCATTACCAACCATTAATTCAATTGTTAAATACATTCGTTTAAAAACACTTTCTTGGCGGTATTCCAGATTATGTTTTGCACACAATTCTTTAATGAGGGGTTGTATCTTTTGCAATTGTGATAAAGGAAGGGTTGGAAAAATRTGATGCTCAATTTGGTAGTTTAACCAGCCTTGAGAGAAATCAACAATATTYGTTCCTGTTTTRTAATTAACACTTCCCATAATTTGACGTAAATAAAACTCRCCYTGAGATTTGTGTGGAGTATCAAATCTGTAAATATCTCCAGCAGAATGGTTAGGTACAATTACTAAAAATGAGTGTAAATTCGCTAAGTATTCAGCTATTAAAGTAATAATAAAAGCATTAAATACCGCTTCTAAACCAAGTGGTAAAAATAATAAAGGAATAAGTATAAAACGAATAGAAAAATAAGGAAGAATATATTCTTTCCATAAGGTTTTTCCTGTTCCTTTAAATGGGTTCCATTCATAAGTAGTTATTTCTTTTAATTTTAGTTTTCTTCTTTTTTTATTTTCCAAAATTTTTAAGGTATTGGGTGCATAATAAGAATATTTCCACGTACCTGCAAAAGCGTAAACAAAAACATATTTTAAGAACATTGGAATTTTAGCTTTAATTAACCATTGAAGATTATTTTCCACATTATCTGGATCATCATCTTCTCCCAAGTGATAGTGATGCATAATATTATGCTCATAAGACCAAGCTTCTGGTTTAATCCAATCTATCCAATCTAAATATCTTCTTCCATGTTTTGCGAAACCAGATTTGGTATAACGCTTAGGAATATTAGGAATTTTATCATAAGCCCCATGTAAAATAGGATGTGCTATATTTGCCCAACGAGAGACATTTCCAATACTTAAACAAACAGCAGCACTAAGGGCTATAGGCCAAAATATTAGTGAAGTAATAGTGTATGAAATTTCTAAATAACCAACAAATAATATTAAAAAATAACCACTCATGGTAAAAAATCTACCCCATCTCTCTAACTTCAATAAATGTAAAAAGTCTTCTTGATTGGGTTTTCCCAGAGATTTTCTTATTTCTTCAATGTCTTCTTGAAGTTTATTTTTATCGATATCTTCGTATCTCGCATATTCGTGTGCCAAAACATTCCTTAAAATTATAGTGGGCAATTGTATATTAATTTTGATTAAGATTTGTTCAAAAGCAGGGGTTATTTTGTTTTTTAAGTAAAATAAGAGTATTTAGTAAACAAAAAATACATTTTTAGAAAATTTTAGTGTCTAAGACAAAATAATTTATATTTTGGATTTACAGTGTTTTCCCTTTTGGAAAACACTGTAATTAAATAAGTTTTTCTTTTGAGATAATTACGCCATCACAATCCGCGTATAAATAATCGCCTTCATGAAAAGTAACACCACCAAAACTTAATTGATCTCCTCTTGAAGATTCTGTTTTATCAAAATTTCTTAAAGGGCAAGCACCAATCGCATATAAAGCAACATCAATATTTCTAGTATGTGCCGTATCTCTTACATAACCGTTTAAAATTATTGCTTGCCAGTTATTGTTTTTTGCAAAAGCCATTAATTTATCACCAACAACTCCATAAAAATATTCTGCATTATCTACAACAACGATTTTTCCTTCACCGTCTTCATCTCTTAGCATTTCTAATAATCGCCAGTTACTTTTATCTAGTTTAATAGTAATTATTTGACCAAAACACTTTTTAAGTCCGCCATAGTTCTTGAATTTAGGGCTAAGTATTTGTATCTTTTTATCTTGATTGTCATCACATAAGTCTGCTGTTTCGAAGTGCATTTTATTCCTTATTTGTCTTTTTAGATTATCATACAAAAATATACATAAGTTGATTTAAGATATTAAAAAATAGGTTTATAACAAATTATAAATATTTCGTATATGAAATTCTATTATAATATACTTTTATGTAAATAAAATGTGCTTATGAATTATAAAAGATATTTTTGATAAAAATGTTCTAGTATTACCATTATTGAAAAAAAAGAAAAAAATATCTGCAAAGATAAGTAAATATATATTTGATTATAAGTATAATGAAAATTAAATGCTCTTTTATTTTTAAAAATACTAGGTTCTAGATGAAAAAAAACTTTACTGCCAGATTAATCATATTATCAATATTTTTTATTATTATTTCTGTGTTTTTTCTTACTGTTTATAATATTTATGTCTTTAATGAGTATAAAGAAATGCTGATTAAAAAAGAAACAAAACGTTATATTAATAAACAAAAAAACATTATAGAAGGTAAAGTCAAGTTCATTACTAGTATTTTTGAGGCAAAATCTTTGGACTTAGAAGATATGTTAAAAGAAAAAATAAAAACAAGAATTAATAATGCTGTTATCCTAAGTAATAAAATTATTGATGAATACAAAGATAAAACTACATCTGCTGAATTAAAATTAATGTTAATAAATATCTTTCAAAATGTAAAGTATAAAAATAAAAATGAATATATCTTTATTACTGATATTAATACTGAAAGAATACTTGTTCATGCGAACAAAAGAATCCTTGGTAAAAAAGTAAGTGGATTATCTCAAATAGAATTAAATGAATTAAGAAGTCTAAAAGATTCAGATGGAATATTTCATAAAATACGTTTTCCAAAACCTTCTGGTATTGATAAAAAATATGAAAAGCTAATTTACCTTAGAAAAATTAAACACTTTAATTGGTTGATTGGAACAGGTATATATCTTGATGATATTCAAAAAGAATTAAAACTTCAAAATTTAAAAATATTGCAACGTTTGAAAAAGGATAACAAACACTATCTTTTTCTTTTTGAACTGTATAAGCAAAAAATCAATGATAATTACGGAAAAATTATTTTACATCAAGGCAATAGTAGTTTAAAAGGCCAATTACTTTCTTTGAATACCCCTATTAAACGAAAGAACAAATATAGAAATGAATATTTATCCCTATTAAATGAATATGGAGAAGGTTTTGTAACCTACTATTATCCAAAAGGAACTTCCTCCACTTTGCATAAAAAGATGTCTTTTTTCTTTTTGATAAAAGATTTGTCTTGGGTTGTTGGTACAGGTTTTTATTTTGATGATTTACAAAAAGAGATTGACAGTATTACTAAGAATATTAATGTTCAAATAGAAAATTATATCTTGACGGCTGTATATATTGCAATTTTTTTATCTTTTTTAACGTCTTTGGTTTTTTATTTTATTTCGCGAAAAATAGCAGCTACGATTAATAGTTATGCAAGAGATATAAAACAGAGCAATAAAGATTTAATAAAACAAAAAAATGTTTTTAAAACACTTTATGAAAAATCTGCGGATGGTATTATAATGTTAAATGAGGGAGCTAATATTATTGGCTGTAATCAAGCTGTTTTAAAAATATTAAAGTATAAAAATAAAGATGATTTTTTGATTTTGAATGTATATGATATTTCTCCTTTGAAACAAAAAAAGGGTGAAAAATCATTTGAAAAATGGAACAAATATATTGAAATATGTATTCAAAAAAAATCAACTAATTTTGAATGGTTATTTCTTCAAAAAAATGGAAAAAAAGTATGGTGCGATATTACTCTTACCCAAATAAAACTTGATGATAAAACAGTTGTCCATATTGTATTAAGAGATATTTCAAGTAAAAAATATTTGGAATCAGAAATGCAAAAACAGCAAATAGTACTTGCCCAACAATCTAAAAAATCTGCCATGGGTGATATGATTGGTAATATTGCCCATCAATGGAGGCAGCCCTTAAATAATGTTTCATTGCTTATACATTATTTAAGAGATAATTGTCTTAACATGAATGAAAAAGAAATTCATAAAGATGTTGAAAACTGTATGATACAGCTAAATTATATGTCTAAAACAATTGATGATTTTACTAATTTTATCCATCCCAATAAAGCAAAAGAACATTTTAATTTAGAAGATACTTTTATAAAAGTATCTACAATTATTTCTGCTCAATTTAATGATAAGAATATTAAAATAAGTAAAAATATTGAAAAAATTAACATGTACGGAATTGAAAATGAATTAATGCAAGTTATTATTAATATCTTAAATAATTCAAGAGATGCTTTACTTTCTAATAAAATCGAAAATAAAATGATATTTATTGATGCGTATGCAAAAAACGAAGAAATCATTATAAAAATAAAAGACAATGCCGGTGGAATTAACAATGCAATTATTACTAGAATATTTGAACCTTATTTTACAACAAAAAAAGAACATGAAGGTGTAGGAATTGGTTTATATATGGTAGAAGAAATTATTGAGAAAGAATTAAACGGCAAAATTCTGGTGAAAAATGTAGAATACGAATATGAAAATAAGATTTTTAAAGGTGCAGAATTTAGCATTCATTTAACACTTTAACCTAACAAATAATACCCCTTTTTATAAAAACACTATAATCACTATACTTCATTTTTATTATGCACTAAATTACATTTCTTAAAAAATGATGTATAACTTACTCCTCATATATTAAATGCCCAAAAGACAGTTTTAAGATAGATACTATTTTTATAATGTAAGGGTTAGGGAATTATTCTTTCAATATCAAATTAATTTTATATTATTTGTGTATAATTAAACTCTTAATAATTAAATAAATTATTAAGAGTTTAAAATGTTGTTAGGAATAAATGAAACAAAATTTTACTGCACGACTTATCTTTCTGTCTATTTTTTTTATTGTAGGATCTGTTTTTTTATTAACTGTTTATAATATATATTTTTTAAATGAATATAAAAACATACTTATCAAAGAAGAGTCAGAAGTATTTATTAGTAAACAGAAAAAAATTATTGAAACAAAAGTACGTTATGTTGCAAATACTTTTAAGTTGAAAGCTTTAGAAGTTGAAGATGTATTAAAAAAACGTATTAAAGTAAAAATTGATAATGCTGTTATTTTAAGTAATGCAATGATAAAAAAATATAAAAATTCATTAAATAAAAAAGATTTGAATTATTTGATTCATACTATGCTTACCAATATGAGATATGAAAATAAAAATGAATATATATTCATAACAGATTTAGAAACAGGACGAGTTCTTGGGCATCCCAATAAAAATATTTTGGGTAAACATGTGACAGAATTGTTTGTTATGAAAGGTCATAGCATTTTTAACAGAGATGGTGTTTATGAAAAAATTTATTTTACAAAACTAAATGCTGGAAAGAAAAAATATGAAAAACTATTGTATACAAGAGAGATAAAAGAACTTAATTGGATTATTGGTACAGGAATTTATTTAGATGAGTTAAAAAAGGAAATTCAAGAACAAACCATCAAATCCTTTGAAGCGTTAAAGTATGATAACAATCATTATTTATTTTTATTTAAATTGTATGAAAAACAAAAAGGTGAATATTATGGAGAAGTTATTATCAATCAAGGGAATGCTTCATATAATGGTAAAAAGTTAAAACTTAATACTACAAGTATGAGCACTAATACATACAGAAAAAGTTACTTAAAGCTCCTGAAAGAGAAGAATGAGGGGTTTATCTCTTATTCATTTTCAAAAAATAATAGCAAAAAAGAGAACAAAAAAATGTCTTTTCTTTATCTGGTAAAAGATTGGAATTGGGTTATTGGTTCTGGTTTTTATTTTGATGATTTGCAAAAAGAAATTGATGAAATCAAGAATAATATAAATACTCAAATAGAAAATTATATTTATGTTGGTATTTACATTTCAATTTTACTGTCATTGTTAACTTCTTTGGCTTTTTATTTAACATCAAGGAAAACAAAATTAACAATTGACCAATATGCAAAAGACATTAAAATGAGTAATTCCAAATTAAAAAAACAAAAAAATGTATTTAAAACATTATATGAAAAATCCTCAGATGGTATTGTTTTATTAGATAAAGAAGGCACAATTATAGATTGTAATTATGCCATTTTAAAAATGATGAAGTATCAAAATAAAAAAGAGTTTATTGGATTAAGTACCTATGATATTTCTCCTTCTGCTCAATTAGAAAATGACAGTTCTTGGGTTAATTGGAAACAGATAATTACACAATGTAGTATTCATAAATCAAGTAATTTTGAATGTTTATTTGTAAAAAAGGATCATGAAAAAGTATGGTGCGATATTACCATTACAGAAATAGAATTAGATGATAAAACGGTATTTCATTCCGTAATACGAAATATTTCAAGGAGAAAATCCTTAGAGCTAGAAACGCAAAAACAACAAATTGTATTGGCTCAGCAGACAAAAAAATCTGCATTGGGGGATATGATTGGTAATATTGCTCATCAATGGAGACAACCTTTGAATAATGTCTCTTTAATTATTCAGTACCTACGAGACAATTGTATAAATTTAAATGAGAAAGAAATACGTAAAGACGTTGATTCTTGTATGATTCAATTAAAATATATGTCGAAAACAATAGATGATTTTACAAATTTCATTAACCCCAAAAAACAAAAAGAAGCGTTTAATTTGCAAGATACTTTTCTTAAGGTTTTTACTATTATAAGTGCGCAATTTGATGATAAAAAAATAATGATAAAAGAAGAAATCGATTTTATTAATATTGTTGCTGTTGAAAATGAACTCATGCAGGTTATTATAAACATTTTAAATAATGCCAAAGATGCACTAAAGGATTCCTCTTTTGAACGCTTTATTTTTATTAAGGTTTATACAGAAGAGCGTTTTGTTGTAATTAAAATAAAGGACAATGCAGGAGGCATTGAAGATAAAATTATATCTAGAATATTTGAGCCTTACTTCACAACAAAAGAAGAAAATGAAGGAGTAGGTATTGGTTTGTACATGGTGGAAGAAATTATAGAAAAAGAGTTAGGTGGCAGCATTGAGGTAAAAAATGTAGAATACGAATATGAAAGTAAGATTTTTAGAGGTGCTTTGTTTACTATTCGTTTTGAGATATAAAAAATAAAAGATACAGTCTTATTTCCAAAAGAAAATACAAGATTTATTGATTATTTTACTTAACTCTAATGCTTATCAAATGGCATTTAAGCTATTATCCTTTATGCAAAAAATAACCAATACTCAAGAGTTAAAAAGAAATTTTTTAGAAGTTTGGAAAGAGTGTACAAATGAAGATCGCGAAGCTCTTGTAAACTTTGAAAAAATTGAATACTTTAAAGTAAAACTAGAAGCTTATTTTAGTGAAGATTTTACTTATGAAAAAGTTTTATTGGCGTATCACTCTTATGCATCTATTGCTTACGTTACTGCTGAGTTAAAAGTAAATTCTAAGGTATATTTGGATTTCAAGAAAGAAAAATTTATGATTTTATCGTATAAAAAGAACTCAAACCCTGATACGTGTTCTCTTGTATATTCAAACATTCCTTCTTTATGCCAATACCCATTTTTCCCAGTTCCTGTTATGAATATTATAGATTGTATAGAAAGTAATGATGTTATTAATAAACTTGTAGACTATTATAATACTCACGCCAAATAACTAAGAGTTTCTTCTTTTTTTATGTTTATTTACTTCTTCTTTAAATTTTGAATATTTCCAGTCTTCTTTTAAAGCCTGCAGGCATAATTCTTTTAGTGTTTGAGGTGTCATAGATCCTAGTGGAAGGTCTTTATCAAGATTGGTTGGAAAAGAGTAAGCATCGCAAGAAGCTGTTAAAATGGCATCTAAAGAATGTTTATCAAAAAAACCTTTTTTATTTACTTTTCGTAAGTCTTTATAAATGTTAAGACTAATTTTATATAAATCAACATTTTCCATGGGTTTAGAAAAAGCAGAAGATAATTGTAAAAGGTTTACTGATCTAATAATATTCTTACTTCTATTTTCTCCACCTGCATGAAATACAGCAGGATTAAAAAAGATAGCATCCCCTTTTTTTAGAGAAATTTGAACATAAGACTTTTCAAAATAGTTTTTGAATTCTTCTTCTCTCCACGCCAAATATCCGGGTTTATATTGCTGTGAAAAAGGTAAAAATTTTGTAGGTCCACTTTTTATAGGTATATCTACATGAGCTACTCCCCCTTGTAAGGTTAAGAGCCTTGACATGATTTGAGAATGCAAAGGATAAGAAAGCACTGCTGCATTTTCTTGGAAACCTAAGTGATAATCTCTGTGAGGAGCTTGAGCTTTACCTTTAGGATATATGATATTGACTTGTGAAGTGACTTGGTAATTTGATCCCAACCATGCTTTTGCCACTAAAGACAGTAAAGGGTTTTTATAATATTTTACAAATACCTTTGCATCTTTAAGTGCACTTTTTTCAAAGGCATTCCAAATGCGAGCATTCTGCCCACCTTTTGCAAAATGATCCGCTGCTTCTTTGTTTTCTTCTTCTTTTAAAATAGCATCAAAGACTGTATTCATTCTGCCAATAATCTTTTTATTATCAAAAAAGTTTTGAATCACAACAATTCCTGAACCCTCTTCAAATACTTTGGCTAATTCAATTTCATAAAACACTCGTTTTTTCTTTGAGAAGCTTTTTCTTAGTTTGTCTCCATCATAGATAACAATATTCTTTTTTATAAAACAGGACAAAGGATAGTCTTCTTTTTTAAGCACTTGTTTACAAATTTTTTTAAAATCTTTAAGTGAAAGCTCTTCATTTTGCAACATTATTTTTCCTTTATTTTAACGAATAAATTTTGCCTTGCTTTTTATTTTGTGACTTGTACCCATGTTTTTTTTTCATGAGATAGCCATGCTGCATCAATAACTTGGCTTACTTTTAAACCATCTTGAAATGTTGGCCATGATGTACTTCCTGTTTGAATAGCTTCTAAAAAATCTCTGGCTTGAATAATTAATAAATCTTGATATCCCGTACCATGACCTGCGCCTTCACAAAACATTCCAAAATCTGGATGAGAGGGACTTGCTAGGATTTTTTTAAAACCTTCATCTTTTTCATGCATTTTGTATAAATATAAAGCATTCTGATCTTCTTGGTCAAAACGCAGTGTTCCTTTTGTTCCTGTAATTTCATAAGAGAGTCCCATTTTTCGCCCAGGGGCAACTCTAGAGAAAGATAAGTGCCCTTTTGCACCATTTTCAAAGGTGCACATAAATTGTGCTTGATCATCATTAAGATTATTTTGTATTTCCATTTTGGATTTGTCTTTTTCTCTTTTTACATCAATTTGGGCACATAATTCTTCAATGGGTCCCAACAAATAATGCATAAGATTTACTAAGTGTGGCGCCAGATCTCCCATGGTTCCATTTTCTTTGCCTTTAATTCTCCAGGTAGTTTTATGTTTTGGATTGGCAAAAAAATCTTCTGAATGTTCTGCTCTTACGTATAAGATATCTCCTAATTCTCCTTCGTGAATCAGTTTTTTCGCATATTGAGTAAGAGGGGTTCTTATATAATTAAAACCTATCATATTAACGACATTAAGTGTTTTTGCTGTTTGACTCATAATTCTAGCATCAGCAAGTGAAGCTCCTAAAGGTTTTTCACATAAAATGGGTTTTCCCAATTCAAAAGCAGCTAAAGCAATGTCTTTATGTGTATTTTGGGGGCTTGCAATTATAATAGCATCTACTTTTGGATTATTAATAAGTTCTTGTATATTATTTGTATACGAAGAAAAGCCAAGTTCTTGGGCACTTTTTTTAGCACCTTTTAGGCTTGTCGTACATATCATTTCACAAATAGGGCGAAGTTTGGTATTAAAAACAGCACCTACTGCATGTAATGCAACTGCATGTCTTTTCCCCATATATCCACTGCCAATTAAACCAATACCAATTGTTTTCATTTTGTGCTCCATGTCTTTAATTATTGTTATATAAGTGTTGTGTAGATTATTTGTATAGGAATAAATTAAAGCTTTCGCTTTAATTTATTATTTTGAGTGATTTTCTTTAAAGTTAAAAGCAACTGCTTCATATTCTTCRTCTTCAAACCATTTTTCAGTCACTGTTTTAGTTTCTGTATAAAAAGTCATAGCTTGTTTTCCATACGCATGAAGGTCTCCATAAAATGAACCTCTCCATCCTGTAAATGAGAAGAAKGGTAAAGGTACAGGAATAGGAATATTAATACCAACTTGTCCTACTAATACTTCTCTTCTAAATTTAGTAGCAGCTGCTCCGCTTGAAGTGAAAATAGACGTACCATTTCCAAACATATTATTATTTATAATATCTAAGGCTTCATTTAAGCTTTCTGGCTCTAAAATAGAAATAACAGGACCAAATATCTCAGCTTTGTATATATCCATATCTACTTTAACATCTCTAAAAACAGTAGGCCCAATCCAATTTCCATTTGGGTATCCTTCTACGCTCGCGCCTCTTCCATCCAAAACAAGATTAGCTCCTTCTTTTACACCTTGTGCAATTAAATCTTCTACTCTGTTTTGCGCTTTTTTTGTAATAATAGGACCGTAATCCGCACTTTTATCATTCCAAGCACCTGGTTTTACTTTTGATAAACGTTCAACTAATTCAGGAATCCACTCTTTGGCAGATCCTACAAATAAAGCAACGGAAATAGCCATACATCGTTGACCTGCTGCTCCCATTGATGCTCCTACCAGAGCATTTAATACATTTTCTTTATTTGCATCTGGCATAATAACCATATGATTTTTAGCTCCAACTAAAGCCTGTGCTCTTTTTAAATTAGCAGTTGCTCGTGAATAAATATATCCTCCAACAGCAGGACTTCCGACAAAAGAATAAGAACGTACTAAGTCATGATCTAATAACATATCAACTTGTTCTTTTTGTCCATGAACGACTTGTAAAATATCTTTAGGAGCGCCTGCTTCATATAAAAGTTCTGCTAATCTTAATGCCGTATTGGGAACCATTTCTGAAGGTTTTAAAATAAATGCATTTCCWGCTACTATTGATAAGGGAAACATCCATAAAGGAATCATTCCTGGAAAATTAAAAGGTGTAATTCCAGCACATACTCCAATAGCTTGTTTATAAGAATAGGTATTTACTTTATTTGCAACGTTTTCTATGGTTTCTCCCATTAATAATGTAGGCGCAGAACAHGCAAACTCAATTACTTCATATCCTCTTACTAAATCTCCTTTTGCATCATCAAAGGTTTTTCCTGATTCTTCGCAAAGAATTGTTGCTAATTCTTCCATATTGTCTTTCACTAAAGCTTGATACTTAAGCATTACTCTTGTTCGTGTCATAACAGGAGTAAATCTCCATAATAAATATGCTTTATGCGCTTTTTGTACCGCATCATCTATTTCGCTTTCTAACATACAAGGTACTTTTCCTATAACTTCATTGGTTAAAGGCGATACCATATCTACATAATTATTGGTTTTACTTTCTACTAACTCTCCGCTTATTAAAGCTTTTATTATTTTACTCATTTTCTCTCCTATAAATTTATAATTTCTTTTATTGCTATTTCCGAATTTATTTTTGGAAATAATTCAAAACCAATGGGTATATTTGTATACAATTCTCTTAATGTTTTTGAGACATTATAAAAGTTAATTTCTCCTGTACCTGGTTCTGCCCGTCCTGGGGCATCTGCTATATGAATGTAAGCAATTTCTTTTTGGTACTGTTTTAAAGTAGAAATAATATTGCCTTCATTTATTTGCATATGATACATATCGTATAAAACTTTTATAAAATCACAAGATACTTCTTTTATAATATGCGCWGCATCTTTGGTATGTMTTAARGYATTTCCATRATGATCTTCATGAAYATTYAARGCTTCTAAAACCAAACAAATACCAGMRTTTTKCGCTTCATYTTTTAACATYTTTAATGTTTCTATCATTGYGTCTGTTTTTTCTTSTGTGCTTAAATYTTCATAATGATTAATAACCACCCCTCCATCCCCTAAAGCATTAGAATGAATGACAATATTTTTACAGGATAAAAATTTGGCTACTTTAATTGCTTCTTTAATATCTTGTATATAAACATTTTGTTCTTTCCTGTTTATAAGTGAATATCTGTAATCCCCTGTAAAACTTGCAAGTTTTAAAGAGTATTTTAGAAGTAAGTCTTTAATTTTTGTAATATTTTTATCATGATGTGTCCAAAACTCAACATAAGTAAAACCATATTTTTTTGCAAGAGAAAAACGATCATAAAAATCAACTTCTGTAAATATGGTTTCTAAGCATATGGACTTTTTCATTATTATCCTTTATCTTACTTCTGAGAGTTTAACAGGTCTGTTTTCTAAATAAGACTTCATAGCCGCTTTTGCGGCATACAAAGCCTGCAAAGAATCATTACAACCTGTTAGTGGTTCTTTGTTTTCATTAATACAATCAATAAAATGTTCTGTTTCTTTTATATAAGCGTGTTTATAACGCTCTAAAATTAAATATTGGGGTTTTTCTTCAATAACTCCATAGCCTGTATATATTTTTGCTTTGCTTTGCAATTCGTTTGAGGTTGTTACCATTCCTAATGAACCATGTACTTCGATTCTTTGATCATAACCATAGGTAGCTCTTCTTGAATTATCAATCATACATAAAGTACCATTTGCTAAGCGCAAGGTAAGGGTTGCCGTATCAATGTCATCGTATTGTTTGATGGCATCATCAATTAACACTGCACCCATGGCATAAACTTCAACAATTTCAGATTTACTTAAATAACGAATCATATCAAAGTCATCGACTGTCATATCAAAGAACAGACCWCCTGAGTTTTTTAGATATTCCATAGATGGAAAATCAGGATCTCTTGACGTTATTTTAATAACTTGTGGTTCTCCAATTTTTCCTTTTATAACAGCATCTCGTACAGAATTAAAATTATTATCAAAACGTTTGTTTAAACCTACAATAAATTTAGCGTCACTGTTCTCTAAAACACTCATTAATTCTTTTATGTTTTCCACACTTTTTGATAAGTTTTCTTCACAAAAAGTATGTTTATTTGCTTTAATACAATCAATAGATATTCTGGTTAAATCATCAATATGTGTACACACATATATAATATCAAGCAAGGGATCTTTTAGCATTTCTTTGTAATCGCTGTATTTATCTCTTATTCCATATTTTTTTATAAGTGTTTTTGCATCTTGATTAAATTCTAAATCACATACTGCTTTGACTTTTGCAGATGATACATGTTCAGATATAAGTTGTAAATGTTCTTGTCCCATTCGTCCAAGCCCAACGATACCTATTTTATATATTTTCATGAAAATCCTTTTAATCTTATTATATATAGGAGAGGCAAAATGCTTACTTATACTTTAGGTTATTTATCTTAAAAGAGTAAATACTTCTACACATATAAAACTAAGAAAACTATAAACTATTTTGAACAAAATGTATAGAGTTTTTTTAAATATACTTAATAAATGGCAATATGTGTTACTTAAGTACTCATAATTAATGATATAAATATTATTAATACAAAAAAATATTTATGGTTAGAATAATGTTACGTTATTACCCATAATTACAACTTTTTATTGTAATTATAAAAAACTATGTACATTTTGTTTAAAATTACATAAACTTGAATATGTTGAAAAACAAAATTAAAGGAGTCGACTATGTTAAAGAAAGTTATATGTGGATTGTTATGTGCATCTAGTTTAATTCTTGCAAAAGATATTAATATTGCTGTTGTTACTCATGGAGCTGATACCGATGGTTTTTGGTCTGTTGTTAAAAATGGAGTTAACAATGCAACTAAAGATATGGGTGTTAATGTAAATTATAGAAACCCAGCATCAGGAGATTTAACGGAAATGGCCAGATTAATTTCTGCAGCTGTTGCTAAAAGACCCGATGGTTTAGTAGTTACTATTCCTGATTCAAATGCTTTAGGTGGAGCGATTAAAAAAGCAATTAAATTAGGAATCCCAGTTATTACCATTAATTCAGGTGGATCTTATGGAAAAGAGATTGGTGCTTTAATGCATATTGGACAATCTGAATACGATGCTGGACTACAAGCGGGTAAAAAAGCTAAAAAAGCGGGAGTTAAAACATTTATTTGTATTAATCAAGAAATTACGAATATTTCTTTAGAACAAAGATGTCAAGGTTTCGCGGATGCTTTAGGTGTTAAGAATAATATGTTAGATGTTGGAGTTGATCCTGCTGAAATCGAGCGGAAAGTTAAACCAAGATTGAAAGATTATGATGCTGTTTTAGCTTTGGGACCAGTTGCTACTTCTCCTACAATGAGAGCAGTTAAAAAAGCAAGACTTGGTAGACATATATATTTTGTTACTTTTGATTTAAGTAAAGATATTATTAAAGGAATTAAATCAGGTGTAATTGATTTTGCAATTGATCAACAACAATATTTACAAGGATATATGCCAATTGTAGTATTAACTCAAATGGCTAAATATGGGGTCTTACAAAGTGGAGATATTAACTCAGGTCCAGGATATGTTACAAAAGCAAATGTTTCTAATGTTGAAAAATACGCAGGTAAATACAGATAAATATAATATAAAAACTAGGAGTAATCCTAGTTTTAGAAAAGGATAAAGAATGGCTGATGAACGATTAGGAACAGAGAGTTTATATTCAAGAATATTAAAAAAACCAGAATTTACTTCAGTAGTTGGGGTATTAGGGGTGTTTTTAGTATTTTTTATGATTGCAGAAGATGCAATGTTTACATTAGAAGGTGTTTTGTCATGGACAGARCAAGCMGCACTAATTGGAATAATTGCGGTKGGAGCTTGTTTATTAATGATAGGTGGAGAGTTTGACTTATCAGTAGGTTCAATGATTGGATTTTCTGGAATTATAATGGCGATTATGACAGTAGAGTATGGAATTCCTGCTTGGATTTCTATTATTACTGCGTTTATTGTTGCGAGTGGAATTGGGTTTTTGAATGGTTATATAGTTGTTAAGACAAAATTACCTTCATTTATTGTTACCTTAGCTTCTTTATTTATTTTAAGAGGACTTACGGTTGCAATTTCAAGATTATTAACGGATCAAACTTTAGTTGGTGGAGTTAAAGAAGCCTCAGAGGGWGATTGGTTAGCTTCATTATTTGGAGGAGAAGCTTTTACAGGTTTATTTACTTATTTTGCTGAAATGGGAATGATTGCAACGTATGATGATGGTACTCCTGTTGTTACTGGTATTAAAATGTTATTGGTATGGTGGATTGSWCTTACTRTTATWGGTGTWGTKATTYTRCGATTAACAAAATATGGAAATTGGATTTATGCTACTGGTGGAGATGAACAAGCYTCKAARAAYATGGGAGTTCCAACAGACAAAGTAAAAATTTTATTATTTATGGSAACAGCWGTTTGTGCTACTATTTTTGCAGCRTGTCAAGTATTTGATTATGGATCAGCAGATGCWCAAAGAGGTTTATTAAAAGAATTTGAAGCMATTATTGCAGTTGTTATGGGTGGAGCATTATTAACAGGTGGATATGGAACYGTAATTGGTGCATCATTGGGTGCTTTAATCTTTGGAATTGTAAATATTGGTATTTCATATACTGCTATTGATAGTGATTGGTTTAGAGTATTTTTAGGAATGATGTTATTGGGTGCTGTTATGTTAAGTAATAGTGTCAGAAAAAAGATTATGAGAAGTTAATGATGAGAACGCCAATTATACAAATTAAAGACGTAAAAAAACGTTTTGGGAATGTTATTGCTTTAAATGGAATTTCTATGGATCTTTATCCTGGGGAAGTAATGTGTTTATTAGGGGATAACGGTGCTGGAAAATCAACACTTATCAAAACACTTGCAGGGGTTCATCCTAAAACCTCAGGTGAGTATAAAATAGATGGAAAAGATGTTGTAGATCCAAGTCCTGAAAAACTGTTAAATGCAGGAATTGCTACGGTATACCAAGATTTATCTACTATTCCTTTGATGTCAATTTCAAGAAACTTTTTTCTTGGACGTGAAGAYGTTATTGAAAAAAGATGGGGACCTATAAAARTATTGGATTTTAAGAAAGCAGACAAAATCGCTTTTGATGCYATGAAAGAAATTGGTATTAATATTAGAGAAGCTTCTCAAGCTGTTGGGACACTTTCAGGAGGGGAGCGACAGTGTTTAGCTATTGCAAAAGCTGTTTATTTTGGAGCAAAGGTACTTATCTTAGATGAGCCTACATCAGCACTTGGTGTGGCTCAATCTTCAATGGTTTTAAAATATATTTTACAAGCAAAAGCTAAGGGCTTAGCCGTAATTTTTATTACTCATAATGTGTATCACGCTTTTGCTGTTGGAGATAGGTTTACTATTTTAAACAGAGGTCAAACCTTTGGAACGTACGAAAAAGCTGGTGTAACAGTTGCAGAACTGCAAGAAAAAATGGCAGGTGGAAAAGTAATACAAGATTTAAGTGAAGAGTTAGGTGAAGACTCTAAAAACTTATAAGAAATAAGGAGAAGTAGAAGTATGGGAACTATTAGATTAACGGTTGGACAAGCAATTATMAAATTCTTAAACAATCAATACATACAAACAGAWRCAGGRRTTCAAAAGTACATAAATGGTACTTTTGGAATCTTTGGACATGGAAATGTAACATGTATAGCAGAAGCTTTATATGACATAAAAGAGGAATTCCCAACATACAGAGGACAAAATGAGCAATCAATGGCACTGGCCGCCATTGCATATGCAAGAGCAAAAAACAGAGAACAAATTATGCTTGTAACTACTTCAGTTGGACCAGGTGCAACTAATATGATTACTGCTGCTGGTGTTGCGTATACGAATTCTTTGCCTTTATTGATGTTAAGTGGAGATGTATTTGATAGTAGATTAAGCCACCCCGTACTTCAACAAATTGAAAATGAAAGAGATTCTACTTCAAGTGCAAGTGATTGTTTCAAAGCCATTACTAAGTACTGGGACAGAATAACTAATCCTGCTCAATTAATGCAGTCTTTGCCACAAGCTCTAGCTATGATGTTAGATCCACGTACATGTGGACCTGCATATATAGGCGTTTGTCAAGATACCCAAAGTATGGCATATGATTACCCTGAGTCTTTTTTTGCTAAGAAAATACATAAACTAGTACGWWSMAGRGCRGATAAAGAAGAAATAAATGAAGCAGTTAGAATAATTAAAGCTGCAAAAAAACCAGTAATTATTGCAGGKGGKGGTGTTTTAYTATCAAATGCAAGTGAAGTTTTAAATGATTTAGCYCTTCAATGYCAAATTCCTTATGGAACAACGGTATCAGGAAAAACTGCTTTTTTAGCAAATGAAGAATTAAATATAGGACCYGTTGGTGTTCCTGGAACTAAAGCAATTAATGTTTTRCTTAATGAAGCAGATGTTGTTATAAATATAGGTACACGTTTACARGATTTTACAACGGSYTCATGGTCAATATTTAAAAATGAAGATGTRAAATTTGTATCAATTAATGCTTCACGMTTTGATGCTATTAAACATAATAGTCATTGYGTWGTAGGYGATGCAAAAGAAATAATTAAAGAATTAWGTGAAGAATTAAAAGATTATAAAGCAGACATACAATTAATTAACMRAGCAAAAGAAAATAAAAAAATTTATTTAAAATATGTAGAAGACAAAATTAATGAAAAAAATGACATTCCTTCTTATGCTAATGTAGTTGGAATTATTAATAAATTAGCCAMSRAAAAAGACAGGGTWATTACWGCAGCTGGRGGATTACCTGGRGAAGTTAATACYATTTGGCAAAGCAAAGGTTTTAATACGATTGACAATGAGTATGGTTTTTCTTGTATGGGTTATGAAGTATCTGGTGGATATGGAAGCGCTATTGCAAATAAAGARGGACAAAAYATYGTATTTACAGGWGATGGCTCRTATATGATGCTTAATACTGAGATTTAYTCTTCTGTATTATCKGGAGATAAAATGATTGTTATTGTTTGTGAYAATCAAGGCTATGCSGTTATCAATCGTCTWCAAATWAATCAAGGRGCAGAGCCTTTTAATAATTTRATWSAAGATTGTAAATTAGCAGGAGATCCTTTTGGAGTWGATTATGTACAACAYGCMMRWGCTATGGGYGCAAATGGTGAATTTGTATCWAAGATTGAAGATTTAGAAGAAGCATWTTTACGAGCAAAAGCMTCWWSWAAAACCTATGTACTTCATATTGAAGTTTCAAAATATAATTGGAGCGAACATGGAGATGCTTGGTGGGAAGTAGGYGTGCCAGAAGTYTCAAAAAAAGAAAAAATASTAACAGCCAGAAAAAACTATGAAGAAAATGTTAAAGCACAAAGAAAAGGAGTATAGATGGAAGTAAAATTAGCGATAGCCCCTATTGCCTGGTCAAATGATGATTTACCACAATTAGGGGGAAATACTTCTTTGGAAACCTGTTTAAGCCAAACCAGAGAAGCTGGTTATGTAGGTACTGAAATGGGTGGAAAATTTCCACAAGATAAAAAAGAGTTAAAAAAAGTATTAGAAGATTTTGATTTAGAACTTGCAGGTTCATGGTTTTCTGGAAATTTATTATCTCAAAGTCTAGAACTAGAGTTAAAAGATTTAGACGTTTTTATTGATAATAAATTATACGCAGGGTGTAAGGTAGTTGTTTATTGTGAATGCTCAAATACAATCCAAGGAAAACAAGAAATAGCGTTAAGTAAAAAACCTGTTTTAAGTGAAGATGAAATGAAAGATTATGCCAAGAAATATAATACCTTATATGATTTTGCAAAATCTAAGGGCGCTATTTTAACTTACCATCATCATATGGGAACGATTATTCAAAATGAAAATGAAATTGATATGTTTTTAAAATATACAAAAGATGAAGTTGGTTTATCTTTTGATACAGGACATATATATTTTGCAGGTGGAAATCCACTTGATATGATAAAAAAACATAAAACTAGAATTTCTCATGTGCATTTTAAAGATGTTAGRGAAGAAGTGAAAAAAGAAGTAYTAAAAAAAGATACTTCTTTTATTGATGCTGTTTTAGCAGGAGTTTATACTGTACCAGGAGATGGAATCATTGATTTTTCTCCTATTGTAGACGTATTAAAAGAGATTAATTATGAGGGTTGGATAGTTGTTGAAGCGGAACAAGATCCAGAACTAGCTAATCCATTTGTTTATGCTAAAAAAGCATTTGCGTATATAAATAAAATATTATAAGGGTAAAAGATGAAAGAAATAGGTGTTGGAATCATTGGAATGGGTTGGATGGGTGAAGCTCATTCAAACGCATATAATAATATTAAAGCGAAATTTGCTTCTTTAAATGTGARTCCTAAATTAATTATTTGTAGTGAGATTATAGAAGAGAGAGCGCAAGCGGCTAAAAGAAGATTTGGCTTTGAGAAGTGTACTACGGATTGGAAAAAAGTAGTAGAAGATCCGGCTGTTGATATTGTAGATATTACAGCACCAAATTCTCTGCATTTAGAAATGATTGAATATTGTATTAAACACAAAAAACATATTAACTGTGAAAAACCAGTGGGTGCTTTTCCTGATGATACRATTAAAGCTTATGAACTGGTAAAAGATTATGAAAAAGAAACTTTTGTRGGTTATAACTACAGATGGTCTCCTYTGGTTCAAGAAGCAAAAAAACTTATAGAAGATGGAGCTATTGGGGAGTTAAGACATTTTAGAGGAAGATTCTTTTCTTGTTATGCTGCAGATGAATTGGGATTTTATTCATGGAGATTTGAAAAAGAGAATGGTCATGGAGCCTTGACCGACATTATGTCACATGCTGTAGATATGGCCATTAATTTAATGGGTGAAATAAGTGAAGTTCAAGGGGTAATGGATACTTTTATTAAACAACGTCCAATAGCCCCTGCAGGTGCTTCTCATTATGCCAAGGGTTCAAAAAACGATGAAATGAAAGATGTTACGAATGATGATTACGTCAATGCCATTGTTAAATTTAAAAATGGAGCAAGAGGTTATATTGATT
The DNA here is from genome assembly GCA_002733685.1 of Arcobacter sp. Lineage (GTDB taxonomy): Bacteria > Campylobacterota > Campylobacteria > Campylobacterales > Arcobacteraceae > NORP36. Next base: position 6,136 of record NVWN01000006.1, on the reverse strand, counting down.
CTTCGAGAGCTTTTTATGGACCAACGTCTGAAATGACTTTTGAAGTACATGGTTCAAAAGGAAGTATTAAATGGAACTTTGAAGAAATGAATACCTTAAATCTTTATATTCATGAAGAAGGTAAACAAAATGGGTATCGAAAGATTTATTCCTCTCCTCTTCATTCTAATCACGGTAATTTTAATCCATCAGATGGTTCTGGTTTGGGTTATGAAGATTTAAAAGCCATTGAAGCTGCTAATTTTCTTAATGTAATTGTACACAATGACAAGAGTAAAAAAGTGAATTTTGAAGATGCAAAAAATGTTGCTCTTGTTTTAAATGCAATTATAGAATCCAATGAAAATAAAACAGTAGTTAGTTTATAAGGAAAAAAGATGGCAGAGCAAAAAAAATTACGAAGTTTACGATGGTTTGAAAAAGATGATTTAAGAAGTTTTGGACATCGTTCACGGGTAAATCAAATGGGCTATGAACCAGAAGAATATATTGGAAAACCTATTATTGCTATTATTAATCCGTGGAATGAATTTAATACTTGCCATACTCATTTTCCGCAGCGTGTAGCAGATATTAAAAGAGGAATTTTACAAGCAGGAGGTTTCCCTATTGAAATACCCGTTCTAAGTTTAGGGGAACAATTAATTAAACCTACTTCTATGATGTACAGAAACTTATTAGCAATGGAAGTGGAAGAAGTATTAAAAGCCCATCCTGTTGATGGTTGTGTTGTTATGGGAGGCTGTGATAAAACTACGCCTGCTGTGTTAATGGGAGCTATTTCTTTTAATATCCCAACAGTATATATGCCAGCAGGGGCAATGCTTGGAGGAAACTACCAAGGAAAAGTTGTAGCTTCTGGAACTGATGTGTGGAAAGCTTGGGAGAAAAAACAAGCAGGTATGTTAGATGAGTGTCAATGGCGTGCACTGGAATTTGGAATTGCACGTTCAGCTGGTACGTGTATGAGTATGGGAACGGCTGCTACTATGATGATTTTAGCAGAGACCTTAGGTTTTGGACTTCCTGGAAGTTCAAGCATTCCTGCTGTTGATTCTTCTCATATACGAATGGCAAGAAATTGTGGAATACAAGCCGTTGAACTTGTTAAACAAGATTTTAAACCTCAAGATATGTTGAGCAAAGAGTCTTTTGAAAATGCCATTGTTGTTTTAAATGCTATTGGGGGTTCTACAAATGGAATTATTCATTTAATTGCTATGGCCAAACGGGCAAATATTGATATTACTTTAGCTGATTTTGAACGAATATCTAATGATATTCCTTTGATTTTAAATTTACAACCTTCTGGGAAATATGTAATGGAAGACTTTTATTATGCAGGAGGAACAAAAGCCTTGTATACGGAACTTAAATCAAAATTACATAATATTAAAACTGCCAATTTAAAATCTTTTTATGAAAATATAAAAGACAGTGTCAATTACAATGAAGATGTGATTCAAAGTCTTTCTAAACCTTTAAATAAATTGGGTTCTATTGCTGTATTACGAGGTAATTTAGCGCTAAATGGTGCGATTATTAAACAAACGGCTTGTGAACCAAGATTGTTAAAACATACAGGAAAAGCACTGGTTTACAAAGACATCAAAACCTTAAAAGAAGAGATTGATAATGAAGATTTAGATGTAGATGAAAACACTGTTTTAATCTTACAAAATGCGGGACCCCAAGGGGCTCCTGGAATGCCAGAGTGGGGACAACTCCCTGTTCCTAAAAAACTTTTAAAACAAGGTATTACGGATATTGTAAGAATTTCAGATGCTAGAATGAGTGGAACATCTTATGGTACGTGTATTTTACATGTTTCTCCTGAGTCTTATATTGGTGGAAATTTAGGTTTGGTACAAACAGGCGATATGATTCATTTAGATGTTAAAAATAGAATTATTGAAGTTTTATTAAGTGATGAAGTATTAGAGGGCAGGCGAAAAGAGTATGTCCAAGAAAAAAGAGATTATGACAGCGGATATACWCATTTATACACCTCTCACGTATTACAAGCGCATGAAGGTTGTGATTTTGATTTTTTAGCACGTGGTAATAGAGCTGGAATAGAGCCGAAAATATTTTAAAACAAGGAAACAAATAATGGTAAATGTAGGAATTTTAGGAGCAGGGCGAATTGGAAAAGTACATGCTTTAAGTTTAAAGAAAATAGCAGGGGTGAATGTAAAAAGTGTTGCAGATCCTTATTTAGATGAAGAATGGGCTATTTCTCAAGGAATTGAAAACAGATATAAAGATGTTGAAGAAATTTTAAATGATGAGAGTATTGATGTTGTTTATATTTGTACACCAACGGATAGTCATGCAGATTTAATTATCAAAGCCTCACAAAAAGGAAAAGCAATCTTTTGTGAAAAACCAGTGGATTTAGATATTGAAAGAATTCTAAAAGTTCAAGAAATACTAAAAGAAAATAATACACTTTTTCAAATTGGTTTTAATAGAAGATTTGATAAGAATTTCAAAAAAATATCGCAACTGGTAAAAAATGATACTTTAGGAGATTTATTATCTTTAAAAGTAGTTTCTAGAGATCCAAGTGCACCTCCACGTTCTTACGTTGAATCATCAGGTGGTTTATTTTTAGATATGACTATTCATGATTTTGATATGGTTAGATTTTTATCCCATCAAAATATTACAGAAATTACTGCAAAAGGTGCTTCTTTAATTACTGATTATGGAGATATAGATATTGATACAGCAATGCTTACCATGACACTTGAAGATGGTAGTTTTGCTATGATTGAAAATTGTAGAGCTACGACTTATGGTTATGATCAAAGAGTAGAAGTTTTTGGTACAAAAGCTAATGTTAATTGTAAGAACGTTTTTGATAATTCAGTTGAAATAACTAATAATGAAGGTACTTCAAGTGATAAACCTATGTATTTCTTTTTAGAGAGATATGAAGATGCTTATTATCAAGAAAGTGTGGAATTTGTAAACAGTATAAATAATAGTGAAAAAGTGAGTGTAGGTATTGAAGATGCGCTGGAATCTGCACTAATGGCAGTTGCTGCTAAAAAATCTTTRGAAGAAAATAGAAGTGTWACAATTAATGAAATAAGAGAAGAATTTAATATAAAGGTTAAATAATGAAAATGTATGAAGAATATGGTTTATATATTAATAATGAATGGGTAAAAGGAGATAATGGCGTTTTTGATGTTATTAATCCTTATGATGAATCCGTAATTGGGCAAGCTCCTATTGCCTCACCAGAACAAGTTACACGTGCAATTGATGCTTCTATGCATGCTTTAAAAGAGTGGAATGCTATGCATGCTTGGGATAGAGCAGATAAAATTATGAATATTGCTGATAATTTAAAAGTAAATGAAGAAGAAATAGCTCATACCATTTCTTTAGAAACTGGAAAACCTTTGGTACAAGCCAAAAGAGAAGTGGCTTTAAGTATTGATCAATTTATTTGGTTTTCAGAGCAAACAAAAAGAATTTATGGAAAAACCATTGAAAGTAGGGTTCCTAATACKACTGTAAAAGTAGAGCAYTCTGCWATTGGTACAGTAGCTGCATTTTCTTCTTGGAATTTTCCCATTTTATTAATGGCTAGAAAATTAGCACCTGCWTTAGCTGCTGGYTGTCCTATGATTTTACGCTCCACTGATGTAGCACCTTTAACGGGAATGAAACTTATTGAAGCGTGTCATGATGCAGGATTACCTAAAGGTTTGGTTTCTTTTCTTTGTGGAAGTGCAAGGGCTTTAAGTCCTAGAATTATGAATGACCCCCGCGTTCGAAAACTTTCACTTACTGGTTCTACGATGGTAGGACAAAAACTAATTGAATCTTCTGCAATTACTTTGAAAAAAGTGACAATGGAATTAGGTGGACATGCTCCTGTAATTGTTCATGCAGATGCGGATATTAAAAAAGCAGCTACCTTATGTGCAGCTGTAAAATTTGCCAATGCAGGGCAAGTGTGTGTGTCACCTACACGATTTTATATACATGAAAGTAAAATGGATGAATTTTGTGAGGTAATGGTARMAGAAGTTAAAAAACATGTTTTAGGCTCTGGTTTAGATGAAAAAACAACWATGGGTCCTTTGGTTCATGCAAGAMGAAGAGAAGARATTGAATCTTTCTTAGAAAAAGTAGCWGTTCAAGGTGGTACTATTTTAACGGGTGGAAAAAGACCAGAAGGTTTTACWAAAGGTTTCTTTTTTGARCCAACAGTAATACGAGATCTTCCTAATAATTCTTTTTTATTGTGCAATGAAATTTTTGGRCCTATTGCTTTGATTCAAAGTTTTGAGACTTATGACGAAGTTATTAAAAAAGCCAATTCRACTGAATATGCTTTGGCTTCTTATACKTTTACTAAATCWTTAGAATTAGCCAATAGAACRTCAAGTGATTTAGTAGCTGGAATGGTGGGAGTAAATTCTTTTGCTCTAGCAGCTGCTGAAGTTCCTTTTGGTGGAATCCAAGCCAGTGGTTTTGGACGTGAAAGTGGAGAAGAAGGAATGTAYGAATATATGAATACAAAAATAATTACCACACAATTTGCCTAAGGAATAATAATGAAAAACCATCAACTTATAAAAGCCTGGGAAAATAAACAAACAACCTTAAATGGTTGGTTGTCTATGCCAGAAGCTTTTAGTGCAGAAATAATGGCCCATCAAGGTTTTGACTCTTTAACAATAGATATGCAACATGGCATTAATGATTATTTAAAAGCAGTTGACATGTTAAGAGCTATTAATACTACAAGTACAACTACTATGGTAAGAGTGCCGTGGTTAGATCCTGCTCATGTTATGAAAATTTTGGATGCAGGGGTTGATGGTATTATTTGTCCTATGATTAATAATAAAGAAGAAGCACAAAAACTTGTTGAATATTCTTATTATCCTCCAATGGGGAAAAGAAGTTTTGGTCCTATTCGCGCGAAATATGTTTTTGAAGGTAATTATGCACAAATTGCTAATAATTCTATTTTAATAGTAGCCATGATTGAAACAAAAGAAGCCTTAGATAATTTAGACGATATATTAAGTGTAGATGGTATTGATGCTGTTTATATTGGACCTGCTGATTTATCTTTTAATTTAGGATATGAACCAAAATTTGATCAAGAAGAAGCTTTTGTTTTTGAAAAAATTATACATATTTTAAAAACAGCCAAAAAATACAATAAATATGCAGGTATTCATAATGCAAGTGTCGAATACGCTTTGAAAATGAAAGCACTTGGTTTTGATTTTGTAACAGTTGGCTCTGATGCTAACTTTATGATAAAAGCAGCGAATGAAGTTTTTTCTGCTTTTCATAATAAAAACAAAGAAGAAAAATCTTCGTATTAAACTCTGCTTTAGTCCCTAAGCTAAAGCACAAAAGAAGAGAACTACGTAAATCTCTTCTTTTTTAATGTTTTAACTCAAAATATATTTTACCTCATTAATTTTATCTCATTAATTTCAATAATTTAGAAATATATAAATCAAGAAACGATAAAAAAACTAAACATCAAGGCTTATTTTTTCACTTCAGAGTTGCTTGCTAGGGAGGCTTTTATTCGTCTTGTATAAAATGCCCTTAATATTAAGAGTTTTAAAGCTCAGAGCTTCCTATTGAACTATTATGACGTTTTGTTTAACACTCTTTTATTCAATTCTGTTCTTATTTTAGTAAAAATCCATTCTATTCATGGCTATTTTGAGAATGTCATTTTTAAAAAGAGGGTTTAGGGTATTGTTTTGTATTGTTACTTATGAGATTTTAATCTTGTGCTTTTATTACTCTCTTTTTTGAGAAAAAACAATGGCATAGTTAAGTTAGTTTGTTTATAAAATTATTAATGTAATTTGTAAATAAGGTAAGAGTATATTAATTGAAAGAAGATATGTAATTTAAAAATGTTTATCAAGTGGTGGCGCGAGACAGAATCGAACTGTCGACACAAGGATTTTCAGTCCTTTGCTCTACCGACTGAGCTATCGAGCCACTGTATGAATATTAATTTTGATTGTTTGTGAGTTTATAATGGAGGAGAACAAGGGATTCGAACCCTCGGAGGTGTGACCCTCGCCGGTTTTCAAAACCGGTACATTCGACCAACTCTGTCAATTCTCCA
>NVWN01000025.1 GCA_002733685.1 Arcobacter sp. | reverse complement strand
GTTTTTGCATATTACTTAAGGCTTCTTTTAATAAAAAAAGAAAATCTTCATCCCCACTTGAACACTGTTGCAATAAATTTCCTAAAGGACAGCCCTTAGTAAAATCATGTTTTTTAGTATCTTGTAACATAGAGATTAGAAAAGCTAGGTAATCTTTTTTACAAGTAGATAAACTTAACCAATATTTTTCACTTCTTTTTTTTAGTTTTTCTTCAATCATAACTAAAGCCATCTCTTTTTTAGAAGAAAAATAATGGTACATAGAGCCTTTTTTAGCTTCTGCTTTTTTGAGTATGCGAGATAAAGAGGCAGCATGATAACCATATTCATGTATTTCATGAAAAGTAGCCTCAAGTAGTCTTTCTCTTATATCACTCATATTAAACCTTATTATTTATTTTGTGCAATTATATCTAAGATAGTTTTAGGTTCCATTCTTTTTGTATAATCTTCATCAACAAATGCAAATATTACCTCAGCTTTTTTATTTAAAACAAAAGTAGCAGGCATTGGTAATTCAAAAGAATCATCTTGGTTTAAACCTTTAATGTCAATACCAAATTTAGCATAAATTGGTTTTAATGCCTCAGCTAGAACAAACACTAATCCAAACTCTTTTGCAATTTTATTCTTTTCATCACTTAATACTTCAAAACTTAATTCATTTTTTTCTTTTGTGCTTAAAGAAGCATCAGCTGTTTGAGGAGAAATAGCAATCAATGCAGTATTTAATTGCGATAATTGTGGAACAATACTTTGTAARGCTTTTAATTCTAAATTACAATACGGGCACCATACACCTCTGTAAAAATTAACGACTACAAAATCATTMTTTGATAAAACATCACTTAARTTAATRTTTTCACCTAAKGCATTWGGSAGAGTAAAAGATTTCATHACCTCRCCTACTTTTAAAGCATCTTTACTGATGTTTAYGTCTTCTARCTCTTTTGTTGCATTCAACATAATTTCTCTTAATTCAACAGGTACTTTTCCTACAAATGCTTCTTTATAAGCATCTATTTCTTTTTGTAAATTTGACATATTATTCCTTTACCAACTGGTTGGTTTTAAGAATTATATACTTTTTTTTAAGCTATGTCAAGTAAAAGGATTATTTAGAGAAAAAGAGAAAATTCAAAGAAGACAATAAAGTAGCAAAAGCTGCTTTATTGTTTGTTAAAGTGTTTGATGAAGTTTAATAATAATCTTAATCCTGAGCCACTAGCTCCAGGGGAATGATAAGCCCAAGGTACTTCACTGTAAGCAGGTCCCGCCATATCTAGGTGCAACCATTTCTTTTTATTTCTTTTTTTAATAAATTTATCTAAAAATAAAGCTGCTGTTATAGCCCCTCCTGCTGGACTCGATCCTGCATTTGATACATCTGCAATACCACTGTTTATTAGTTTTTCTAAGAAGGTATTAAAAGGAAGTGTTCCTATTAGTTCTCCACTTCTATTAGAAGCTTTTTGCATTTTGTTTTTTAATGAGGAGCTATGAGCCATTACCCCAGTAGTATATACTCCAAGTGCGATTTTACATGCGCCTGTAAGTGTTGCAATATTAATCAAACAATCAATATCTTTTATTTCATCTTGGGCATAACATAAACAATCTGCTAATACCAAGCGTCCTTCAGCATCAGTATTTCTTACTTCAATACTTACTTTGTTTTTGGCATACAAAACATCCCCTGGTTTAAAGGCATCGCCTCCAATCATATTCTCAACTGCTCCAATAATTCCATGCACCTCATAAGGATAGTTAAGCTCTCTTAAAGCAGCAAGGATTCCTAAAACAGTAATTCCACCTGTTTTATCTCTTTTCATAGTAAGCATGCCAAGAGTGGGTTTTAAAGAGAGACCTCCACAATCATAAGTAAGACCTTTTCCAACTAATACAAACTTTCCTAAAGATTTATCTTTTGGTACATAATGTAAATGAATCAATTGGCTTTCATGTCGTGAAGCTCGTCCTACTGCTAACATTACATTCATATTCATTTTTTCTAAATCTTTTTCACCATAAATCTTACACCCTAAATCATGCTCTTTTGCTATTTTACGTGCGTCTTCACTCATAGTTATAGGTGCATAGTCTTCTGCTGTTGTATTATTTAACTCTCTTACAAAATTCATATTCTTACAAATAATAAGCGTTTCTTTACGTTCTTTTTCTAAAGTAATTAAGTCTTTTTTTGAATTTTTAATATCAATATAAATAGCCATCTTTGTTTTTTTGTTTTCACTTTTATATTTTGTAAAAGAATAATTTCCTAAAACAAGACCTTCAATTAAAGAAGATAATTCGAGTTCTTTTTTAGCTGTACATAAAGAGAATATGAGTTTTTTAAAACCTTCACTTTTAAGTTTTCGTAAAACCTTACAAAGCGTTATTTTTACGCTTTCTTGTTTTAAAGAATCACATAAAATATAGTATTTATTTTTCTCTACTAATAAAATACTTTTATTTTCTTTTGAAAAATTAAGTTCTTTTAAAAAAGTTTGTTCTTCTTTTTTTAAGTCAGATATTTTACTTAATAATACTACTTCAAGCGCTTTTTTAATATCTTTTTCTTTTGAATTAAATAATGTTATTTTCATATCTTTATTTCTTTAAATTGTTTATAAATTCTAATATCAATCTTACCCCTGCTCCTGTTGCACCATAAGAGTTATATCCCCAAGGGCTTTCAGCATAAGAAGGTCCTGCAATATCTAAGTGCAACCATTTATTCTTATTTTCTTCTTTAATAAATCTGTCTAAAAATAAGGCGGCCAAAATAGATGCACCCCCTGCACTTCCCGTTGAATTTGAAATATCAGCAATTTTTGAATTAATAATGGGTTTTAAGTAAGAATTAAAAGGCAATTCGGCTACTAATTCTCCAGAGTTAAAAGAAGCTTTTCTCATCTTATTTTTTAATTTATCACTGTGTCCCATTATTCCAGTACTGTATGTTCCTAGAGCAGTAATACAAGCCCCTGTTAATGTAGCAACATCAAAAATATAATCAATGTCTTTTATTTCATCTTGGGCATAACATAAACAATCGGCTAAAACTAAGCGTCCTTCCGCATCTGTATTTCGCACTTCAATGCTTACTTTGTTTTTAGCATATAACACATCTCCTGGTTTAAATGCATCGCCTCCAATCATATTCTCAACCGCACCAATAATTCCATGTACCTCATAAGGATAATTGAGTTCTCGTAAAGAATTCATAACACCTAATACTGCACTTCCTCCACCTTTATCTAATTTCATATTAATCATTCCAGATGTAGGTTTTAAAGACAGACCTCCTGAATCATACGTAAGTCCTTTTCCTACAAGAATAACTTTTCCCAAAGCTTTTGATTTTGGTTTATAGTGTAAATGAATTAATTTACTCTCATGCCTAGAAGCTCGTCCCACTGCTAACATAGTATGCATATTGTTTTCTTGTAAATAATCTTCTCCATAAATTTTACACGTTAAATCATTTTCTTTTGCAATTTTTCTTGCATCTTCACTCATAGTTTCTGGGGTATAATCTTCTGCTGTTGTATTTACAATATCTCTAACCATATTAACACTTGACGTAATTATTCTTGTATTCTTAAATTCTAATTCCAAGCGTTTAAGCTCTTTTTTTGAAGCTTTAATATCAATAAAAATATTGCACTTAACGTTTGTTTTTTTTGTTTTATATCTTTCATAAACATAAGAACCAAGAATTAATCCTTCACAAATGTCTTTAATACTTAATTCTTTATTTTCTTGTACTAAAGCGATTTTGATGCTTTTGAACTTGTATTGTTTTAATTCTCTTATTATATTAGAAAGTAAAACCTTAAGTTCTTCCCCTTTAAATATCCTACAATGCACATAGAGTTTTTTTGAAGCTAAGAGCAAAAACGTTTTTTTAGATGTTTTTGTAAAGTCAATACTTTTTAAAACTTCTTTGTCTTTTTTATCTACTTTTTTTAGGTTTTTAATTAACACTATTTCAATATCTTCTTCTATTTTCTTTTCATTTTGTTTTATTAATTTAATATTCATTTCTATCCTTATGTATTTTTTTAAAATATTATATCACTATAAAGTTATTTAGACCCAGATACTTAATAAATAAATTAAAGAAATTAGCTTTTTTTACTTTCTTTATCTAATATATTTTTAGCTAAAATATACAAAATATAAAGGCTAAGAATGATATTAACAATAAATGGAAAAGAAAAAGAAATAAAAGAAGGTTTAAACTTAGAAGAAATCATGATCCACTTAGAAATGAAAGATAAAGTAATGGCAGCAGCTATTAATATGGAAATTGTAAAAAAAGAGCAGTGGAACAGATTAAAACCTCAAAACAATGATAAATTGGAGTTACTACAATTTGTAGGCGGGGGATAATGAGCAAAGAGAAAGGAAATTTAGCAGAACAAAAAGCCTGTACTTATCTTATTTCTCAAAATTTTGAAATCCTTGAAAAGAATTTTTATGCAAAAAAACTGGGTGAAATTGATATCATTGCAAAAAAAGACTCTGTTTATCATTTTTGTGAAGTTAAATCGGGAAAATCTTATGAACAAGCAGTTAATAACCTAAGTTTAAATAAAATTCACAAAATAAAACAAAGTACCTTATATTATTTACAAAAGAACAAATTAAATGTATCCTTTTGTATTGATGCACTTATAGTAGTAGAAAATGAAATCACTTTTTTAGAGAATATTACTCTATAAAGAAAGGCTTAACGCCCTTCTTAAAAACTGTCCCAGTCATCGTCACTGTCATTTGATGTTATTGTTTTTACTGCTTTTTTATCTTTTGAAGTATATCTATCTCTAGAGATAGGGATACTACCCTCAGGAACTAAAGCACTTTTATTTTTCCGTGTGATTTTTGCTTTGACGCTGTCTTTACCTTCAAACTCTTTTCCGTTCGCATCATCTACAATACTTTTTGCGACACTATTGGTTTCTTCCGCAATTAGTTTTGTTTCAGAGGCTGTAGATGCATTTTGTTGTGTTTGTTTGTCCAATAAAGCAACTGCATCATTAATTTGATTAATAGCAGATTTTTGTTCTACTGAACTTACTAATACTTCTTCGATTAATGTCGTTGTATTGTCAATATTTTCATTAATAGAAGTGTATCCATCAATCATTAAAGACGATATTTTTTTACCGTTGTTTGCTTTTATTGTTGCATTTTCAACCAAGGCTTTAATTTCATTAGCGGCTTCAGCTGATCTAGAAGCTAAATTTCTTACTTCTTGAGCAACAACTGCAAATCCTTTCCCAGCTTCACCAGCTGTTGCTGCTTCAACAGCTGCGTTAAGAGATAAAATATTGGTTTGAAATGCAATTTGGTCAATTACACTTATGGCTTCAGAAATRGMAGTWACCTGCTCATTGATTTCATCCATAGATTGYGTTGTTTCACTGGCTAATTTYTGACCTTCTGAAACTGCTTTRCTWAGRYCTTTTGCATTGCYACTCATTTTTCCTACATTAATRGAACTATTAACAACTGTRCTKGTTACTTCTTCCAAAGCTGCTGCTGTTTCTTCTAAAGAWGCGGCMGCTTCATTTGATGCKGTATTTAATACATTTACATTGTCTAATAAATTATTAGCATTGACTTCTAAACTCAATCCTGTTTCTTTATTTTGAAGCAACATAGTGGTAATAGATTTTCCTAAATTATTAATACCATCAATTAATTTTCCAAGATCTGCATTAATTCCATGTTTATCTRCTTTTTTTAAATAGTTGTAATTGGAATAAGAATCCAAAACACYTAAAATATTTGAGATATTGTTTTCYAGTTTTACTAACATAGAGTTAATTAAATCTTTTAATTCATTAAGCCCRTCRTTACTGGAAGTRCTATTAATACGATTCGATAAATCTCCCGTATTWACAGCATTAATAACWTCAGAGGCATCTTTRATTAAAGATTTTTCATCTTCAATACCTTGTTTRATTTTAATAATATTTTCATTYACTAAAACAGACATCTCTCCTATTTCATCTTGTGATCTAACYTGTAATTCTTTRGCATCAGTACTTTCTTTATTTARATATTTGAAAAACTCTAAGATWCCTTCTTGAAATTGTTTTAAGGGTTTACTTAAAACAGAATTTARYACAAATAAAATTAWTAATACAAAAACAATAATAATRACCAAAGATATGAGCATAATTAGATTTCTAACTTCTTTTGCTGGTTCTAAAGCTTCTTCTTCATCAATTTCTGCAATGATAGCCCATTTAGCCTGTCCATAAACATCAATAATATTATAAGCACTTAAAACAGAGATTCCTCTATAATCTTTAATCACTTGTTTTTCTACATTGTCATYRKTTTTTTGAAGTGCDGCTATAGTGGAMTCTGTTTTTATTTCCCAAACACCAATAGTAGAACCAAGTTCTTGAACAACATCATCTTTTATATCTTTTACAAAACGTGAATTACTTCTCATTTTATAATCACTTCCTATTAAATACACTTCTCCACTTTCACCAAGCCCAGAGGCTTCGTATTTTCCATTAAAACCCATAATTGCATTGATATTATCCACAGGCATTTGAAAAACTAAAATCCCTTTTGTTTGTCCATCTATTACTATAGGACTTGCAATAAAAGAAGCCGCCGCATTATAAGAAGGTTCATAGGGTGCAAAGTCTTCAAATGCAAGCTCTCCTTTTTTAAGAYTTAAGGCTTTTTTATATACTTTWGCTAARCCMGTATTCTTRTAAACACCATKTTTTAGATTGGTRGCATAATCTTTTTCTTTAAAATCTGTGTAAACAAGATTTCCTTTTAAATCCACCATAAAAATATCATATAARCCAAATTCATTTAAATAAGCATCAAAAGAAGARTGATATTTTTTATGYACTCTCATATAAGAAGAATCATATGTTGCRTTAAATTCTAATTTRTTCTTTTCACCTAAWGCAGAACTATTATTGCTAATAAAAATATATTGTAAAAACAATGCATTGTTTGAGCTGGGTAAATAAGASTCAATRYTCTTTTTTTGATCAGARTCWGGTACTTTATAATTAACTGAATCCAAATAATTYTTYTGAAAATCTRAYTTCAGATGYCTTTTYACCTCTTGGRCATCCAGCTKYACTTCATTCTCTATGGCATAAAARCCTTTTTCAAAACCGACATATGCTTCTTTTGTAAGCTGTGAATTTGCCATTGAAACCAATAAACCTTTTAAAGACTGTAAATAATTAACAATCTCATTTTTTTTGGCAGCTTCAACACTCGAAAGTTTATTAAATTCCGCTTCTTTAAGTGCTACTGTTGACTGATTTACAGAGGTTACAATTATAGCGGTACCCAATAACAATAATGATAATACAGATACTAAAGCCAGTTTGGCCCTTATTGTCATAGTTTTAAACATTGTATTTCCTTTTTAATAATATATTTTATATTTTGTATATAAGTAATTTTAATCTAAAAATAATAATAATAATAATATTAATTTTTTGTTATTTTTTGTTACTCATTTCAAAGTCATTTATTAATTATCATAAGATAGTAATTTAGTAATTTATATTTCACTAATAAGAATAAATATTGTTAAGGTAATAATTTTTTCATTAAGAATAAATATTACAAAAATAGCTATGTTTACAGTCTATATGGACTCCTATTTAATAATATTTACATCTGATTTAGAATCTATAAAAATAACGATTATGATTCAATTAATAATTAATAATAAACTCATAARTRWTAAAAATTATAATWATTWATAAAMTTAYWAWATATCCYTAYTAAATTACTTGGGATTAANNNGAAAAGTNKWWTWTTTTTTTCTTATTTGTTATTTATGCTTTTATAGCTAAATAATACTCTTTGAATTAAACTAGGAATACTRGTAAATTTAATAAAGAATTGACTATAATTCWCTACTAANAAGAGGAGACTTTTTGTATTCAAAAGAGTTACATGCAATCAAAAAARCCAATCGCTTTAGACAAAGAACMATTCATAATCAAGATTTAATTGATCTTGCATCCAATGAYTATTTGGGAYTAGCRCGCAATAAAGATTTACTTCATAATGCYTATATAAAACTTTCAAAACTACCTTCYCATTCMCCTAAAGCTTCMATGYTWGTWAATGGCTACAGTSMWRTRCATCAAGAATTTGAACAAAACCTTATAAAAGTCAATCATTTTGAAGARGCWATWATWRTAGGCTCTGGWTTTTTRGCRAATCTWTCKATGTTTGATGCYCTYATAMGAAAAASMGATGTTTTATTTATTGATGAAGAATAYCATGCAAGTGGYATGTTTGCAATACAGCACTTRAAAAAAGAACAAGTTCWTATTTTTAAACACAATGATGCWGWTCATTTAGATACTTTAMTWAAAGAAACAAAAGTAAAAGGMAGAAGAATAATTGCWATWGAAGGCGTATATTCTATGCAYGGGGATTTAGCYAATAAAGATATYTTTTCTTTAGCMAATRAATATTCTTCTTTATTAATTGTWGATGAAGCYCATTCTTCTGGYGTATTRGGAGATAACTTATTTGGTATTTTTGATTATTACAAYATTAAAGTWGAAAAAAATCACATTAAAATGGGAACACTGGGAAAATCATATGCTTCTTATGGCGCTTAYATTTTRGCMTCATCRCATATTATTTCATTCTTACAAAACAGAGCCAAAGCCATGATTTATACRACTGCACCWTCTTTRTTTGATACTGCTTTAGGAAATGAAGCMTTAAATTATATTATTAAAAACAAAGARACWATAAAAGAAAAAATTRAAAAGAATYTAAMTATTATTGAAAAAACYTTGGGAATAAAGTCCAAAAGTTTGATAATTCCTATTATAATAAATGATAATAAAAAAGTTATTGAAATTCAAAACATGTTAAAAGAAAAAGGTTTTTTAGTGGGTGCCATTAGACAACCCACCGTAAAAAAAGCCATTATACGRCTTATAGCAAAAATTGATATAAGTGAACATGACTTACAAGAAGTTTGTAATTTACTAAAAGGATATATAAATGAATAAAATACTATTACTGCTTRGCTTTTGTTTSKCTCCTATTTTTGCAGATGCAATTAATSCAAAAAAATGTGAAACGCTTAAATTATCTAACTTTACTACCTTRGTTTCTTGTGATAAAATTGATTATATTATTGAATATTATGAACCAAGAAGAGATGATGAAGACAGCATAAAAAAAATTACGCTGATAACTGTTAACGATAAAAAAACAATCAAAATAGTGAGTAAATAATGCCAATTAGAGATTTAATAAAAGGAAATAAAATATTCAGAAAAGACCGTTTTCCTAATTTTAAAAAAGACATGGATGAAACAATCAAACACGGACAAAAACCTGAAGTTTTATTTATTTCTTGCTGTGACTCTCGTGTTACTCCTGATTTAATGCTAAATACCAGACCAGGAGATATGTTTATATTAAGAAATGTAGGAAACTTTGTACCAAAATATAAGCACGATGAAGACTACCATGGTTCTGCTGCTGCTATTGAATATGCTGTTTCTGTTTTGGGTGTAAAAAACATTATTGTTTGTGGGCATTCACATTGTGGGGCCTGTGAAAGTCTGTACAAAGACATACCAAATACAAAAGAATTAGCTCATGTAAAAACCTGGTTAAAACTGGGAGAAGAAGCAAAAGCAATAACACTTAAAAATGCCAACTTTAATACAAAAGAAGAGATGTACAGAGAAACAGAAAAAAATTCAATTAAATATCAAATAAAGAACCTTTTGACCTATCCAGCAGTACAAGAAAAAGTAAAAAATAAAGAACTCATTATTCATGGTTGGTATTATACACTTGAAGATGGAACAATATCTTATTATGAYGAAAAAGCAAATAATTTTTTTCCTTTGGAAGATTTATTAGTATGATAAAAACAAGAAAAATCCCAAAAACTACTGTCATTTTAATATCAGTAGTTATTGTAATTTCTTTGGCATTAATGTATGTCGTTTCACTTAGCAAAGAATTAAAAGTAAAAGAATATTTAGCCCTTTTAGGTTATGAAAATGTAGCAAATATAACTGTATATAACAAAAGTGAAGTAAAAAATGAGAATACTAAGCGAAAAGGACATTTATTTAAGATAAAATTCACCAACTTAAATAATAACACACAATGTAGGGGCTTGATTTTTGTATACAAMAAAAATCAATTACCTACTAAAGATATAGACTGTAAGTAGGAAAATATGAGTATATTAGAAAAATTAGATAAAAATGAACGATTRTCATATGAAGATGCAATACAACTTTATGATTTAGACCTTTTTACTTTRGGYAARTATGCCAATAAAATAAGAGTAGMAAAACACAAGAAAAAAACCTATTTTAATATTAATAGGCATATAAATCCYACCAATGTTTGTAAAGAYGTATGYCATTTTTGTGCYTAYTCTTCAAGYAGAAAAAATCCTTTACAATATACTATGACTCATGAWGAAATTCTTGAWGTTGTGAAAAACTCTAGTAAAAATGGAATTAAAGAAGTACATATTGTATCTGCKCATAATCCAAAAACMGGWTTACAATGGTATATGGATGTTTTTAAAAAGATTAAAAAAGCCTATCCYTTAATTCATGTWAAAGCTTTAACMGCAGCAGAAGTTCATTTTTTRAGCACTGAATATAAKCTWACYTACAAAGAATTAATTGYYATGATGAAAGATCATGGTATWGATTCAATGCCAGGTGGTGGAGCTGAAATTTTTGATGAAAARGTRMGAAAAAGAATTTGTGGAGGAAAGGTTACWTCTGCACAATGGTTAGAAATACATAAATTATGGCATGAAGCAGGYMARMAAAGTAATGCAACCATGTTATTTGGCCATATAGAGACACGTGAACATAGAATTGATCATATGATGAGATTAAGAGACCTTCAAGATATTACAGGTGGTTTYAATGCTTTTATTCCYCTTGTTTATCAAACAGAAAATAATTTCTTAAAGGTAAAAAAAGCTCTAAGCGGGCAAGAAATATTAAAAACCTACTGTATCTCCAGAATTGTTTTAGATAATTTCTCAAATATAAAAGCATACTGGGCTACATCAACGGTAAAACTTGCTCTAATTGCTCAAGAGTTTGGAGCAAATGACTTAGATGGAACCATTGAGAAAGAATCCATTCAAAGTGCTGCAGGAGCWYCAAGTGCTTATGGGATTGAAGTGAAGAACTTTGTRGATTTAATTAAAAACTCTGGTTTTATYCCAGTGGAGAGAGAYTCMATTTACAATGAATTAAAAGTCTGGTAAGTTTATTTGGCTTTTTTATTTTGATGAAACTGAAGTAAAAAATYMACTTCAATTTCATCCTCTTYATTCACATTCAACTTCAARGGATAAGAGATATTTATAGAATACACTTCTTCATTCAAGTTATCAATTAAATTAAATAACTCTATAGGTTGAGAAATTGTTAAACTTAGTGAATAATTATAACTAATGATATTTGAGCTAAAGGTATTTAAATACTCTATTTTTGTATCTTCTGGAAAAATATTTTTAATTTGATTTGTAACTCTTTTTTCCAATAAAAATTCATCTTGGATATACTTAGGCAAAGTAAGTAAAGTTGAGTTTTTTGAAAACTTTTTTCCCTTATTTTGAATAATAGCTTGTTTTACAATAGCATCTGTATTGCTGTATTCAATACTGCTTCTTTTATAGTATTTYAAAAATCTKTTTTGCATTAACTTWGAATAYGTTGTATTRTCTAAAACATCAATTAATATAAAAGAATTCATTTCATCAAGACTTAGTTTTTTTAAGACCATATTATAAGGAATAATATCAAAGTGTTTTAAAAGAACTTTTTTTATTTCTGTATTTTTAATAATATGATTTGGCAAAATAAGTTCTTCATTAAAAGAATGTGCTTGTTTTATTAGTTCTTTGTTCATATTAGCTTCTTTGTATCTGTCATAAGAAATATAAGCCAAAGCCATTATTATAGTAAACAAAGCCACACTTACAAAAGCTTTAAAAAAACTTTTCTTTTTTACYTTTACTTTKGAGTAGGATTTATTTGAAGAGCTRTGACTRAGTTCATACARTGACTCWGTAATAGAAATACTGTGATAATTTAYTTCCATTAAAAGTTCATCTTCAAARTTTTTAATTTGTGAAWTATCTAATTGTTTTTGATTATATAAAATCGTAATTTGATCAATAAAAGAAACATTYTTTTTAGAATAATATTCTYTYACTGCTTCTTTAATTAAATTGTTAAGYTCAAAATAATATATTTCATCATAAAGTTTCTGACCTACTTGTTCATTTTCATAAAAAGAAGATGTTTTTATATCATCAAAAGAGGATATTTTTACAATTTTATAAAAAACRATATCRTTTTTATAATTTACAATTAAAATATARGCATGATAATTAACRATTARMACACTTAAAGAGTTGGGTTTAGGATTTTGTTCATTGTGTAAATTTAAGATATGAAAAGGAGAGAAAGTATAATCAAAACCAATTTTTTTGTAATAATGCTCAAATTCAAATAAAGAGTCTTTTTTCATTAATAAATTGTATTCTTCATTGAGTTTTACACAATAAGTATCATTTTTATTGTAGCTATTTTTAGCCCTAATAATACGTTCATTTAGGTTAATAATGATTGAGCTTGTATAGGTTTGGAAAACTTCTTCTTTTAAAGCATCTAATTTAAAAATAATATCTTTACTTAAAAAATTATCTTGTAATAAAAAAGATGCTTGATTGGCTGAAATTATTTGATTGTTTTTTATTTTTTTGTAGTTAATTTTTAACTGTTTGTCTTGTTTAATAATATTGATAAATTGTGATTCTTTACTAAACATAACAAAACCTTAAGTCATAGAATTTATTAAAAGTTTTTCTCTTACAAGATGTTTTGCTTCTTCTTGGCTCAAATCATCAAAACTACATGCCTCTTGAATATAAAAATCTATTTTACCAAAAGGTTTTGGAATAACAAATTTATCCCAAGAATTAAACTGCCAAAATTTTGTAGCTTTYACATTACAGAAAAAAACTTTACACTTTGTTTTTTGTGCAATGGCAACTACTCCATCTGCAACACTATGACGTGGTCCTTTTGGACCATCAGGTGTAATTGCAACATCATTTCCTGCTTTAAGCTCTTTTATTGCACCAATAAGTGCTTTTATTCCACCTCTGGTACTAGAGCCTCTTAAAGAGTGAATGCCTAAATACTCACTCATTCTACTTACTATTTCTCCATCTTTATGCTCAGAAATCATTGCAGAAACTTTATTTTTTTTTCTAAAATATTTATAATTAAAAGATTGCATAATAAGTTCTCCATGCCAAAAAACAATGACACAAGCTTCCTTGTCAAAATTGTTTTTTGGATGGTGAAAGGTTTTTTTAGAAGTTAGATAAACAAAACGAACAAATAATTGAAGGATAAAAGGTAAAATATTAATCTGCAAATATTTTTTAAATGCTTTCATTATTTAATAACTTCACCTTTTAAAGCAGTTCGTGTAGATGAAATAATTTTTACATTTACAAATTTTCCTAAAAGTTCATCACTACCTTCTGCAAATACAAGTAAAGAATTATCACTAAGGCCAGCAACTTCTCCATTTGATTTTAGATCTTCAAAAAATACTTCCATAGTTTTACCAACATTTTTAGCTAATAATTCGCTTTGATGTTCTTTATGTAACTCAATAAGTTCAGTTAATCTAGCACCTGCWAGTTTATCTTCAATTTCTATATCTTTGAAWGCAAGKGCAGCTGTATTTGGTCTTGGTGAATATTTGAAGTTAAAAATTTGATCAAATTTAACTTGATTTACTACATCCATTGTATCTAAGAAATCTTCATGTGTTTCTCCTGGAAAAGCAACAATAATATCTGTTGTAATTCGCAGTTCAGGCACAGCATCTTTTAATTTTTTAGCTCGATTTAAAAACCATTCTTTGGTATAACCACGTTTCATAGCTTTTAAAATACTTGTTGATCCACTTTGAAGTGGCATATGAATACATTTAGAAATTTTAGGGTTTTTTACAAACTCATCTAAAAATTCATCTCCCATATGTAAAGGATGAGGAGAAGTAAATCGTATTCTTCTTAATTTWTCAATTTTAGAAATTTCTTGTAAAAGTTTGGTAAAAGTACTYTTAGGKCGTCCGTCTGAAAAACGTCTTCCATAAGAATTTACATTTTGTCCCAATAACATTACTTCAACTGCACCATTATCAACATCACGYTGTATTTGAGTTACAAGCATTTCAATAGGAATAGAAATTTCTTCACCTCTGGTTGCKGGAACAATACAATAGGTACATTTTTTATCACACCCAATAGARATATTCACAGCWGTTCGGTATTTAGATGTTTTTAAGGATGCAAAGTCATAGGTTGATTCATCATGRTTAATRTCAATTTCAACTGCRCCTTTAATATCAACCACATCTTTTATTTTTGATATATTTCGAGCCCCAACTACAAAATCAACATAAGGAGCACGTTTCATAATATCTTTTCCAAGATGTGAAGCCGTACATCCACATACACCAATTTTTGCGCCTGCTTTTTTCTTAACATTAAACTGTCCAATTTCTGAAAACAGTTTTTGCACTGGTTTTTCTCTTACAGAACAGGTATTAATGATAATTAAATCTGCTTCTTCCATAATATCGGTTGTTACATAATTTTTATGTTTTTCTAATTCTGCAACTATATGCTGTGAATCAGTGTCATTCATCTGACAACCCAATGTTTGTATAAATAATTTTTTGTTTTGTGTTTTACTCACTGTATGCCCTACTTATATTGTATGAACCTCATAAAGGTACTCTTCATCTGCTAATCCATACTTTACTTCTCTAAAATATACATTTAAATCTTCATTTTCTAAAGCATCAACTAATGCCATCATATCTTTATGAGAGTTGTCTCTATCAAAATATAACATTTGTTTAGAATTTTCTTTTAAAAGTTCTTGTATTTTCTCAAACTTAATTTTTTTCGGTTTTTCTTTTAATTCAACTCTTGCAACTAATAGTTCCATCTAAATAACCTTTTGTTTTTTTGTAATAATCTTGGATTATATCCAAATTTTACTTTTTTTTAGATAAAAATATAAGGTCTTCTCTTAGGAGAAAAATTGAATATTAATTTTCACCTACATTATAGAGTAAAAATATATGTAAAATATGTAATTTTAAATCTTTTTGTAGTCTATTAATTTTTATAAAAGTTCTTTTTGATATAATATCTATCTACATTAAACTCAAGAATCAAAAAATAAACAGTTCAATGTTAATTACAAAGGGAAACAATGGATAAAATTATAGATATTTTGGACTCTATTGCATATGAAAAAGGTCTTAAAATTGAAGACGTTGAAAATGCATTAAAAGAGGCATTAATAAAAACAGCTGAAAAAATGGTTGATCATACATTAAAGTTTGACGCCGAAATTGATAAAGAAAACAAAAAATTAAACTTATTTCAAAAAGTTGAAGTTATTGATGAAGATGACAAAAGACTACTTGCAAATGCAGTTGATGAATGGGATAAACCTTTAAATATTGATAATTACATGATTATTGATGAAGCAAAAGAAATTGATGCGGATTTAGAAATCGGTGATTTTATTAATTATGATTTGGAATTTGAAAATATGGGTCGAAATGCTGCAAGTATTTTGTACAATAATTTCGAATACAGACTTCAGCGTTTTATTGAAGTTAATTTATTAGCCAAATACCAAGATAAAGTCGGAAAAATCATTAATGGTACAGTAACCAGAATTGATCGAGAAGAAAATACTTATGTTGAAATTGGTGAAGTTAGAGGAATGCTTTCTCGTAAGAACAGAATTAAAGGGGAATCTTTTAAAATTGGAGATACTTTGAAGTCTGTTGTAAAAATAGTAACTATTACTAAAGAAAATGGTTTGGTAGTTGAGCTTTCTCGTACTTCTCCTAAATTTTTAGAAGGTCTATTAGCATTAGAAGTTCCAGAATTAAAAGACAAAAGAATTGCTATTGAAGCAAGTGCTAGAATTCCAGGCGCACGTGCTAAAATTGCTTTATCTACTTATGATGCTCAAATTGATCCAATTGGTTCAGTTGTTGGTGTTAAAGGGGTAAGAATTATGGCAGTATCTGCTCAATTAAATGGAGARAAYATAGATTGTGTTGAATTTTCTGATACACCTGAAATGTTTATTTCAAGAGCTTTATCTCCTGCAATTATTTCTTCTGTAAAAATTGAGCCTTCTAAAAGTATAGAAGAAAGACCAAAAGCAATCGTTACYATTCCWAGTGATCAAAAATCAAAAGCAATTGGACGTGCTGGTTTAAATATTCGATTAGCTTCAATGCTTACACGGCATACAATTGAATTAGTAGAAACAGATGCTATTGGAATACCTGATTCAAATAATTCTTCTAAAAACGAAGTAAAAACAAAAGATACTACTTCTTTAGAAGCACTGTTTAAATAATGGAAAAAATACATTTTTTTGATTCTTTAAAAAAACAAAAGGTTCTTTTTGAACCTATTTGTGACAATGAAGTAAAAATCTATGTATGTGGTCCTACTGTTTATGATGATTCACATTTAGGCCATGCAAAATCTGCTGTAACTTTTGATTTATTACACAGAGTTCTAAAAAGCAATGGTTATAATGTAAATATGACCAAAAACTTCACAGACATTGATGATAAAATCATAAAAAAAATGCACGATACCAATCAAAGCCTAGAAAAAATCACCCACTTTTATATTAATGAATACAAGAATGATATGAAAATATTAAACAATCTTGAAAATACCCATGAACCAAAAGCTACTGATAATATTGAAGCAATGATTGAAATGATTAACGATTTAATGCAAAAAGACATTGCTTATAAAATAAGTGATGGTATTTATTTTGATACTTCAAAAGATAAAGAATATGGTTCTTTATCAAAAAGAGCCAGTGATGAGAATTCACTTGCACGTGTTAAGATTAATGTAGAAAAAAGAAATCAAAGTGATTTTGCTTTATGGAAATTTGCAAAAGAAGTGGATGTATCTTATGAAGCTCCTTTTGGCATAGGGCGACCTGGTTGGCATATTGAGTGTTCCGCAATGATAAAAAAACATTTGGCCTATGAAAATGAAGCTTTTCAAATTGATATTCATGGAGGAGGAGCAGATTTACTTTTTCCTCACCACGAAAATGAAGCGGCACAAACCAGATGTTCTAGTAATTCAAGCCTTGCTAAATATTGGATGCACAATGGTTTCATTACAGTAAATGGAGAAAAGATGTCTAAATCTTTAGGCAATTCTTTTTTCTTAAAAGACATTCTAAAATCCTATTCAGGAGAAGTAATCCGCTTTTATTTATTTACTTCACATTACAGAGCAGATTTTAATTTCTCAGAAGAAGATTTACTAAGTTCTAAAAAACGTCTGGATAAAATATACAGACTTAAAAAAAGAGTTTATGGAATGCAAAGTTCAGCAGTAAATAAAACATTTAAAGGCAATATTTTAAATGCTTTAAACGATGATTTGAATACTTCAAAAGCTTTAGCTGTTATTGATGAATTATTAAGTGTTTCAAATGATAAACTAGATGCAAATCCAAAAGATAAAAATCTAAAAAAAGAACTTGTATCAAACTTTGAGTTTATTAGTGAAATCTTAGGTGTTTCACACAACGATGCCTATTCGTATTTTCAATTTGGAATAAATGAAAAAACATTATTAGAAATTGAAGCTTTGATTGAAAAAAGAAGCGAAGCTAAAAAAGAGAAAAACTTTGAACTCTCTGACAAAATTAGAGATGAATTAAAAGCCTTAGACATATCCATAATGGATACACCCTCAGGTGTTGTTTGGGAAAAACTTTAAATTAAAAGGATTTATTTTTATAAATCCTTTTTTTATATCTATACTTTATACAATTAAGCAAAAGGAGATTTTATCCTTACTCTTGTTATTAGCGATATTTTTGGAAATACTCCTGCACTTAAAAACTTATGTGAAAATATCAAAAACCCTTATATAATTATTGACCCTTATGAAAATGAATTTATGAATTTTGATTCTGAAGAAAATGCTTATGAATATTTTAGTACTACTATTGGATTAGAAAAATATATCAAAATTGTAAAAAATTGTATTGATGAAATAAATGAAGAATTTGAAGTACTTAGTTTTAGTATGGGAGGATCTGCTATTTGGGTTTTAAGTCAATCCCTTCGTAATAAAAACATTTCAAGAGTTGTATGTTTTTATTCTTCTCAAATTAGACACTATACTAAGATAAAGCCTCTGTTTGAAATGACGTTAATTTTTCCAAAGTATGAAGAACATTTTTGTATTGAAGAGCTAAAGAATCAAATACAAGATACAAAAAATGTCTCAATAGTTCAAAGTAAGTATCTACATGGATTTATGAATAAGTATTCAAAAAATTATAATGAAGAAGGCTACAAAAAATACCTAAAAAAGTATTTTTTGTAATTTATGTTAAAGAAATAATGGGGACACAATACTAAATTATTAAAAAAACACCCCTGAGAATGAATCTACACTTTTATATTTAAGAGCTCATACAAAGTGACCTTTGCGCTTTTTTTTCTTCTTTTCTTGAAAAGAAGAAACAAGAAAGCAACTGACGAAATGATAAAGCCCTACGGGTTCCTAAATATTTTTATTGTTTAACTAGGTTCAAAAACTCCCTAAAATGTGCTAAAGAGCACATTTCTGACGCTCACACAGTTTTCACCTTTTTCCGTTAAAAAATAAAAAGATTTAGCTTTCTCAAAGTCAGGGGAAGAGCCTAATGAAAGATGATTTTATTTTGCATTCTTTCTCTATACTTTTATCTTAAAAAAAGAAATCAATTATTAGAAAATCGTGGAGCGTGCTTCTGACTTTGTTGAAGCCGAGCGTTTATTTTGTATTTCGGAAAAAACTGAGGACTGCTTGACCGTGAAGAAATGTGCTCTTTAGCACATTTTAGGAAGTTCCGCAAGTTAGAAATATAAAATGATAAGCGAGGGCAGCTGCAAGCCTTCAACAACTGTCTCTTGCTTCTTTGTTTCTTTCTTGCAATCAAGAAAGAAAAAAAACGAATGCGCTAGCTTTCACGAGCTCTAAAATATAAATAATAAAATTTATTAATTTAATGACCAACTGCGACAAATTTTCAGTATGAAGTGGTAAGCTAAATTCATACTCTTTTTTGTAAACTATATTATAAAGAGTTTAATAAGTCTTTTTTCTCATCTTTTGATAAAAAGCAAACATCAAAAGCATTTTGTTTTAACGTAAGAATATCATTGTCATCTAAACCAACAATACTTTGTGCTATTTTAAATTCATGTTTAATTTCTATACCTTGAACTGCTGGATCATCTGTATTTAAACACACCTTTAAACCTTTGTTTAAAAATGTTTTAATAGGATGATTTTTAATACTGTCAATGGTTCCTGTTTGATAATTTGACGTAATACAGGATTCAATAGCTATATTTTTCTCCAACATATAATCCATAAGCGCTTCATCACTAGCACAAGCAACTCCATGACCTATTCTTGTAGCTTTAAGTTCATCTATTGCTTGATACATACTTTGTACTCCTCCAGCTTCTCCTGCATGTACAGTAATATGCAAACCAGCTTCTTGTACTTGTTTAAAATGTTCTACAAATAATGAACCAGAAAAATTATATTCATCCCCTGCTAAATCAATAGCAGTGATATTATTCTTAAAAGCTAAAAGCGCATCTAATTCAAGCTGACATTTCTCTACTCCAAAAGTACGGCTTAAAATTCCAATAAGTTTGATTTTTATTTTAAAATCTTTTAATCCTAAATTAATGCCATCTATAATAGCTCCCACTACATCTTGAACATTTAACTTATGATTCATTGCCATATAATAAGGGGAAAACCTAAGCTCAGCATAGTGTAAACCCGCATTAAAAGCATCTTCCACATTTTCATAAGCAATTTGTTTTACATCATCTAAAGAAGATAAAACAGCAACTCCCCAATCAAGTTTTTTCAAAAATGCCATTAAATCAGCTTCTTGGTTTTGTATTTGTACATAAGGAATAAAATCTTCTAAAGTACTTACGGGTAAGCTTATATTGTTTTTTTGCGCCAGTTGCCAAATTGTTTTTGGTCTAATGTTTCCATCTAAGTGTCTGTGTAAATCCATTAAAGGAAGGGGGGTATTTTTCATTGTATTTCTTTTTGTTAAGTATAACGTAATTAGCTAATGTTAGAAAGGAAGCAGATATTTCTACTTCCTTAAGAAATCTATTTCGTATCTGCTTTGAAGCTTTTAATCGAATGCAAAGCTTTTGGTAAAATCATTACTTCTTCATTATTGGCTTTTTTATGTTCTACATATTTTACAAAACTAAGGGCATAATCTAAATAAGTATCTACTCCCTTACCTCTTTTATCTTGTACTGTTTTAAACGTTGTATATCCATCTTTTCCACCAGCAGTATATGAGTTCGTAACAATAGTATACATTTTATCTTTTATTAATTCTCCCCAAACTTGTGTTTTTCTATCAAGAATTTCTAAATTTGAAACAGTATTATTAATATTTTTACTCATATCAACGTCATATTTTAAAGCATAAGAGTATGGGAATGATCCAGTTGATCCTCCTGTTTTAACATTTGCGATAGCATCTTCTAATACTTGTTTAATCTCACTACCTGTCATTTGAATTTCAAACAAAGTATTTGAAAAAGGTAAAAGAGAATATGCATCTCCCATATTAATCTCACCTTTCATAATAGGTGTTCTTACTCCTCCAGCATTTTGAATACAAGCATCGGCTAATTTACTTAAATCGTAAAAAGATTTAGCAACAATAGAAGCAATATCACTTCCTAAAGGAAGAGTATTTCTTTTATCATAAGTATCTCCTGGAATTCTACTGTGTCCTAGTTCTTCACCTGCACTACCAATAACAGTAGCTTTTTTTACATTTACTTTGTCTTCATATTCTTTTACAATTTTTAAGGCTTCTTTGTTTTCGTCTACAATATCAATGTTTGAAGCGGCCGCAAGAATCTTTAAGATTTTTGTTTTTTCGTCTTCACTTACTTCTACTTTTTTGCCCTCTTTGTTTTTTCTTTTAAAAACATCTCCTGCTAAAATTTTAGGCTGCCCGGTACAATATAGAACATCTCCTTGTTTATCAAATACAACATCTAAATCTCCTAATAAGTGAGCATATTCCCACGCTTGAACAACACACACTTGTTTATTATCTTTTGAGGTAATAATTGTAGGATAATCATTTGATGTACTTTTTAAACCAAGGTTAGAAAAATCTCCTAAAAGTGAATGAGAATCGCCCCCTACAATAATGTCAACACCACTTAAAGCAGAAGCCATTTTTAAATCATTTTTGTATCCTTGGTGAGATAAAACAATAATTTTATTAATACCCATGGTTTTTAATTCATTAATATATTTTTGTGCAGTTTTTGTTTCATCTGAAAATTTTATTTCATCACTAGGGTTTGAAGATTTAATTGTTTTACCAACTATATCAATTCCAATAATTCCAATTTTTTCTTTGCCCACTGTTTTAATAACATAAGGAGACCATTTTCCTTCAAGGATATTTCCTTTATCAGGAACAACATTAGCAGCAAGCATTGTAATATCATCATCTAAGAGATCTAAAAAATCAGCCAAAGCTTTATCTCCATCATCAAACTCATGATTTCCTAAAGCATAAGCATCCCAAGAAATTAAATTTAACGCTTTTGCATCTGCTTTTCCTTTAAACAAAGAATAAAACAATGTTCCTTGAAAAGTATCTCCTGCATTTAAGACCAAAGAATTTGGTTTTTTAGCTTTTAATTTTTTTAACTGGTTTACCATTCTTGCATATCCACCAATTTGCATATAGGTTTTAACCCCATCAACTTTTAGTTTCATTGCTTCACTTGATATATGTGAGTGAATATCATTTACATGAAAGACGGAGAGTTTAAAAGCTTCAGCATTATTTGCACTAACAACGCTGGCACTTAAAATTAAACTTAACATTATTTTTGAATAGATATTTTTCATTTTCTTTCCTATATATTTATAAAAATTTAAGAGAATATTTCATATATTTCTTGGACATTTGGTTTTACACTTCCAATTTTAATAGCAGCTAAAACTCTTTGTTTCGCTTCAAGATAAGCATTTTCATCTTTAGCATGAATGATTACAAGTACAGAATCTTTATGAACAACTTGCCCTAAAGCAATAACATTTTCTAGTCCAACACTGTGATCTATGACATCACTGGAACGAATTCGTCCTCCACCTAAACCAACAACACTCATTCCAAGGGATATAGTATCAATTGCTGTAATTATTCCTGCTTTTGGTGCATATACCGCTTTTATAAACTTGGCCTTTTGTAAGTATTTATCAGGATTATCACAAAAATCAATAGGCCCACCCAAAGCATGAGTCATTTTTTCAAAAATTTCTAAAGCATGCCCAGAAGATAAAACTTTTTCTAATTTATCGCGTGCTTCTTTTTCATCTTTTGCAAGCTTTGAATTTATAAGAGCATGTGTACATAAAACCATAGTCACTTCATGTAAGCGGGGATTTTTATTAGTATTTTTCAAATAAGCAAGGGCTTCTTTAACTTCGAGGGCATTTCCAGCATTGTAAGCCAAACACTGATTCATATCGCTTAAAATTGAAACCGTTTTCACGCCTGCATTATTGGCAATTTCTGAAATGCTTTGAGCAAGTTCTTTTGAGAGCGCATAAGTAGGCATAAATGCACCACTTCCAACTTTTACATCCATCACAAGTGTATCCAAACCTTCAGCAAGTTTTTTTGCTAAAATAGATGCACTAATCATGGGTACACTTTCAACCGTAGCAGTTACATCTCTAATTGAATAAATTCTTTTATCAGCAGGCGCAAGTGAGCTTGTTTGCCCAATAATAGCAACACCTATATCTTTTACAATATTTTTAAATAAAGAATCTTTTGGAAGAACATTATAATTAGGAATACTTTCTARTTTATCTAAGGTRCCACCYGTATGACCMAGWCCWCGKCCYGAAATCATTGGMACATAAGCRCCACAAGCAGCAAGTAARGGGCCAAGCATTARYGATACAACATCACCTACTCCACCCGTTGAGTGTTTATCAACAATRGGACCATTTAAATCCCATGTTAATGTATTTCCAGAATTTTTCATRGCWARAGTCAGATKTGTTTTCTCATCCAAATTCATGCCRTTAAAATAMACAGCCATAGCAAAAGCACTTATATGTTCATTTGCTACACTGCCATCGCTTACACCTTTAATAAATTCATTGATTTCATCTTTTGACAAAAGCAAATTATCACGTTTCTTTTTAATAAACTCTTGAGGTATAAACATTTGTTTTCCTTATCCTATAAAAATTCCTGCAATTGATGCACTCATTAAGTTAGATAGGGTTCCACCCAATACTGCAATAAGTCCAAATTTAGCAATTTCTTGTCTTCTTTCTGGTATTAAAGCTCCAAGTCCACCTAATAAAATAGCAATTGAAGCAATATTGGCAAAACCACATAAAGCAAAACTTAAAATAGCAATTGTTTTAGATGATAATTCAACCATGCCACTTTCTGCAATATTAGCAGGGAAATAGCGAATCAAATCCCCATAAGCAACAAATTCATTAATCATAACTTTTTGACCTAAAATTCCACCAGCWATTGAAGCTTCTTCCCAAGGAACACCAATYAACCAAGCAACAGGTGCTAATAAATAACCAAAAATTGATGTCAARSWTAAAACAGGAAGACTTGTTCCTAATACAGAATTAATTCCTTCTCCAATTAAACCTAAAAATCCATTCAATAATGCRATTAAWGCAATAACAGCRATWARCATAGCTGCTATATTAATAGCYAAWKTCATACCATTKGATGAACCTTCAGCMGCTGCATCTAAAATATTTACATTSTTTGATTTCATATCAAMATCTGTAGGWTCATRAGGTGTTTGKGTTTCKGGAACTAAKATTTTAGCRAATAATAATCCACCWGGTGCTGCCATAAAAGAAGCWGCAATTAARTACTCCATWGGWACTCCCATTTGKGCATAYCCMGCAAGTACKGCWCCAGCAACKGAKGCAAGACCMCCAACCATTACKGCAAAGAGTTCAGAAGGTGTCATTTTWARTAAATAWGGTTTAACYARTAAAGGTGCTTCTGTTTGYCCTACAAARATATTTGCAGCAGCWGACATAGATTCRGTTTTTGATGTACCTAATAGTTTTTGCAAAGCYCCACCAATAGTTTTGATAAAAATTTGCATAATTCCTAAATAATAYAAAACAGAAATAAAAGCTGCAAAAAAGATTACAAATGCCAAAACATTAACCGCAAAAATAAARCCMAGTTTRAATGTAGCTAAGGGTCCAAGTACAAATACAATACCGTCATTTGCAAAAGATAAAACCCAGTTTACCCCATTTGACATTACTTGTAATACACCTTTTCCAAAKGGNNNCAATAATAMWAMMRMTNCCNNAATTGATAGTTGYAAARCAAATGCACCTATTACTGTTCTTTTATTAATTGCACCYYTGTTTTTYGAAAATAAAAAYGCAACCAATAGTAAAAATACTATTCCTAATATTCCWRTCATWWWATRACTCCTTAATGTTTATRTATTAAAGYAAAWAWAWNANANAANNTATAAATTAACACTCTTTKTTCNAAGCACTAATTMAAGTTTTCTATTTTRWNNNACTTTAAAGATTTTCTGGMCCAAATGAGTAGCTTARAAGTTCATCTAACTTAAAACTTTTTTGGTGCCCTTTKTTRCTATGGCAAATATGTATTAGTGTATCTTTATYRCAAAAYTCTCGTATACGTTGYCTACAAGCWCCACAAGGCGTAACAAGTAARTCTGAKTTTCCAACAACTACTATATSTTTAATAAGTCTTCCCCCATTAACAATCATGTTTCCAATGGCTTGTTCCTCGGCACAAGARCCAGARGGRTAAGCWGCATTTTCTACATTACAACCAATGTGAATATTRTYATTYTCATCWARAATRGCAGAGCCAACATTGAACTTACTATAAGGTGCATARGCATTTTYATAAGCAAGWWTTGCTTTTTGAATAAGTRYKTCTAATTGTTTATTTTCCATAAATWAAATATTAGCYKAAGTTRSTTNAACTTAAGCTTTTATTYTATATCTAAATACTATACTAYRCCTTTAGATTAAAAGGAAATACATGAAAAATTTATCACAATATATTGACCATACATTACTGGCACCAAGTGCTACTGTATCGGACATAGAGATCTTATGTCAAGAGGCAAAAGAATATAATTTTTTTAGTGTTTGTATCAATTCTTCTTATGTTAAAGAAGCTTCAATTTTCTTAGAAAATTCTTCTGTAAAAGTTTGTACTGTTGTTGGTTTTCCACTAGGCGCTTGTACTAAAGAGACAAAAGCATTCGAAGCAAAAACAGCTATCAAAGATGGTGCACAAGAAATAGATATGGTAATTAATATTGGATTTTTAAAAGCAAAAGAAKATACTAAAGTAAAAGAAGATATTGCCCTTGTACAAGAAGCGTGTAAAGACCTTACTTTAAAAGTAATTTTTGAAACAGCATTAATCACAAAAGATGAATTAAAAAAAGTTTCATTAATATGTAAAGACTTAGGCGTTACTTTTATTAAAACCTCTACAGGTTTTTCAACAAGAGGCGCAAGTATTGAAGATATACAAATTATGAAAGAATGTGTTCAAGATGAAGTACTCATAAAAGCATCTGGAGGAATTAGAGATTATGACAAAGCTATAGCTATGATTGAAGCTGGTGCTTCAAGATTAGGTGTTAGTGCTGGAATTGCTATTGTAAATGGCTCAAAAGATAATGGGAAAGAGTATTARATGAAACGTGTTATTTGGTTAGTAATGGACTCTTTTGGTATTGGAAATGCAAAGGATGCAAAAAAATTTGGAGATGAAGGATCGGATACWTTTGGKCATATYGCAAATGAATTTACTTTRRATATTCCWAAYTTRACMTCTTTRGGTTTATTAAAAGCCTACGAAACAAACAATAATAAAACACTTAGATTAAAAAATACCAACAAAGAAGTAAAACATTGTTTTTATGGAGCCGCACAAGAATTATCWMTTGGAAAAGATACTTTATCTGGACATTGGGAAATGGCTGGCGTATTAATTGATTTTGAAATGCAATTTTATCCAAAAACTGTTCCTGCTTTTTCATCTTCGCTTATGAATGAAATCATTCAAAAAGGTAATATTAAAGGCATGTTAGCAAACAGACATGCTAGTGGAATTGAAGTTATTGATACTTTTGCTCTTGAACATGTACAAAGTAATAAACCTATCTTTTATACCAGTGCAGATTCTGTTATTCAAATAGCAGCCCACGAAGAAAGTTTTGGCTTAGATAATCTTTATGCTTTGTGCGAAACTGTAAGAGAGATTACCAATTCACATGGTATTGGAAGAGTAATTGCAAGGCCTTTTACGGGAAATGAAAAAGAAGGTTTTAAAAGAACTAAAAACAGAAAAGATTATTCTTTAAGACCCAGTGGAAAATCAGTACTTGAAACTGCTGTTCTTAATAATAAAGAAGTAATTGGCATTGGAAAAATATATGATATCTTTTGTGGGCATGGAATTTCWAAAAAAGCTTTAGCTTATGGTTTAGAAGGTTTGGCAGATGAAACACTAAAACARATGAAAAACTTAAAAAAAGACGGTATTATTTATACTAATTTTGTTGATTTTGATATGGAATGGGGRCATAGACGAGATACWAAAGGATATGCTTCTGGTTTAGAGTATTTTGATATAAGACTTAAAGAAATAATTGAAGCCCTAGAAGAAGAAGATTTATTAATAATTACAGCCGATCATGGTTGTGATCCTACCTTTAAAGGAACAGACCATACAAGAGAAAATGTTCCTGTATTTGGAATGTTAAAAAGCAAAAATCTTCAAAATATTGGTATAAGAAGTACTTTTGCAGATATGAGTTCTAGTATTGCTCAACACTTAAATATTAAAGCCACTCCTTTAGGTAAATCTTTTTTATAAAATAAAGACATAAATTTATGTCTTTATTTGTTTTTTATAAAGACTCTAATGCAACTTTAATCATATCGTTAAATGTTGTTTGTCGCTCTTTTGCAGAGGTTGCTTCTTTTGTAACTAAATGATCAGAAATACTTAATAAACAAGCAGCTTGTTTACCGGTAGCTTTTGCATTAACAAATAATCCAGTAGATTCCATCTCAACACATTTAGCACCCGTATCTTTWATAGTATCTTCTAAAGACCTGCTKGAATAAAACACATCAGAKGAATGTGTTCTTGTTTTATGTAAAGTTATATTTAATKTTTGKGCACTTGTTTCTAGTTTTTYATTWATWYTWTCASWTGGGTAAGCYAAATGACTTGCTTCATTAAGMACYAATTTAGAAAAMGTATCYGAATCACTATAYGCTTCAGTAACTAAAACAACATCATAAAKCTTCARRTCTTCRCTATAAGCTCCAGCAGATCCGATTCGAATAATAGTATCAACATCATAAAAYTTAAATAATTCGTATGAATAAATACCAATTGAKGGTACTCCCATTCCAGAACCACAAACAGAAACTCTTTTTCCATTATAGTTTCCTGTGTACATCAACATATTTCTAATTGTATTAACTTCTTTTACATCACTTAAAAAAGTATCTGCWATATATTTTGCTCTTAATGGATCACCTGGCATTAAAACCGTTTTTGCAAAYTCATCTTTATTTGCTTGTATATGTGGTGTCATTTTATATCCTTAATTTCTTTTGTAAAGCGTACAATACTCAAAATCCACTTATGAARGGATTAATGAAAAAATARCTTTNGGGARWWMTRSANNCATAAAAAAAGGGAAGAACARATGTTCTTCCCTTTTTAGAATCTTCTTAWNTCTAGTATCTAGAGTAAGCAGCTTCTGTAACGTTTTGAGTGTTAACGATATATGGAACAAGTGCCATATGTCTAGCTCTTTTGATTGCAGTTTCAACCATTTCTTGTGMATTTTTAGAGTTTCCAGTAAGTCTTCTAGGCATAATTTTACCTCTTTCACTCATTGAAATCTTTAATAAATCAGTGTTTTTATAATCAATGAAAGTAATTTTCATCTCAGTATATTTACAATATTTTCTTCCGTATTTTCTTTTTTCAGCCATTTTAATTTCCTATCCTAAAAAGGTATTTCATCTTCATCAATGTTAATTTCTGGAATTCTTTGCTCTGGCGCTTGAGGCTTAGCATAAGAATTTCCACCGCTTTGTTGTTGCCCATAATTATTTTGAGAAGGAGCATTGTATTGATTTTGTTGCTGTTGAGGAGCTTGATTGTAACCTTGATTACCACCTTGCTCTCCTAATGCAGCTGAATCAGCTTTAGAATCTAACATCGTCATGTTATCCACTCGTAAAGAGTGTTTACTTCGATTAGACCCGTCTTGTGCTGTCCATTGTTCAAGAACCAAACGTCCTTCTAATAAAACTTTTGAACCTTTTCGTATATATTGATTTGCAACTTCAGCTGTTCTTCCAAAAATATTAAAATCTAAAAAACAAGATTCCTCTTTTTTTTGACCATCTTGAGTTTTATAACTGTGTGAAGTAGCAATTGAGCTTTTAGCAACTGCTGCCCCTGATGGCAAATATCTTAGTTCAATATCTCTGGTTAGTCTTCCAACCATAATTGTTTTGTTATACATACTTAAGTCCTAGTTTAAAAATTATTTAGCAGCTTTTTTAAGAGCAACTTCACACATATTATTATATGCACCCATTTCTCTGTTATTTTCATATTTAATGAAAATAAAACGAATGATATYTTCATTGATTCTGTAATTTCTTTCTAAYTCTAAAATAGCTTCAGTAGGTGCTTTAAAATATGCAATATAATAATGCCCTCTTTTRTGTTTGTCTATTTCGTATGCTAAAGGTCTTGACCCTACATCATCACAAGCAACAATCTCACCACCATTTTTCTCAATGTTAGYTTTCACTAACTCAATTTGYGCTACAGTTTCTTCATCAGAAAGWGTAGGYTTAACAATAAACATAGTTTCGTAATGTCTAATTCTTGACATTTAATCTCCTCGTAGTATTAGCCGATATCTATNAAAAAYATCAGCAAGGTTTAGATAAGTGGTGATTTTAGCGAAATAAAACTGAAAACTTTCTAAGAGAAGCTTGTAAATACAARTTTGGCTCTTTAACTTTAGAAGATTTAAACTCTAAYTCCARKKTKARTAAAAAATCAAACATCTCTAAGTACYGYTCTGGCTTGATTYTAATAGCAAGTTTGCTTTTTTTCTCCCAAATRTTTTTWGGWGGTGAAAAACCTAAAATTTCTTTTGCATCAGGTGTTCCTATYGTTCTMGCATAAGCACAAATCATRAAAAGYTGTTGAACAAAAGCAGTTATTTGATTAATTAAATAAAYTTCATTTATRCCTTCATCTAAWARRTARTACAAATCTTTRSCAATACTTTTRCYSTCYAATAAATTGTGYAAAAAATCTTCTAAAGAAATAGTACTTATTCCAAAACAGTGATTATCTATMACTTTAGTAGAAATGGATTCTTGYAAAATACTTAGTTTGTTTAARTCATTAATACATAAAYTCAAATCATTTTTATGCATAAAGTATAAGTGGGATAAAGAAGCATTATCAATATTCATATTTTTAGCTTTAGAATAATCAAGAAGAATTTTCAAGGCTTCATTTACAAAAGGAGTAAAAAAGCGAATAACTACCGCTTCTTGTGATTTTTCAAGTTTTTTAGAAAAAGCATTGGCCATTGTCTTAAATTCAACATCCCCAATACAAGCAAAAATAACAGTAGAGTCCTTGTTTTGCTTACAAGCAGAAATTAATTCATCCACTTCTTTTTTAAGAAGTTTTTTTTCACGTTTGATAATAATTATATTTTTTGAAGAAAATAATGAATTTTGTAGAAGTGAATTTTTGACATCTTTAAAATTATAATCATCAAAATAAACTTTTTCTACCTCAGCATCACTGCCAAAGGTTTCAGCAATTTTTTGCGCATAGGCTTCTACCATATAAGAAGATTGCCCATAAAACATATAAGCATTAAACGTTTTATTTTGCCGTAAAAGATTATCAAATTCGTTTTTATACATGCAGTAATGGTATCCTAAATAAAATTAAGCAAAGCAAAAATAATCTAAAAGCTTAGTATTTAATGGAAGCARTTATTTTTGTACTTACTAAATCTACYTCTTTTATAATAACYTTTATTTTTGAAAAAAGTTTTGCCCCTTTATAATTATCYAAAGATACTCTAAGRCCYGGCATATCATTGGATAATTTAGCCAAACATTTRTCTTCATTTACAATAACTGCYTTGCATTCACGTCCTATATTTKWATWAGCCCATCTKGCRTATTTTCTTGCTTCTAAGTTCCAAACAACTACATCAACYAAACGCTCTTCATTRGAAATATAATCACATATTTCATCWATRTTAGMAGGWACTTGTTTTGTTTTTAACATTCTGTGTAAAACCAAATCGGAGTATCTTCTAATWGGAGAWGTAAARTGRGARTAAGATAAAAAMCCCAAACCAAAATGCCCTAGGTTTTTTGATGAATAYTTYGCTTGYGTTTGAGCTTGAATAATYAACTCATCAACATCTSCACGTATACTTGAATCATAAGCCAGTTTTTGAATTTTWAGAATSGTATCATGAACAGAAGAACCCATTTTTGCTTTTATTCCYAAAATATTYACATCATCAATTAATTTTGATATATCTTTAAAAGAGGGYTCTTCATGTATTCTATAAATWGCAATATTAGCTACTTTTTTACTGGCTTCAATATTTGCTAASARCATACATTCTTCAACCAGTTGATGAGAMGCKGTTGATTCTTCTGTAATRATTTGKTCCAGTTCKTSTTTATCATTTAGTTTAAGTCTGTTTTCAACYGTTCTAAAATCATAACCYTTTTTTAATCTTCKYTYYCTGATKATTTTASTAAGTTCATAYAAAGGKGTRATRTAAGAYARAATRTTYTTTTCASWCTCATYKTTRCTKSTRYTTTTTCCTTCTAAAAATGCATCTATATCTTCATAMGCRAATTTCTTTTGAGAKATAATAATRGCTTCAAAAACTTCMGAYTTWKTAACMGCRTAATTATYRTCTARAAMTATTTTAAAWACATAAGCRTAACGYTTWACRCCYTCWACTAAAGAACATAATTCTTCAGATAAAGCAAAAGGTAACATAGGTAAAACYTTRTTAGGTAAATACATAGAAACCGCTTTTTTTGAAGCTGCTTTRTCWATTACGCTTCCTTCTTTAACAAAATAAGACACATCMGCAATAGCAACATACAAAATATTCTYATCTTTATCATAATAGATAGCATCATCRTGATCTTTTGCACTGCTAGGATCAATGGTACAAAAAGCAAGAGATGTTAAATCTTTTCTTTTTTCATCATCTTTCATTTGCACATTAACATCCAATTCAAAATTGGCTCTGTGAATTTGTTTGTATATATATAAAGACAAGGTTTCATCAATTTTTGCATCTTGAATATTTCCTAAGTGTTTTTTAACATCAAAGGTTTTTGAATCCAATAATAAAACATCAAAGTTTTTGTAGGYTTTGCATACTTTTTGTATATTTTTATGTGATAAAAGAATTTGTTCTTTTATACTTATTAGTTTATTATCATTCACATAAACTAAAATATCATTTTCATTTTTACTTAGAACTTCAATAATACTTGCTTTAAATTTATTTCGGGGATTAAAGATACGTTTTACTAAAACCAAGTCTTGGTCATAAGCACCATTTAATTTAGTAATATCTAACTTAATATTTTTTAAATCACTTTGAAGATCTTGCAAAAGTGCAAAATTTTTATCTACTTTTAATACTCCAATTCTGTATTTAGAGTTCATTACAAAATGATCTTCTTTTTTTAGAAGTATTTCACTGCTAAGATATTTTTCAATTATTATTTTCTCTTCTTTTGAAAAAGTTTTTTCTTGATTTAGAATTTTCGTAAACAGTGCTTTTAGCATGAGTATCCTTCTTGTATTAGAAGAATTTTAGCTAAAAACAAATAAAAACACCGCTCATATATTATTATATATTAAGTCTATACATATACTAAGTCCCAATAAAAGGACTTTTGTTTTTTCTTAACCCATAAATTAGCTTTTATTTGATAAAATAGCGCAAATTTAAAAAGTAGAGGGATATACATGAGATTAAATGCATACTATGACAAAGATTGTAATATTGAGCTAATCAAAGCAAAAAAAGTTGCAATGATTGGTTTTGGATCACAAGGACACGCACACGCAGAAAACTTAAGAGATTCTGGAGTTGAAGTTGTTGTTGGATTAAGAAAAAGTGGAGCTTCTTGGGCTAAAGCACAGGCAAAAGGTTTTGATGTTAAAACTGTAGCAGAAGCTACTGCTGTTGCTGATGTTGTTATGATTTTATTACCAGATGAAAATCAAGCAGACATTTATACAAATGAAATTGAACAAAATCTTAAAGATGGTGCTTATGTAGCATTTGGTCATGGTTTTAATATTCATTATGGAAGAGTAGCTCCTAAAGCAAATATCAATGTAATGATGATTGCTCCTAAAGCTCCAGGTCATACTGTAAGATCTGAATTTGTTAAAGGTGGAGGAATTCCAGATTTAATTGCTATTGAACAAGATCCTAGTGGAGATACTAAAGCTATTGCTTTATCTTATGCTTGTGCAATTGGTGGTGGAAGAACTGCTATTATTGAAACAACATTTAAAGATGAAACTGAAACTGATTTATTTGGAGARCAAGCTGTATTATGTGGTGGAGCTGTTTCTTTRGTTAAAGCTGGATTTGAAACATTAACAGAAGCTGGATATGCTCCTGAATTAGCATATTTTGAGTGTTTACATGAACTTAAATTAATTGTTGATTTAATGTTTGAAGGTGGAATCGCTGATATGAGATATTCAATTTCTAATACTGCTGAGTATGGAGATTATGTATCTGGTAAAAGAGTTATTAATGATGAATCAAAAGCTGCTATGAGAGAAATCTTAAAAGAAATTCAAGATGGTAGATTTGCAAAAGACTTTATCTTAGAAGGTCAATCTGGATACCCTAGAATGAACGCTGAGAGAGCAAATGCAAAAGCTTCTTTAATTGAGAGAACAGGTGCTGATTTAAGAGAAATGATGCCATGGATTAAAGCAAATAAAATTGTTGATATGGACAAAAACTAAAAAGTAAGGCTCACCCCTTACTTTTAAATATCTTTATGCCAAAAAGAAAATACTCAAAAAAGAAAAAAAAACCTACTAAGAAAAAAATAAAAATATTAAACTTAATTTTATTAATGGTTTTTATATCCATTACTGCTAGTATCATAGCTTATACAATTTTATTACAAAAAACGAGTGTAAAAATACAAACAAATATGAATACAAAACATACAAATACACTAATAGAAGATCAAAAAGAACTGGAACATTATAAAAAAGAAAGATTAGATAAATACAATCAACAATTAAAACAAAAAAATATCCTAAATACACAAGAAACAAGTGATAATAATATTATTAATGAGATAAAAGAAAAACTAAAAAAAAATCAAAAAACGGGTTTTGTTAGTATTGATACAAATGACTACCAAAGCGTAATAAAAAAAGACAGTATAATAAAAAAGAAGAAACCGCAATTAGTGATTATAATTGATGATGTTTCTTCTTCTTTTCAAGTTAAAGATATTTTGGCATTAAAGCACCATATAACAATGAGTTTTTTACCTCCAACAGCTGCACATGCAAATTCTGCTCTTATTGCAGAACCTTTAGATTTTTTTATGATTCATATTCCTTTAGAAGCAAAAAGTACTTTTAAGTTTCAAGAAAAAGATACCTTAAATATGAATGATTCTTATGAAACTATAGAAAACTATATTCAAAAAATACGGAAATGGTATCCTAAAGGCTTATATATTAACAATCATACAGGAAGTCAATTTACTGCAAATGATGCTGCTATGGATAAGTTGTACAAAGCATTGAAAAAACATCATTTTATTTTTGTTGAYAGTAGAACYACMTCTAAAAGTYTGGCTAAAAARTACTCAAAKAAATACCAAATGCCCTTTATTACTAGAAACATTTTTTTAGACAATGAACAAAATTTTTCTTACATTCAAAATCAATTAAAAAAAGCCATTAATATTGCTAAAAGAAAAGGTACAGCCATTGCAATTGGCCATCCTTATGCAATTACACTAAAAGTACTCAAAGAATCAGAACACTTATTTAARGATATAGAGCTTGTTTWTTTAAATGAATCTCTTAAAAAATRATYTTAKTTTGAYACTRTKMTCTAYYAARCNTTTAWTTTNAATTSCAATATTATATAWKCAAAGCTTTTATTCCATTTTTAATAATAAAATAATCTTAGTTTCAATAATTAATATTMATKAAAGAATRSAGAKRWAAAGTTATTTATWAGTTATTTTRATTATTTWACCTGCMATTCTTTCNTTATATTTGTTTTTYYTATTATATTAAATAATTTAAAAAATATTTAATATTTTTTAACATTAAGATGGAAAACTAGATATTTTATCTCTATTTAGAATATTTTAACTAACAATATATTTATTAAATAATTTTCTTTTCCAAAATAATCAAAAATACTATTAAAAAAATATTAAATTAATAAAAACTCTATTTAACTATGTTTAGATATAAATATTAATTGTTTACTTGCATAAATTTATTATATAATTTAGCCTAAAATAGGGAATAAACTTTTATTATAGGAGAAAAATCTAATTATGTTTAAATCAAAACTATTCATAAAAGCTATGTTTATTGTTTGTAATATGATTATTATTTTTACTTTAGCCATTTATTTTTTTGCTATTCCAAAAGTTGAAGACAGTTTTCAAAACTTAGAAGAAGCTCATGCGAAAGAAACACTCAACAAAGTAGTTCTTTTAGTTAAGCACGTACAAAAGAATTTATTAGATTTTGAAGAACGGACATATACCCAGCATAAAAATGAATTGAAACTCTTAACAGAAACCATTTATTCTCTAGTAGAAAATAAATATGAGCAATCAAAAGAAAAAAATATTGCAAACTCATTGGAAAAAAAAGCGCTTGTATTTAATGAGAATTTACAAAGATTTTACCTAAAAAATAAAAATAAAATGAGTCAGGAAGAATTAAAAAAAGCACTTATTAATTATATTAATATTTATAGATACAGTGAAGGAACAGGTTATTTTGTTCTTACTGATTTAGAAGGAAATATAATTTCCCATCCCATTCTCACAAAATTTAATAATAAGAAAAATCAAAACCAAAGAACCCCCAAAGGAACATTTATTATTCAATCCTTAATTAAACAAGCTAAAGATACAGGAAAAGGAATACTAAATTATGAATGGCCTAATCCAAAATCACTAAAAAAAGAAAAAAAAATAGCCTATTCTTTTATATTTAAACCTTACAATTGGATGATAATGACAGGAGAATATTATGACGTACTTGAAGAACGCTTAAAAAATGAAGTTTTTGATTTAATTTCAAAAATGCGTTATGGAGATAATAGTTATTTTTTTATTTCTAACTATAAGAATGTAATGGTTTCCCATCCCTATTATCAAGGAAGGGATTTTACGAATATACTTGATAAACATGCCAATTTAATGATTCCTTTGATTGTTGAGAAAACTAGAAAATATGGGGATAGTTTTACTTCATATTACTGGTCAAAAGATAAACAATATCAAAATCCCATAAAAAAATTTACCTATTCAAAAGATTTCCCAAAATGGGAAATTATTATATCCACAGGTTTTTATATTGATGAAGTACAAAAAGAGTTAAAAATAAAAAAAGCTGCCATGATGGAACAGTTACGTGAAATTATTGTCAAAACCAAACTTGGAAAAACGGGTTATTTATATATTTTTAATAAAGCTGGAAAAATGCTTATTCACCCCAACTCTAATCTGCATGGTAATGAAAATTTTTATAAATTAAAAACACCTTCTGGTTATAATATTTACGATGAATTGGTAAATGCATCTTCAAAAAAAGAAAATGTGTATGCGTATAAATGGGATAAACCCGAAGATAAAAATCAATATATTTATGATAAAAAATCTTGGGTTGAATATATACCTGAATTGGATTGGTATATTGGCTCATCTGTATATATAGATGAGTTTAAAGACTCTGCAAATGAAGTTATTGAGTATATTCTCAAAATTGCTTTTATAGTATTACTTCTTAGTTTAGCCTACAGTTTATTGTTTTTTAGAAATCTATTACAACCTATTAGTGTTTTATCCAAATTAATACTAAACGTATCAAAGGGTGATTATTCAAAAAGAGCCCCCAATACAAATAGAAAAGATGAAATTGGAATTTTAAGTATAGAGTTTAACGAGATGCTAAATACCATAGAAAATAAAAACCTTCAACTAGAAGATACAAATAATGAATTGGAAGAAACAATAAATAATCTGAAAAAAACACAAGACAGATTAGTTGAATCAGAAAAAATGGCAAGTTTAAAAGTATTGGTATCCGGTGTTGCACATGAGATTAATACTCCTGTAGGTGTCGGATTAACAGCAATTACACATTTACGTGATCTTTGCGATCAAATCTTTATATCCTATAAAAATGAGTTAATGTCAAAAGAGGACTTTGAAGAGTATTTAAAAACATCCAAGGAGTTATCAACTCTTATTGAAGTAAATCTTAATAAAACAGCCAAACTTATTAGAAGTTTCAAACAAATTGAAGCCGATCAAAATGAAGATGAAAGAAAAGAATTTAATCTAAAAGAGTACTGTGATGAAGTTCTCATTAGTATTAATAGTATTGTTGCGCAAACTTCTATCACGCTAAGTATTGATTGTCCAGACAATATTATAATTAATTCTTATCCTGGGGCATTTTCTCATATTATGTCAAACCTTATAACCAATTCAATTAAACATGGTTTTAGTGAAGGTGAAAAAGGAAAGATTAATTTTACAATTACCCTAAAAGAAACCTATGTCCAGATACTTTACCAAGATAATGGAAAAGGAATTCCTAAAGAAAATTTTCAAAAAGTTTTTGAGCCTTTTTTTACTACCAATAGAAAAGAAGGAGGCTCAGGACTTGGATTAAATATCATTTACAATATAGTAAAAAAAGGTTTAAATGGAAACATTACTTGTGAGCCTTGTGAAAAAGGCGTGCTGTTTAAAATAATTATTCCTCTGTAAAGATAAAAAAACGTTTACTAATTTATAACTTTCTTGATATAATAATATTAAAAGTTATCATATGAAACATTTAACTCAAGATATAAAAGAATTCTCTGTCCTTAAAAAATACCCCTCTCCTATTTATTATATAGGAAACACAGCTTTACTTAAAAACAGAAAAATATCTATAGTAGGTTCAAGAAGGCCTTCTTCTTACACACAAGCCCTTACTCATGAATTAAGCTCAAAACTATCTCTAAGAGGTATTACTATTGTTTCAGGCGCTGCTATGGGAGTGGATAGTCTTGCACATAACGCTACTTATGATTTTAATACAATTGCGGTAATGGCAAATGGCTTAAATATTAGATATCCAAGTGTAAATACTTCTTTGATTAAAAATATTGAAGAAAAAGGTTTATGTTTATCTGCTTATGCTAAAGATGAAAAAGCAAGAGCCTATACCTTTGTTCAAAGAAATGAGTTGGTTGTTGCGTTAGGAGAAGTATTAATTATCACTCAAGCAGAGTTAAACTCAGGCAGTTT
Organism: Arcobacter sp.; assembly: GCA_002733685.1. GTDB lineage: Bacteria > Campylobacterota > Campylobacteria > Campylobacterales > Arcobacteraceae > NORP36. The sequence continues at coordinate 24,202 of NVWN01000025.1, read as the reverse complement.
ACGTTCTTTCGAGTTTGCGCAAAAACAAAATAAAAAAGTCTTTGTTTTAGCTCACCGCATAGGTGAAAGTTTAGGAACACAAGATTTAATTATACAAAATAAAGCAGAAGTAATTTATGATATTGATGATTTCGTTAATCAATATAAAATAGAAGAAGAAAATAAGGATGAAATTCTTTTATTTTGTAAATATGGCATCAACATACAACTAGCACTTGAAAAATTTGGGAATAAAATATATGAATACGAACTTGAAGGTAAAATCTACAGCAAAAATGGCATTATTTATCCAAAATAAACAAGCCTAAGCTTGTTTATTTGTAAAAAATCTAAGTAAAAAGTATCCTAATATTCCCGATGCAAAAGAACCAATTAAAACGGCAAGTTTATCAGTATAAGCAAACATAGTATCATCAGGGAAAGCAAGAGAGTTAACAAATAAACTCATAGTAAAACCAATTCCAGTTAATACACTTACGGCATAAAGTTGTTTAAAATTACTGCCATCAGGTAAACTTGCCCATTTTAATTTAATAGCAACATAAGAGAAGAAAAATACCCCTACTTGTTTTCCTAATAATAATCCCAGCATTATTCCTAAAGGCACTGGATTTAAAACTTCTACAAAAGATATACCTCTTAAATCAATTCCTGCATTTACAAAAGCAAACAAAGGAAGAATAAAAAACGCTACCCAATAGTGTAAACTGTGCTCCATATCTTTTAACATAGAAAAATTTTCACCATTTTCTTTTTTACTAAACATTGGAATAGTAAAAGCCAATGCAACACCTGCTAATGTGGCATGAACTCCTGATTTTAATACAGAAATCCACAAAATTACTCCAATAATAATAAACGCAGCGGGTTTAATAACATTTAATTTATTCATTACAATCAAAATAAGTAAACAAACCCCAGCTATTACAATAGAAACGGTAGATAAATCATCCGTATAAAATAAAGCAATAATAACAATAGCACCCAAATCATCAATAATAGCCAAAGCCATCAAAAATATTTTAAGACTTAGGGGCACTCTTTTGCCAAGCATAGCAAGTATTCCTAAAGCAAAAGCAATATCAGTTGCAGTGGGAATTGCCCATCCTCTCATAGCAACGTCATCTCCAATATTAAAATACACATAAACTAAAGCAGGTACTAACATACCTCCAACAGCAGCAAATGCAGGAAGAGCTACTTGTTTAAGAGTTGATAAATGGCCTTCTAATACTTCTCTTTTAACTTCTAAACCAATTAAAAAAAAGAAAATTGCCATAAGGCCATCATTAATCCATAAAATAAGCGGTTTAGCAATTTGTAAAGCACCAAACTTTATTTCAACAGGGGTATGTAAAAAAGCATCGTAAAAAGACGATAAATCAGTATTTTTTAAAATCAATGCAAAAATAGTTACAAAAATCAATAAAATTCCGGAAGAAGATTCTTTTTTAATAAATTCATCTAAAAAATTCATGGTAATCCTTAGTAATTAAGTAGTTGTAACAATACTTATATTAAACATAAAATAGCAAAAATTAATTAACTATTCATTAATTATAATATAAAAATTTATTTAAAGAAAGGCGTTAGAGGAAAACTAGCTCAAACGCTTAAGAAGAATGTCTTAATTGGTAAGTAATATCCCCAGCGCCTACGCCAATAACTAAACCTTCATCATAGGTTTTTATGGTTTTACCATCTTTGATTATTTCTAAGCTACAATCTTTTGCAAGAACTTTATCCGCAAAAATAGGATTATAAGCAGCAAATTCTTTTTCAAAATCAATATCAATTATTTGTTCTCCCGGAATTGTCCAAATAGGAAGAATAATTAATTCATCACAAGGTTTAAAACATTTTTTAAAACCTTCCAAATTATCGTAAGTTCGTGAATATTTATGGGGTTGCCAAATAACAACTCTTTTATTAAGATTTTTTAAATTGTCATATACTTCTACTGATTTCATAGTAACTTCAATTTCAGTTGGATGATGGGCATAATCATCTATTAAAACAAATTTTTCACACTTTTGTAAAACATCAAAACGTTTTTTTATACCCTTATAGTTTTTAAGATTTTCTCTTATTGTTTCTACATCAATTTCATTAAGTGCTGCCATAATTGCAAGTGAAGTGTCAATAGCAATGTGATAGCCAAAACCCCAAACTTCAAAATAACCATACTCTTTTAATTCAAATCTTGTATACGGTTCATCTTCTTTTAAAATATAAGAAATATTTTTAATATCAATGCTTGGGTATAAGTTCGTTGCATCTTTTATTTCTAAGGCTTTAATATATTCATCTTCTGCATTTAGAACTTTTATTTTGCCCAAAGAAATGAATTTTTTATAGGAATCAAAAAACTTATCATAATCATAATTATAATATTCCATATGCTCAGGTTCAGCATTCGTTACAATTGAACAATAAGGGTTTGATAATAAAAAGCTGGCATCACTTTCATCTGCTTCAAAAACAACCAAATCATCGACATATCTAAAATTTGAACCAAAATCTTTCGAAATGGCTCCTATAAGTGCAGAAGAGTTTAATATAGAAGATAAAATAGCTGTTGTAGTTGATTTACCGTGAGCTCCTGCAACACAATAGTTCTTTTTATCCCCTAAGATTAAAGGAAGTGCTTCTTTTCTTGAGAGTGTTCTAATTTGTCTAATTCTGGATTCAATTAATTCTGGGTTTTCATCACTTACAGCAGCAGAATAAATTACAATATCTGGATTATGAATGTTTTTTGCACTTTGAGGAAAGAATACATCTATTCCTTCTTTTATTAGTTCTTTCGTAATAGGTGAATCTTTCATATCAGAACCACAAACACTGTGGCCATTATGATGTAAAAAACGTGCAAGTGCAGATAATCCAATGCCACCTATTCCTATAAAATGTATTTTCATATTAATCCAATAAATGTTTTAAAGAAGCATATTCTTTTTCTAGTTTTATTTTATTCTCTTCTAAATATTCATCAATATTAAAATTATAAGCATCAATAAAATACGCATATTTTTCTTCACTTGAAACACTTGAAGAATCTACTTTATGTTCATAAAAATCATCCAAAGTAGTATTATTTGCAAGCGCTAACAAATGTACATTTAAAGATTTTTCTAAAATCTCATCTTCTAGAATATTACACAAGACAAAGAGTAGTTCTTTTGCTGCATCAAACTGTTCATTTGACCATTTTTCAATAGCATGTTCATAAAAAGACCGCACTAAATATAGCTCATGATTATCTAAAGAAAGTTTTTTGCCAGCATCAATAATTATTTGAACCTCATCAAACGAAATACTTAAAATATGCTCATATATACTGTTAATTTTAGCTTCGTCTAAATCCAATATTAACATCGTATCTAAGACTTCATATAAGGCTTCGATATTTTTGCTACTAATAGCGTCTACTCTTGTTTTTTCTAAGTATTCCAAAAAGTCTGGATTACTTCGTGCTTCATTTAATTCACTTTGATTCATTGATAAAATCCCTTAATCGTAATAATACTTCTTTTGTTTTTTCGCTTTTTTCTACCAGTGCAATTCTTATATACCCTTTGCCCATACCATTTCTACCTAAAAATGTTCCTGGTAAAACTTTAATATGTTTTTCTTGATACAGCTTTTTAGTAAATTCCAGTTCATCTTTTACTTTTAACCAAATATAAAAAGTGGCTTCAGGTATTTTGATTCCTAAAATTGCTTTGGCTAGTAAAAAATTTTCTTTATAAATACCTCTGAACGCTCTAACATGTTCTTCATCACTCCAAGCTTTACTAGCAGCCATTTGAATAGGTACAGGTGCAGCACAACCAATATACGTTCTATATTTCATATACTCTTTTAAAATTGTTTGATCCCCCGCTATAAACCCAGAACGTAAACCAGGGGCCGAACTTCTTTTTGAAATAGAATTTAAAACCAAGATATTTTTAAAACTTGTATTTGAAACAGCCAAAGAAGCTTCTAAAAGTGAGCAAGGTTTTTTGCTCTCATCAAAATATATTTCAGAGTAACATTCATCATTTATCAAAACAAAATCATACTCTAAAGCATTTTTCACCCAAAGACTTAACTCCCCAATACTTGCAGTTGAAGCAGTAGGGTTGGAAGGGTAATTTAAAATAACCAAGTCACATTCTTGCATTTCTTCTTTGCTTAAAGAGGCTTTATACTCATTAGAAGAAGTAAGATTCATATGAATTACTTTAGATTTAGTAACAATACCTGCCCCTTCATAGATTTGATAAAAAGGATTTGGAAATGCAATCACAGGGTTTTTTACATCAAATAATAAAAATTGTGGGAAATTAAATAAAACTTCCCGTGTTCCTAAAGTAGGTATTATCTCTTCTTTTTTTAAACTTACATTAAATCTATTTTGAACAAAAGAAATCATAGCGTCTTTTAGTACAGGCAAACCAGCAGATGCAGGATATTTTTTAAGTAAATCGCTGCTCGCATTTAATTCTTCTTTAATAAAAGTAGGTGTTTCAAACTGAGGTTCACCAATTGTTAATACTGATAAATCATATTTATTATTAGGAGTAATCCCTTCTAATAATTCATTTAATCTTTCAAAAGGATATTTTTCAAATACCACATTGTCTCCTTATATAAATTTATTCTTCTTCATCTTCAACAATAGGAATTAAAATCTGATTGAAATGTTCCATATCAAAAGAAATTAAATCAGAATTAGTATAAAAAAAATCAAAGAAATAGCGTTTTTTTAACATCTCTTTTTTAAAAGGCATTATTTGCAAAATATTCTTCTGTTCTTTTAGTTTTTGAATGGGATTCGCATCTTTACTTTGTATTTCAATTCTTTGATTAAAGATTTTTGCTAAATTTTCAAAGTGTTCTAAAAGTCTTTTTTTCTCTTCTTTATCATCAAATCCAATAGGATCCATATCAAATATCTTAGTTTTTGTAGCTAATTGAGCTGAAATATCAAAAACAATTGGAGATATTTGTTCATAGGACTTTGTATCATTTAAAAGAACAAAAGTTTCTTTGGTGCTTGCAATTTCATTTAAACCAATTTTAAAAATAGGTATTTTGATTTCTTCAAGTTCTTTTAAATATCCTGGCATGAAAAAGAGTTTATGAGACAACATTAAAACACCAATATCGTATTTTTTAATATCACTTTTCATAATCTTTGCAAACTTACWGTTTGCATAATCCATATCWATAAKAACYGTTTTTTCTAAAYTTTTTACCAGTTCTTTTATTTGATTCATTATTCCAACATTGGTTGGACGTGTAATTTTTATAATTARTTTTTTATTTTTCAARCGTTTATTTAAAAAYAATGCTTCTTTTATAGCAAGTACWACTTCTTTKTCACTTTGCAAATATAAATCTAAATACAGATAAATATTCGTACCAAAAGGACGAGGGAATTGTCCTTGAGTTCTACCTATTGCTTTATACACTTGCATTAAAACCTTAGGTTTACCAATAATTAATATCGTATCATTGGGTTTTAAAATCAAAGAGGGTTTAATTGTTATTAATTCTTCATTTCTATATAAAGCAAAGATTTTCCAATCTTTTTGCTCGATGGAACCCACATATCTAAAAGCATAAGCCGAACCAAATGGAATTCTGATTTCCATTATTTCGCCTTGTTTTAGTCCTATATTTTGTGCCAATATAGGGATATTAGGTAACCTTTCTACCATCCCATTTGCTAGTACATCAATGCCTTGATGTACATTCACATAAGGATCATCAATTTCTAAGCCCCAATAATCTAAAACACTCATATGTAAAGTACTTTTTGAGTCTTTAATATTTTTAATAACATTTAACATTTCGTCTTTTGAATTAAGTGCAATGAGGACTTCTGTGTGTATGTCTTTATCTAAAACCATAGATATCTTCGATTTGGAAGTAGGATCAAATTTATAAAAAGTAAAGTTTGAAGGCCTATGTTCGCCTAAAATAACATCATTGATATAAATAACATCATAAGAATTATCGTTTACATTTGACTCAATAATTCTACTAAGCAATTTTTTTGCTACAATCCCATCAAGTATTACTAGTATCTTTTTCATCTTGGGATTATATCTTTTTTATACTTGTTTTTTCAAATAATGCAATTTATAATGAAGTTTCGTCCAAACTTTGATCCTTTGAAAGTGGTATTTTAATTAAAAAGACAGCTCCTTTTTTTTCATTACTTACAGATAAAAAACCTTGCATATTTTGTTCAATAATAATTTTACTCATATATAAACCAATTCCAGTACCCGCATATTGATGTTTTGTTGTAAAATAAGGATCAAAAACTTTATCAATAATATCACTAGGAATTCCACCTCCATTATCAGATATAGTAATACATCCAAAAAGCTCTTCTTTGTACACTTTTATATTTATAAGTCCCTCGTTGATTTCATTTTCAATCAATGCATCTTTTGCATTTGAAAAAATATTTAACATGGCTTGTGCAAACTCATTAGGAAATCCCAAAACACTTACTTCATCTTTTATGTCTTTTTTTACTTTTATATTATTGTGTTTAAACCCTGCATCAATTAAATCAATAGTAGTATCAATAGTAGCCATTAATGAAAAGTTTTCTTTTTGTTTATTGGGTTGAAAAAAGTTTCTAAAGTCATCAATGGTTTTACTCATCATATTCGTAAGTTGTACCCCTTTATGCATCGAATCATCAACAAACTCTTTGGTTAAAACACCATTATTATACGAAAAGTGAATGTTTTGGATAATTAAACCCAATGCATTTAAAGGTTGTCTCCATTGGTGAGCAATATTTCCAATCATTTCTCCCATAGCTGCAAGCCTAGATTGTTGAATAAGCATTCTTTCGTGTTTATGACGCTTTGAAATCTCTTCTTTTACTTTTGAATCAAGATTTTTATTAAGTTCTGCCAATTCTTTTGTTTTTAACTCCAAGTTCGAATTCACTTTATTTACTTCTTGTGTTCTTTTTTGTACTCTTAATTCTAAATCTTCATGAGATAATCTAAGCTTTAATTGCGATTCTTCAAGATTTTTCACCATAATATTAAAAGTATTTGATAACTCCCCTATTTCATCATTACGATCAATTAGTGAACGAACAGTAAGATTGCCATTGGCAATTGCAGTTGCTGTTTGATTAAGTTTAATAATGGGGCTTGCAAATAAATTAGCAATATAAAATGAGATAAAAAAAGCAGCAACTATTAAAGTAGAGAACAAATATACAAAGAGTAAATACAACTCATTAATTTTGTTGTCATAATCTTTAATATCAAAACTTAGATGTAACCAACCCCAATGCACTCCTGAGAAATAGATAGGATAAGTATAATGAAAAACCCTAGTTTTTAAAATTGGAGAATACATAATTTGATATCGTTCAGTATTTTTTTGCATTTTTAATAAAGAAGAATCGATTTTATTTAAATAAGACCAAGAATTTTTTTCTATATTAAAATACTGATTGTCCAATTTAGCTACTATAATATTTTTTAATTTATCATTGTTTTTAATGTATTCAGAATTAAATTCAACCAAATAAGATGAATCATCTATAATTAATGCATCAGAAGTTACAAAAGAAATTGATTGAGAAATACTTTTTCCCTCAGAATGAAGTAACTCAATAATAGATTTTTTTTGCAATAATAATAAATATCCTGCAAATATTGAAGTAACAATCATAATACCTACAAATAATAAAGAAAATACTTTCCAGAATAATCTGTTTTTCTCTAAACTTTCCATTATTTCGCCCTTGCTTTAAGTCTCTTATATGCTGTATACATATTTTCGTATTCTAATAAATCTTTTTCTTCAATTAGTTCTATTCCACTTATTTTTGACATTAAGAAGGCTTCTTTTCTTAAATATTCATACTTTTTATCCATTGTCAATAAAAGAATTTTATCTTTATATTCTTTTTCTAAACTCTTATGAATTAAACCGACACTGGAAACAAAAATATTTTCTGATTTTTCAATAATTTCCACATTTTTCTTAATTTGTGGATTAATTTCTACAATGGTTTCATAAATACCCTTTGGTATTACTGCAAAATTTTCTTTTCCAAAAAATACTTTGTATACAAGCAAAGATTGTTTTTTTAAATCATAAACTTTGTTAAATACTTTTTTATAACTTACCTTATATTTTTTTAGCATTAAATGATCTATCCATAATTTAGCAGAACTTTCGTTTTTTTTAAAATAAATATTTTTTACAGTATTTTTATCTAAGTTAAGCTGTCCATGTTTATTTTTTATCAAATAATAAGTAATAAATTTATTATGTTCATTTATGGAAAAAGTATACAACTGTTGCGCATGTTTTAATAAGTTTTTTTTATACTTAAGATAACTTAACGCGGAAAAAGAAGCAAAATATACTTTTCCCTTAATAAAATCCAAATACAGTTCTTCTTCATCTTGGTAAATATTGGCTTTAATAGTAATACCTAAATCATCCATTTTATTTAGTTTTTCTGCCCAAATCTTTAGTGCTAAATTACTTTCTTTTTCTGTTACATGAAATTTTTTAGCGTATAGTCCAAAAGGAATCTCTTTTGCAAGAAGAGTATTAAAGAGTAAAAAAACTAAAAAAACAACTGTACTTTGCAAAGATCATCCTTATAAATAATATAAATTAATTTATTATTTTTAATTTTTAATTTTTTTTCCTATTAAATGCTCAATTTTAGCCAAGGAAAGTAAATAATCATGAACATGCACTAAATAATCAATCTCAACATAGGCTTTACTTAATTGAGCTTCAATAACTTCTTTTGGTGTTACCGCATCAATTCGATAAGCACGTACATTTAAATCTCTGTTCGCTGAGGCAATTTCTTTTGCATTTTTTAACAAAAGAATTTGTTTATAGGTATAAGAAGACTTAATGAATTCATTATTAATTAAAAGAGCTAAACCATCTTCTAGTAAATATTTATTTTCTTGTAATTTTATTTTTTTTAGTTCTTTTTCTTTAATTTTATTTTGTGTTACAAAACCATTAAATAAAGGAATAGTAGCAACAAGAGATACACTCCATGAATTATCATTTATTTTACTGTATTTATAAGAATTGTATGCTCTTGTCGTATTCGCAACAAGAACAATATCTGGATAGTATTGCGCTTTTGCTTCTTTGATTTTTTCTTTATAAATATCTAGAACAATATTAATTTTTGATAAATCATTGTTGTTAAAATAAGCATCTTTTATAATCATTTCCAAGGATTCATTCTTATAAGAAATGTCATTAGTGTCATAAATGAAATCAACATCTGAGTTATATTTTAATCCCATTACATTTTTCAAAGCAGCTTTTGAAAGTTCTTTTTTTATTTTAAAAGAAGCTACTTTTGACGAAATTAATGCAACTGTTACTTGCATATTTAAATAATCTGTTTTTTTAATATTTAATGAATCACCTTCTTCTAAAAATTGTTTTGTTAATTTTTCTAAGTTTTTCATTCGAATATACACATCATTGGCTAAAACGAATAACTCAGAAGAAAGTCTATAAGCGTAAAAATACTGCTTTACATCAAAAATAATATTTATTTTTGTTCTATTTATATCTTCTTTTGCTAAGAGTTTATTTAAATTGGCTTGTTGAATAATAGATGTTATTTTTCCACCTGTATATAAAGGATAGAGCATTTCAAGTTTTGCTAAACGCGTATCTCTCCCTGCAATTTTGGTATCAATATCAAGGTCAAAAGACAAAGATCCACCAAGAGCAGCTACATAAACATCAAGGTCATCCTTTATAATCATGCTTGGGTCTTTACTTAAGCGTGATGCGATTAATTGCAGATTTAAGCTTGGGTAATTTGCACTTTGGGCTTGTTTATATTGATGTTTTGCTATTTCTAAGGCAAGAATAGAAATATTATTTTTTTTATTATTCACGAGTGCTTCATTAATAGATTCACCTAAGGTAAAGTTTTCTGTAGCCACAAGTTCTATAACAATAAACAGAATAAATAATATTTTCTTCATTATAAACCTTTATAAGTATABAAGTAGTCTATCAAAAAGAAAATAAATTATTAGTTTAATCTACTTGTTAAACAAAAATATATATAATAATTAAAACTATTTATAAAGTAGACCGATGACTAAAGATATTCTAAAAGATCTAACTATTTTATATGTAGAAGATGATCAATACATTCAGGAAAATACAGTTATTACTTTAGAAATGTTGCAAATTAATGTTATAAAAGCATCAGATGGTAAAGAAGGCTTAGAAAAATTTATAAAAAATGAACATATCGATATGATTCTAACAGATATTAATATGCCCATTATGAATGGTTTAGATATGATTGAAAAAATCAATGAAATCAGGCCAAATGTTCCTTTAATAATTACAACCGCCCATCAAGAAGTGGAATTTTTAATCAAAGCAATAGAATTAGGGGTTCATTCTTATATTATGAAACCCATTGATATTTATAAAATTATTGACTCWTTAATAAAATCCATAGAACCCGTAATACTAAAAAAACAACTGCTTGAAAAAAATCATGAATTGCATAAATTAAATGATTCTTTGGAATTAAAAGTCAAAGAAAGAACTAAAGAGCTAGAAATATTAGCMACWACAGATGCKTTAACAGGCGTMAATAACAGAAGAAACTTTTTTACACTTTCAAAAGAATTATTTGCRARTACWACACACAATRATATTTATGCMGTAATGATGGATATCGATAAATTTAAAAATTTAAACGATACYTAYGGTCAYARTGTKGGAGATGAAATTTTRATAATGGTTTCTAAAACTATWAACGAAGCCATTGAAGAAAAAGATGTATTTGGWAGAATTGGGGGAGAAGAGTTTGCATTACTWTTTATTTCTTCAGATCCTTTAAAAGCAGAAGAAAAAGTAAATATYATTCGTAAAAAAATTGAAGCTTTRWMGTATAARAGTAAARATGMTATTGTTTCTTGTACTATTTCAAATGGCATYGCAAAAAAAACAAAAGAAGATCAAAATATTGATACTGTACTTGCWAGGGCAGATCAAGCTTTGTATGAAGCAAAAGGAACAGGAAGAAATAAAGTTGTTTCTTTTAGAGCTTAGTTTTAACTTTTCTTCTAAACCTTACTTCACTAATAATTGTTGCTGAAATAATTAAAATTGCTCCTCCTATTTGATAAGGGCTTAAAAATTCATCTCCCACATATACCCCAAAAAAAGCAGCACTCACAGGTTCCATTGTAAATATTATTGCGGCTTTAGAAGCAGAGGTATATTGTTGCATATAGGTTTGAATTAAGAATGCATATACAGTAGCAAATACTGCTGTAATTAATACCGCTTTCACAAGAGTTGCATCTAAAGGAAGAATAAATGTCATTTCTTCTAATCCAAGTGAAAAACACATTGAAAGAACCGTTACTGTAAGAAACTGAAAACATACAATAATAAAAACATTTGCTTTATGCGAAAATTCCCCTGTTAAAACAATATGTAAAGCAAACATCAAAGCACAAATTAATACAAGAATTTCTCCATAAGCAAATTCYAGCGATCCKGACATTGTTAATAAATAAAGACCWARTAAAGCAACAAAAGCAGATACAAGAACATTWGAATAAATTTTCTTYTTAAAAAAAACCAAAGCTARAAAAGGAACAAAAACWACATTAAAACCGGTAATAAAAGCAACAATTGARCTTTTCACATACAAYAATCCAAAAGTCTGYGTTGCAAAACCWGCAAATAAAATACATCCCAAKACAAAACCATAARAAATGGATTGYATRTTTATTTTTGAATAATGYTTATAGGCAATTATAAACATTAAAATACTSGCRATAAAAAAACGCCAAAACAAAAATGCATATACAGGAACATTTTGAATGGCATCTTGMACCATTARAAATGTCAAGCCCCATGATATKGCAACACTTAATAATAGTAAATCWGCTTTATACTCTTTAATTTTTTTTAARTTCAAGWTTATCCTTARMATCAGAAGTTTKATTTTGGAATATTAACAAAAATAGAATAATATTTACGTTAATTCAAATCAWTTATTWAAAATAAGWATTTGYATAATTTAATCTYATTAAATTAATTCTTCATTAAACTTCCCATTATACTTAAGGGTTTAACTTAGCTTTAACAAAAGATTTAATAGAATTTAAATCGATTAAAAATTAAAACATTTTCTACAGTCTATCTTTAGGACTTAAAAATAGAGTATGTTTTAGCTTTTATTTGATGATTTTTTATTTAAATAAAAGAGGGAAAATGAGTAATATTAGTATAAAAATGTTAAATGTAGATAAGTTTTATGATGATTTTCATGTATTAAAAGAAATTAACTTTCATGTAAAAGAAGGTGAAATTGTGGTGATTTGTGGGCCTTCAGGCTCAGGAAAATCAACCTTAATTAGATGTATCAATGGTTTAGAGGATATTGATAGTGGGGATGTAATTGTTGATAATTTAAATATCCATGAGAACAAAAAGAACTTACAAATCATACGTACAGAAGTAGGTATGGTTTTTCAACATTTTAATCTTTTTCCTCATTTAACTATTTTAGAAAACATTACTATTGCACAAACCCTTGTTAAAAATACTTCTAAAAAAGATGCGAATGAAGCTGCTTTAGCCTTACTTGTAAAAGTTAAATTAGAAGACAAAGCCAATTCTTATCCTGCTGATTTATCAGGAGGGCAAAAACAACGWGTTGCAATTGCAAGATCWCTTGCTATGAAACCAAAAGTTTTATTATTTGATGAACCAACATCTGCTTTAGACCCTGAAACTATTGGGGATGTATTATCTGTAATGCAAGATTTAGCACGAGAGAACTATACAATAGTGTGTGTTACTCATGAAATGGGTTTTGCAAAAGAAGTGGGTGACAGAATTATTTTCATGGATGAGGGCTGTATTGTTGAAGAAAATACTCCCGATGAATTCTTTAATAATCCAAAATCTCCAAGAGCCAAACAATTTTTAAATGAAATTTTAGTTCACTAAGTTAAAAAAACAATAGAAAAGCCAAGTGCTTTTCTTGAGTATTTTTTTATGTGCATGATGATGCATAAAAAAAAGTACCCTATACTTTTATACTTATTTATTGGTACTTATATTAAAGGAGAAACAAAATGAAAAAACTAGTATTAGCTTTTGTTGTGCTTTGCTCAACACTATTTGCAGGTGATATTAACCTATGGAAAAAATCTACATTAAGTAAAATCATCGAAAGAGGTGAATTAATTGTAGGAATGGAACCTGGATATATGCCTTTTGAAATGAAAGACAAAAAAGGTCGAATCATCGGTTATGATGTTGACATGGCTAAAAAAATGGCAAAAGAAATGGGCGTAAAAGTTAAATTTGTACCAACGGCTTGGGATGGTATTATTGCTGGTTTAGTTACAGAAAAATTTGATATTATTATGTCAGGTATGACTATTACTCAAAGCAGAAACTTAAAAGTTAATTTTGCTAATCCTTATATTGTTGTTGGGCAAACAATAATTATGAAAAAATCATTAGATTCTAAAGTAAAATCAGCAAAAGATTTAGACAAAAAAGAATATACAATTGCTACTAAACTTGGAGTTACAGGTGAAATTGCAACAAGAAAATTCTTTAAAAAAGCTAAAATCATTACTTTTGAAACAGAAGCAGATGCTGCAACTGAAGTATTAAATGGTAATGCAGATGCAATGGTTTATGATCAACCTTATAATGTTTTATTTATGAGTGGCAAAGGTAAAGGTAAATTAACTCATCTTGATACTCCATTAACATATGAGCCTTTAGGATGGGCAATTAGAAAAGGTGATCCTGATTTCTTAAACTGGTTAAATAACTTCTTAAGACAAATGAAAGAAGATAAAGTAGTAAACTTCCATGATAATTTATACAAAAAATGGTTAGTTGATACAAAATGGCTTAAAAGAGTACAATAATGAGAAAAAAGAAAGCAGTTTCTTTAGCTCATAATAAAAACCTAGGGCATAGTCTTGCCTTAGGATTTTATTTAGCTATTGGTTATTTTTTATTTTTAGCGGCATCAAACATGAATTATGTTTGGCAATGGAACTCGATTCCAAAATATTTTGCATACGAAGAAACAATATCTATTGAAGCTCCACAAGATGGGAAATTCACAAGCGTTGATGGAAAATATTTTGTAATTACAAGTGAAGGCGAAAAAGAAGAACTTCAAATAACAAGTGATTTTACTTTTGACTATGAAATAGGGGAAGATGTTTATCAAGGGGAAGTACTTGCTTCAAAAAAAGAGTGGTATGCTGGACCTATGTTAAATGGTATGTGGGTTACTATTAAAATATCTTTCATGTCTGCAATTTTAGCAAGTATTATAGGTATAGTGGTTGCTTTTATGCGCTTATCTTCTTATCAATTTTTTAAAGACATTGCAAGTGTTTATATTGCTATTATTAGAGGGACTCCTTTATTAGTACAAATTTTCTTATTTTATTTTATAATTGCCAATATTTTTGATATTGAAAGATTTTATGCAGGAGTGCTCTCTCTTGGAATATTCTTTGGGGCTTATACTGCTGAAGTTTTAAGAGGGGCTATTCAATCCATTGACAAAGGTCAAATGGAAGCTTCTCACTCTCTGGGTATGTCATATCTTCAAACAATGAGACATATTATTTTACCTCAAGCATTTAAACGCGCACTTCCTACTTTAGTAGGAGAAGTTATTGCTTTAGTAAAAGATTCATCTTTGGTATCTGTTATTTCAATTACAGATTTAACTAAAGTTGGAAGAGAAATTGTTGCGAATACATTTTCTCCTTTTGAAACATGGATAGTAGTTGCAGTTATGTATTTAACGATTACTTTCTCATTAACTTACATAGGTCACCGATTAGAAAAAAGAATGGCAGCAAAAGGTGGCTTAAGCTAAATGCCTCCTTTTTTTGAATCTTTATTGCAAAACACGATTACGTTTTTTGCAATTTTAGACCCCATTGGGGTTTCTGCATTGGTTTTATCTATTTTACCTGCAAATACAACCAGTTCCCAAATGAATGACATTGCACGAAAATCTACTTTTACAATAATCATAGCTTTTTTTGTAGTTTTACTTACAGGAGATTTCATTTTGCAAATTTTTGCAATTAATGCAAATTCTATTAAAGTAATGGGTGGTTTAGTACTTATTTTAATGGCACTACAAATGGTAAGAGGTTCTAATAAAAGTAAAAAACCGACAAAAGCAGAAGAAAAAGACTCAAAAGAACAAGAAGACTTATCAGTAATTCCTATTGGAATTCCTATTACTTTTGGACCAGGGATTTTTACAACTATTTTAATTTATAAACAAGAAGCCAGTACTTTTACAGATATATCAATAATAATTATAGCTTTTTTAATTAATGCTGCTCTTATCTACATAACTTTTAAATACTCAATTTATCTTAAAAAAATACTTGGATTAACAGGACAAAACATTGTAACAAAACTCATGGGATTAATTGTAGGAGCTATTGCTGTTCAGTTTATAATTAGTGGAATTGTATCCCTTACAAAAGCTTACCTTTAATGTTTGATATATACATACAAGGTTTTATTGTTACTATCTCTTTAATAATGGCAATAGGTGCACAAAATGCATATGTTCTTAAATTAGGTCTTTTGAAACAGCACGTACTAATGGCTGTTTCTATGTGTATCTTATTTGATATTTTTTTAATTTCTATTGGTGTATTTGGCCTTGGATATTTTATTAATGATAATCAAATACTCATCAATGCTGTTGCATTCTTTGGTATTGCATTTTTATGTTTTTATGCTTTTACTTCTTTTAAAGCAGCACTTAAAAATGAGAGTTTAGAAATTGATAATTCCATCAATACAAAACCAAAAAAAGAAGTTATTACCCTTGTTATTGTAATGACTTTTTTAAACCCACATACTTACTTAGATACAATAGTATTAATTGGTGGAATTGGCGCGAATGTACTGGATGAACTAAAAATATTTTTTCTTTTAGGTTCTATTACTGCTTCTGCTATATGGTTCATAGCTTTAGGATTTGGTGCTTCATTATTGATACCCTTTTTTAAAAAACCAATAACTTGGAAACTTTTAGATATAACTACTGGAACATTAATGTTATACATTGCGTATTCATTAATCGAATTAATTAAATAATTACGACTTACAAAGGAAAAAAATGAAATTTACACTTGATGCTACATCTTCTAATGCAAGAGCAGCAACTATTGTTACGGAACACTCGACTATACAAACACCTGTTTTTATGCCAGTAGGTACTCAAGGTACAGTAAAAACACTTGATGCCAATGATATGTTAAGCTTAGGTGCAAAAATAATTCTTGGTAATACTTATCACCTATACTTAAGACCTGGGTCAAAACTGATAAAAGAATTTGGAGGTTTACATGGTTATTCTAAATTTCCTAATTCTTTTTTAACAGATTCTGGTGGATTTCAAGCTTTTTCGCTCTCTGATAAATCAAAAGCTGATGACAATGGAATTATGTTTAAATCCCATTTAGATGGCTCAAAACACTACTTTACTCCAAAAAGTGTTTTAGATACGCAATATGAATTAAACAGCGATATTATGATGATTCTGGATGATTTAGTAGCACTTCCTAATACAAATGAACGTATTGAGCAAAGTATTTCTAGAACGACTAACTGGGCAAAAAAAGCAATAACATATCACAAAGAACAACAAGAAAAAGGTATTGGTGTAAAACAGAATATTTTTGCAATTATTCAAGGAGGAACTTCTAAAAAATACCGTGAGCAATCAGCAAAAGAATTATGTGCATTAAGTGATTATGATGGTTTTGCAATTGGAGGTTTATCTGTAGGAGAACCTAATGTTGATATGTATGAAACAGTAGAATGGACCACACAGTTTATGCCAAAAAACAAACCAAGATATTTAATGGGAGTAGGAACACCTGAGGATTTAATTGAAAATATTCACAGAGGTGTTGATATGTTTGATTGTGTAATGCCTACAAGAAATGCAAGAAATGGGACTTTATTTACTACTTTTGGAAGATTGAATATTAAAAACACTCAATTTAAAACAGATAAAGAACCTTTAGATCCAAACTGTTCTTGTTATACTTGTAGTAATTTTTCAAGAGCTTACTTGTCACATTTATACAGAGCAGGTGAAATGACATTTTATCGTCTTGCTACTTTACATAATTTACATTATTACCTTACTTTAATGCGTGAAGCAAGAGCTTCCATTTTAGAAGATAAGTGGCTTGAATTTAAAGATGATTTTTACGCCAAACGAAAAAAATAGTTTTATTTTTAAAAATAGGCCACTTAAAACTTTTTATATTTTAGCTATAATGCTTAAAATATAAAAAGAACGTTAAAGTATAAAGGAAATAAATGGAAGTAGATAACAAACTTATTGCTAAACTTGCAAAACTATCTAGTTTAGAAATTGATGATTCTAGAAAAGAAGAATTAAAATCAGAACTGGGAGATATCATTAATTTTGTTGAAAATTTAAATGACATTGATGTTTCTCATATTGATGCTACATTTAATACAATTGAAGGTGGAACACCTTTTAGAGAAGATATTGTTAGTACGGATTTAGACATGAGTGAACATATTTTAAAACATGCACCTAAAAGTGAAGATGGTTATTTTATTGTTCCAAAAATTATAGAATAAAGGAAAATAATGATTAGGATTTACGGAATTAAATCCTGAAGCAGTGTTAGAAAAGCTTTGAGTTTTTTCAAAGAAAACAACCTGGAAATAGAATTTTTTGATTATAAAAAAGARTCTGTTCCTTCTACACTTATTGCTTCATGGGCAAAAGAAATYGATATAGATATTTTATTAAATGCTAAAGGTGCTAAATACAGAACCTTAGGATTAAAAGAATTAACTTTAAGTACAGAAGAAAAAATAAACTGGTTAGAAAAAGAACCAATGCTTTTTAAACGTCCTATTGTACAAAATGAAAATTCTTTGTTAGTAGCTTTTAATGAAGAGGCTTATAAAGAAGCTTTTTTATAAAATTNNAHGCTAAAAAAAAGGGAAAGCGTTTGCTTTCCCTTTTTTAATGTCAAAAAAGAAGACTTAGTGTCTTGCTTCTTTTAAAGTCTCAGCTATCATAAATGATAATTCTAARGCTTGRTCTGCATTTAATCTTGGATCACATTGTGTGTGATATCTKGATTTTAAACCTTCTTGAGTAATAGCAGCAGAAGTAGAACCCGTACACTCAGTTACATCTTGTCCTGTCATTTCTAAGTGAATTCCACCTGCAACAGTWCCYTCAGCTTTATGAATTTGGAAAAATTGTTTTACTTCAGATAAAATAGAATCAAAATCTCTTGTTTTGTAACCATTATCTGCTTTAATAGTATTWCCATGCATTGGATCACATGACCATAATACATTTCTACCTTCATCTTTTACTTTTTTAAGTAATTTTGGATAAATATCRGCAACYTTATTKGCACCCATTCTTACAATTARATTTAATCTTCCTGATTCATTATTAGGRTTWATTGCATCAATCAGACGAATTAAYTCATCTTCTTTCATWGTAGGGCCAACTTTRCAGCCAATAGGGTTTTGAATMCCTCTAAAGTACTCTAAATGWGCTCCATCTAAGTCTCTTGTTCTATCACCAATCCATAACATATGAGCACTRCAATCATACCACTCACCAGTAATTGAATCTTGTCTTGTTAAAGCTTCTTCATAGTTTAATAATAAAGCTTCATGAGAAGTATATAAAGTCGTTTCATTTAATTGACTTGTATTCTCATTAGTAATTCCACAGGCTTTCATAAACTCTAAGGTTTGAGTAATTTTAGCTGCTAATTCTTCGTATTTAATACCCAAAGYATTGTCTTTAATAAAATCAAGATTCCATGAATGTACTTGATTTAAATCAGACATTCCACCTCTTGAAAATGCACGTAATAAATTTAATGTAGCAGCACTTTGATTGTATGCTTTWATTAATTTATTWGGATCAGGTAATCTTTCTTTYTCTGTAAAACCAATAGAGTTAATAATATCACCTCTRTATGARGGYAAWGATATCCCATTAATTTCTTCAAAATCAGAAGACCTKGGYTTWGCAAATTGACCMGCAACTCGTCCAACTTTTACRACAGGACAGCCWCCWGAAAARGTAAGTACCACTGCCATTTGCATTAAYGCTTTAAACAAATCTTTTATATTATTTGCATTAAAAGCATCAAATGACTCAGCACAATCWCCACCTTGAAGTAAAAAAGCTTTACCTTTTTCAACTTGTGCCAATTCACTTCTTAAACTTCTAGCTTCWCCAGCAAAAATTAAAGGAGGATATGATTTTAACTCTTGTTCTACTTTTTTTAACAGTTCTTGATTTGCATATGTTGGTTGTTGTTTTATTGGAAAGTTTCTCCAACTTCCAGTATCCCAGTTATTCATATAACTCCTTTTTTATTTTAATAAGCAATGAGTTTATCTAAAAAAAGCTGAATTCTATTGCCTCTTAATCATTTATTCWATACTTTAAAARTTTTTRCTTATAAATAGCCTWACATTGGATAAATTAGRAACATAAGCGCTATTTTAATWTATGARTARTTTAAWGSTTTTTAATACKAAAGTTTATTAAAGAAGTSAGTATKYACMTAARRATTWRRGRWYNGAGTWTATRAAATACAGCTAAAANTAAAWTTTTAGCTGTAAATAAAGTAGTATTTACTGTTTMGTTAATTTTGAYAACATGTCTTCAAAAGATACTCTAAAAGAATCTAAACCGTCTTTTAATAAAGTATTGTATATTTCATYCATATTAATATTATTCTTKTCAAGAAGTTCAAAAAATGCATCACATTCTTTTACTGAAGCTATAWWKGCTTCTACTTTTTTACCTTCTTTTACATAATCTTCAATYGTWCCTAARGGTGCTGTATTAACAGAATTAGGAAAAAGTAAATTGTCAACATAATATGTTGGTTCTAATTCATCCCCTTTTACAGAAGTACTTGCAAAAAGTGTACGAATATTTTTATTTTTAAATTTATTGATTTCATGGTAACACTTAGTTGCATTAATAATCCCAAGTTTYGCTTTTGGYAAAGAAAGACCTGCAAATTTTAAATCACAYAAACGATCRAATCTAGAAACAAAAATAGATACAACTGCTTTAGTATCTCTGTTTGATTCTTTAATTCCTTCATTTAAAGCTTTTGATGCTTCTCTTGCTTGAGAAGGTGAGAAAACTAGCGTAGAATTGACATGAATACCTTTAGCTGTCAAAGCTTTCATTGCAATGAATCCAGCTTTTGTAGCAGGAACTTTTATCATTACATTGTCTTTTGCTAAAGAAGCGAAGAGTCTGATTCCTTCATCAATAGTTCCTTGTGAATCGTTACATAAACTGGGATCAACTTCTAATGAAATAAATCCATCATCGTCATTCTCATCGTGCAAAGCTCCTAATAATTCAGCAGCTCTCTTAATATCTTTAATTGCAAGCTCTTCATAAATAGTTTTCGCGTTATTGGCTTGTAACATAACCAATTGTTGTTTGTATGCACTGGAATTTATAATTGAAGATGCAAATATTGCTGGGTTTGAAGTAGCCCCATGAATAATTTCACTTGAAATCAAATCTTTAAATTGATTTTCTAAAAAATCTCTTTCTATAAAATCACACCACAATGAAAAATTTATTTCTTTTTTTAAACTCATAATAACCCCTATATACTTGATAGTATTTTTGTTAAATCTTTTGTATCGATAATAATGTTAGCTTCTTTTTTAAGAACTTCTCTTGCACAAAAAGCGATTCTAATATCTGCATATTTAAACATAGATACATCATTTGCCCCATCACCACAGACCAAAGTATTTTCTTTTGATATACCCATTAATCCTTGTAAACGATTAATCATATCTCCTTTTGAAGAACTAAACATCATATCTCCTCCAACTAAACCCGTTAATATCCCATTTTTTTCATGTAATATATTTGAGAAATCTGCATCTAATCCTAAAACTTTGGAAGCCGGACTTGTAGCAGTTCTAAAACCACCTGAGAAACAAACTACTTTATAGCCTTTTTCTTTTAATTTTGGAATTAGTTCTAATGCACCGGGCATTAAAGGTAGGTTCTTGCAAATACTTAGTACTTTATTATATTCCAAACCTTTTAATAAAGCAACTCTTGTGCTTAATGATTCAAAAAAATCCAAGCGACCACTCATTGCTTCTTCTGTAATTAAAGAGACTTTTTCTTCTAAACCAAGCTCTTTTGCTAAAAAATCAATTGTTTCCCCATCCATTAATGTTGAATCAAAATCAAATACTGCTAGTTTCATGTCTGTCCCTATTTTTATAAATTAGTAGCTATAATACCTAAATTATACTAAATCATTTAAAATGAAATTAAGCGTGAAACAAAGGCAAGATATGAAAATGGCGTCAATTGATATTGGATTAAAAAGAATTGGCTTAGCTATTTGTTTACAAAGTAATATAGTAAGTCCTATCCCAGCAATTTTAAGAAAAAATAGAAACCAAGCTGCAAAAGATGTCAATCTTTTTTTAAAAGAATGGGAAATTGATATATTAATTGTAGGATATCCAAGTGCGAGTCCTGATATGCAAAAAAGAATTCAACATTTTATTTCTCTTTTAGAATTAAAAATTCCCTATGAATTACAAGAAGAAAATATGTCTTCAGTTGAAGCAAAAGATTTATTAAAAGGGAAAATAAAAATTAAAAGAGATGGAAGAATAGACTCACTTGCTGCAAAAATAATATTAGAAAGATATGTATCAAAAAAAGGTAAGATATGAAAAAATATCAATTGATTTTACATATTGCTTTAAAAAAAGAGTTAATAGTAAAAGCATTAAAAATCGCATTTGTTGTTGGAATTATTTTAAACTTAATTAATCAAGGAGAACATTTACTAAGACTGGATATACATAATATACACTTCACTAAACTAATATTTACTTTTTGTGTCCCCTTTTGTGTTTCTATGTATACAGCAATCACTATGAAAATGAAGTTTAAACAAGATGAGATAGCTTTGGTAGATGCAAATTTAAGATGTAAAAATTGTAATAAAAGAATATTTATTAAAGAAAATTCCAAAATTCCAAAATGCGATATATGTGGAAACAAGACATTATGGATATTTATTAAATAAAAAAAGCTATGGCCATAATAGAAATTGCACAAGATATTACGAATAATGCTATTAATGTAAATCAAGCATCTAAAACCAAACTACTTTAAATTCAAGATATTGAAGATTTACTTAATAAATTTATCAATTACTCCAAACAGATTTCAAGCTCTTCGGATGATTCTTCATAAAACACCTCAAATGAGAGCCAAAATGCTATAGATATTTCAAAAACGTTAGTCAGCAATTGAATGGTTCAGATAGCATTAAAAACAAAATTTCAAACTTAATTATTGATACGCAAAAAGCTATAAAAGGTTCAAATAATAACATTAATTTAGGAAAAGACTTACTCTTAAAGTTAAATGCTTAGTATTTTTCTAAATGTACAATCGCAATAGCAAAACCTGCATCATGTGCTATTGATACATGAGCATTTTTTATCTTAAAATGCTCATGTACTTTTTTCGAAAATGATATTATTGGTGCATTTTTATTTGTTTTACTGATGTTAATATCATGAAAGGAACACATTTTACCAATACCTGTTCCTAAGGCTTTTGATGCGGCTTCTTTTGCCGCCCAAAAACCAGCTGCTGTTTCACTTTTTTTAATCAAGAGAATTTCTTCATCGTTTAAAAACTTTTTATATGCTTTTTGGCCAAATTTATCATGCATTTTTTTAATACGCTCAATACTAACTACATCTACACCTATCATAAATTTACCTTATCTTTATTTAGCACAATTATAGCACTATACTTTTTTTAATGTATTAAATCACAAGAGATATTCATTATTTAATATAATACTCCTCTTTTTAGACAAAATAAAATCTAAACTAGCTATAATTTCCAATCAGAAGGACAAGAATTGAAAATTATTACTACAATTGAAGACTTACAAAATATTAGAAAGAATTTAAATAAAAGCATAGGTTTTGTACCTACTATGGGMGCMTTACAYAGTGGACATATTTCATTAATTAAAAAAGCAAAACAAAACAATGACATTACAATAGTCTCTTTATTTATTAACCCCACACAATTTTTAGCACATGAAGATTTAGGAGCATATCCCAAAGATGATCTTAGAGATATAAACATATGTGAACAATATAACGTWGACTATGTTTTTATGCCTACAAAAGAAATTATGTACCAAAGTACAGATGAAGTTCTTATCAAAGCACCSAAGTTATCTTCTTAYATACTAGAAGGTGCAACACGYCCAGGGCACTTTGATGGRGTMTTACAAATAGTTYTAAAACTCTTTAATYTAATWMGRCCAACAAATGCATATTTTGGRAAAAAAGATGCACARCAACTTAGTCTAATTTCTAAAATGGTAAAAAACTTATTCTTAGCTATTAATATTATTGAATGCGAAATAATAAGAGAAGAGGATGGTTTAGCACTAAGTTCTCGAAATATATATTTAAGTAAAGAACAAAGAAAAAATGCACTTACTTTATCCAAATCTTTAAATAATGCAAAAAAATTAATCTTAGAAAATGAAAACAATACAAAAACAATTGTAAATGCAATGAAAAATATATTAAAAGACCAAGATATTGAATATCTTACTATTGTTGATAGAGAATTTAACGAAATTCCTAAAATACAAAAAAATAACACTATCATCTTATTAGTTGTTAGATTTGGAAATACTAGATTATTAGATAATCTTTGGGTATAAAATAGTGGATAGTGGATAGTGGATAGTGGATAGTGGATAGTGGATAGTGGATAGTGGATAGTGGATAGTGGATAGTGGATAGTGGATAGTGGATAGTGGACCTTTTCCTAAAAAAACCATAGAAAAAAAGGCATGCAATCCCGTGAATACGGGCATAAAATCCTATACATTAATGTAAAAGTATAAAAAATTAGGCAAAAAAAAAGCTTTACCTTAGACAACTACAATAGTTGAATAAGATAAAGCTTTATAAAATACTTAAATCTGGCAACGGCCTACGTTTCCGACAA
>NVWN01000024.1 GCA_002733685.1 Arcobacter sp. | reverse complement strand
TGACTAAATAATTAAATAGGTATACTCTCCCCAGAACTTTAAAATTTAAAGGTAACTCATGTTCAAAAAACTTAGCATAATATTATGCTTATCATTAAGTTTAGTTGCGGGAATGAAGGAAATACCCAAAATATCTCCCGATTCTGCTCTTAAAAATTTATCTGGAAAGACTATTGCAAAAATAATGGCAGACTTAATAGCAAAGAATCTACCAATGAAATTGGATGAGATAACAACAGTAACACGTGTATTTTCGGTAGATAACACAATATATATTGACAAAGTAATTGATACTGAAAGTGAATCATTAAATGGAAAAAACATTTATGATATTTTACCTACTTTAAGGAAAATCATGTTTCATCAAGACAGAGATATTGCATGTAATAATGTGCACTCAAAATTTACTATTACTGAAAAAGGTGTTATTTACAGTCAGAGTTACTCTGATAAGAAGTATAAACTTTTATTCCGTCATACAATTGAAAAAGAAGACTGTAGTACATATTAATATAGGGGGACAACATTTTAAGAGATGCCAATATATTGAAGAGAACAAGTGAGTTTTAAAATTACAAAAGATGCTATATTAAAAAAAAGTATAGTGCAATCCCCGAAATCGTACTTGCAATGGAAAAGGTGTCAGGCACCAATTAGTAAATTCCTTAGTTAAAACTTAACTTATATGAGTACATTAAAGCTACTTTTCCTTCTTTTCTAAAATAATACTACATTCACAACGGCTCTTCCCCTGACTTTGATAAAGCTAAATATTTTTATTGTTTAACTAGGCTGTGGAACCTACTAAAATGTGCTAAAGAGCACATTTCTTCACGCTCGAGCAGTCCTCGCCTTTTTCCGTTAAAAAATAAAAATATTTAGCTTTATCAAAGTCAGGAGGAAGAGCCTTTTGAAAGATTGTTTTACTTACTAAGTATTCTATATGTTTACATCACTTCTTATAAAAAAACAATTCAGTTTAGAGGATTGAAAAGAATGACTTTTTATTCAGTCGTGCAATTATTTATTATTTTGAATAAAAGCTTTTATTACTGCATCATATTCTTTGTCGTTAGATAAATCATTGTGTTCTTTATTTAAAATCATTTTTACTGTGATTTGTTCTTTTGGAAAGTTTTTTATTAAGTTTTGGGAATGTTTAAAAGGTATCACATTGTCATTTTGTGCCATTACAATAAGTACTTTTGCTTTTATTTTATTAATTCTTTTTACAGAATCGAATTTGTCTTTTAATAAAAGACCCATAGGATAAATAGGAAATCTATTTTGTGCAAGTTTTTGAATACTGTCATAAGGCGTAATTAAAATTAATTTATCAATACTTCTTTTTGAAGCTAAATAGGTTGCAATTCCAGATCCCAAACTTCTTCCCATAATAGAAATAGACGAGTGTTTTTTAATAAGTTCATCATAAATAAATAAAGCATCCGAAAAAAGTGCTCTTTCCTTAGGCTTTCCAGTACTGCCACCATATCCACGATAATTAACTAAATACACACTATGATCAGGAAATAACACTTGCAAAGATAAAGCAGAGTATACAACTGCTTCTCCATTACCACCAAAATACACAAGAGCCTTTTTTTTGTTTTCATTCAAAACAATAACATTAATACTCTCCCCTTCATTTAAAAACACTTCGTTCTTAAAATCATGAGTTACAAAAGCAGAAGGAAAATAAATAAAAGTTCTTTGAAAAATATAAAGAATAATTGCAGAAAGTAAATAAAAAAATAAAATTAAAAATAGTAAAGTTTTTAGTATTCCAAACATCTAATCTCCTTATAGTATTAAGTGATACTATTCTAACATCTCTACTCTTAGCAAGAATAAATTAAAGACACAAGTTGAAAACTTTTAATTAAGTTTCTAAAGAGCTCTATTTGATAATAAGGATTCAAGTAAAAGAGAAAATATGAACTTTTTTACTTAAGAAAAATTTCTGCAGATTTTATTCAAAAAACTTATTCGCATCAATATCAAAATTTGCAGACTTTAATTCTTTCATTAGGTCGAATTTCCACTTATCTTCATTTGCTCTTACGTATACTGTACCAGCTAGATCATTAGGAATTTCAACATCACCTTTTCTTAGAACACATATATTTTCTCTATTTAATTTACTCATTAAATAGCCATGTTCAAAGACTACATTTTGTCTTGCTCTAGAGGATAACTCATCTTTTGATTTGCCACCAATATCGCAAGGAGTATATAAGATAATTGCAAAACTAACATCAGTGTAGAATTCGAATTTTTCAATAATTGTTCTCCCTTTATTTACTTGTTCATGTAATATTATAGGTTGCAAATCAAGTTTTTTTAGAAAAATACTGACTTCATCTTTTAAACTATCATCTTGTCCATGTACAATGAAAATTTTTAATTTATTCATTGTTTTTGGTGCTAAATTAGTACTAAAGAAATCAGTTTTTGTTTCATAAACTTTATTTATAGATTCATAAAAACGATTTTTAATTTCATTTATCATATCTTTATAGCTTTTATTCCTAAGAATAGATTCTCCTATTTTTACCGTAAAACTATCACTTTCAAATATATTATTTGGTCGCGAACTAAAAATAAGTGACTGAAAATAATTAATGAATAATTTAATATTGATTAACTCTAATTTCGTATCTTTTTTTATTAAAATAATGTTTATATCTTTCTTAGGGTATTTTTTATAATATTCTTTTAAATAATTATAAATTATTTCGGAATATTCAAAAAAGTTTTTTACTTTTGRGTCATACTCAATTAAAGACGAAAGAGCCCAAATTTCAAGATGGTAAAATTCAACTGAATCAATATAGTCACGATGTAYAATAAAGTAACTTTCAAATTTATCTAATAATGCGATGTCCTCGTCATTTTTAGCTCTAAACTCTATCTTATCAATTTGATAATTACTATCTTGATGATTATAGAGTTTCAACAGTAACTCAATATCATTTTTATTTATAAGATTTTTCTTCAACATTAAAATTCACCTTTATGTTATATTATATTAAAATGACCAAAAAATTACAGTTATAGATAATTCAGTAAATAGCTATGAATAATTAATCGTGTCATTCTATCTTTTTTCAAATTCATTCAGTCTTATATATCCATATATCAAAGGGAACTTTGTTTTCTTTACTTGTAAATATAAAAATTATATTATAAGGAGAGATTACTCAATGAAATATCGTGGAATATAAAAGTTATAAAGGTCTAAGAGTTTGCTTTTGTTAATTAAAGTCACCTCTCATTCTCCATTTATTTTAAGCTATTTTAACTTAGAGTATATTCATAAAATTATAAAAAGTGTGCATTAATTCTTTTACTATATTAGTTCAAATAATTCTCTATCCTCTCACCGGAATTCTTTTTTAAAGAGCTCATACAAAGTTACCTTTGCGCTTTTTTTTCTTCTTTTATTGAAAAGAAGAAACAAGAAAGCAACTGACGAGTTGATAAAGCCCTTCAGGTGCCTAAATAGTTTTATTTGTTAACTAGGCTGTGGAACCTACTAAAATGTGCTAAAGAGCACATTTCTTCACGCTCGAACAGTCCTCGCCTTTTTCCGTTAAAAAATAAAAAAATTTAGCTTTCTCAAAGTCAGGGGAAGAGCCTTATGAAAGATTATTTGTCTTTATAAGTGTACCCATATCATACCTTCCTCTTTTCTTATTAAAAAAAATAATTGAATGAAGTGGAGTTTCTTTCTCAGGGATGTAATTTTTAATTACAATTAATAATTATTTAGTAATAATAAAATTAAATATAAATCATTATATTTATTTATGCCTTATGGAGATATAATGTTTACAGACTTAAGAAACTCTTTAGAAACTGGTTTTATAAATAAATCTATCCAATCTAATTATATGTATCTTCCAAAATTGATTACAAATAATAAAAAGACCAAAAAAAAAGTACTATCCACATTAATAAATGAATTACATGAATGTGATGAATTTTATTTTTCAGTTGCTTTTTTAACAAAAAGTGGAATAGCAACTTTAATTAATACATTAGAAGAATTAGGGGATAAGGATATAAAAGGGAAAATTCTTGTTTCTCAATATCAAAACTTTACGGAACCAAACGCATTAAGAGATATCCTAAAATTTAAAAATATTGAATTAAAAATAGCAACAAGTGGTAATTTTCATGCAAAAGGCTATATTTTTAAAAAAGGATATCATTATTCAATTATGATTGGAAGCAGTAACTTAACGGCAAATGCTCTATGTCATAATAAAGAATGGAATTTATTAGTCTCAGCATCGAATGACTCAGATATTGTTGATCAAATCATTACTGAGGCAGAACATGAATTTGATATTGCAATGGTAGTAACAGAAACATTTATTTTAGACTATGAAAAAATATATCAGCATCAAAAAAAAGTTGATTATGAAAAACTTAAACTTATTAATAATTCTACTTTTAACGTGGAACCTAATAAAATGCAGAAGGAAGCCTTACAAAATATAAAAAAAATCAGAGACGAAAATAAAAAATCTGCATTACTTATTTCAGCAACTGGAACTGGAAAAACTTACCTATCCGCCTTTGATGTTCTAGAAATGAATCCAAAAAAATTTTTATTTATTGTGCATAGAGGACAAATTGCAAAAAAAGCGATGGATAGTTACAAGCAAATATTTCCAGACAAAAAGATGGGGCTTTACTCGGGTAAAAAGAAAGAAGTTAATTCTGATTTTATTTTTTCAACTATACAAACATTGTCAATAGATAAAAATCTTACTCAATTTAATAAAGAGCATTTTAATTATATCGTAATTGATGAAAGCCATAGGATTGGCGCAGACACATATCAAAGAATATTAAACTATTTTAAACCAGATTTTTTATTAGGTATGACTGCTACACCAGAAAGAACAGATGGTTTTGATATTTTCAAACAGTTTAATTACAACTTAGCATATGAGATTAGGTTGAATAAAGCAATGGAAGAAGATATGTTATGTCCTTTTCATTATTATGGAGTATCTGGCATTTCATTAAAAGAAAAAGACAATAATATTTCATTTTCTAATTTAGAGTTAAAGGAACGCGTCAAAAAAATAATTCTAAAAGCTGATTTTTATGGTTGTGATAATGGAATCATTCGAGGCTTAATTTTTTGTAGAAATATAAAGGAAGCAGACGAATTAGAGAAAGAACTTAATTCAAATAATCTTAATACAATTTCATTATCGGGAAAAGATTCACAACCAGATAGAGAAAAAGCTATTAAAAGATTAGAATCAAATAACAGTAGCGAAAAATTAGACTATATTATTTCAGTTGATATTTTCAATGAAGGAATTGATATTCCTTGTGTAAATCAAATTATAATGTTAAGACCTACACAGTCAGCAATTATTTTTGTTCAACAATTAGGTCGGGGATTAAGAAAACTAGAAGGGAAAGAATATTTAACAATAATAGATTTTATAGAAAACTACTCTTCTAATTATTTAATACCTATTGCACTATATGGAGATACAAGCTATGACAAAGATACTGTTAGAAAATTAATGGTTTCGGGAAGCGAAATTCTTCCGGGAACATCTACGATTAATTTTGATTTAATATCAAAAGAAAGAATCTTTGAATCAATTAATTCATCTAACTTTTCATTACTTAAAGACTTAAAGAATGACTATATTTTACTAAAATATAAAATAGGTAAAATACCTATGATGATGGATTTTATAGACCACTCTTCTAGAGCTGCCAAAGCATATGTCTCATATAGTAAATCATACTTTAATTTCATAAAACATCTTGAAGATGGATATACAGAAAAAGTTAGTGAAGAAGAATCTACACTCTTAGAATTAATTGGAAAGAATATTGCTAATGGAAAAAGAGTCGAGGAAGTTATTCTATTAGAAAAATTAGTAAATATGGAGAATTTCTCATTTACGTCATTACAAGACACTATTAGTAAATCTTATGACTACCTTATTAATGAATCTGTAATCATCTCACTATTATCTAATTTAAATTTTAACTTTATTAATAAAACGCTAGATATAGTTACTTTTAAAAATGGATCATTTTTCATTAGTAATTATTTTTCAAGTATGTTAAATAATAAAACTTTTAAAACTTTTTTATTGGATCTATTAAATTATTCACTTTATGATTATAATGAATCATTTAATAAAGAGAGCTTTTGTTCTGGGTTTATTTTATACCAAAAATATTCAAGACAAGATGTTTTTAGAATACTAAATTGGGAAAAGAATCCAAATCCTCAAAATGTTGGTGGCTATTTGATTAATAGAGAAAAAAAGACTTGTCCAATTTTTGTAACTTATCATAAAGACAATGACATTTCGGCATCTACTAAGTATGATGATACTTTCATAAATAATTCAAAATTATCGTGGATGTCGAAATCAAGGAGAAAATTGTCAAGCCCTGATGTTAAATCCATAAAAAGCGATGACTTAAGACTGCTATTATTCATAAAAAAAAGTGATGATGAAGGTTCGACTTTTTATTATATGGGAGATGTTAACCCAATCGAGAATTCTTTTAAACAGGAGACTATAAAAACAGATAATGGTGAGAACCTACCGGTTGTAAAACTAGAATTTAATTTGCAACATTCAGTTGAAGAGTCATTATATAAATATATAACAACTACTTAATTAATTTATTTACAGCGGGAATATCAGCTGGTGCCCAGTTAAGTGATAATAAATTTTCTTTATTTAACCAAATTAATTTGGAATGCTCTAGTGGCTTTGGTATTCCATCTATGATTTGACAATGAATTGTAGTTAAATTAACAATAAATT
Organism: Arcobacter sp.; assembly: GCA_002733685.1. Classification (GTDB taxonomy): domain Bacteria; phylum Campylobacterota; class Campylobacteria; order Campylobacterales; family Arcobacteraceae; genus NORP36. Next base: position 55,706 of record NVWN01000024.1, on the reverse strand, counting down.
TATCATATTCATATTTTGTAATATCAAATATTTTATCATCTGCTTTGATAAGACAACCAAGTTCTTCTTGGATTTCTCTTTGGATTGTATCTTGTATCGTTTCGTTTTCTTCAATTTTACCACCAGGGAATTCCCACATATTTGGTAAAGTCATTGTATTAGAACGTAAAGCACATAAGATTTCATTCTTATCATTTTCAATAATAGCTCCAACAACATCAATTATTTTTTTCATATAAATCCTTATTTGAAGGAATAATAACAAATATTTTATTAAAATTTCTCAACATAGAATGTTAAATTAGAAGAAAAAATGAAAAATTAATTCATTCAAACCAATTTAAAATAAAACAACATTCCCAACGGCTCTTTTCCCTGACTTTGAGAAAGCTAAATATTTTTATTTTTTAACGGAACAAGGATATGACTGTCTGAGCGTAAAGCAATGTGCTCTTTAGCACATTGTAGAGAGTTTTATATCCTAGTTAAGAAATAAGAATATTTAGGAACCCGAAGGGCTTTATCAACTCGTCAGTTGCTTCTTTTTGTTTCTTTTTCTGACAATTAAGAAAAAGAAAAAAGCGCAAAGATTACTTTGTATGAGCTCTAAAATTTACAACAATTTACTATTGTTTCACAAGAATAAAATCTAATGCAATAACTAAATCCTACTTTTAGACCAAAATTAAGAGCAAAGCTCATTTTTATGAGCTCTTAAAACAATAATTATAAATTCTGTCACCAGAATTTATAATTAAATATTGATTTAATCTAAAGTAAATATTTAATACAATACAAAAAATTAACTATTAGAAAAAGTGAGTATTATGACAATTACAAGACAAATTATATTTTTGGCAAAAAGAGACTGTATAGAAGAGCTAAAAGCATTACTTAAAGCAACAGTAAAACCTTCAAAAGAAGAAGATGGATGTTTAATTTATGATGTTTTTCAAACAAAAAATAATCCTGTTGAATTTATTCAAATTGATTCATGGGAAAATAAAGAAGCCTTAGATAAACACTACGAGTCTGAGCACTATTCTTTTTTTATTAATAATTTCAAACAATATAACGCGCATGTTGAACCTTTTGAATTAGAAGTTTTATAATAAAAACTTCTACTACAGTAGATATATCATTAAGGAACAAACATGAATAATAAAACAAAAAAAATATTAGAATTTATCCTAACCCTGCCAATTGTACTGCTTTTTGCAGTTGCTTATGCCACCCTAACGGCTTCTTTTATCAGCCTATTTATTCAGTTTTTCTTCGATTTTACCATTCCTTTTATAAGTACTATATTTGTACTTTCTATTCTATGGTTTGTCAGCTTGATAATCATCAAGTACTTTCACAACAAAAATAAGTATTATTAAAATTAAATAAGCTACAATACGAAAAAAATATTACAGGAAAAAAATGAATAATAATATATTAAAAAAAGAACTGGTGAACTATGCATTTATTATCATGGGTTGTATCTTTTTAGCCCTAGGCGTAGTCTGGTTTTTTGTTCCGAATGATTTATTAACAGGAGGTACTGCTGGTTTATCTCTTTTATTACATTATGTAAGTCCTTATTCAATTGGTACATTAATGATTGCTGTTAATCTTCCTCTTTTACTTATAGGATATAAGTATTTAGGAAAAATGTTTGCTTTTAGAACTATTGTTACTATTGTTTTAATATCCATTTTTATTGATCTTTTTGTAGAAGTATTAGAACTTGAAGCAGTCATTTTAGACAAAGCCCTTGCAAGTATTTTTGGAGGCGCTTTTATTGGTTTGGGTTTGGCTTTAGTTATTAAAGGAAACTCTTCTGCTGGGGGTTCTACTATTATTGCAAAAATTGTTTCTTCTAAGAGTGAGATCAAACCTTCTACKGTAATATTATGTATCGATTTTATTATTATWACTTCTGCTTTGTTTATATTTGAGGATAAAACAAGTATTTTATGGAGTATTATCAGTATTTATGTCACAACAAAAGTTATTGATTTTATTTTAACGGGAAGTCTTAATAAAAAAGTAGTACATCTGGTAACCAATAAAGTTGATTTGTTTACAAAACTAATTAAAGAAGAATTAGGGCCTGAAGGAACAGTAATTTCGGGTCAGGGTTTTTCAAATAATGAAGAAAAAAAGATTATTCTTCTTGTAGTAGAAGTAACAAAATTACAAAGCTTAAGACAAATGATTATAGAACATGATAAAGATGCTTTTATGATTATTTCAGAAGCAAATGAAATGTTAGGACGAGGACATTAATAAAAGAAGGATTCAATCCCTTCTTTTTTCCTAAAGTACATCTTTCATTCTTTTAACAAAACAATAAAATTATCTAAAATCTAAGTGTTCAGCAAACATATAATCTCAAACTATCTTTCTATACCTCAGCTTAAAATAAAAACTAAATAGATTATTTTATTCTTTTAATATATTTAAAACCTATAATTACGTGCAAACAAAAAATAAGTATATATTAATACACGAGTATTAGTTGTATTACTTTTTGCTTGTTCTAATTAACGAGTAACAGATACAGGAAGAGAAACAATCAATGTGTTTATATCAGTATTGATTTAAAAACCCTGAATTTAGAACTTAAATAAAAAGGTAGGTATCTTTCTTTTTTTTATTTGCATGTGTTTTCTTTTTTAAAAGCCAGAGATACATGCTCTTAATGAAAAAAGTACAGAATTTTGGTTTTTCAAAACTCTTCCAACACTATTGTTTTATATACTGCATTTATGCATCTTTGTCTAAAGAAGTTCATCAAGATGATAAGAGAACTATCATCTCTCCTAAAAAAATTTAAAAGGAATATTTTGCGATTTTCCTTTTTTAGACTTACTTTTACCCTGTGTTTTAAAGAGAATTATTTATCAATGCTAATTTTTTAAGCCGTGTGAGTTTTTTAATACAATATTCGCGTTTTGAAGCAACACTTCTATTTTCTGCTTTTTCTTCATATAAGAGTTTTACAGGGCGTCTTGCTTTTGTATATTTGGCACCTTTATCTTTATAATTATGCTCATCCAARCGTTTRGAAATATCTTTTGTTATTCCTGTATATAAGGTTCCATCATTGCACTCAAGAATATAAACAAAATACGACATTGTTTTCCTTCTATTTATTCTTATTATATCGAATCAAAGTTTTCCTTCTTTCTTTTAAGAGTACTCACAAAAAGTGATTTTTCTATTAAAAACTGTCTGTAAGTATTTTATTTTCAGATTCTGAATTAAATACCGTTTCAAAAGTAGGCAGAAAAAGAGGGGAAAGTTCAGCTTTGCTCAAATCTTTATTTGCAGTATCCATTGTTTTTATTACTTCACTTTCTTTGAAGTCTGTATTTTCTAGGAATATATTTTCATTTTCAAGCGTAAACAAGTCTTTGAAGTCAATATCAAACTCTGGAGTTTGTACTAAATGATAATTCTTATAAGAGATTTCATTTAATTTTTCAATTATTTCATCTATATTAATACTTTCATATTCACCACTATTCTCTTGATCATTATTACTATTATTTCCTTCATCAGTGTTATCATAATCTTCATTTGGCTCATTATCTTCAAGAATGGGTTGTTTTATGATACTCTCTTCATCTCCACCATTTTCTTCTTTAGACGTAGCAGTAACTTCGATTTTTTTAAGCTCTTCTTCACTTAAAGGTCTTGTTGATACTAGCCTTATTGATTCATCAATATGTTTTGAGTTTTCATCTATTTCAAGGACATAATAGCCATCAATTAACACTAATTCATTTCCGTTTTCATCAAAAAGTTTTACTCCTTCTGGTAACGTTGAGGCGTCAATTTTTATTGAGTTAATATTCTCACTATCTATATCAGTGACTTTTGCAGTGATTTTTAATTCATAGGAGTAAGTATTGTATTCCTCAAAAAGTGTTTCATCTCCGATTACTGTTCCATCTGAGAATTTAATGGCTTCAAATCCTTCTAGGCTATTTTGAATATCATCTACGTTATTAATATAATCATCATAGGTATAATTGTTTAATACAATACTGTCTTTTCCACATCCCCCAATAATATCAGCATTTATTTTGCCATTGACGACTATGGAGTCATTTCCTTTTCCTAGGTTTACTGTTTTGTTGACATCTGCATTGATAAGTACATAATCATCTCCACTTCCCATATCTATACGCCCATTGGAATCACCTTTTATTTCTAAAAAATCATCTCCTTTTCCTAAATCTACAGAATTATTAACATTTCCTTCTATTAAAACATTGTCATTTCCATTGCCAAGATCAAGCTTTCCATTACTGTCTCCTCCTATGTGTAAAGAATCATCTCCTTCATTTAAGTTAATAGAAGAATTACTGTTTCCATTAATCTTAATACTGTCATCTCCTTTTCCAGCCGTAATTTTTTTATTGGCATCGTTATTGATTTCAAGAATATTATTCCCATGGCCTAAGTCAATCTTATCATTGGCATTATTGCCTATATAGATGACATCATCCCCATTTCCTGCGGTGATTTTTTTATTGGCATCATTACCAATATCTAGTTTATTGTCCCCATGTCCTAAACTAATCTTTTGATTTGCATTATTTGTAATAATTATTTTATCATCAGCCCCAGAACAATGTAAAGCTCTGTTTAAGTCTCCAAAATGCAAGTGCGTAGGTTTTTTAATAAAATGATCGTCAAGTCCTTCAATTCCCTTCCATGTTATTGGTATTTCTTTAGGGTTTTTATCAATAATTAAATCTAAAAGAGGAGCTTGTGCTTCTTTGTCTGGAATGGGTTCTGGCTCAGGCTCTGATTCAGGTTCTGGCTCAGGTTCAGGTTCTGGCTCAGGTTCAGGCTCAGGTTCAGGCTCTGGCTCTGGTTCTGGTTCAGGTTCTGGTTCTGGCTCGGGCTCTGGTCCAGGTTCAGGCTCTGGTTCAGGCTCGGGCTCTGGCTCAGGTTCTGGTTCTGGCTCGGGCTCTGGTTCAGGTTCTGGCTTTGGTTTTAAAACAGGAGAGTTTTTTTCTTCATCAAAAACACCATTTTTGGGATCTTCTTTTACTCTCTCTATCTTAAGTGCTGCTATTTTTTCTTCTAATTGTATTCTTGGATTTAAGATATTTTCACCAAACGTATTCTCTTCTAAATATATGTATTCAAGAAAAGATGTATTCAAATCATAGGCTGCGGTTTTTGAAGACTCTAATAATTCAAGATAATGAATATAACTGCTGACCTCATAATCTAAAAAAGACAGATTAAAAGTATAACTTGCATCTGTATTTAAAACATCATCATTTTCTTTCAGAAGAAGAAGTGCATTTTTTATTTTTATAAACTTGGTGTCTTTATTGTAAATAATGATATCTCTTTCATTTAGGACTTTAAAATCCAGCTCTTTTACGAAAGAGTTAATTTCAATGTGCAAAAACTTAGATGCATCCAGAATCAAAGATTCTTCGAATACTATGGTCTTTGTATCCTTATTTTCTTGTGTTAGTAAAATTTTCATATCCAGCCTTTAAAGCAATATTATGAAAATTATGTGTGGCTTTGGTGTTGGAATAAACGTTTTACTTGATATAATAAATAAAAAGATAATTTTAATGCATAAATTAAAACACTGTAGTATATTATATGTCGAAGACGATCCTATTACACAAGAAAATATTTCTTCTTATTTAAAAAGGCAATGCAAAACACTGTATTTAGCTAACAATGGAAAAGAAGGTTATGACAGTTTTGTTAAAAATACTCCGGATATTGTAATAACAGATATTCAAATGCCAAAACTAAATGGTCTGGAAATGGCAAAAAAAATACGAAAGATATCTGTAAAAACTCAAATTATTATTACCTCCGCGTATTCACAAGAAGAGTATTTATTAAAAGCCATTAATTTACATCTCATTCAATATATAATAAAACCTCTAAGTATTATAAAAATAAAAGAAGCCTTGCTCAGCTGTGAAAGTTATTTAGAAGAAAAACCCAAGGATAAAGTGTACTTATCTCAAGATCTTGTTTATAATACCCAAGAAAAAGAATTAAGTAAAATAAATCAAATCATTTCATTATCCAAAAAAGAAAGAGCTTTATTAGAACTTTTTATAAAAAACTATCCCTCTACCCTTTCTTATGAAAGCATAGAAAATAATGTATACGATGCCTGCTCTTCAAAAAATGCTATTAAATTATTAATAAAATCACTCAGAGAAAAAACCTCCAAAAATACCATCACAAATGTTTCTGGTTTTGGATACAAAATACATTTGGACAAAAATGAATAATATTTTAATTGGTTTTTACATAGGCTCCCTTTTTATGGTTATTTTATACAATGTTCAATGGTATATTAGCAATAAAAAAATCGCTTATTTGTATTACAGTTTTCTACAATTTTTTATGATTTTGTTTATTTTACAAAAATACCAAATTATATTTTTAAATACGGCTTGTCTCATAATAACAGCCATACTAGCTATTGTATTTGCGCTTTTATTTTCAAAAGAATTTCTAGAATTAAAAACATATTATAAAAACATATATACTTTTGTTAATATTATTATTTTTATAATTGTAGGTATTACCATCATTTCTTTGTATTTTAAAAATTATGAAATATTCAGACAGGCTTATTCTATATTATTTTTTCCTTTTATTCCTATTTCATATTTGATTTATAAAAAAGGCTTTAAACCTGCGCTGTATTATGTTTTGGCATGGAGTGTTTTTGTTTTCAGTATTTTTGTAACAGATATAATCAAAATATTCAATATTCTACATTTAGATAATTTTCCTTTTTTGTATATTGGAAACTTTTTACAAGCCCTAATATTATCTTATGCACTGTCCTATAAAACAAAAATTCTAATCAAAGAACAAAAACAGCAAGAACAAATATTAATTCATCAAAGTAGGCTTGCATCAATGGGAGAAATGCTTAGTAATATTTCCCATCAGTACAGACAACCTTTAAATAGAATTGCTTCTTTTATTATGAATATGCAGCTTCATATTATGGATCATTATAAAAAAGAAGATTTTTTATTAGGTAAATTAGATGAAGCACAATTTCAACTGGAATATTTATCCCATACCATTGATGATTTTTCAAACTTTTATACAAAAGACAAAGAAAAACAAACATTTTTGATTTCTTCTGTCATTTCTCATTCCAATAAAATTATCAGTTCTTCTTTAGACTCATCGTATATCACTTTAAATATTAAAATACGGCAAGACTATACACTGTATTCTTATCCCAAAGAACTGGCCCAAGTACTTTTGAATATTCTTCAAAATGCWAAAGAAGCTTTAGTWGAAAATAARATMAAARAYCCAACAATAGATATTCTATTRAATAAAAATRTWTTAAGYATCMAAGACAATGCMAAAGGAATAGATTTAAAGATTATAGATAAAATTTTTGATTCTTATGTCACAAGTAAAACAAAAAATAATGGCAATGGAATTGGTTTGTATATGAGTAAAATGATTTTAAATAAAAATTTCTCTGCAAGTATTACTGCCAAAAACTCTAAAAAAGGAGCCGTTTTTATTATTACTTTTAATTAATATCAAAGTATTTGCTCTCTTACAAATACTTTTCAATTTAAGAAAAATTGATACCTTGTGATAAAATCGTTTCATTTCCGTAATTTATGCTTGAACTTAATCTTCTCATATAGTTTTTCCAGGCATCGCTTCCACTTTCTCTTCCTCCCCCTGTGTCTTTTTCTCCTCCAAAAGCCGCTCCTATTTCTGCACCTGAGGTTCCCACATTTACATTGGCAAGCCCACAATCAGAACCAAAGATAGAAGTGAAAAGTTCTGCTTCTTTTAAATCGTTTGTAAAAATAGAAGAAGATAAACCTTGATTTACTTCATTGTTCATTTCTATGGCTTCTTTTATGTTTTCAAAGTCCATTAGATATAAAATGGGTGCAAAGGTTTCATTTTGAACAATTAAAGCTTTGTGATTTATTTTAACTAATGCTGGCTTTACGTAATAAGAGTTTGTTTCTTCTTTTTGTAAGATTCGCTCACCTCCATATATAATTTCACCCTTTTGTTTTTTGATTAAATGAAGAGCCTCTTGCATATTTTCATAGGACTTTTTATTAATTAAGGGTCCCATAATGTTTTTTTCTTCAAAGGGATTTCCTATGTTTAAACTTTTGTAAGCAGCTATTAGTTTTTCTTGAAAGACTTTTTTAATGCTTTTATGCACAAAGAGTCGTCGTAAAGAAGTACATCTTTGACCTGCTGTTCCAATAGCAGAAAATACAACTGCTTTTAATGCCAAATCTAAGTCGGCACTCTTACATACAATTAGCGCATTATTTCCGCCCAGTTCAAAGAGAGATTTTCCCAGACGTTTTGCTATTATGGGTGCTATTTTTTTACCCATTGCTACTGAACCAGTTGCGGAGATTAAGGAAGATTTTTTATTCTTTAAAATATTTTTGGAGGCTTTTCTTGAGGCTATTATTACAGCAAAAATATCTTGGGGATAGTCTTTAAATTTTTTTAAGGCTTTTTGCACCAGTAAAAAACACGCAAGTGCACACAAAGGAGCTTGATTTGAGGGTTTCCATAAAATAGTATTACCACATACTAAAGCAAGCATTGCATTCCAAGCCCAAACTGCCATAGGAAAATTAAAAGCAGAAATAATACTTATGGTTCCTAAGGGATACCATTGTTCAATGATTTTATGTTTATAACGCTCAGAAGTAATACTTAAACCGTATAACTGCCTTGATAGTCCAATGGCAAAATCACAAATATCAATAAACTCTTGCACTTCCCCCAATGCTTCTTCATATATTTTTCCTGATTCTAGTGTGATTAAGTAGGCCAGGTCTTTTTTATTTTTTATGGCTTGCGTTTTTATTTCACTTATTAATAAAGCTCTTTTAGGTGCAGGTACTTTTCTCCATTGCTTAAAACTCTTATGCAACTTATCTAGGGTTTCATCAATATAATGTGCTTTTAGTTCTCTAAAGGAAGCTGTTCTTTCATTGTTAATAGGTGAGAAAACAGATTTTTTATTTCCTTTTGAATAGATATAATCCTTAGCTATTAAAACAGAAGGATAAAAGCCATCTTTTTTGATCTTACTTAAACCTAAGTTTTTAAGAATATCCTTATTCATAATTAATCCTTTTCTAAAAATTCCTGGGCAAATCTATTAGATACAAAATCTTCTAAAGAAATATCTTCTTGTTTGATAAAAGATGCTTTTATCAGTTTTTTATTCACATAAAGATCTAAAACTGTGCATAAAGAGAGGGCTGTTGTGATTTGAAGGGCACTTAGTTGATGAGAATGAAATACTTCATTATAAATCTTTCTTACATCTGTTTTTTGTTGTAGTATGGAATTTTTTTTACCAATTACGGTACAAAATATCAGAACTAAATCTTCTTTAGTACTTGGAATAGCATATTCTAAGATGTCTTTTAAGATTTTTCTTCTTTTATTTTTACCTAAGTATAAATCATTGATTAAAAAATCCATTAAAGCTTTATGACCTTTATAACGTATGGTTTTGTAATTTAATTCTTTTACTTTATTCTCTAAGGTCTCACATAATGTTCCAAGACCACCTGAGGTATTAAACGCTTCATACTCTAAGCCATTTAAGGAAAACTTTTCCAAACCTTCTAGGGCTTGGGTAGAAACCAGTTTTGAGTCTTTTATTGCAAAACATTCATTACAATATTCATTAATTAAACCCTCCGTGGACCAAGTAAGATTGTATAAGATTTTATTAGAAGGATTTAAAGGAAGAGCCCCTACTCTCATTTTAATACTATAAACCTCATCAAATTGTTGATATAAAGAATAGGCTAAAATGGAGATAAAACCAGGAGCTAAACCACATTGAGGAATAAAAACTTGATTTTCCTTGGCTTTTTTGGCTATTTTTTTGATTGCCTGTGTGGTTTTCACATCTTCGGTGAAATCAAAATAATTAATATTCGCTTTTAATGCAAGTTTGGCAATAAAAATATTTAAATAATAAGGTAAAGCAGATATAACAGTATCATAATTTTCCAAGAGATTTTCATAGGATTTTTTGTCTTCCAGATCTTTTTGAAGAACAGTAATATTTAAGTTTTTTTTAATTTGATTTAGTGCTTTAGCTTTTCTTCCTAATACAGTAACCTCATAAGAATTAGATTTAGATAAAAATAAAGCCAAAGCAAAACCAATATTTCCGGAACCTAAAATAATAACTTTATGCATATCTTCCTCCTTAGAATCTAGGAATATATACACTATTTTATCATAATAAGATATTTGAAAAATTTTATTTAATCTTAATTTAATCTTTAAAGTTTCCTTTTAGAGTATATACAAGAGTCATTTTTATGCTTAAATAATTTTCTCTTTAAAGACTAATTTAAACATTGTTCCTTTGTTGTTGCTGTGATTTAATTCTCCTTCTAATTGTAAAGTAGCAATTGAGTTTATTAATCTTAAACCTAAAGTAGAGGAATTTTGGATATCTATACCTTTTTTAATACCTGCCCCATTGTCTTTTATGATTAAAATATACTCATTGTTTTCTTTTTTAATCGAAATGTTTAATACTGGATATTCATTGTTTTTAAAAGCATATTTATACGCATTTGTTATGATTTCATTTAAAATCAAACCACAAGGCATTGCAGTTTCTACGTTCAAATAAATCTTTTCTATATCAAAATTTAATTTTACACTTTTTTTCATAGCATAAGTGAGTGAAATATTCTCTACGAGATTTTGTACATATTCTTTAAAATCTATTAAGTTTAAATTAGTGGATTCATAGAGTTTTCTATGCAGAAGTTCCATTGTATAAATTCGTTCTTGAATATCATTTAATACTTTTTTTGAACTTTCATCTTTGATTTTTTCTTGTTGTAATTTAATTAAACTTATTGTTAAAGACAGATTATTTTTAACTCTGTGATGAATTTCTTTTAATAAGATTTCTTTTTCTTCTAAAGATCTTTTTAATTCTTTTGTTTTYTCTTCTACTTTACTGTCTAARCTTTTAATACTGTTTTCAAAAGAATCAAGCATRGAATCAAAAATACTRGCTAARTTWCCTATATCGTCTTTKCCTTTTACCTGCGTACGTATTTTTCTATTGCCTAATTTTACTTCTTGTGCAGTGTGTGTAAGTATATTAATACTTTTAAATAAACGTTTGAATAAAACAAAACCAATACCTAAAGCCAGTAATAATGAGATAATAGAAGCGGGCAATATTTTTAAAAATGCAGAATCAATTTGACTTTTCAAATCCTCTTTATATACTGTTTTTACAAGTAATAACATATAATTCTCATATTCTCCTTTATAWACATCAATGACCCAAGAAAKYGCTTCTTTYCCATCTAAAAGATGAGTAACTGGTTCTTTATTACTTGCATTAATAATATCTTTAGGACTTAAGTTTCCTGTAAATATATTGTTTACATTGGACATATTACTTACAGTGTATTTATTTTTTCTTTTTTTCTTTTCTTCTTCAAACAGGGGTTTATCGTCATTGGCGTATTTTGTATTTAACCAAAATAAATAGCTTTTACCCTTATGTAAAGCAGAAGTAGTGCTAAAGGTATTTTGAACAATTTTTTTTATTCTTTGTTCAAAAATATCATGATTTTGATTAAACATACTGTATTCACAAAAAATACTTAAGCGTGTATTCTCAACTTTTTGTGTATAAAAATGGTACTTTAGCATTGAACTATAACTTATATTGATCTTTTTGCTGGTATATTTTTCCCATAAACCATAATTCTTAATTGTATGACGCTTATAAATATCTTCATTTTTATTTACAAAAAGTTTTGAAGGCGTTTTAATAGCATAAGAACAATGTTTACTAATTTCTAGTTTTTCAAACTCTTTTTTAATATTAACAAAAGACAATTCTTCTTTTTTTATTTTATTTATTAATTTTAATAAGTCAAGTTCAAATGCTTTTTTGGTGTATTTAACTTCTAAACGTGTTTGAACAGTTAAAGCTACGCCTGCAAGTTTAATCTGCTCTTTTGTAATTAATAGAATCTTCTGTATTTCTTGAATACTACTATTGTAGTCATCTTCTTGTATTTTAGGAATAATAAGTAGCGATAAAATACTGATTAAGAAAACAGTAACAAGTAAAAGAGATGCAGCTACTTTGGCATTAAAAGAATAATGTTTTTTAAGATCAAAATACCTAAACACATTTTTTTCTTATCTTGATTTTATACCCACGTTCATACATATTTTCAAAGATATCAATGCCTAGTTTTAATCTGAGTCTGTATAAAAGTGTTCTAAACTTTCCTTTATTATAGGCGTCTTCTCTCCATATATAAGCATACAGTGTTTCAAAAGGAGTAATATCTCCTGGGTTTTTAGTAATAATATCGAAGAACTTATTTTCATTTGTAGTAAGCTCTATTTTATTGTCATTTTTATATAAAAAAGACCTACTCCTATCAAAAGTAAAGCCTTCTTCAAGATATAAAATATTTTGATTATTTTTTTCTTCGCCCTCATGTATATTAAAAATATATTCATGTTTATGCATTGCTGTATTTATTGATGCTTTGAGTTCTTCATCTCTGTATGGTTTTATTAAATACGCGTAAGGTTGACAGACCATAGCTTCTTTTAGGGTTTGATCATCTGAAAAAGAAGTTAGAAAAATAATGGGTATTTTATATTTTTCCCAAATAACATTAGCAGCATCAATGCCTGTTTCTTTTTTATTTAAATTAATGTCCATTAATATAATATTGGGTTTTTTTTCTTTAGTATATGCTATTGCTTTTGGAGCTGATGTTGCAATTGCACAGACGTCAAAACCCATTTTTTGTAAACTTAACTCTATTGCTAATGCTAATATTATTTCATCTTCTACTATCAATACATTAAGAGAAGTGTCCCTATTCCCTACATTAATGTTATTTTTCAAAAAAATCCTTTTTCTTTTCTTTAGATAATGATACTAGGAATCAGTTTAAGATACAATTAGAGCCGATTTTTTGGGACATAAAGAAGGAACGTGATTATCTCGTGATTATATATGGATATGATTCTCAATATTAAAATCAAAAGGAAGAAAATGGAAAATAGTAAATTGTTAATTTCTCTGTCTTTATGCACGTGGCTGGCATTAAATGCAGTAGCAAATGAAACACAAAATTTAGGGGAAGTAGCTGTAAATGATACTGCCTTAGAAGCACAAATTAAAAGTATTACCTCTTCAAAATTAGAGAACTTACAAGCAAGTGATATTCAAGATATATTATCAAGTATGCCTGGGGTTAGTGTAAGTGGAAGTGCAAGATACTCTCAGAAAGTTTATTTAAGAGGTTTAGAAGATAAAGCATCTAATATTACCATTGATGGTGCAAGTATTGGCGGAGAGATTTTTCATCACATGGGATCACAAACAATTGATGCTGAAACATTAAAAGTAGGTTCCATTGAAGTTGGACCTAACTCTGCACTTAGTGGACCTGGTGTAATTAATGGTTCTTTTTCTTATGAAACAAAAGATCCAAGTGATTATTTAGAAGAAGGTGAAGTTTTTGGTGGAAAAATTTCGACTGGGTATCAAAGTGCCTATGGTAGAAAATCCATTGATTTAGCACTGTTTTCTAAAATAAATGACAAAGTAGAAATAGTTGGAATTATAAATAAATCAGAAGATACCAGAATAGAAATTCCAGATTCTAAGGATGTTACATCAAAACAAAGCGACTTTACCAGTGCTTTATTAAAAGTGGTATTTAAAGCAAATGATTACAATACATTTAAATTATCTTATAACAAATATGAAGATGGTGGAAACAGACAATTTGGTGCAGAAAAAGTGGGTGGGGATTTAACCGATGTATATGATCACTACAATGAAATATCAAGAAACACTTTTACTTTAAGTCATATTTATTCTCCAGCAAGTGACATGATAAACCTAGAAACAAAAATTTATCACTCTTCTGAAGAATTATTGATGGCTGGACAAACAAATAAAGCAGCCTATTTACTTTGGCAAAAAAACGTAACTCAAAATTCGACTGAACCTGAAACAAGATATGGAAATGARACAAGTGGTATTGATRTAAGAAATACTTCTATAATTAATACGCATAAATTAAGCTATGGTYTAAGTTATGATAAAGAAGAACAAATTATAGAAGCAGACGGTTTAGCCGTGTATACAAGTGGAGTAAATACAGGAAATACTGTTGATTTATCCGTTAAGGGAGGTATTTCAAAAGAATATGCAATCTACCTTGAAGATGAAATTGACTTAGATAGTTTAGTMCTTACYATTGGRGCRAGATACGATATYTATAAATTAGSKGGYATTTATTCTGGCGAACATAAACAACTTTCTCCAAAAYTTAAAGCSAARTATCAAGCCAGTGAAAACCTAAGTCTTAGACTTGGYTACGGTAGAATTTTTAAAGGTCCATTATTAAGTGAAACCTATTTRTTAAAATCTWCTAGTACTCAAAATGATAATGCACAAGCACAAAGAGGTCATAACTATGAAGCAGGGTTTGATTATGATTTATCAAACGCTTTAAATACAAAAAATTCCATTTTTGGATTTACTCTTTATTCTTATAATGTAGATGGATATATGGATCCAAGTCACAATGCAGCMCTTAACAATCAAGAAGATATTAAGATGTGGGGAGTGGAGTCYGTATTTAGATATGAAACYCAAAACGTATCTTCAAGCATAAGTCATACCTATAATGCTGGAGAAGCAAAATCTTTAAGTACAGGAGCTGTTTATGAGCCAATGACAGCAAATATACATACAATAAAAATTGATACAGATTATAATTATTCTAAGAATCTTTCTTTTAATTACAATGCAGAATTTGTACGTGGAAATAAATTTGATTATTACTACAGTGATGCATATGATTATGAAGTAAAAAGATCTGGATATGCTGTTCATAACTTATCAACMACATACTCACCWSYTAGTATAAAAGGTATCAAAGTTAGTTTTGGAATAGATAATGTATTTAATACAAAATATTCAACTCATACATCTTTTGGAACTAATTCTGGATATGCAAGTTCAGCATCCAATGAAACGGGAAGAAACTACAAAATTAAATTATCTTACAAATTCTAAACCTAAGCTACTTAAACAAATAAGATTCCATTAGGAATCTTATTTTCGCTTTAGAAGAAAAATTTACGTGCTTAAAAGGATATCAATGATCTCTATAAAAAAGATGTATTATAATTTTATCACCCCAGAAAACTCTGGTAAAAAAATAGGTTACTTTAGAACCTTTCTTGCTATTTTTGGTGCTTTGATTGTTGCTTATTTAGGAATGATGGTTCTTCTCTTTGTTTCTCCTGGTTCATTTTTGGACTTAGTTGTTGTATTTGTATTATTTTACACTTTTGTTTGGGCCTGTTCCGCTTTATGGATAGTTTTAGCGCCGAGTAAACTAAGTGCCTTRCTTCGTGTGATAATACCTATATTTATATTTTCACTTTTTTTATCACAAATGAGCTAAAGATGTTAGAACCAACATTAAAACTATTTAAACAACGCCTTTTAAGAGCACATACCAGTCTGGGAATTTTTCTTTCTTTATTTATGTACGTCTGCTTATTTTTTGGAATATTTGCGATCTTTCTTCCCTTCATTCAAGTCTGGGAAAAACCCTCAAGACATTTTGAGGTGAAAAATACTAAAGAAATTAACTATTCATCTATTATTGATGCTGTTATTTCCAAACCCGATTTTCCAAAGAATAATATAAAAGTTAAATTACCAGGATATAAAAACGATCCTGCTTTAAGAATTAGCCATCAATTTATTGAAGAAGAGATTTTTAATCCAAGTACAGGTATAAAACAAGAGAATGAAAACAGACAATCAAAACTCGCATTTTTCTTAAATCAAATGCATTATGGGCAATTTTTTTCTATTTTTGGACGTTTACTTTTTGGTTTTGTTGCCGTGGGAGTCATGTTTTTAATTGTAGGAGGACTTCTTCTTTTAGTTTATATTAAATTTCAAAAAAATGGTAAAAATCAAAAATCTACTTTTTCAAAACTTCATCGTAATCTTTTTATTCTTACATGTATTCCGCTTTTCCTTATTACTTTAACAGGGGCTTTGATGAATGTAGGATTTAAAGGGGCAGCACCACTTGCAAATTATATAAGCAAGGGCGAAAAAAACAATGTTTTTGCTCTGCTTCGTCCTGTTTTAATGCCAAAAGAAAAAAGCGTAAAAAGAGAAAATATAAACGCAGAAATGCTGAGTATCAAAGTCCTTTTAAACAAAGCAAAAAAAATAAATCCCCAATTAAATATAGAAGAACTAAMACTAATCAACTGGAAAGATAAAACAGCAARAATWGAGTTTGTAGGATATAACCCTTATAAACCTTTTTTRAATGGAATTTATAACAGACCAAAAATAATCTTAARTGCYGTAGATGCATCKCTTATTAAAAACATTCGAGTCCTRGATAGGTCATGGAGTGTTTTACTTACAGATTCTTTRTATTTTYTGCACTTACTTTATGGAGTGGATATATTTACCAAAGTTTTTGTWTCWWTTTTGATGTTRYTWTCTTGTTTTGCTATTGCTTTTGGAGTTATGCATTACTTAGAAAAACAAGCCAAAATATTTGATGAAAAGATTCCTTTTTATCATGGTCTKGGAAARTTTTCTTTGGCTYTAATGATAGGAGTTCTGCCCGCAACTGCTTTGTTGTTTAATCTTCAGTGGCTTTTACCTTTTGATATGAACAATAGAATTTTTGTGCAACAAGCTCTTTTTTTTAATGTGTGGTTGGCAACACTTACTTGGTCTTTTTATCGTTTWAGTTCYYATMAAGCAGCTAAAGATTTTTTATATTTAGCMGGARTTTTATTTATATTAGCTCCCCTTGTTCACTTTAAATCTTCTGGTTTTTCTGCTTTGGATTTATATGAAAAAAATATGAYAAGTATTCTAAGTGTAGATATTGTTTTAACCTTATTAGGACTTATACTTTTTATTATTTCTTATAAACTACCAAATACAAGAAAAGAAAGCCAATACTTTTGGAATAAAAAACACCAAGGATTATCAAATGAACCCTAAACTTATATTAATTTTATCAATACTATTTTGCCCTTATATTTATGCTCATACTTTATTGTTAAATGTATTTCTTAATGATGATAATACGATTAGCATTGAAGGTGCTTTTAGTACAGGTCAAAAAGCGCAAGGTGCWTTAATCATATTAGAAGCTCTTAGTGATGGAAAAGTACTGTATAAAAAAAGACTCCCAGAAATAAGTGAACTAAGAGTTAAGATTCCAGATGAACCTTATCAAGTTGTACTTGATGCKGGTTCRGGGCATCGTATAATAAAAGCWGGRATTGAASCMAAMRCAGGCTTTAARAAYAAAGKRSYGCAAAATAAAACAKYTCMWCAAACAAAAGAAAAAAAYAATRYYRTTCTAATAACAAATATACAAATACAAGTAGCTTTTGCTTTTGCTTTTYTTCTTATYATTYTMTCTATTATTTTATCTTCTAGRAATACAAATAAACTCATCAAAGAACTKCAAAATGCCAAATAAMTAMAAGATAAGGACGAATAGTCCTTATCKTNNNNTTATTTAKYDNNNNTTTTATAATCTAATTTATACTATTCTTTTAAGGACGGTTAGTCTAYYAAGGNAAAATWATGGCACCAAAGMTWGTKAATAAAGACCAAAGAAGAGAAGAAYTAGGCCTTATGGTTTATRATTCYATTATAAAAATGGGCATYAAAAGTTTTTCTATTGATGCTTTTAYAAAAGAACATAAAATGGGRAAAAGCTCGTTTTATAATTATTTTTCTTCCAAAGATGAAGCAATTTATTATGTTTTATTATTAATAACRCAAGAATACATTCAAGARTGTAGAAACAAAYTKGATTTATCGCTGGGATATGAAAAAAATTTATATCTTGTTTTTGAYACCTATATTAATACMAATGAAAAACGCTCAAATAAYTTGAGTTTRTACAAAGAATATTTTGTAATTTATCAAAACTTTAACAACAAAAAYATAGGCAATTTAAATAAGTATTATTTTACWAATCTKCARTTAATCATAAAAGAAATAATAGAAGATGCMATCAGTAAAAAACWACTRAAAAAAGAAGCCTTGGAATTCTCWGAATCTTTRCTTATGACAGCKGAKGGAATGATGTTTTATTCTTTTACTGTTAAAGATTTTGATTTRSCATCTAATATAAAAAAACACATTAATAAYTTTATTAAAYTATTAGGAAATAAATGAAACATATACATAAAATACTAAAACACAAAAGCAGYGAATCTATWTTTTTAACGCTWCTTTTTACCCTKCCCTTATTTACKCTTCTTCCTCTTGGGGTAGATTTATTTCTGCCTGCACTTAATGATATACATGACTATTTTAATACAAACGATATTGAAAAATACGCCATTAGTATTTATTTGTTATTTTGGGGTCTTGGGCAATTATTTTGGGGAAAAATTGCAGATATAATTGGACGAAGAAAAGTAGCKCTTTTAGGWYTRRYTTTTTTTACAATTTTTGCKTATTTAATTTCTTCKGTTAAKGAAGAAGATGCGGATTTATTTTTATTATACAGAGCTTTACAAAGTTTTGGAGGATCTGCATGTTTTACAGCAGTTTTTGCCATTATAAGAGATACTTTTGATGGTATTAAACTTACAAAAGCCTACAGTTATTTGAATGGATTTTTAGCTATCATTCCTATTTCTGCACCTTTAATTGGGGCATTTTTACTGCAAAACAATGACTGGCAATATTTATTTATGGTTTTTACTTATGTAGGTTTATTGAGTATTTTATGGATTTACGTTTTAAGTGCAGAAACCCTTGTAAAAACAAAAAAAGATAAAATTTTAAATAAACAAGGTTTTTTTGAATCGTATGCAAATATATTAAAGAATGAAAACTTTTTTGTTTATCTTTTTTTATCTATTATAGGATTCTTAGGAATTATGTTTTATATAACTGTTGCACCTTTATATTTAATAGGACACTTAAATATAAGTAAAATAGATTTTGGTTTCATGTTTATGTCAATTGCTTGTATTTTTATGATTGGAAGTTTTTCTGTTCCTGTTTTTGTGGAAAAATTTGGACTTAAAAAAACCCTTATGTTTGCTGTTCTTGCTTATTTTATAGGAGGAAGTTTAGGAGTAATATTAAGCGTTTATGATACTTGGCAAACATTTATCATTCCCATGGCTTTTAATGCTATGGGTTGTACTATTTTTCTATCTGCTTGTCCTGCTTATGCGTTAAAAGATTTCAAATTAAATGCAGGTCAAGCGGCTGGTTTATTTTCTGCATTGAACTTTACGATTTCATCATTAAGTGCTAGTTATTTGGCAAGTAGCCTAGATTTAAACTCTTCAAAAGCTTTTTCTTTTGTTTTTGCAAGTTTAGCAATTATTGTATTTTTTGCTTATATTTTGTTCAAAAGAAGAAAAAAAATGTGTATTAAATCTTAATACACATCTTTATTCTTTAGTGCTTTTTTTTTCTTCTTCATTTACATGTGATTTTCTAACCTTAAGTCCAAAGAACATTTGGAAAGTAATGAGAGTAAAAACATATAAGAAAAAACCAAAGATAAAAATAATGACGGCAGATAATTGCAGAGCTTCAAGAAAACTATGATTGTTTTGCATAGCAGATGAGATTGTTAAATATGCTATTGGGAAAAAAGCGATAAGTATAACTAGGATATGTTTTGTTTTATTGCTCATTCTTTCTTCTTTGTTTTGTTTTTGCAAGTATATCTTCTTTTAATATATAGCCTTATTAAAAAAATGTAGTTTAATTTTATCTTTTAAGTAAGTACAGTTTTAGCTAAAATATATAAAGAAAGGTAGATATCATGAAATATGCAATAATTATTTTCTTCTTAATTATTTTGTATGCTGTTTTATCTGATAACATGGGAGGCGCACGAGACGCAGCTTCTAATTATAAYAAACTGCTCCAAAGTGCTCCTACTTCTCAAAGTATAAAAAAATAAAAYAGCCTATAAAAAGTAAGAAKCTTTATTTTTTGAAYATAYTATTCTAATAAAAGTTCGGTATCAAAACCTGCATCTTTACATGTTTGTTTTGTAATATCATAATTAAYATGATCYTCATCTACAAAGTTTTTAGAAATCACATAATGTACTTCTATCCCTTTATTAAACATGGCTCTAAAAGCAGTATCAGAACAAATACTTTTTATCAATAAATGTTCTTCTTTTTGCACTTGTTCAAAATTTGAAATAACACCCGTAAAATACATGTCAGARCCYTTTGAATAGGCTTTTTGCATATCKAGTTTTAGCGTACCTTGTTTGTACTTAGCAGGTARRGTTCGTGCTATTTTTTTTGTAAACATATCAGCAACTGTTTCATTAGCAATGTTTTTAATTTCTGCTTCATAATCTTTTTGTTTGTTTCCACAAGCAGTTAARAGTAAGCCTAAGAATAAAGACAATAATAGTATTTTTAATTTCACGCAAGCGCTCCTTTATTTTATAAACGCATTGTATCTAAGTAATATTTAAGAGCAGAAGTATTTTATTAATATCAAATCTAACTTAAAGTAAATTATTATAGTATCAAATTAAAAAAACTTGAATTATTAAGTTTTTTCTAGTACAATAATGAATATATTTTAAGGACCTACCATGCAAAAATTTTCTAATATTCTAATGAATTCATATTTGTTATATGCTATTTTGTTAGCTATTATATTTGGAACCGCGGGAGATTTAAATTTAACGATTATTCGTTCTGCTTCAATTGTTACTYTGATTTGTTACGCGCTTATTTCACAATATAACSTAACAATGTCRAAGAAAAAYGTWATCAATAATGATGCGTCAAACTTYTATATAACAGGAGAATCTACAAAAATWGAATACATTATTATTACATGTATTTATTTAAGTGCGATTTATGCTTTACTAAAAGTTACTGTCTTAAGTTAAAAAAAACAAAGAAGATTTTATATTCTTTGTTTTTATTTTAATAAACTAAAAGAGTTCTACTAATACTTTCTTTTTAATAATTTATAAGGTTATTTAATATAAACTTATTTAAAATTATTAAAGGACTCTTAATGCAAAACAATCCAATAATTGCAGATACTAAACCAATAAATGTAACACTTAAAAAAGAAGATGAATATTATTACTGCAGCTGTGGTAAATCCAATAAACAACCTTTTTGTGATGGYTCTCATAGTGGAAGTAGCTTTAAACCCTTAGTTTTTAAAGCAAAAGAAAATAAAAGTACACTWCTTTGCGCCTGTAAACAGAGCAATAATGCTCCTTATTGTGACGGNNCTCACNNAGCKCTTTAAGTAAAGATTTAATTGGAAAAGAAGGGCCWSWAAAGAAAAAAGATACGAATRCAATTCCCCTTGGCGTWAATACACTTGAAGAACCTACCCTTKCTTTTATTCATCAACTAGCMAAAGAGGGKCTAARTGAGCTWGGACATCATGGAGAAATGACATCTATGGGMGTTCCCAGACATCTTTTRCCWCATTGGGATGAAATWCAAATCATGGCAGCACAAATGCATACAAAACCCTTRTTTGAAGATGTRAAAGTWGCAAGTAAACTTATTATTGGGCCMSAATGTAAAAAACCTCTTGAACTTGATATGCCCTTATTTGTTTCAGATATGAGYTTTGGYGCKCTWAGTGAAGAAGCAAAAGTTTCTTTAGCAATTGGGGCTAAYTTAGCTGGTACGGGTATTTGTTCRGGAGAAGGYGGTATGTTAAGTGAAGAACAAGAAAACAATACGCGYTATTTTTATGAACTAGCAAGTGCTGCTTTTGGATATAAAGAAGAATTATTAAAAAAAGTGCAAGCTTTTCATTTTAAAGGWGGACAAGGTGCGAAAACAGGAACAGGAGGACATCTTCCAGGATCTAAAAATAAAGGTAAGATTTCTTTGGTTCGTGGTTTAGAAGAAGGAGTAGATGCTATTTCTCCACCTACTTTTAAAGATTTAAAAACTCCTGCTGATTTTAAAAAGTTTGCTAATAGAGTGCGTGAAATAACAGGAGGAATCCCTATTGGTTTTAAACTTTCTGCAAATCACATAGAAAAAGATATCCAATTTGCYTTAGATGCMAGTGCGGATTATATTATTTTAGATGGAAGAGGTGGAGGAACAGGAGCTGCTCCTTTAATGTTTAGAGATCATATTTCAGTACCAACTATTCCWGCACTTGCWCGTGCTCGTGCTTATTTAGACAAAMAAAAAGCAAGTGGAAGAGTTACTTTAATAATWACRGGAGGATTAAGAGTTCCTATTGATTTTGTAAAAGCACTGGCTTTGGGTGCAGATGGTATTGCACTTTCAAATAGCGCTATGCAAGCSATTGGCTGTATTGGTGCACGTATGTGYAATTCMAATAATTGTCCAGTTGGCGTTGCTACGCAAAAAGAAGACTTAAGAAGAAAACTCAATATAAAYAAAGCCTCAAAACAACTTCAAAACTTTTTTGAAGCGTCCAATGAACTTATGAAAGTAATGGCAAGAGCCTGTGGACATAATCACTTGAATCAATTTAATAAAAATGATTTAGCAACTTGGCATAAAAGTATGGCAGAATTATCAGGYATAAAATATTCAGGYCTARGCAATTYTTAAAAAAACTACTAAAAAGTAGTTTTTTTATTTCAAAGAKTTAAATCTTTTTTCCATCAAAGTTTTTAGCTAAAGATTCTTCAACAATTTGCCCTGCTAAGTCATCTGTAATATTTGCTATTTGTTCTGCTTTAGAAGCAATATTAGCATTYTCTTGAGTCAYTGTATCTAAAGAAGCTACCGCATCRTTGATTTGATTAATRCCWATMACTTGTTCATTAAAATTAAGTAAAACACCTTCAATTAGKGCMGTAGTTGTATTTACATTTTCATTAAGTTCTTCATAKCCTTTAATCATATCTTGTGAAATATCTTTTCCTTCTTCTGCTTTAGAMGTAGCATTTTCAACAAGTGCTTTGATTTCTTTTGCAGCATCAGCTGAGCGTGAGGCAAGATTACGTACTTCTTGAGCTACAACTGCAAAACCTTTTCCAGCTTCACCTGCTGTTGCTGCTTCTACAGCCGCATTTAAAGATAAAATATTTGTCTGAAATGCTATTTGATCTATTACTATAATTGCTTGGGCAATGGCTTGTGTTTGAGAGTTAATTGAATCCATTGCTATTGCTGTTTTAGATGCAAGTTCTTGCCCTGATACAATTGAACCTTGAAGCATTTTTGCATTATTTGACATATTGTTCATACTTGTTTTATTGGTATTCATAGTAGCACTTAATTCTTCAATACTAGCAGCTGTTTCTTCCAAAGATGCAGCTTGTGTAGTAGACGAAGAACTTAACTTTTTTGTAAGACTTGATAATTCTAGTGAATTATTTTTTAAAGAATATCCATTGTTTAAATTTTGTAACAACATAGAAGAAGAAACAATACCCAGCGTATTTGTATCTTCATAAAGCTTTTTGATTTGTGCTTGCATATTATTTAGAAGTACACGTTTAGTATAATCGCTAGAAGAATAAGATGAAAGTACATTTTGAACATTGAATATATTATCTTGAATACTTTTCAACATAGAATTAACAACATCTTTAAGTTCATTTAATAAAGGATTATTAGATTGTTTTATGATTTGAGAGTCTAAATAACCAAGTTTTACTTTATTTGCTACATCAACAGTATCTTTTATAAGTTTTTTATCAATTGAAATATTTTCTTTTATTTGTTGAATGTTCTCATTAATTAAAGAAGACATTAGTCCCAATTCATCGTTTGATGAAACATTAATTAAGCTAGTTTTCTCAATCTTATTATTTAAAAAATCAAAGAATTCTTCAAGCCCATCTTGTAAATTATGTAAAGGCATGATAACGAGTTTTTTGATAATCAAATATATAAATAAGATTATTAAAACAATCAAAACAAAACTTAAAAAACCTAAAATATAAGAGAATTCAGTACTTTCTTTTAAAAAATCTTTTTGAACTGCACCCAATACAATTTTCCAATTTCGTTCATCATAATTTTCATGAAAGGCAGTTTTTTCAACTTGATTTTCCCCTAAATAATTTTCATAACCAATCTTGTTTTTGTACATATTTTTTACAAAATATTTATCATTTTCATCTTTAGCATTATATAAATCACTGCCTTCTAAAGTAGGATGTAATAAAACCCTGGCTTTATCTTTTATCTTAGTATCAAGGATATATAGATAACCATTTTCTCCTACTTTAATATTTTTTAGACGTTTTTTTAAATTTGAAAAACTACTCGTATAATTATAACCTACAGCTAAAATACCAATAACCTTGTCGTTTTTAAGAATAGGATTATACACTGACATATAATCGTTATTATTCAAATGTTCAATCAAATAAGCTTTTTTTGCCTTTAAAATTGTTTTATACACCTTAGCGTTTTTATCAAGTTTTTGCCCCTGAATTCTTTTTTTATTTTCATCATATATTGATGTTGAAATAATAACAAAGTCATCACCTTGCCTGGCATAAATTGATGCTGTAGCCCCCTGAATACTGGTATAATTATCTACAAAATGAAATTTATTATTTAATGCCATTCCATCACTTGCCATTAAAGGTGTTTTTACACCATTTACTTTTATTATTCGTTTAGGATTAATCAAAATTTCAGAAAACTGCTCATCAAAAGAAACATATAAAGAATTTGCTGTGTCTTTTAATAATTCATCATAACTTACAATACTCTGTTCAATTTCATGTAAACGTGTTTTTAATTGAGTCTGAACCTTGTTTATAATCAGGTTTTTCGTATAAATAACAGAAAACACATTAAATGCCAAAAGACAAAGAGAAAGAACAAGACCTAAAATAATGGTGGTTTTAAGACTAAGCGTTAAGTTTTTGAAAATCATAAACATCCTTATTGTTAATTAAATAATTTAACAAAATAAAATGTAAAGATAATGTAAATACTGTAATCTAGGTGAAAATATTATTATAATTAGATTTATTAAAGTGTTTATTTAGAAGAGAACAAATGAAGAAACCATGCATTGATACAAAAACAATTCCCTAAAAAATAGAATTTTAACTAGCTGCTTTTAATTGCAGCAGAAAGTTGCTACGTTAAAGGGCTCACTTAAGCAATACTAATAAATAAACAGATAAAATTTCATAATTATTTTAGGAAATTTTATGATCATTACCTTACTTACGTTTTATATTTTTATAGTTATGAGTGCTGTTGCAAAAATACATATGTATTGGATGCAAGGAGGTTTATGGCCAGGAAAGGACAAACAAGATTTAATTAATAAAGTCATAGGGCAAGGCAATATTTTCCCTTCTGCACTTTCTTGTTTGGGAGTCATTGTTGTTTTTGTAGTAATGGCTCTGTTCCCTTTAATGACATATTATAACTTTGATTTTGGTTTTATGAAAGCTTATACTTCTTATATTATGTATTTTTTTTCAGGGATTTTTTTTCTTAGAGCTTCGTTGATGTTTATTCCTAGACTTGAACAAAGAGCACATAAAATATTTATTCAATACAATAAACGTTATTATGCACCTTTATGTTTCTCACTTTCTTTGGCGTATTTAATACTTGCTGGAAAGGGATGAAACTATAGTTTTGTTTCTTTACATTCTTGAAGCATAGTATTTTCTCTTTCTTCTTCAATAAAATCTGGTCGTTTGGCATTTTTAGCCAAAAATAAAAGAACTGCGACACAACAAGACAGTACACACATAGTGATCCATAATACAAAACCTCCATAAATTTGTAGTAAAAATCCGCCTACAACAGGAGCTAATACTATTCCAATTAAAGAGACTTCAGCCACACCATAATAAGAACCTTTTAGGTGTTTTGGTGCCATTGTATCTATTATAATACTTACAGTTGGAAATAAAATACATTCTCCCATACTTAATATTAGTACGGCAAACATAATACCTTGCGCATTTTTAGGTTCTACATTAGCAAATACAATAAAAGCAACAATAAATAAACACACTCCTAAAAAAGCACGATTAAACACACTGACATTTTTAAGTAATCTTAAAAGAGGAAACTGAAAAATAATTATTGTCATACCATTTGCAAATATTAAAGATGCAAAGAGAGCCGTTAATTCTTCAAATTCGTACATTCTTAAATATTGCAACATACTTGAATCTATTTGCATAAAAGCTATCATGGTAAGCGCATTTGCAAGTATAAAGAGTAAAAATGCATGGTCTTGTTTTAAAATTGAATATAAGAACTTAAAGTTTGTAGCTTTTTCAACCTCTTTTTTTCTATTTTTAATATGGTCTTTAAAAAGATATAAAGCTGTCAAAAAAGAGAAAAAAGAAATAAGGGATACCAGTAAAAATGTTTCTTTTGAAGCAGTAAGTCCTAAACTAATTCCTACCATTGGGCCAAATGCTGAACCCACATTAATTGCATAATATCTAAGATGCAAGGATAGTTCTTTTGTTTTTTGTTGCACTAGGGTATCTGTCATTAATGCTTTGCTCGGGTTTTCAATTAGTGAGCGCCCAATAGCTTGTAGAGACGTTCCTATAAAAAAACCTTCCAAAGTACTTGAAAATGCCATTAAAGCCATTGCAAAAACAGAAATTAATAAGCCTGCCAAAATTACTTTTTCTCTTCCAATACGATCCGATAAGTTTCCTGCAAAAAAACCTACAATAATACCAATTAATAAAGAAGAAGACAAAAAGAAACCTATTTCTAATTCATTTAAATTAAAATCATCATACAATATAAGTGCTAGAAATGGCCATACCATAAACATTGTAAAACGATTAAAAAAAGTTTGTATAATGATATACCAAACTCTAGAATCAAATAATTTAATTTCTTGCAACATAAAGTCCCCTTTAAAACAGTTAATACCAGATATCTTGGAGTTTGTTCTTTGAATAATTTTTAGTAGTTATAATTTTGGAGAAAAAACTTTGTTAGATAAGATTACTTACTCTAGTATAACCAATTTTGGGAAATTATTATCTTTTTAAAAAGAAAAAAGTTTAATGCTTTTTTCTTTTTATTTAGAGATTTAACTTTTATTTTTACACTTTGTTTTACATTTATCTAACATAGATAAAAGGGCTGGTAACATTAATAAATCGGCTACTACTGCGATAATTAAAGCAGAGGCAGTTACAACTCCAAACATATAATTAGGTAAAAAATCAGAAAATACAAATACTGAAAAAGATATACTTAAAATAAGTGTTGTAAAGATAATAGCATTTCCTGCATATTGCATTACATAAGTAAGACTGTCTTGCATATTTTTGCCTTGTTTTCTTGCTTCAAAGTATTTAACAAAAAAGTGAATACTGTCATCAACAGCAACTCCAATAATAATGGCCCCAGCAATAGCAACACCAATATCAATATAAATACTTAACCATCCCATCATACCAATTACTAAAATAATAGGTAAAACATTTGGTAGTACAAATAATACTATATATCTAATGCGTCTAAAAATAAGTAACATCATTAAAGTAACTGCTACTATGGCAATTGAAATAGAAGAAATAAGTGTAGCCGTAACATCATGTTGCATATGTGCAAACATTACTGTTTGTCCATTTACCTCTGCGCTGTATGGTGTATCTTTCCACCAATCTTGTGCCCATGCTATCATTTCTAAATCTTTTGTTGTATCTACTACATTAATAGCAGCTGTAATTCGTAATTGTCTCTCTTCAATATCCATTTGATCATTTATTTCCATTCCTTGAGGAAGAGATAAAGAATATAATAATAAATATTGTGCAATTAAGGCTTGATTAGAAGGAACTGTTTTTGAATTATTCATTACTTCATTAAACTTTTTAACCACTTGTAATAAAGAAGTAATATGTCTAACCTCAGCTGGAAAAGCAGCATAAAATTCTTCATAAAAACGCTCAGTAGTAATCAAAAACTTAGGGTCTTTAATTCCATCTTTTATTTTCGTATCAACAATAATTTCATAGGTCATAGGACCAGAAATATTATCTTGAATAAAATTAACCGCTTTTCTCCAAGGAACATCTTCTTTAAAATAACGTACAGTATTTGAATCTACTTGAACTTTTGAAATACCATATCCCAAACCAAGAAAAATCAGTAAGGTTGCTATAAATATTTTTTTATCATTTGTAACAATATAGGCCCCATACCACTTTGAAAATCTTGTACTTTTATTTTGAGCTTCATCTACTTTTTTTATTTTGGGATTAATGATTGCCAAAATAGCTGGAATAAACAACATTGTTAAAACAAAAGCTAATAAAGCAGCATTTGCCGTTGCAATTCCCAGTGTTTTAATAGGAATTACATTTGAAATAGCTAAAGAGGCAAAACCTACAGCTGTGGTTAAAGACGTAAACAATATAGGTAAAAAGTTTTTTTGCATTGTATAATGAATAGCTTCATCATTATTCTGACCTTGTTTTCTTGCCACCGTATAAATCCAAAAAATATGCATTGCATCTGCTATTCCAATAGCTGTTATAAATACAGGCATATTTACGGTAAAGTTATTCAGTTTATATCCAAGCATTACTTGCACAGATAATACAATTAAAAAAGTAAAAATAACAATAGCTATGCTAACAAACATTGTTGAGAATTTTTTAAAAATAATCAATAATAAAATCATTGTTAAAACAAGAACTAAGGGTGTAAATAAAGCGCCATCTGCTTGAGCAATCTCAATAAAAGAAGAATTTACAATAGGTCCTCCATTTAATTGAAAATCAATACCATATTTTTTAATTTCTGGCTCTAAAATAGCTTCTGTAAGTGCTTTTAATTTTAATGAAACCTCAGGACCTTCACCTGCATTAGGAGCAAGTCTTGCTACTATTGTTGTCGTTTTAGCATCTTTACTAATTAAACGCCCAACTATTGCATCTTCTTTTAAAATAATATTCTTTTTATTTTCTAAATCTTGTTTACTTAAAGAATCTATTTCATCAATGAAATCTTCAACGATTACATCATCTGGGTCTTCAATACCTGCATGTACATATTGATAATTTGTAATAGAATCTACTCTTGCAATATATTGCGTTTCCCAAAACTTTTCAGTAATTCTAGATATTACACCCAAACTTTCTTTATTAAAGACCCCATTTTCATTTTTAAATGTTACTGTAATGGCTTGATCATTTCCAAATACAGATCTAAAATTATCATAATCTTTTAATATTTTTGAGTCTTTTGCAAACCAGATTCTATAAGAACCCTCAAAAGCCAAATCTTTAAGCTGCATTGCCATTATTAAGGCAATTGTTGGAATTAGTATTACAATTAACCATCTAAACTTTATAACTAAATTTATAAATCTTTGCATTGTTTTCCTTTTTTAATAATGATATGCAATGTTTAGGCCAATTTTTTTAGAACGGCCTTGTTGTGCATATATTGTATTGTGTGTTTTTGAAGGTTCCGTATAGGATAAGTCTAATTTAACTTTAAACGCATCATATAATCTTGTTTCAAATTCTACGTAATAATTCTCTTCTTTATAATCTTTATCAATAACAACACCGCCTACAGCCGTAGAGTCACCATAATCATTAAGACTGTATCTAAGTCCTAAGAACAAATCGTTCTGAAATATTTCTCCCAAACTTAAATCATTGGAAATTCTTTCATCTTTACTTTTATAATAATAATATTCACCCAATATTGCAAGTTCGCTACCTTCTTTAAACTGCTCTAGCGTATACTCTAAACCAAATGCACTGTGGTAATAATCAGATACATTTTTATCATCAAGTACATCTGCATACAAAAATTCTAATTTTATTAAAGAAGAGCCAAGAACTAAGGTATTATAACTTGAGAACTTATTCACTAAATACGCATGTTCTTTGTATTCATTTCCACTTTTAGAAAAATATCTCTGTGAGTCATATCCATTTTGCATTATAAAAGCATAATCTAAAGCAATATCCTCACTTAAACTACCTGTATAGGTTAGATAAACACTGGGTCTGTATAACGATTTTTCACTTTCTAATTTGTTTTTTAAATTTTCATTATTTCTTAGAATACTGTAGGTATAAGAAGAATTTGCCATTTTTGATTTCTGTTCATATAATTTAACAATAAATGCAAGTTCACTTTCTTCAAAATAGTGGGAATACTGAATATTGTAAGCCCCAACTTTATCAGTTTTACTGGGATCTGTTCTTTTATCTTGAATATTAAAACCATCCACAATGTTTTTTACTTCCAATGCACCCCAAAACAAAATACTTTTACCAAAAAGTATTTTTGAGTCTTCAAATTCATAGGAAGTATATAACTCATTTATACGAAGATAAGAACGATTATTCTTCGTTTTAGAATTATAATCACTGCTGTCTTCTTGCGCATAAAGTTCCAAAACTGAAACAAAATTATTAAACTCATATGTTAGTTTTAACTTTTGCTCTAAAGTAAAGTTTGAGCTGTGTTTATTACTTGTTTTATTATAGGCTTGCATATCAGCGCCTAAATATCCTTCATAAGACAGTTCAGCAAATACATATGTTCCTAAAAATAGAAATAATAATATTTTTTTCATAAACTTCCTTGTGAAATATTTTCTAATATTTTTTGTGTATTTCTATTTTTTGTATCCATGGAACCATAAAGTTTAAAAACATCCAGTTTCATACCGGTTAAATTAATTATTTGTTGTTTAAACATATTTTTTAAACGCCTATTTGCCCCTGTTAAAAAATAATATAAATAAGGTGCTCCTGATGTTGCTAATATCTTAACTTTTTTATTTTTTAATAAACCAATAGGTCTTGAATTGACATATTTAAATGCAAAACCAGAAGAAAAATTCCAATCTATAAAATTCTTTAAAATAGCAGGCATTGATCCCCACCAATAAGGAAATACAAATACCAACTCATCTGCTTTTGAAATCTTAGCTTGATAATAATCCATCTCTTTTGTTTGAAATTCTTCACTTAGATAAAAATCTTGTTGATTTTTATCTCGGTACAAATCAAGTACTTCGACCTTATTTCCTTGCGCTAAAGACTTTTGTTCATAAGCTCTGGCCATTGCAAAGGAAAAACTCTCTTGCGAAGGATTTGCAATAATAATAAGTATATTTTTTATTGTTTTCATTCTTTTACTTTTTCAATACTCGTTTATGAAAATCTTTATTTTTAAGACCATTCTTTATAGTTTCATTTTGCCAAACCAAAGTACTTTCTTTATTGTTTTGAAAGTTTTTAATGTGAATTTTACCTACTCTGTATACACCATTTATTTTTTTATATTCTGAAAAATAGGCACTTTTTAAAAGAGATTTTTTTCTATCATAATAATCTACTTGATAATTTAAAAAAGTGTTTACATCAATATAGGATACTTGTTTGGTATATCCTGAGTATTTATAATTAGGTACTCTTTGTACTTTATATACTTCTTTACCATTTAATATTTCTTTTTTAGCTTCTTGTTTTTTAAAATCGTATTTATCAATATTAAAGGAGCTCAAATCTTCATAAGAAAACTCACTTCCCATAAAAGAACCTGATTTATTTTTAGATGAAATTCTTTTTACTCTTTTAAGTGCAGGTAAATACAACCACTGGTCATCATCTTTTTTTGCATGTTCATAATTTAAGAACTTTGTACCTTTTACATCGGCCGGACTTAAGAACTCAATTAAGGATTTATCCCCTCCATCTTTTTCTAAAGAAATTGATTTCATTTGTCGTACTCTTGTTTGACCTTTTGCATTAAGTAAAGTCATAGTCATAATTGAGCTTGAATCTTCAAACCCACTCATTACTGCATCATTTTTCTGTGCCAATTCAAAATCTGTCATTGCAAAAATATTTGCAGCCAAAAAGAGTCCTGATAGTATTAATTTTTTCATTATTTTCCTTTAATGTGAACAGTGATTACTTTTAATGTATGCAATGTTCACATTTTTTGATTAAGTTCATAATTATGCTATAGTACGGGCATGGCTAAATGTATAATCACAAAATTAATAGATAAATGTAAAAGTAAAACATACCATCATGGGAACTTGAAAGAAGAACTCTTACAAGAAGCATTAAAAATTATTCAAGAAGATGGCGTTGAAGCAGTAACCCTACAAGCCTTAGGAAATAGGCTTGGAACATCACGCTCTGCTATTTACAGACATTTTTCATCTAAGAGTGATTTAATGGACAATGTAATGATGTATGGTTTTGAAAGTTTTGATTCCCTTATTACTCCTATTTTTGAACTAAAAGATAAAGATGTCATTGAGCGTTTAAATTTAATGGGCAAAACATATATGCATTTTGCTATTGATAATCCTAACTTATTCAGAATGTTATTTGGGGAAAGATATAAAGATTTAAGAGAAGATAATTGTGATTTAAATGATGAAGATCAAGCAAATGGATACCATTCTTTAATTAATTTAATTATTGAAGCACAAGAAAAAAATATCTTTCAGAAAAAAGACGATGCTTTGGTAATAACACAAACAGTTCATGCAATGATACATGGTTTAACTATTTTGTATATTGATGGGCATATTGATATTAAAGATAATATAGAAAACGTATATGAAGTTCTTTTTAGAACAATGACCCAAGGCTTAAAAAAATAAAAGGAACACAGTGGAAAAAATTGCTGTTTATAATATATATTTAGGACAAGTAGAAACAATAAAAACTCCTAAAAAAGAATTCAAAAGTGCTTATAAGAAAAAAGCAATCACACAAGATGAATATCTAAGTTATACTGGTTTTATAAATGATGTACAAAGTGATATGAAACATCATGGTGGGGTAAACAGAGCTTTATGTGTCTATCCCTATGCAACGTATGAATACTTTAAAAAAGAACACGACTTGGATTTAAAAGACTGTTCTTTTGGTGAGAATATCACTATTTTAACTTATGATGACAGTGATATTTGTTTAGGTGATCAGTTCTCTTTTGAAAATGCTCTTGTTGAAGTTACACAACCCAGACAACCCTGTTCGCATATATCAAATGTTACAGGCATTAAAAACTTAACCGCTTTAACCGTTAAAAATTTAAAAACTGGTTTTTATTTGCGAGTATTAAAAGAAGGAACAATAAAAAAAGATTCATCTTTACAATTAATTAAAAGAGTACATGAAGGTATTACAATTGAGTTTATAAATAAATGTTTTTTTGATGCTAAAAACAATCAAGAAAATATTAAAAAAGTTTTAGCCTGTGCTGAGTTATCTGTTAATTATAGAGAAGAGTTAGAAAGAAAATTAAAATCCTAAGGAAAATTCCTTAGGATAAAAGAATTATTTCTTTTTTGCTTTTGCATTTGGAAGATCAGTAATACTTCCTTCATAAATCTCAGCAGCCAAACCAACTGATTCATGAAGGGTTGGATGAGCATGAATAGTAAGAGCAATATCTTCAGCATCACAATTCATTTCAAGAGCTAAAGAAATTTCTCCCAATAACTCTCCTGCATTATCACCAACTATTGCTCCCCCTATTAAAGTATGATCTTCTTTATTAAAAATTAATTTAGTAAAACCATCACTTACATCAGCAGCTAAGGCACGTCCAGAAGCACTCCAAGGAAAAGTAGACACTTCATAAGCTATACCTTTTTCTTTTGCTTCTTTTTCAGTTAGTCCTACCCATGCCATTTCTGGGAAAGTATAAGCAATTGAAGGAATAGATACGGGTTCAAAATAGTGTTTTTTACCAGCTATTACTTCAGCTGCTACATGAGCTTCATGTACTGCTTTATGAGCAAGCATGGGCTGACCAACAATATCACCAATAGCATAGATATGAGGTATATTTGTTTTCATTTGTTTATCAACATCAATGAAACCCCATTTATTTACTTCAACTCCCGCTTTTTCCGCAGAAATCAGTTTTCCATTTGGAGATCGTCCAATAGCTACTAAAACAGCATCATAAACAATAACTTCTGAACCACTCGCACTTTCAAGTGTTACATGAATACCGTCTTTTTGTGCTTCTACTTTAGCCACTTTTGTTTTTAACATAATGTTAAATCTTTTTTTATTCGCTTTTGTATAGGCTTTTACTACATCTTTATCAGCAGCTGGAACTAATTGATCTAACATTTCTACTACATCAATTGAAGATCCAAGTTTTTGATAAACTGTACCCATTTCTAAACCAATAATTCCACCACCCATAACTAGAAGTTTAGAAGGAGGAGTATCAAGATTTAAAGCAGATGTTGAATCCCAAATTCTAGGATCTTCATGTGGAATAAAAGGAAGCTGAATCGGTCTTGAACCTGCTGCAATAATTGCATTTTCAAAAGTAATAAGTGTTTCATCATCCCCTTTTACTACAACAGTATTTGAAGAAGTAAAATCAGCATAACCATTGATTACTTTTACTTTTCTCATTTTAGCCATAGCAGCAACACCTGAACTTAGTTTATTAACAATACCATCTTTATAAGCAGCTATTTTTTTAATATCCACTTCAGGTTTTGCAAAACTAACACCATGAGCGCCAATATGTTCTGCTTCTTCCATAACTTTAGCAACATGCAATAATGCTTTTGAAGGAATACATCCTACATTTAAACATACACCACCAAGTTCTTTATATTTCTCAACCAAAACAACATCCAAACCTAAATCAGCCGCTCTAAAAGCAGCTGAATATCCACCAGGTCCAGAACCTATTACTAAGACTTGAGTTTTAATTTCATTACTCATTTTTTACCTTCTACTACTGCATTTGCAATAATTGTTTTTATAATACTATTAAACGAATATCACTTAAGATATTAGAAACTGTAGTTGAAAATCTAGCACCTTCTGCTCCATCAATAACTCTGTGGTCATACGATAAAGACAATGGCAACATTAATCTGGCTTCAAATTCGCTTCCATTCCATACAGGAGCCATTTTAGATTTAGATACCCCTAAAATTGCAACTTCTGGAGCATTTATAATTGGTGTAAATGCAGTTCCACCAATTCCACCTAAAGAAGAAATTGTAAAACAAGCACCCTGCATATCTTGAATTTTTAATTTTCCATCTCTTGCTTTTACTGAGATTTCTACTAATTCTTTTGATAATTGTGAAATTGTTTTTGTATTAACRTCTTTAATAACAGGAACTACTAAACCATTTGGAGTATCAACAGCAACGGCTATATTAATGTATTTTTTAAGAATAACACTTGCTCCATCTTCACTTAATGATGAGTTAAAAATAGGATGTAATTCTAAGGCTTTTGCAACTGCTTTTAATACAAATACTAAAGGAGARATTTTATAATCTAATTTCTTTTTAGCAGCTATTGCATTTTGTTCTTTTCTGAAGTTCTCTAATTCTGTAATATCTGCTTCATCAAATTGTGTTACATGAGGCATACCTACATAATTTCTGTGTAAAGAAGGTCCAGATATTTTTTGAATTTTTGT
Organism: Arcobacter sp.; assembly: GCA_002733685.1. GTDB lineage: Bacteria > Campylobacterota > Campylobacteria > Campylobacterales > Arcobacteraceae > NORP36. The sequence goes on along the minus strand of NVWN01000024.1, from coordinate 20,147 downwards.
TAATTCTTTGATYTCRATTTCACCAAATTTAGTAAAATCTATTGTTTTAAGTGCKGGTAAATTAAATCCAAAMCCRGAACCCTTTGATGCAGAAGCAGAACTTCCACTTGCTATATTTGCAAGACTTTCTTTTACATAYGCTTTWATATCAATRSYCATRATTCTRTTTTTAGGACCACTTGCTTTAACTTKTGATAAATCAACACCAAACTCMCKTGCAACTCTTCTTACTGATGGAGAAGCATGTGCTTTTCTGTTCGAGTTTTCATTAATAGCAGATGATGCKGCAATACTTACGGTAGGTGCAGATGTTTTAACAACACTTACTTCTTTTGCAGCTTCCGTTTTTTTAGGCGTAGTAGCTGCTTTAATAACAATTGTTTTTTCAATTCTAGCAACCAACGTTCCTGTTTTAACTTTTGCACCTTCTTTAACTAAGAGTTCTTTTACTGTTCCAGAAAAAGGAGCAGGTACATCCATAGTTGCTTTATCTGTTTCTAGTGTAAATAAACCATCTTCTTCTGAAATACTATCACCTACAGCTACAAGAACTTCAATAACATCAACTTCTCCATCTTCTCCAATATCAGGAACAAAAACATCAGAAATAACTGTTTCAATAGAATCTTCTGCTGGTATTTCTTCTACAACTTCAACAGGAGTTTGTATTACTTTTATTTCTTCTACTTCAACTTTAGGCGCAGCAGCAACTACTTCAAGATCTGCTTTCCCTTCTCTTTTCATAGTACAAATTACGCTGCCATCTTTAATTTTATCCCCAACTTTTACTTTGAGTTCAACTAACGTTCCAGTAAAAGGAGCAGGAATATCCATAGATGCTTTTTCAGTTTCAACGGTAATAATAGCATCTTCTTCTTCTAAAGAATCTCCATTACTAACTGTGATTTCAATAATTTCTACTTCTTCACCACCAACATCTGGCAATAAAATTTCTTCTAATTCATTCATATTATTTACCTTATGCTTTAAATGGATTTATTTTTTCAGAGTCAATATTCAAVCTTTTCATCGCTTTTACTAGTACTTTTTTATCAAGTTTTGAAGCTTGAACTAATTGGCTTAAAGTAGTAAATACAATAAAGTTAGGATCTACTTCAAAGTGTGCTCTTAAATTAGCTCTGGAATCAGATCGTCCAAAACCATCTGTTCCTAACGCTTTAAAAGAACCACTTACATAAGCTCTTACTTGCTCAGAATATGCTTTCATATGATCCGTAGTAGAAATAACAATATTATCTTCATTGTTTCCTAAAACATCAGTAATATAAGCTGTTTTATTTTTTTCATTAGGGTGAAGCATATTGTATCTCTCAATTTCTTGACCATTTCTAGTAAGCTCATTAAAAGAAGTAACAGAATAAACATCWGAWGCWATATYAAAATCATTTGCYAAAATRACAGCKGCTTTTCGTACTTGTTCTAAAATAGTACCACAACCTAATAATTGAACGTTATAATTRTYTTTAGCTTTAATAGTTTCAAATTTATAAATACCTTTRATAATACCTTCWTYAATACCATCTCTCATTGCTGGTTGTTTATAGTTTTCATTTAATGTCGTTAAATAATAGAAAATATTTTCCTGAGCTGGTCCATACATTCTCTCAATTCCATTTTGAATAATAACAGCAAGCTCATATCCATAAGAAGCATCGTATGTTACACAATTTGGAATAGTATTGTTTAAAATGTGAGAATGTCCATCTTGATGTTGAAGACCTTCACCATTTAATGTAGTTCGTCCAGCAGTTGCTCCAATTAAAAAACCTCTTGCTTGTAAATCTCCCGCAGCCCACATCATATCACCCGTTCTTTGGAATCCAAACATTGAATAATAAACATAAAAAGGAATCATTGGACAATCATTTACAGAATAAGAAGTAGCAGCACTTACCCAAGACCCCATAGCTCCAAGCTCATTAATACCTTCTTCTAATACTTGACCTTTTTTATCTTCTCTATAATAAGCCACTTGATCTCTGTCTTGTGGAATATATTTTTGACCTTCATGAGCATAAATACCAATTTGTCTAAACATACCTTCCATACCAAAAGTTCTGGCTTCATCAGGAACAATAGGAACAATGTTTTTACCAATTTTTTTATCTTTTACAAGTGAATTAAGAATTCTTACAAGAACCATAGTTGTAGATACTTCCCTTTCACCCGATCCTTTTAATACTGCATCAAATAAACTTAAAGCAGGTACATCCATTTCACCTGAGAATTTTGCTCTTCTTTGTGGAAGATATCCACCTAAAGATTCTCTACGCTCTTTCATATATTTCATCTCAGGAGAATCTTCTGCTGGTAAATAATAAGGAGCTTCTTCTAATTTATCATCCGGAATTGGAATATTAAATCTGTCTCTAAATTGTTTTAATACTTCAAGGTTTACTTTTTTAACACTGTGAGCAATATTTTTACCCTCAGCAGCTTCACCCATTCCATAMCCTTTAATGGTYTTAGCTAAAATAACMGTTGGACGCCCTACTGTATCTTGTGCTTTTTTATAAGCAGCATATACTTTAACCGGATCATGTCCTCCACGATTTAATCTAAGAATTTCATCATCACCCATATTTTCAACAAGTTCTTTTGTTTCTTGATGTTTTCCAAAGAAGTGTTCTCTTGTATAAGCCCCACCTTTTTGTTTAAAGTTTTGATATTCTCCATCAACCGTTTCTTCCATAAGTTCAACTAATTTACCTGTTTTATCACGAGCTAACAATGGATCCCATTGTCTTCCCCAAATAACCTTAGTAACTTCCCAACCAGCACCTCTAAATTCACCTTCAAGTTCTTGAATGATTTTTCCATTTCCACGTACTGGTCCATCAAGTCTTTGTAAGTTACAATTTACAATAAATACTAAGTTATCTAAACCTTCACGTCCAGCTAATCCAATTGCACCCAGCGATTCAGGCTCATCACATTCACCATCTCCCATGAAACAATACACTGTTTGACCGCTACAATCTTTAATACCTCTATCGGTTAAGTATTTTAAAAACCTTGCTTGATAAATAGCTTGRATWGGKCCTAATCCCATAGATACAGTAGGAAACTGCCAGTAATTAGGCATAAGTTTAGGATGAGGATAAGAAGATAAACCTTTWCCATCTACTTCTTGTCTAAAGTTATCCATTTGTTCTTCGCTAATTCTTCCTTCAACAAAAGACCTTGCATAAATACCTGGAGAGATATGTCCTTGAAAATAAACCAAATCTCCTCCATCTTTATCATTAGGTGCTTTAAAGAAGTGATTAAAACCTACATCATACAAAGTAGCWGAAGATTGAAAAGAGGCAATATGTCCACCTAAATCTAAGTTTTTCTTAGATGCTCTTAAAACCATAGCTTGTGCATTCCATCTAATAATTGAACGAATATTTCGCTCTAATAACTGATCTCCTGGCATTTTAGGCTCTTGGCTTGTAGGAATTGTATTAATATAAGCTGTTGTTGCTGTGTAAGGCAAATAGGCACCATTTCTTCTTGCTTTATCTATTAATTGTTCTAATAAATAATGGGCTCTCTCTTTACCTTCTTCTTCTAATACAGTTTCAAGGGCATCTATCCACTCTTTAGTTTCTATTGGGTCAATATCACTTAAATTTATACCTGACATATATATTCCTTATAATAATTTGTTAACAAAATTTAATACTTAATTTATTCTTAGTTAAAATTTTTAATATTATACTCTAATAAACTTACGTATTTCTGCATACACCAAAGTAAACATTTGAGATAAGATTTACAATTTATTCGGCTTTTTTAAAAAAAATACAAAAATATATTTTTGATTTTACTTATTATTTTTTATATAAGATTAAGTTTAGGCAGATTAATGCGCTTTTTTTCAAAATTATTCTAAAAAAAGAGAAATAAATAAAATAAAAAATTATTTTGATTCTTTAACTTAAATTAAWATTACAAAATTTAATTAATATTTTGWAATAATAAAAGTAAATTTCATTAATTGATATAATTTTGCAGTAATTTGTACTATAAATATTACTTTGTTACAAAACAATATAATAGTACTCTATATCATTTTAAATATATCTGAAAGATTTTATATACTTAAAATGAATCAAGAAAAGAAAAAGAGTTATATGTTAGATAAAAACAAACATTATAGATTATTGTCAGACGATACAAAATCTGCAGCATACAATATGGCAAAAGATGAAGCTTTGGTAAAAAGTTTCGAAGAATTTGATTTGCCAATTTTAAGACTGTATTCTTGGGAAAAGTCTTTTACGATAGGAGTTTCTCAAAAAATACAAGATTATGCGTATTTAGAACAGTACAAAAATAATCATGCCAAACGTATTACAGGAGGTGGAGTACTTTTTCATGGACATGATTTATCTTATTGTCTTATCATTCCTGTATCTTTTATGAAAAACTTGAATGTAAAAGAGTCTTATGAAAAAATATGCACTTTTTTATTGGAGTTTTATAAAGAACTTGGCTTAAATGCAATATACGCAAAAGATGATAAAAATACACAACTTTCAAAAAGCAGTTTTTGCCAAGTTGGTTTTGAAGCCTACGATATCTTAGTAAATGGTATTAAAATTGGTGGCAATGCGCAAAGAAGAACCAAAAAACTTATCTTTCAGCATGGTTCAATTCCAATTAAAGCCCTAGAAGATGAGGATTCTAAAAACAGAAAAAATGAGATAGGACATTGTTTAAATGAATTCGATATTCATTTGACATACGAAGACGCTAAAATAAGACTTGTAAATGCCTTTGAAAAAACATTTAATACAAGTCTTAAAATATCTACATTAAATAAAATAGAAGAAGAGAACTTACGTTCTTTATTAAAGGACAAACATGACGATGAAAGAAAGTAAACCAAAATACAGAAAACCAGAATGGCTTAGAAAAAAGATAAATTTYTCTGCACAAAAAGAAATGGATCAATTATTAGAAGAAGTRGGAATTCACACTATTTGTCAAGAAGCAAAATGTCCTAATATAAGCGAATGTTTTTCAAAGAAAAATGCGACTTTTTTAATTCTTGGAAATATTTGTACAAGAAGATGTTCTTACTGTAATGTATTAACAGGTAAACCAGAAGAAGTAAATCCAAAAGAAATTAACCAAGTAACTGTTTCTGTTTTACGATTAGGACTTAAGTTTGTTGTWATTACATCTCCTGCAAGAGATGATTTAGGAGATGGMGGWGCWWSYCAATTYTATAAAGTAACWAAAGATATTYTGGARAAATCACCAGGAACTCAAGTTGAATTATTAATTCCAGATTTTAAAGGTAAAATTGAATCTATTCAAAAAGTGGTAGATTCAGGCGCTGTTATTATTGGACATAATATTGAAACCATTCCAAGACTTTATAGAATTAGAAAAAATGCTTCTTACAAACGCTCTTTACAAGTTTTAAAAGATTTAAAGCGTTTAGGAGGAGATAAAGTCAAAACAAAAAGTGCTTTAATGGTAGGTCTTGGAGAAACACCTGAAGAAATGGAGCAGGTTTTTAAAGATTTAATCGAGGTTGGCTGTAAATTTTTAAGTATTGGTCAATACTTAGCACCTTCAGGAGAATTTGAAAAAGTAAAAGAATTTGTACATCCAGAACAATTTGCTTTATATAAAAGAACTGCTTTAGATATGGGTTTTGAATTTGTTCACTCAACGCCGTATGCAAGATCTTCTTACATGGCACATGAATATTTAAGCAATAAAGAAGACTAAAAAATAAAAGAGTTTATCTCTTTTATTTTACTCTACTAAACTTACTATAATAATTTTTCCTCTGTGATCTTTATGCGATACATAAAAAATATCTTTGTGGCGTCTTAAGATTTTACTCCAAGTACTTGCTCCATAATTTGTAGGATGCAAAGAAGCATTTTTATTTTTCAGAAATGTTCCTATTTGAGATAAATAAGCAAAATCTTCATCCCCTCTTGTAGAGATAATAGCATCTTTTAAAATACTTATAATATCTGTTTCATCTTCATCTTCATCTTTTAAAGCATCTACTTTTTTAATAGGCAGTTCAAAAAAAGTGCTGTAAGCATTGATTARAGARTCSGGTGTTTTTTTCTCYCCAAAACCAATRACTTCRAAACCTTTYGATTTAATTTCTATGGCTAAAGAGGTAAAATCACTGTCACTTGAAACCAAAACAATTGTATTAATATTTGAATAATGCATAGTATTCATAACATCAATTACAATCTGAAAATCTGAAACATTTTTTGATGAAACATTGGAATTAGAATGTATTGGTTTAATAGCAAACATAGGAATTTTTTCGCTCCAAGACTTACTTTGATTAGAACTCCAATCTTTATAGGCYTGACGTATCATCACTTCCCCAGATTTTGCTAATTCAAAAAATATTTCATCCAGATATTTAGAGCTTATATTCTCGCAATCAAAAAAAACTGCTATTTTTTTATCATTTATCATTGTATATCTTTGTATTAAAATTAAAACAAAAGTATAGTGTTATTTTCCTTCGTAACCAAGTAGTAACTAATTTTTATTAACATTCACCTAATATTTAAATGCAAAGGAAAAACAATGAGCATTAAGAATAAAATACGTTATTTAATACTAACCTTTGTGATTATAGTAAGCATTAATGCAGGAAGTATCTTTTATGCAATTAATAATATTTCTGTATTAAATCATTCCGTACAAAATGAAAGTAGTATTTACAACAAGTTTCAAAATCTTAAATTTATTATCAAATCTTTGCAAGAAAAAAGCTTAGAAATTGCACTTAGTAAAGATGAAGAGGATTTAAAAAAGCTTCTTTTATTAAAAGAAAAGTTTTGGATACAAATAAAAGAACTTGAGAAGTTTAATTTAAATAAAGATGTTAAGCTTTCTCTTTTAAAAATGGGAAAAACGTTTGAAGGCATGTTTTTATCCTTATATAAAAATGCAGAACTGGGAATAAGAAAAGAAAAAGAAAAAGAACTAAACAATAAAATGTTGCTTGAGTTTACGCTGGCTGTTGATAATGCTAAAGATACAATAGTATCTTTATATGGAATAATAATACGTTCTCATGTGACACAATTACAAATGGAATTGGCATCCATGCAAAGTATATATATTGCAGTTGTTGCAAGTGGAGACAATTCAAACTTAGCTTCTGCAGAAAAATTAAAAAAGAAAATAATGCGAAAATTAAACAGAGCATTAAGAAAAAATAAAGACAAAGCAGAATATCTAAAAATAGTGCAACAACAAATAATACATATTCAAGCCTTGGTTACTATTGGAAATGATTTATCTACTCATGGTGTTAACTACGTTAAATATACGAAAGAACAAGATTTAGCAAGAAAAACAGCAAGTGACTTAGTAAAAGACTATTTCAAAGCATTAGACCTTTTATCTCTACAACTAAAGAAAAATGTAAACAAACAGTTGGTACAAAATGAGTCTTCTTTAAGCACTTTAGAGAATACAGCTTCTGTATCAACTTTCTTTTATATCGTATTTTTGATTATTTTATTTGTAATCACAAAAAAAATCATATCAAATATTTTACGCTTGTCTGCTGGGGTTAATACATTAATGGCTTTTTCAAGTGCAGATCAAGAAATTAAGATTAATACAAAAGATGAACTAAATGATTTAGCGAACAGCTTTAATACCTATATGAAGTCTTTACGTTCTGTTGTAATAGAAGATCAAAAAATTGTGGAAGAAGTAGAAAAATCTATTCAAATGGCAAAAGCTGGTTTCTTTTTTTATACCATAAATACAAGCAGTAAAAACAGAAGTACCAATGACTTAAAAAATGCTCTTAATGAAATGATACATGATTTTAACGACAAATTTACTGCAATTACTGCTGCTTTGGTTGAATATGGTAATACAAACTTTAAACATGAAATGAAAGTAAATAATGTTGGAGGAACTATTTCTTCTATTGTAAGTGCTAGTAATACCATTGGCTCAAATGTTTCTGAGTTATTAGCAACTATTATGATAACAGGACAAAATCTTTCAAATAACATTGATACCTTATCTTCTTCTGCAAATTCTTTATCCTTAAGTTCTACACAACAAGCAGCATCTTTAGAAGAAACTGCTGCTTCTATTGAAGAAATAACCATAGAAAATAATGAAAATGCAAAAAATATTATACAAATGAGTCAATTAGCAGACAGTTTAATTCATACCTCCCAAGAAGGAAAAGAACTTGCTTTTAAAACCTCTGTCTCAATGCAAGAAATAGAAGAAAAAATCTCTAGTATAAATGCAGCTTTAAGCATTATTGATAGTATTTCTTTTAAAACCAATATTTTATCTTTAAATGCAGCCGTTGAAGCAGCAACAGCTGGAGAAGCAGGAAAAGGTTTTGCAGTAGTTGCCCAAGAAGTAAGAAACCTTGCAAACTCTTCCGCCCAAGCTGCAAAAGATATTAAAACACTTGTATCCTCTGCAACCTTAACATCAAAAGAAGGAAAAGAGATTTCAAAATCTATGATTGAGGGCTACGATGACTTAAAAGATAAAATAACACAAACAAAAGATATTATTGATTTAGTAACAAAAGCCTCAAAAAAACAAGATAACTCTATGAAAGATATTAACAATGCTATTTCAAATCTGGATAAAAATACACAAGAAAATGCTTCAGATGCTAGTTCTATTTCTTCTATGTCAAAAGAAGTGCAAGAGTTATCAAATAAATTAATTCAAATAGCAAGTTCCAGTACTTATAATAAAAAAGCTCATTTACAAGTTTCAGATATGGACTTTTCAAATAAGTTAAACAGCTTAAAGCTTGATCATATTACGTTTAAAGAAGAATCTTTTTTAAACCTAATCAATAAGGAAGCTTATAGCATACAAGAAAGCAATGAAACAAGTCTTGGAAAGTGGATTGAAGCTTCTATTTTAAATAAAGAAAACTATGCGAAGGGTGAGCATTGGGAAATACTAGTAAAGAATAATAGCTTAACGCATGAAAAAATCAAGCATTATCTAGAATTAAATAAGAACAGCGCAAGTAACGAACAGTTACTAGCAGTAAACAATGAAATCCAAGAAGCCAGTAGTTTAATTTTTGAAGCATTAGACACAAGTAAAATAATGAATTGTAAAGAAGGATAAACATGAAAAGAATTGCGATAATTGATGATGAAGAACTAATACTTGATTCCGTAAAACAGTACTTATCAAGAAGTAAACGTTTTAAAATAGATACATTTTCCAACCCACAAGAAGCACTTAAAGAGGTACTAAGAGCTAAGTACAAACTTATTGTATTGGATATTATGATGCCAGAGCTTAATGGAATAGATTTTTTGAAAATGATTAAAAAAGAAGTACCACAAACAAAAGTAATTATGATGACTGCTTATTCAACCTTAGATAAAGCTATTTTATCCAAAGAAATAGGTGCAGATGATTATTTAACAAAACCTTTTGTTTCTTTAAGAGATGTAGAGAATAAAGTTTTAGATTGCCTAGAAATACATTAATGTATAAAGAAGAATTTATTGATTTATTATTAGATAACAGCAATGACTTAGTACTTTTATTTGATGAAAATAAGGAGCTTTTATTAAGCAATAACAGTTTTAATAAACACTTCAATTTTAAGCTTTTATTTAAAAACAAAAAAGAAATAAAAAAACACTTTCCAGCTAAAACAAATGGACAATATCTCAATGCGTATGCAATTAAAAACTGGTTTGATTTATTACTTGCAAAAAATAAGAACTATAATTTAATTCTTGAACAAGAAAATAAAACATTTGAATTTAAAATAAAAGCCATTAAAAGCAAAGATTTAACCATTGTTATACTAAAAAATATCTCTAAAATAAACAGCCTAAGAAAAAAACAAATAAGACGTATTAAACTAGAATCTATTGGTAAAATGTTTGCGGGTATGAGTCATGAAATTAATACGCCTTTAACCATAATGAAAAATAATCTTGAACTTCTAGAACTAGAACTTGAGGAAAAAAGCGCTGTTAATAAACAAAATAGACATCATATAAACGCCATTAAAACAAGTATCACACGTATGGAAAACATTGTTAGAAATAGCAATGAATTGCTTAAAAAAAGCCCCAATGAAAGAAAAAATTATAACTTATATACTGTTCTAATTCAATCTTTAGGTTTATTTTTTCACCACAGCAAAAACCACATGAATATATTTATTAATAATAAAGCTTTTTCTTTGGATACAAGAAAAGATGATGAAAAAATATTTTTTGATTTTAATAAGGATAAAATTGAGCAAGTTTTTCTTATTATATTAAGTAATGCATACGATGAGTTTTTTAAAAGTAAAAAAGAGCTAAAACAAAGAGTTTTAAATATTTTTATTTATCAAAATGAAAAAAACATCATTCTTACCTTCAGAGACAACGCAGGTACGGGTATTAACAAGGATATTATTAATGAAATATTTGAGCCCTTTGTTAGTACAAAAGACTATTCAGGTATTGGTTTAGGATTAAATATTGCTCAAAAAATCATTAAAGAACATAAGGGAAGTATAAAAGCCTATAATCAAAACCAAGAAGCAGTTTTTGAAATTCATTTTAAAACTGCTCTTTAGTCTCCTTAAATGCGCAATGTAAATCTTTACTGTTCTCATAAATAGAAATTAAGTTAGGGCTTAAGGATTCGTATTTAATAGCCAAGTCTTTAATAATCTGTTTTTGCATCTTGATATTGCTACTTAATATACTAACGTTATTGGGAATATCTTTGCATAAAATAGCCGCCAAAGTTAAATGTGAATCTGAGTTATCCACTATATCTAGTTCTTTATGCTCTATACTTTTATCTTCATATTCAATATGCAAAGAATAAAAAAAGTAAGAACATTTTTTTTCACTTTGTTTTACTTCACTTAGCTCTAAATAATAAATAGGAAAAGTAAGGGCAGAGAAGTAGTCTCTAATCAGCTTTGTATGTGTTTTGATGTATGTTTTATTTATAATTTTATTTGTCATTTCACTTCTTATTAATCTGTATGTATATATACAATATCATATCTGCGTCACAGTTTGCGTCACAGAAAAGCAAAATTTTCAAATTTATTAATTCTAAATATTTTAATGCAATTTAATGAAACTATTAGCTTTTATTGACTTTATTTTAAGTACAATTAGGGAAAACAGGCATTTAATAATGAAAAAAAACGTTTTACTTTTGCTAGTATTTCTTTCAAACTTTATTCACGCAAACGCTGTATTAATTGATGAAAATACCTCATCTTACAATTTACTTTCTTCTTCTTTTATTTATATTGACAAGAGTAAAACAAAAAATATAGAAGAAATAAAAAACAAGAAGATCTTATTTATAAAGAATGAAAAAAGTGTATTAAGTTATGGTTATTCTCCTGATTTTAATGTATGGATTAAATTTAGTCTTAAAAATACTTCCAATCAAAGCATTGAAAAAATCTTAGAATATCAGAATTCTTTAACAAGTAATATTGATTTTTTTGCAGTAAACAGGCACGAAACGGATGGTTTATTAAATATAAATACCTCAAGAAGAACCATAAATCCAAGCTTTAAGATTCAATTGAATGCCTATGAGCAAAAAACTTATTATGTGAAAGTAAGCTCCCATATTACATCCTTAATTGTAAAATTAAAACTCTGGGAAGAAGATGATTTTTACGCACAAGAAATACAGCATCAAGTAATTTTAGCCTTATTCTTTGGAGCTATGTTAATTTTAGCTATTTACAATTTATTTCTTTATTTTTTCACAAAAGATATTTCTTATTTTTATTATGTTTTATACGTACTTGGAATAGTTGTACATCATTTAATGTATGTGGGCATGGCAAACATCTATCTTTTAGATCCATCCTATCTTCCTGTTGTAGTAAACTTAGCATCTGCTATTGTTTCTTTTCCTATTTTCGCCCTGGCATTATTTACAAAAAAATCCCTTAATATTAAAAAATATAGGCGCTTAAATTTTATATTAAATACTTTTTTAATACTTATTCCCTTGTCTGTTTTACTGTTTGTTTTAAGTGACTCTTATGATAAATATAGAAATATACTCAACTTACTCTTATTATTGTATTTGGTTTTTATTACTATTTATGCTGTAATTAAAAAAGTACGTGCTGCTTATTTTATCTTATTTGGATGGTTTTTAATAACGCTTGCAATTGTTTTAATGTTTATTTCAAGTGCGGGAATATTTGATTTTTATGAATATTTTCCCTATATGATTGAGTCTATGCTCTTAGGTGAAGTAATTATATTTGCTATTGCTTTAGCTGACAGAATTAATTATTTGCAAAAAGACAAAGAAGAAGCAAAAAATAAGCTTATTACACAACAAGAGAATGAAAAATACCGCTTAGAAATAAAAGTGAATGAAAAAACGAAGGATTTAAAAATTGCTTTGAATGAAAAAGGATTATTATTAAAAGAGTTAAATCATCGTGTTAAAAATAATATGCAAACCATTGTATCTTTAATACGTCTACAAAGTGACGAAATACACGATGAGAATACAAAAGATCTTTTTCTTACCATACAAAATAGAATTTCTGCAATGAGCCACTTGCATGAACTTTTATATACCCAAGATAATATTTCACATATTAATGCTTATGAATACTTTGACATTTTAATCAATGAATTAAAAGATTCTTATGCAAATAATATAAGCATTCATTACAATATTCAATGCAAACTAAAAATGCAACAAGCTATTTATTGTGGTTTGATTCTAAATGAACTTATTTCAAATTCTTTTAAATATGCCTTTATTACTAAAGAAGGCAATATTAATATCTCTTTATCAAAAAATAAAGAACAATATAAACTTGAAGTAAGCGATGATGGTATTGGATATGACAAAAATATTTCATGGACCTCCTTGGGTATTGTTTTAGTTAATACACTTGCCGTATCACAACTAAAAGGAACAATAAATATAAATTCAAAAAATGGAGTATATGTTGAAATCACCTGGAATGAAAATGCCTAGAATAAAAATACTGATTGTTGAAGATGAGAGTATCGTTGCTTTAGATATAAGAAGTGCTTTACGTAAACTAAATTATGAAGTAACTGACATGGTRGCATCTTATGAGCAAGCMATACAAAGCGTTAAAAAYAATTGTCCTGATATTGCCCTACTTGATATCAATTTACAAAAYTCWAAAGATGGYATMGCWATTGCWAAAAAGTTRCAAAAAAWGATGGATATWTCAGTCGTTTATTTAACYGCATTTTCKGATGATGATACCTTRCAAAGAGCRGTTAAAACSAATCCTTTAGGTTATATTCTTAAACCTTTTACKAGRGCKGAATTAAAATCAAGCCTAATTTTAGCTRTTCATAAAATGAATATTRGTAAAGAASTYATTCCWGATAAAAATACCATTGATTTAGGTTTTAATTATTATTACAATACRAAACAAGAACAATTGTATTTAACAAATYTACCTGTTCGTTTAAGTATTAAAGAAAATAAYYTACTGCAACTTCTTATTCATGCACGTGGRAGTATTTTAAGTTTTCAAGATATTGAACACCAATTATGGCCAGCAGAAAGTATTTCTCAAAGTACATTAAGAACACTTATTTATAGAATGAGAACAAAACTAGAACACCGGTTAATAGAAACGATTCCTTCTATTGGATGTAAAATAAACATACAAAGTAAATAGTTCTTTTTTTTACATCTCCTTCCCCTTTTTTTAATAAATAATATATAACACTTCAAAAATATTCCTATTATATCAATTCTAAAAGTAATTTCTAAATAAATAATAAAATAAATAATAAAATTTTGTGACGCAAACTGTGACACATATTCATTAAACTAATCCTACATAATACAAAGGATTAAAATGATTTATGTAAATAAAAATAAAAGTTTAACAAACTTAAACGAGTTAGTACAACAAAGTATTCAACGATCCCTTCCCTACATGAGTGAAGCTTTTAATGAAGAATAATACCAAGCATTAATGTTATTTAAAAACAGATTGTTTTTAGAAGAAGTCATTGAAGAAAGTATTTCTTTTAACAAAAAACTAAGCTTTCAAGATACAAATAAAAACTTAAGCCTTATTGCAAATGCAGAAGAATTAATTGAAGTATTTACACTAAGAAGTACTGTTTTTTCTTCTCTTTCTTATGAGAATGAATTTAAAGACCTTATTGAATATCTTAATTTTGATAAACACGATAAAAACTCAGCCATTATTACTTATAGGAAAAACAAGGAACTAACAGCTACCTGTCGTATTATATTTGATCAATACAATACTTTACCCTCAGATACAATCTACTCTTTTAATACTCAAAGAAAGAGTCATAATAAACTAGCGGAAATCTCAAGAAATGTAATTAATCATACAAATAAGGGTTTAAATTTGGAATTTAAATATTTAATGAGGGCTACTTATAATATTTTTATTGACAATAATATTGAATTATATGTATTTGCCATAAAAAAAGACCATTTTAAATTGTTTAGCAAATTTGGAGATATTAATATTATAAAAGAAATAAGCTCTTATGGAAGTTTAGAGCTACCTTGTGTAATTGTATCTTGGAACCCACAAAATGCTTCTGCTTTTTTTAAAAAACTTTTCTTAAAATAAGTATTTGAAAGAAGATAGATTAATGTAAATATGCGCCTTTATATTTTTTCATTTTACACCTAATATAGGGTATAAAGTAGAATAATAAAGGCAGTATTTTCTATACTTAAAAAAATAACAAAGAAACTAGTATTCATTTCCTTCCATAGAAGAATAAGAAAAAGTAGTTACTTCACCTTCTTGCACATTATAAGACAACTCAATTGGACGACAAATACAGTTTATAAAATAATAAAAAGTACAATTAATCTAATCTAGCCAAATAATGGTCGATTTCTCTTATTACTATATTTAGATAAGTACAATTAGAAAAGATGTAGTAAAGTATAATTACTGAGTGTAAAATAAATTTGAAAGAGTTTTTATAAAGTATAATTAATTCTCGTATTTTTTAGGGACCGTTCAAAATTATATTACATTTTATATTCTGTTCCTAATTTGGAGAAAGTTCCAAAACTTATTGGTTATTGAACTTTCGTATATTAGAGTCAATATTTATAAAAAAACAAGAGGGGATTTTAGACGATTATTAACTATATTTAGATATAAAATAAACATATTAATTATAAGAAAAAAAAAGTATTATAAGTATGTAGTTATTAATGATTTTATATGATAAATGTATATTTAATAAATAACTAGGCAGACAAGGAAGGTACGGTCATTATGTCCAATCAAACATTTCAATCAGAATCATTCTATGCAAATTTAAGTGAATCAATTCATACTCTATCTGAGATAATCCTTTTTAATTTTGCTAAACATGAATGTTCTAAGAAAGATTTGATTATCAGAAGCTTTGTAGCACGTTCTGCTACATCTCTTAAAAGTATTATGTCTCTTTGGAGTCTTGGCGATTACCCGAACGCATGGGTAATCAACAAATATTATTAATATAAACTTAAATTATTGTACGCATAAAGTCCTTATGTAACTGTTTTTACACGTGCTATAAAAAGTACGTATAAAAACAGTTACAATTAACCTCTTATATAAAGATATTTTCAAGAAATACTCAATTCTTATTATTCTCTCTAAAATTGATTGGTGGGAAGGGAATGTAATTATTCTCCATTTAAAATATAAAAGCATACAAACTCATATTTATACTGTTTTCAGAACCTTTTAACGTTTTGATGCTCTATTTCATTAAAAAGTACATCTTTTCTTCATGCATTTAACGTTTTGATACTCTACTTCATTAAAAAGTACATCTTTTTTTCATATATTTAACGTTTAAGTTGTTGACTTCGTTAAAAGAACATAATTTTGTAATGAAGTAAAGATTATGAAAAAATTTCAATAAAAATATATTTATGAAGTTTTAATTAATTTAAGATGGAGTAAAATTTATCTTAACTGTTTTTCAAAGAGTATTGGTCTATTGTTTTATATAGTTTTGTATTAAGTTCAAAGCACTTAATATTTTTTCTTTAATCTGGAGTGGTAACCTGAATTCATACTTTTAATTTAAACGATTATAAGTTAAAAAAAAATGAATAAGGGTAAACATGCAAAGAAGTAAATACAGTAAAGAATTCAAGGACTCAACGGTACAGTTAATTTTAAATAATAATGAATCAGTTGTCAAAGTAGCAGCGGATTTAGATTTAAATTCACAGACATTATATAATTGGATAAGTAAGTATAAAAGAGCTCATAATATACCTTTGACAGCAAGTTATAGAGCATCTGAAAAAGAACCTATAGAAGACGAACTCAAACGTCTTCGTCGTGAGAATAAGATATTAAAACAAGAGCGTGATATACTAAAAAAGGCAACAGCATACTTTGCAAAAGAAACTCTTTGAAGTATGCGTGGATTAAAGAACAAAAAAAGAGTTTTAGTATCAACTTAATGTGTAAGATTGTTAAAGTTGATAAGTCATCATATTATCATTGGATAAAAGCTGGATGTGTTGTTAAAAGAATTGACAAGCATTTAAATTCTCTTATTGAAGCTATCTTTGTTCAAGGCAGAAATAACTATGGTACGAGACGTATTACAAGTAAACTATTAGAATTATATGGATTAATAGTATCAAGAAAGCGTATATCAAGATTAATGAAAGATTTAAACTTAGAAGTAAAAATGAAAAGAAGATATAAAAATACAACTGATTCTAATCATAACTTACCAATAGCTGCAAATGTTTTAAATAGAGATTTTTATGCTTCAAATCCTGATGAGAAATATGTAGGAGATATTACATATATTCACACAGGAGAAGGATGGTTATACTTAGCAACAGTTATAGACCTTTATTCAAGGAAAATAGTTGGATGGGCTATGGATGATAATATGAAAGTATCACTTGTAAATGATGCATTAACTATGGCTATACAACAAAGAAATCCTTTCTCTGGTTTAATATGGCATACTGATAGAGGAAGTCAGTATGCTTCTTATAGTCATAGAGATTTGCTGCTACAACATGGCATCACACAAAGTATGTCAAGAAAGGGCAACTGCTGGGACAATGCTGTTGCTGAGAGTTTTTTTAAATCGCTTAAAAATGAATTGGTATATCAAACTTATTTTTATACAAAAAAACAAGCAAAACGTGAAATATTTGAATATATTGAAGTCTATTATAATAGAACTAGATCACATGGTTATTTGGGAAATTTATCTCCTTCTAAATTTGAGGAAATTAATTTTATGTTACAAAATGAAATGGTGGCTTAGGTAATTCAAAAAAAGAGTATGAATTTAAGTTACCACTCCAGTCTATTATGTAATTACATATATAAATTATCATTTGATATAGTTGTTCAGGATTGAGATAAAAATAAATTATCGTTGTTATTACACTAAGTGTAGATATTGTGAAAAATGATATTTTTTTTAAAGTAGCTTTTTTTTCATTCTCTAAGGTATCTAATCTTTGTAGAAGAATGACTTTTGAAATATCTTGTAATTTATTAAAATGCTTATAATAAATAAACGGAGTTTTTAAATAGTCATTTTGATTTAAGTGTTTGAAAACTTGAGTTGAACTTAATTTTGTATCAATGATGTTAAAAAGTTTATTGTAAAAGTAAATTATTTTATTTAAAAGATAGGTAATACAATACTGATTTGTTTCAAACTTTGTAGATTCATTACTAGAAAAATTTAAAGTAAAATCATTGATTCCAAAACTTAGCACCTTAGATTTGTTTTCCAAGGTATAATTTATAAGTGAAATATTGTTGTCTTTCATAAAGTTAAATATCACTTCAAAATTTCCATTTAACAGTAAATCATAGAGGTCATTGAATTCTAAGACATTGATAGTGAAATTTTCATATTGTATTACATACTTATAATTTCGCTTATCTTCATATATTGAGCCTATATACGTATTATTTGAAATTTTATTTATTAATGTACTTAGGGCATCTATTGAGGTTTTAGTATAATATTTTTGATAATAGATAACTTTATTATCAATTTGACAATCTCTTAATAAACCTAAGGATGTGACAATACCAGCAGTGCGGTGTGTACCATCACTACTACTAGATGCAAATATTTTAAAATAATAATAGTCATATATTCTAAATTCTTCTCCTTCTCTAAATGTTAAATTAATTGGAGTTGAAAAATCAAGTTTACTTCTATCATGAAAATTTAGAATAGGTAACAAGGTTGAGTGACCTTTTGTATTACCGTCATTTAAATAGCCTCTTGGAAGATATACATAGTAATCATCATTAATAAGTACATTAACATCTAAAGTATTAATTATATTCTGTACAGTATTTTTATTTTTGTAATAGTTTATAATATTTGTGAAAGTTTTACTATCAATTTTCGAGCTATCAAGTGATAAAACTTTTTTTATAATATCAGTCTTATTAAAATGTAATTCTTTTGAAATAGAAGAGATACTTCTTAAAAAAGGTAATGTTCTAGATTGATAAGATTCTAGAGAACTTTTATTGTTTTTATAAAATTCTACAATATATTTAATTGTATAAATCTGGTGGTCTTTTAAGTTATTATTTATATATTTCATTATGTAAAATTATATATTTTAATTCCAAATATTTAGCTTGTATGTCAACTGAAGTGTTAAATATAATAAAAACATTGTAAAAGAGTAAACATTAATATCTCAAATTGATCTTTTAACAAGAAATAGGACAAAAAAATGAGTTATAAAAACATGTTCAACAACCTGTACCTTGTTGAACATGTCCCAAACTCCAACTCTTTTTGGAGCAAGCTTTTCATTAGTAAAAACTGCTCCAAAAGTAAGAGGTTGTTGAACGATAATCTTGAGGGAACAACTCTAGGCATTTTGGTCCTTGTAAGATTTTTATATTGTGAAATTGGTATACACTTACGCTTGAGTGAATTGTAAAAATGTCGAAGTGGCGGAACGGTAAACGCGCGGGCTTGAGGGGCTCGTTCTTAACAGAGTGGAAGTTCAAATCTTCTCAGGTGCACCAATAGATATAATCTCTCTTAACTACTATAAAGTAGTACTTCATAACTAGTTTATGCAATCAAAGTCAAATTATGTAAACTTCATTATTTATAGTCTAAATTGTCATAATGTATATATTTTGTTAACTTTAATGCACATTTTACTGCACACTTTTTTTGAATTAATTTATTTAACTGCACATTTTCTTAAGAAAAAAACAAGCTAATATCTTAGTATTATTCATTTATTGTAAAATCTGTTTTATTCAATTTTGATTGGGAAAATTAAAGAAAAAATTTCTATTTATATTTCTATTAGAGTAAGAATCAAAAATAAATCTCTATTTTATTTTAACTTAGAATAGCTTTGTATTCTTTGTCCTAATAAGTGTAGTCATATCAGTGAAATCTAGATGGATTTATAATATAAACTATAAAGATTAATCAAACTTATTAATGTTATTATAAAGGCACTATCATATAACTTAAGTTTAAAATAAGGATATCACATGAAATTCATTAAAAAAGTAATCTCTTATTTGTTATTAGTACTTATATTTACAAATACTATTTATGCTAAAGATTCAATAAAAGTATTAATTTTAAATTCATGGAGTCCAGACCATAAGTGGGTGCAAGGAGAAGTGAAAGGTATTAAAGATGCATTAAGGAAAAGGCATAAAAATATAGAATTCACAACTGAATATATTGACTACCCAAGAATAGAAGGCATAAATAAAAAAAAGTATATGCAAGCATATCACCAGTTTTTTAATAATAAATATCTTGATAAAAAAGTGAAGTTTGACCTCATATTTGTTACTGATGATCCTGCTCTCGATTATATTCTAAAATATCATGACTTTTATTTTCCTAATACACCTGTTGTTTTTAGTGGAATTAATAATTATAGTCATGAAAAAATGATAGGTAAAAAGAAATTGTTTTTTGGAGTTCTAGAAACAGTAGATTATCTAGTGGAGTGGTAACTTAAATTCATACTCTTTTTTTGAATTACCTAAGCCACCATTTCATTTTGTAACATAAAATTAATTTCCTCAAATTTAGAAGGAGATA
>NVWN01000034.1 GCA_002733685.1 Arcobacter sp. | reverse complement strand
GCTTCTAATCCACTTACATCTACTGTTACTTCTGGTGTAATATCGTTCGTATTTTCATCTACTACAGGTACGGGTGCAGTTTCTCCTGTTACATCAATTGTAATATCAATAGTTTGAGTTGGTCCAGCATTTCCAGCTTCATCTATGAATCCTACATTTACCGTTGTTTCTGCATCAGGGTCTAATGTGATTACAGAATCTACTACTACGCCATCAATTTCACCTACTGTTACGTCAACTGTTGCTGGTGAGTTATTTACTTCTGCTTGTGTAAGAACATGATTCCCTATAACTTCACCACTTGAGTCTGTAATCTCAATTACATCTCCTGCTTCTAATGTCGGATTACCATCTGTATCTACTGGTAGAGCTACACTAATTGTTGGTGTTGTATCGTTAGTATTTGTATCAGTTGTTATTACTGGTGTTTCACTTGGAGCTGTATTATCTGTTGTAATATCAATAGCTTGTGTTGGTCCAGCATTTCCAGCTTCATCTGTGAATCCTACATTTACTGTTGTTGTTCCATCTGTTGGTAAGGTAATTGATGGATCTACTACGCCATCAATTACACCTACTGTTACATCTATTGGTAATAATGGAT
Organism: Arcobacter sp.; assembly: GCA_002733685.1. Taxonomy (GTDB): domain Bacteria; phylum Campylobacterota; class Campylobacteria; order Campylobacterales; family Arcobacteraceae; genus NORP36. The sequence goes on along the minus strand of NVWN01000034.1, from coordinate 8,556 downwards.
CAGCATCTATTTCTGCTTGTGTAATAACATGATTCCCTATTACGTTACCTTCTGAGTCTGTAATCTCAATTACATCTCCTGCTTCTAATGTCGGATTACCATCTGTATCTACTGGTAGAGCTACACTAATTGTTGGTGTTGTATCGGCAGTATTTGTATCCGTTGTTCCTACTGGTGTTTCGCTTGGAGCTGTATTATCTATATATACTGATACTTCTCCTGAAGGGTCTCCTGCATTTCCTGATTCATTAGTAACCTCTGTAACTAAAGTATGTGGTCCTTCTGATAAGTCTGTTGATACTGGAATTACTACAGCGTTTGGAGTTGTTTCAGTTCCTGTTACTGTATATGTTCCAATTATTACATCTGAACCAGAAATAGTATCAATTAAATCAATTACATTTCCTGCTTCTAATCCACTTACATCTACTGTTACTATTGGAGTATTATCATTAGTATTTTCATCTACTACAGGTATGGGTGACGTTGGTAAGTCTGTTCCACCGCCTATTCCACCAAATGAAAAACTTGAAAAAGAAGAGCTAGGAGAATCAGCTGAAGTACTAGAGTCACTTGAGTCATCAGAAGCACTAGAGTCACTTGCGGTAGGAGAAGAGGAAGATACAAAAGATCTTTCATTAAAACTGTATTCTTTGCTATCACTTTGAGTCGATGTCCCAGATACAAAAGTTGTTTCATCTTTAATATCTACTGAACCAGCAGCAGCTTCAAGGGAATCTATAACTTCAAAATCAAAATCACTAGTACTAAGAAGCTCTTTTAATTGTTCTAAGATTACGATATCAAAACTTTTTCCAGCAAGTGCATCATCAAAATATTCTTGTACTTGTTTAATGCTTTCAAGTTTAAGTTCAGCAATAACATCAATAATTTTTGAGAAAACTGCTTCTGATTTTGATCCAAAACTGTTTACAATCATAGTTGTATTACTATCTTGTAAAACAATAGTATTAATGTTTTTTAATATATCTTTAGATAGATCAGAATCAATTTTATATGATGTGGATAAATTTTGCTCACTTAGTATTAATGTTAACATGAAAGACTCCTAGGAATAATTACTGTAATATTACTACAAAAAAGTCTCTAAAAAGTTTTTTTATAATAAAATAATATATTTTTACATTTAATCCTTTTTTTGATGTATTTTAAATATTATTATACTATTTATTTATTATTTTAATACTAGTTATCGTTCATGTAAGGCGTTATTTTTTGTTTTCAAAATAGGCTTCAAAATAAAGTCTAAAATAGATTTTTTACCCGTAATAATATCCACACTAGCAACCATTCCAGGAATAATTGGTAAACGCTCACCATTTCGTTCTAAAAAGTTTTTATTTGTTTTAACTAGAACTCGATAATAGGTCTTTTGGTCTTTACTTTCTTTATCAACAATACTATCTGCTGATATTTCAATTATTTTTCCTTCTAATCCCCCATAAATAGAAAAATCATATGCCGTAATTTTTACAATAGCTTTTTGTTTAGGATTAATAAAAGCAATATCTTTGGGATCAATTTTAGCTTCAATTACTAAAACTTCACTCTGAGGAACAATTTCAATTAAATCTTCACCAGACCTTACCACTCCACCGATAGTATTAATATGAATTTGTTTTACAATTCCATCAACTGGTGAAATAATTGTAGTTTTATCCACTTTATCTTTTTCCGCAACCAATCTTGCTTTATATTTTCTAAGTTCACTTTGTGTTTTCTGTAAAGTATCTGAAGCTTCTGTTCTAAAACTTTGTACTTTTTCTTCTATTTTATTACGTGCTTCATCAACACCTAATTTTGCTCTTGGTTCAGAAATTAAAGCTGTTTCTAAATCTCCTAAAGCTTGTTCATACTCTTTTTCTATATTTAATAGATCAAAATTAGATTTAATTCTTGAACGCACAAGTTTTGCAATAGTAGCTCGCTGTTTTTTAATAATTTTTAAAGATTTTCTTAACTTTCTGATAGTACTTGTAATTTCTTTTACTTCAAGTTTTTTTTGTTCATATTGATTTTCTAAAACTCTAATTGAAACTTTTAGTTCAGCAAATCTATTTTTAAAAAGTCTGTTTTCTGCTCGGACGTAATCTTCATTCTCTTTCAAAGAGATAATGCCATCAAATTTTAAAACAGGAACTTTTCTATTAATTCTAACAGTAGTTTCAGCTAATAATCTTGTTCTAACTGCCAATAAACTATAGTATTCTGCTTTATTTTCTTGAAAAGAAGCTTGAAAACGCGTAGTATCAATTTTCATTAATTCATCGCCTTTTTTAACAATTTGACCTTCTTTTATTAATATTTCAGAAATAATTCCACCATCAAGATTTTGAATCTTTTGAATCTTATCTGTAGGGATTACTTTTCCATTTCCTCTAGCTAATTCATCAATTTCTGCTAATGCTGCCCATAAAATTGCACTTACAAACAAAGCTGCAATTATCATAAATAAAAAACCTGATCTTGAATTAGGTGCTTCATTTGCATTCGCATACATTGTATTAACAAAGTTCATGTCATTTTTAAAATCATCTGCCATAAAATTATTTACCTTTTTGTGCTTGGACTTGCTTTATTAAAAATTTCTTCTTTTGTTCCATCTGCAACTACTTTTCCATTTTCTAAAATAATAACCCTGTCTACTAATTTTAATAAAGAAGTTTTATGAGTTACGAGTACCAGTGTTTTATCTTCAATGATATCTTCCAATCGCTCAATAAACGAAGACTCAGCTTGTTTGTCCATTGCATTAGTAGGTTCATCAAGCATTATTATTGCAGGATCGGAAATCAATGCACGAGCTAAAGTAACACTTTGTCTCTCACCACCAGAAAGTCCTTCTCCTCGTTCGCCAACAATTAAATCAAAACCGGCTTCATGTTTATCTAAAAATTCATTTAAACCAGCAATTCTAGCTACTTTTAATAATTCTTCATCTGTAACAAAATGTTCACCAATTGTAATATTATCTTTTATTGAGCCCATGAATAAAAAGGGTTCTTGAGGTACTATTCCCATTGATTTTCGTAAATCAACAGGATCAATTTGTCTAGTATCTACCCCATCAATCAAAACAGACCCACTGTTTGGTTCATATAAATTCAAAATAAGTTTTAATAAAGTAGACTTACCAGAACCAATTTTACCAAGAATAGCAACTTTTTCACCTTGTTTAATAGTAATATTTATGTCTTTTAAGATTTTATAATTTTTTTCACTGTAGGTAAATTCTAAATCTTTTAATTCAATATCACCTTTTAAATTTGGTCTTGAAATATACAGTTTATCTTCTTTTTCAAGCGGCATTTGCATAATTTCATCTAAATTGTTTAAGGATAACATTGTTCTATCATATCTTATAATCATACCCACAATTTGTGAAACAGGCGCAATTACTCTCCCATTTAACATCATAGAAGCAATAATTCCCCCCATAGTCATTTCTCCATTACTTGCTAAATAAACACCAGCAGCAACAATTAATATATTTGAGAACTGTGACATAAATGCAGTAAAGTAATTAATACTATGAGATAAAAACTGCCCTTCTTCAGCATAATGAACTGTTGCAGAAACTGATTTATCCCAATGTGTTTTCATTCTATTTTGAGCACGTATGCTTTTAATAATTTCTAGACCTGTAACTGTTTCAATTAAAGTAGTTTGTTTTAATTGCTCTTCTTTTACTGATTTTTCAACAATACTTTTAAGCGGTTTTTGCATATACCAAGACGTTAGTATCAAAATAATTACAATAGCTAAAGTAATGTATCCTAAAGGACCACCAATAAAAAATATAACCATAATAAAAATGATAACAAAAGGTAAATCAACAATAGCAGCCATTGTTGCAGAAGTAAAAAATTCTCTTACACTTTCATAAGACTGTAATCTTGATACAAACTGTCCTGTTGAAGCGGGTTTAGCATCTAATTTTATATTTAGTAAATGATTAAATATTTTATTCGATATTACTGTATCTGCTCTTTTTCCTGCAATTCCCAGAAAATATGTACGTACCATTTTCATAATAAAATCAAAAATCATAATAATAGTAATACCAATAAACAAAGCCCATAAAGTTTCCATCGCATTATTAGGCAAAACTCTATCATAAACATTCATTGTAAATAAAGGAGTTGCAATAATGAAAATATTAATAAACAAAGAAATTAAAGCTACTTGTTTATAAATACTCATATTTCTCTTCATCGTTCCCCAGAACCAATCTTTGGGATTTTCAATGACAATATCATTATTAATTCTATTTTTGTAATTGTATTCAGGTTTAATAATAATGACTTCACCCAAGAATTCACTCTCAAGACGTTCAATACTTAGTTCTGTCTGTCCTAAACTAATACCAGGCATTATTGTAGTAGCGGTACCTTTTTCAATATCATAATCTAATAATACGCAGGCTCTGTCTTTATCTAATAACAAGACAGAAGGTAAAGCTAATTTTGTGATGCTTGCAATATTTTTTCGTTTTACATTTTTGGTTAATAAACCCATTCTTTGAGCAGACTGTGTAAACATCGCATAATTCATAACTTCATTGTGCATAGGAAGAGAAAACATAATTGATTCTGCAGATGTTTCTCGTTTGTGATATTTGGTAAGAAAAAGAAGGCAATCTAAAAGAGAATCAACTCTTCTTCTGTTTTGAAGTTTTGCTAAACTTTGATTTGAGTCATCAATGGTTTTCGCTGCATTAAGTAAATCATCCATTTCACTTGAGGGGCTATCATCAGATTTATCTACAATTTTTTCACTCTCATTATTTTGAATATTTTGGAATTCAGGATTCTCTTGCAAATCGTGCCTTTAGTGGAATTTATTATACAAATCTTTGTTCTTTGATATTCTACTAATATATGGCTTATTTTTCAACACTTTCTTATTTAAACTTGATAATATTTCTGTCACTTCATCAAAAGTTTCATAATTTCCATAAAGTATTTTCTTATATTGACTGTTTTCTCCATAAATAAAAACAGTTATTAAGGACTCATCCAATTCATATTCTGATATAAACACATTAACATCTGTATTTGCAGATACTGTTGCTAAGTTTATAATATGATTGTCACTCATTAATGATAAAATTCTATTTTCCATAAAACCATCAATTTGTTTTGATGAAGTAAGCATAGTATTTGTATTATTATTCGTGTTCAAAAAAAGATTTTCTTGAGAGCTTTTCTCGCTTTTGATACTTGAAATATTTAAAACATCGTCTTGTGTATTTTGTTTACTTACAGACTCTTCTTCTAATAATTCATTTAATAAATCATCAACATTCTCTTCTTTCTTCTTTTTTTCTTTTTTAATTATCGTTTGACATACTTGTTTGTCTTCTTCTAAAATACTTGTACTTAAAGTAGAAAGTGTTAATAATAAGTCATAATAATCAACAAACAATGAAAATTCTCTGTTTACTAAAGAACTGTTTGCTTGATATAATTCTGCTTGTGCATTTAAAATATCAATAAAAGTTCTGGTACCTGCATCAAATTCTTGTTTATAAACATCAACAATATTAAAATTATCTTCCACATTCAATTTTAATAATTCAACTCGTTTGAGATTTTTATGGTATTTAGAATAGGCAGTTTCAATTTCATCTTTAACTTCGTCAGTAACTGCATTTAAGTTTTCTTGTGCTTCTAATAAAAACTTACGCTCTCTTTGAGAAACAATTTGATCTTTTCCTCCACTAAACAAGTTCCAAGAAAGATTAATTCTTCCTAAATACTCTTTTTGCATCCCATTATCTGCTAATTCCAAATCACTGTCCCATGTGCTTTCTAATTGTAATTTAATGGTAGGTAAAAATCTTGAACTATTTTGTGCAAGTTTTGCTTTTTGTTTTTTGATTCCTTCAACAGCAGCAAGTACTTTTGGATGATTTAACACACCTTTTTTAAGAGCTTCTGTAAGTGTATTTGGAATATTTTTTGCATGTATTATTGGACGACAAATTAATTCAGGGGCATCTTCTAATACATACCGTTTAAAGTTATTTCTGTTTTTTTGATAAAGGTCTACTTGTTCAAGATATTTTTCTTGTGTAGAATGTAGTTTGGAACTAACTTGGTAAGTTTCAAGAACTTCACCAGAGATTTCTTCTTTATCTTTAGCTGTAACAAGATTATCTTCATTAAGTACAATAATGTCTTGAGATAAACTCATTAATTCTTTGTATTGAACAATTCCTAAATAAGCATTCAAAGATTCAATTATAATTTTTTCAATATTTTCTTTTCTCTTATGTTTATTTTCAATATAATCCGCATGACTTTCATCAATTTCTGCTGATGTCAAGCCTCCATTATAAAGTATCTGTTCAAGTGAGAGTGTTGCTTTCCAACCTGTTTTATTTACTGTATTTTTTGTGCTATTCTTAGGGTCATTTTTTTTTGTATTTCTTTCAAAATCAGCATTCAAATCAATTGTAGGGTAGTAAGCTGCTTTTTTTTCATCTACATACTCTTTAAACGCTTCCTCATTGTGTAATTCAGCTTTTATTTCAGGATTATTCTCAAATGTTTTTTGAACAGCTTCTTTTAAAGACAAAGCATTCAAAATAGAAAAAGAAAAAAAACACCTCAAAAATCAAAATCATCTTAGAAATTAGCCCATGCGCGATATATTTATTTTTTCAGCAATCATATGTATTGTACTCGCCGCCCTTCGCAAACCACAAGTTGGTATCTTAGGCTGGTTATGGCTTTCCATTATGAACCCCCATAAAGAATCTTATGGCTGGATTTACAGTTTGCCCATCCTTGATATCATTGCCGGGGCAACGCTATTAAGTGCTGTGATAAATTTCAAACAGGCAAAAAAAGCCCTTTTCCATCCCATTGCGATCATATTGCTCATCTTTTATCTCTGGACATGCCTGTCCACCCTCTTTGCAATTTCATATGATTTGGCGTTCCCTAGATGGCTTGACCATACAAAAACCATGATGTTTGTTTGTCTCATGTTACTGTTCCTCAATAGCAGGTACTGGATCATCTCCGCCATATGGGTCTTTGTATTCTCCGTTGGCTACACAGGTGTGAAGGGGGGGATTTTTACCTTACTCACCGGTGGCGGCGCTAGAATATGGGGCGCATCCGGTACCGCATGGGGGGACAATAACGGGGTATCGCTTGCCATGCTGATGGTGATCCCGCTGATTTTTGCCCTGAAAGAATTATTGGACAGGAAAATACTTCGGCTCGGCATATATGGCAGCGCACTCCTGGCATTTGTTACAATTTTGGGGACCCAGTCCCGGGGCGGTCTCGTCGGTATTTTGGGCAGTGGTTTGGTATTTTTCATCAGAACAAAGCATAAGTTTTCAATCGGTATCCTGATCATTTTGACGGGTCTTGCTGTCTTGGCCTTCATGCCAGATTCGTGGAAAGGCCGGATGCAAACCATTAATACCTATGAAGAAGACCGTTCTGCCTCCACCAGAATTCTTCAATGGAAATACGCCGTACAACTGGCTTCGGAAAGCCCTATTATCGGCAATGGATTTTACGCCCGTTATCATCAACCCTTCTATCAAAAATATATGGTTGGCATTGATGTTAACCGGGCCGTTCACAGTGTATTCTTTCAAATATTGGAAGAGCAGGGCTATGGTGGCCTGTTCCTCTATCTATTGCTCATGGTTTTGGCGATGGTATCGGCCAACAGGGTTGCAAAAAAAGCCATCAACCGACCTGATCTAAAATGGGCCGGCACCCTCCTGTATTATAGCCAATTCAGCATCGCTGGATTTGCTTTTAACGGGCTGACAATCAATGTCGGCTATATTGATCTATATTATTATATTCTGGCTTTTGTCGTACTGCTTATAAGTCACATAAACATCGAATTGGCAAAGCCAATATCAGAAAACACCAATCAGAAATCTCTGGGAAAATAAAAACATGAAAAAAATCATTCACCTCATTGCCGCCGCCCGTCCCAATTTCATGAAGATAGCCCCGCTCTATCATGCCCTGAATGAACAGGATTGGTGTGACGTCCATATCATTCATACCGGACAGCATTATGACGCCAATATGTCAGACAGTATTTTTGCCGACCTGATGTTGCCCGAACCCCATTTTCATTTGGGCATTGGCAGTGGCTCCCACGCCTATCAGACCGGGACAGTCATGATGAAATATGAAAAAATAGTTATGGAAACCGAGCGGCCTGATTTCCTTGTGGTTGTCGGAGACGTCAATCCCACCGCCGCCTGTTCCCAAGTGGCCACAAAACTTCATATCCCAGTGGCTCATCTGGAAGCTGGCCTCAGAAGTGGCGACCGGCGCATGCCCGAAGAAATCAATCGTCTGGTCACTGACGCCATCTGCGATACCCTCTGGACCCCGTCGCCCGACGCCGATGAGAACCTGTTAAGAGAAGGCCACCCGGCAGAGCGCGTTGTCAGAGTCGGCAATATCATGATGGATAGCTTCGAGCTGTTACGCGATAAGATCGAAGCCGAAAAATCCCCGGAAAAAAATGGCCTGGAGGAAG
>NVWN01000023.1 GCA_002733685.1 Arcobacter sp. | reverse complement strand
ATGAAATTAAAGCTTTGGTTGAAAATGCAACCATAAAAGCAAACAATGGTAAAAAAATATCGTCTTTAATGATTGATGGATACACTTCTATTAATGAAAATATTGACAATACAACGACATTAATTGAAGAAGTACTAGTAAGTTCAGTAGAACAAAAATCTGCAATTAATCAAATTAATGATGCTGTTGCTCTATTAGACAAACAAACACAACAAAATGCATCTACTGCCTCTGAAACAAAACTAATTGCTGAAGAAACCAATAGTGTCGCAAAAAGTATTGTCGATGATGCGAATGGAAAAGAGTTTGAAGGTAAAGACAGTGTTAAAGCAAAAATTACACGTAAAAATAAAAGTGCTTTAGTTCCTGAGMTTAGTAAAGATACTTCTAAAGCAAGACCTATTTCAAAAAATAAGAACGCAGTTGAAGTGATTGCATCCAATGACAGTGATGATGACTGGGACAGTTTTTAAGAAGGGCATTAAGCCTTTCTTTATAGAGTAATATTCTCTAAAAAAGTGATTTCATTTTCTACTACTATAAGTGCATCAATACAAAAGGATACATTTAACTTGTTTTTTTGTAAATAATACAAGGTGCTTTGTTTTATTTTGTGAATTTTATTTAAACTTAGGTTATTAACTGCTTGCTCATAAGACTTTCCTGATTTAACTTCACAAAAATGATAAACAGAGTCTTTTTTTGCAATGATGTCAATTTCACCCAGTTTTTTTGCATAAAAGTTTTGTTCAAGGATTTCATAGTTTTGAGAAATAAGATAAGTGCAGGCTTTTTGTTCTGCTAAATTTCCTTTTTCTCTACTCATTATCCCCCGCCTACAAATTGTAGTAACTCTAATTTATCATTGTGTTCTGGTTTCAAACTATTCCACTGCTCTTTTTTTACAATTTCCATGTTAATAGCGGCTGCCATTACTTTATCTTGCATTTTTAAGTGAATCATGATTTCTTCTAAGTTTAAACCTTCTTTTATTTCTTGTTCTTTTCCATTTATTGTTAATATCATTCTTAACCTTTTTATTTTGTATATTTTAGCTAAAAATATATTAGATAATGAAAGAAGGATATTGTAATTTCTTTATTTTATTTAGCATGTAGGTTTAAATTACTTTATAGTGATATAATATTTCAAATGATAATTGAAGGACAAAAATGAATATTAAATTAATAAACACTAACAAAGAAAATATAGATGAAAATATAGAAATAGTTTTAATTAAAAACCTAAAAAATGTTGATAAAAAAGACAAAAAAGTTTTAAAAAGCATTGATTTTACAAAAACATCTAAAAAAACGTTTTTGCACTTAGCTTCAAAAAAACTCTATGTACATTGTACGGCATTTAAAGGTGAAGAACTTAAAGTCTTGCTTTCTAATACAATTAGAGAGTTAAAACAATACAAATTTAAAAGCCTTAAAATTGCTTTAGTGCAAGAAAACAAAGAATTAGCTATTAAAGATATTTGCGAAGGTTTAATTCTTGGGAATTATGTTTATGAAAGATATAAAGCAAAAAAAACWAASKTYAARWSMAATATTTTTATTGATATTAAAGCTTCAAAAAAAGAGCTTAAAMGCTTGGAATTAGAATTTAAGAATACAAGAATAATTACKTCWAGYGTTAATATGGTTAGAGATATTGTAAATACWACAGCAGAAGATTATACCCCMGAAACTATGAGTGAAGATGCWARAAAAATWGCAAAAGAAAATGATTTAACGTGTAAAATTTATGGWGAAGATTATTTACAAGAAAACAATATGCATACTATGTTAGCAGTRGGWCGMGCTTCTAGGCATGAGAGTAAATTAATTCATTTACACTATAAACCAAAATCAAAAGCTTTRGGAAAAGTTATTCTTGTAGGAAAAGGACTTACGTATGATTCAGGAGGTCTGTCTTTAAAACCTACATCTGGAATGATTAATATGAAAYTAGATAAAGGTGGAGGAAGTGCWGTATTAGGTGTTATGAATTCTTTACGAGAACTCAATTATCCTTATGAGGTACATGGAATCATYGGAGCAGTTGAAAATATGATTGGAGGCGATGCATTTAAACCAGGAGATGTGTTATATGCTAAAAATAAAGTAAGTATTGAAGTGCGAAATACAGATGCGGAGGGACGCTTAGTTTTAGCCGATTGTTTATGTTATGCCCAAGATGAAATAAAAGACATTGATTATATTTTTGATGTTGCTACATTAACAGGGGCTTGTATTACTGCTTTAGGAACATACAGTACAGGAATAATGGGACACAGTGATAAATTAAAAAATAAGATGAAAAAAGCTTCTTTTAACTCTGGAGAATTAGTAGCCGAACTGCCTTTTAATTCTTATTTAAAACCTATTATTAATTCAAAAATTGCTGATATCTCAAATTCAACGGGAAGTGCAGGGGGTGCATCTATTTTAGCAGCCTTATTTTTAGACAGGTTTATTAAACAAGAAAATAAGAATAAATGGTTGCATTTAGATATAGCAGGACCTTCTTATGCTGAAAGTCCTTGGGGATACAATTCTTATGGTGCAACGGGAGCAGGGGTAAGATTGATATTAGAATTTATAAACAATTTAAAGAAATAGAGATATGAAAATAACATTATTTAATTCCAAAGAAAAAAATATTAAAAAAGCGCTTGAAGTAGTATTATTAAGAAAAATATCCGACTTAAGTAAAGAAGAACAAACTTTTTTAAAAGAACTTAATTTTTCAAAAGAAAATAAAAGTATTTTATTAGTAGAAAAAAATAAATACTATATTTTATGTGATTCTTTAAAACAAGAAAGCGTAAAAATAACGCTTTGCGAGGTTTTACGAAAACTTAGAAGTGAAGGTTTTAAAAAGCTTGTATTCTCTTTATGTACATCTAAAAAAGAACTTGCATTATCTTCTTTAATTGAAGGTCTTGTTTTAGGAGATTATTCTTTTACAAAATACAAAAGTGAAAACAAAAAAACAAAAATGGCTATTTATATTGATATTAAAAATACAAAAAAAGACTTAATTACTTTAGAAAAAGAACTTAGAGATACACTTATTATTTGCAAGAATGTGAATTTTGTAAGAGAGTTAAATAATACAACAGCAGAAGATTATGCACCAATAACTATGAGTGAAGACGCACGTAAAATAGCAAAAGAGTATAATTTAGAGTGTAAAATCTATGGTGAAAAAGATTTAGAAAAAATGAATATGAATGTAATGTTAGCAGTAGGACGAGCTTCCAGACATGAAAGTCAATTGATTCATTTACATTATATACCAAAAGATAAATCTTTAGGAAAATTTGTATTAGTTGGTAAAGGACTTACTTATGATTGTGGAGGACTGTCTTTAAAACCCACTCTTGGTATGCTTACTATGAAAAGAGATAAAACAGGTGGAATTACTGTTTTAGGAATCCTTGGTGCTTTAAGAGAGCTTAACTATCCTTATGAAGTACATGGAATAATTGGTGCAGTTGAGAATATGATTGGAGGCGATGCTTTTAAACCAGGGGATGTGTTATATGCTAAAAACAAAGTAAGTATTGAAGTAAGAAATACAGATGCTGAAGGGCGATTGGTATTAGCAGATTGTTTATGTTATGCACAAGATCAAATAAAAGATATTGATTGTTTGATTAATATTGCAACATTAACTGGGGCTTGTAAAATTGCACTTGGCGTATATACAACAGGTGTAATGGCTCATAGTTCATCGTTAAAAAACAAAATGCAAAAAGCTTCTAATAAAAGTGGAGAATTAATAGGAACTCTTCCTTTTAATGGATTCTTGGAAAAACTAATAAACAGCGGTATTGCTGATGTATCAAATGCAGGTTCTAGTCCAGCCGGTGGAGCTATAACAGCTGCTTTGTTTTTAGATAAATTTATTAAAAAAAGAAATAAAAAGAAATGGTTGCATCTGGATATGGCTGGACCTGCTTACAGTGAAGTGCCTTGGGCTTATCACTCACCTGGCGCAAGTGGTTCAGGCCTAAGGTTGTTATTAAATTTTATTAAACACTTTAAAAAACAATAAAGCAGAAAACGCTGCTTTATTGTTTAATCTTTTCTCCTCCTTTTTTCTCTAAGTAATTTTTTAACTTGACACAGATTAAAAAAAAGTATATAATCTTTAAAACCAACCAGTTGGTAAAGGAATAATATGTCAAATTTACAAAAAGAAATAGATGCTTATAAAGAAGCATTTGTAGGAAAAGTACCTGTTGAATTAAGAGAAATTATGTTGAATGCAACAAAAGAGTTAGAAGACGTAAACATCAGTAAAGATGCTTTAAAAGTAGGCGAGGTTATGAAATCTTTTACTCTGCCTAATGCATTAGGTGAAAACATTAATTTAAGTGATGTTTTATCAAAGAATGATTTTGTAGTCGTTAATTTTTACAGAGGTGTATGGTGCCCGTATTGTAATTTAGAATTAAAAGCTTTACAAAGTATAGTTCCACAGTTATCACAATTAAATACTGCGTTAATTGCTGTTTCTCCACAAACAGCTGATGCTTCATTAAGTACAAAAGAAAAGAATGAATTGAGTTTTGAAGTATTAAGTGATGAAAAGAATAAAATTGCAAAAGAGCTTGGATTAGTATTTGTTTTAGCGGAGGCATTAAAACCAATTTATGCTAAATTTGGTATTGACATTCAAGGTTTAAATCAAGATGATTCTTTTGAATTACCTATGCCTGCTACTTTTGTTTTAAATAAAAAAGCGGAAGTAATATTTGCATTTGTTGATGAAGATTATACAAAAAGAATGGAACCTAAAACTATCTTAGATATAATTGCACAAAATAAATAATAAGGTTTAATATGAGTGATATAAGAGAAAGACTACTTGAGGCTACTTTTCATGAAATACATGAATATGGTTATCATGCTGCCTCTTTATCTCGCATACTCAAAAAAGCAGAAGCTAAAAAAGGCTCTATGTACCATTATTTTTCTTCTAAAAAAGAGATGGCTTTAGTTATGATTGAAGAAAAACTAAAARMWAGAAGTGAAAAATATTGGYTAAGTTTATCYACYTGYAAAAAAGATTACCTWGCTTTTCTAATYTCWATGYTACAAGATACWAAAAAACATGATTTTACTAAGGGCTGTCCTTTAGGAAAYTTATTGCAACAGTGTTCAAGTGGGGATGAAGATTTTCTTTTTTTATTAAAAGAAGCTTTAAATAATATGCAAATACTATTTGAAGGAATACTTCAAAAAGCCTGTAATGCCAAAGAAATCTCTAATATTGATGTGAAAAGCACGGCGTTATTTATAATATCAAGTCTTCAAGGTGCATTATTACTTTCTAAACAAAGTGCTTCTTCTTATGAATTTGATATCTGTATGCAACAAGTAGAAGTCTATTTATTAAATTTAGCAGCCGTTTCAAAAAAACAATGTTAGTTTTACAAAAAGAGAATGCTTTTATTATAAATGAATATAAAACGCATAAAAAACTAAAAAAATACCTAGAACCTTATAAAAAATACAAMGYTAGWTTAGAASACACTASMASSATAGACTTTTTTACTTATGATGTYTGYTTTATTATAATYAATCATGAAGATGATATTGTTTTTTCMATAAAAGARAATACCTTAGTATTAAAAAAGAATGAAAGTATTATTCTTTTTTCTTCAMTACAAAAAATTCAAATGATATTAAAMTYARRGRTAARTTTCACTSTKCTTGAATTTAAAGCAGCAAAACTTGCTTACTTTTTTCCTTCYTATATTGATGAAAATAACATAGGMTTTTCTAAAAATRCAGGKGAAGATTTTGATCTTTTAGATATAAACATTGAATCTTATAATAAAACAATWGATGAGGTATTATTAAATAAATTCGAAGTTATAAAAACACCTTTTAGTATTTTAACCCTTGTTGATTATCTTGAAGAAAATAATGGGCTTTATGATATTGAAAGTGTATTGTTATTGGTAAATGTGCCAAGAAGGGTTTTAGATAAAGCGTTTAGGCTTTACATGGGAATGAGTGTAAAAACGTATGCTTCTATTATTAAAACAAAGTTTAAGAAATAAACCTAGGCTAAGCCTTGGTTTATGCTAGTTTCTTTATTTGTGCTACGATATTTTTAACAGAGTCTTCATTTAAAGGTTTTTCGTAAGTAGTAAGAATTTCTCTTGCTAATACATTTGCACCTAAGTGTTGAAATTGAATTCTCATWGCTTGAAGAACTTTAGATCCTCCWCCTCCACTGTGAGTWGCAAGTGCTAAAACTTTTTCTTCAAATGCATCTCTCCATGAATCAGTTGCACGTGATGTCCATGCCATTGCATTGTTTAAAACAGCTGGCATAACACCATTATATTCAGGCGCTACAACAATAAAAGCTTTTAACGCTAAGATTGTATTTGCTAAATCTTTTGCTGTTTGTGGAATACCATTTTCTTCTTCTTCTAATGTTGAATATAAAGGTAAACGTAAATCAACTAAATTAATAAATTCAACTTCACAATTATCTGCAAGTGCAATTTCTTCTATTTTTTTTGCTAATTTAACATTATTGTTTGAACTTGCYACTAATATTCCAATTTTTGCCATAATAATTCCTTGAAWGTAATATCAAATACGAARATATTTCTTTTTATCTTCTGTATTATTTTATGGAATTATAGCAAAGAATTTCTTTTATATAGAAGTTTTTTATTGATTTTTAGAAGAAATCAATATTAATTATTAATATATTTTAATCTATATATTGCACTAATTCAGAAAGTGGCAAACGCAAACTTTCTCTTTGTTCTTTTTTTCTATATCCTAGGGGTAAAAGAAGGGCAACTTGATATTTTTTAGTATCAAGATTTAAGAGTTTTTCTACTTCCTTTTTATTAAAACCTTCTATTGCACAAGAGTCAATTCCCTTTGTAGCTGCAGCTGTCATAATATTTCCTACTGCTAAATAGGCTTGTTTTGAAGTCCAAGCTAAAATTTGTTCATCGTTATTTAAGTGTTCTTTTACATAAGAATGATAATAGTCTAARAACATAGAYTTTATTTCTTYGTTTACKTCTAATCTATTAAAACGRTCTTTWGGTRTKGGWGAASWTATTTTRCTGTCTTCAATGGCTACAAGAACTACTAATAAAGATGAATTAATGCTTACTTGTTCTTGTCCCATAGCTTGATTTTTTATTTTTTCTTTGAGATCTTTATTATTAATTAAGAGATATTTTGTAAATTCTAAACCATAAGATGTGGGCGAAAGTCTTGCTGCATTTAGAATAAAATCCATATTTTCTTTTGAAATCTCTTTTTCTTCTTGAAAAGATTTACACGCGTGTCTAAAATCCATAGCTTCTTGAAATGTTTTGTTCATACTATCTTCCTTGTTTTTTTTGTAGTATAGTCTTTATTAAAATTCTTTTCATGTACATAGGTTGATAACTTGATTTTTATCAAGTAAATTTTTTTTGCATAGTGTTATAATTAAAAAAGGATAAAAAATGAATAAGTTTAATATCTATGAAAATATTGAATACAGCAGTAGTAAAGTTCAAATTACTTCTATGTTTGAAAGTGACGCTTCAAAAGAAATACGTATAGTATTTACCCAAGGGCAAATTATGAAAGATCATAAAACGTCTTATCCCATTACTGTTGAAATCTTTGAAGGCACCATTGAATTTGGAGTAAAGGATCAAAGTTATACTTTGATTAAAGGGGATATTGTATCCTTAGAAGCTTCCGTGGTACATAATTTAAAAGCATTAGAAAACTCTATTGTAAGACTGTCATTATCAAAAGCTGATTCTGTAAAAAGAGTGAGTGGAGTATTAAAACTCTAAAATATTAAAAAAGAGAAAATCTCTTTTTTAATGTTTATTTTGTAAAAGGAAGTGAGAAAGAAAGTGCTACGTCTGAAAAAGATTTCCCACCATGAAAACCTTTACACTTAGCTGCAAAAGCCGCATAAGATTTGCTCATAGCAAAATCTAATATATCTAATACCCCATCAGCTTTTAATGTTCCAGAACTAACTGTATATTTCATAGGAATTATTTTTTTTACATTATTCATTGAAACTTCAACGTCTAGCGTACCTGTTTTATCATTTCCTGTTACTTTAAGTACTTTAGCGTTAACTTCACTAATATTAGCAATTTTAAATAAAGTAGCTTTAATGTTATTGTCTCTAAATTTCATTTTTGAATTTATTGAATTAACATCAATACTTACTTCTGCTGATGTGATAAATTTTGCAAAATCAGCATTTTTCTTGATACTTAAGTTTACTTTATCAAATGTTATCGCAACGCCAGATTTTGCTTTTGTTTTGTAAGCCATTACATTTACTTTTACACTTGATGCTTCATATCCAAATGCACTGCTTGCCAATAAACTACCTACTAATAATGATTTTAAAATCAAATTTTTCATTTGTACTCCTTAAATTAGTTGAAATTGTATCATTATTGATATTAATTATCAATATATTTTGGGATAAATTTGAATTTTCTTTATAAAATATAAAATTAATAGACTAATCTTAAATTTAAGATTAATAAAATACTCAAATAAAGTTCTTTATATAAGACTATGTTAAAATCATAAAAATAAAAAGGAAATAAATGATTAGCTTTAGTACKTTAAAAAAAAWTAYAARYATTTYTGTTTTTCCCCTAATTTACACATTTTTTTTTACTAGTATTAAATATGATTGAGAAACTTAAAACAAGCAGTATTTTATACATTGATGATGAAATAGAAATACTTAATAATGCAGTTGAATTTTTGTCCTTTTATTGTAAACAAGTATATGCTGCCAAAGATGGTTATGAAGGGCTTGAATTATATAAAAAACATAAACCAGATATCATAATTACTGATATTAATATGCCTAAGTTAAATGGTTTAAAAATGATTCGTAAAATCAGAGAAGAAGATAAAGATACAAAAATAATTATWATTACTGCTTTTATTGAAACAAAATATTTAATGGAAGCAGTTGAATTAGGCTTGCTTAAATATTTACAAAAACCAGTTAGTCAAATAAGCTTACTTCCTGTGTTAAAACTATGTATGCATGAACTTTTTGACAAAAAATCATCTTTTGAAATTGAAAAAGATCTAGTATATGATTTATTTAATCAAAGTTTATTTTTGACAAAAAATCAAGTTTTGTTAACAAAAAAAGAACTAATGTTTTTGGATCTTTTGGTGAAAAATCATAAAAGAGTTGTTAAATACGAAGAATTAAATATGTTTGTTTGGAATGGGCTAATGAGCGAAGATGCTATGCGCTCTTTAGTAAAAGAACTAAGAAGAAAACTATCAAAAACAGCTGTTAAAAATATATCGGGTATTGGATACCAAATTAATGAATATACTTAGATATAAATTCTTTATTTTTTTTGTTCTTTTACTTAGTAATATTTATGCCCAATCCTTTAGATCTGAGATGTTTAAAAATCTTTATTATTCTTTTGATAATAAAGAATATAAATCAATTGTGCATTTAAAAGATGAAAACTTTGAAGAAGAACTAAAATCTCTAAAATCTTTAAAAATTAAAATTGATCAAGAATATCTAAAAGAAAAAGTTTATTATTTAAGAATATCTAGTAATAATACGATAAATGAAATAAGTTTTAAATATACAAAAAAAGAAGAAAATTTTTATGTGCGTATTGATGAATACTCTGATGAAACTTTAATTATCCATTTTAATAAGCCTGACCCTCTTGTTGATATTGAAATCTACTCTTTATGGGAATATGAAAATATATATCCCTATGAAAAACTAATTTTTGGTTTTGTATATGGAATAATTTTCTGTGCTTTATTTTATAATCTAATTTTATATATCTATAATAAGAAAAAATATTTTCTCTATTATTCTTTTTTGCAGTTTGCAGTGTTATGTTTATTGCTTTCTTTATATTTCTCTTTTGGTATATTTTATAATTTAGCCCTTCTTGTTGATATTGAAGCATTTTTTATTTATTTGATTTTAATTGCTTCTGGCTTATTTGCAGTTGAGTTTTTAAACACAAAAAAACATCTTCCAAAAATGGATTTTTTAATAAAAACCTTTATTTTGTTTGGAATAGTAAATATATTTTTTCTGTTATTTTGGGAAGAAGCATATTTTGATGAAGGAAAAATAAGCATTATCGCTTTAAGTATTACTGTTATTTCCTCGATTTTACGAATAATACAAAAAAGCAAAGAAGCTGTTTTTTATTTATTGGGTCATGTCTTAATTTTAATTTCTGTTTTAATTATTGAAATGGATTTAATTGATATTAACCCAACTTATTTAATACATCTTGTTTTTCCTATTGATGTATTATTTTTTGCTTTTGCTATTTCATATAAATTAAAACAATCAGAGCTAAAGCGTTTGAAAAATGAGAGTTTATTAATTCATCAAAACAAATTGGCTTCAATGGGTGAAATGATTGCTAATATTGCCCATCAATGGAGACAGCCTCTAACTCATCTCTCTTATGCTTATATGAATGTTCAAACTGCCTTTGAGCATGATAAGTTAGATAAAGAATATTTTGATAAAAAATCATTTGAAATAGTAGGACAAATAGAATTTATGTCAAATACTATTAATGATTTTAGAGATTTTTTTCAAAGCAATAAAAAAACAAATGATTTTGAAATTAAAACAATATGTGAAAAAACCTATGCTTTATTTGAATCTTCTTTTTCTCATTCTAATATACTCTTTACTATAAAAAGTACAGGGAATACAAAGATTCATTCTTATGAAAATGAATTCTCACAAGTTGTTTTTAATATTTTAAATAATGCAAAACAGCAGTTATTAAAAGAAGATATTCAAAAACCAAGTATTTTTTTAACTATTGAAGAAAAACAACAATACATTTCTATAGAGATAGAAGATAATGCCAAAGGAATAAAAGAAGAAAATTTAAATAAAATATTTGAACCTTATTTTTCTACAAAAGACAATGGTATGGGCCTTGGTTTGTATATGTCAAAGGTAATTATAGAGGATCACATGAAAGCTAAGTTAGGTGTAAAAAATTCTAAGAATGGAGCAGTATTTATGATTACTCTTCCTAAAAAAGCGCCTAAACGCTTATTTAAGAAAGATTTTTAGTACGTACTTTGAGTATAAATAACAAAATTAGAAGCAAGAACTTTTACTTCTTCTTCAATTTTTTCTTGTAACTGCGTATTTGAAATATCATCTAAAATATCACACATATAATTTGCAATAATATCAAACTCTTTTTCTTTCATTCCACGTGCTGTTAAAGCAGGGCTTCCTACTCTTATTCCTGATGTTACAAAAGGAGATCTTGTTTCACCTGGTACAGTATTCATATTAACAGTAATTCCAGCATTTCCTAAAGCAGCATCTGCTTCTTTTCCTGAAAAATCATTGTTTAAAAAGGATACTAGTATTAAGTGATTATCACTTCCATTACTTACTATATCATATCCTCTTTTCATAAATACTTCTGCCATSRTTTTTGTATTATTAATTACTTGTTGTGCATAATCTTTCCAYTCTGGYTTAAGAATTTCACCAAAYGCWACTGCTTTTCCAGCAATTACATGAATCAGTGGTCCACCTTGTAAWCCWGGGAAAATAGCAGAGTTWATTTTTTTAGCAATGTCTGCATCATTTGTCATAATCATTCCACCTCTTGGACCTCTAAGAGTCTTATGAGTAGTAGTTGTAACTACATGAGCATGAGGGAAAGGACTTACATGTAAATCAGCAGCWACWARTCCTGCAATATGAGCAATATCAGCAAATAAAATAGCACCTACTTCATCAGCAATTTCTCTAAAACGTTTGAAATCAATTTCTCTAGCATAAGCAGAAGCTCCACAAACAATAATTTTAGGACGTACTAGTTTTGCAATTTCTAAAACTTTATCATAATTAATTCTTCCATCTAATTCAACTCCATAATAAAAAGGAGAGTAATTTTTACCAGAAAAAGAAGGTTTRSWMCCATGAGTTAAATGTCCACCATGAGATAAGTCCATACCAAGAATTTTATCACCTGCTTTAATTAACGCAGCATAAACAGCACCATTAGCTTGAGACCCTGAATGAGGTTGTACATTTGCATACGTACATTTAAAAATTTCGCAGGCTCTATCAATAGCTAATTGCTCAACTTTATCTGCATTTTCACAACCCCCATAATATCTTTTATATGGGTAACCTTCTGCGTATTTATTAGTAAATACTGAACCCATTGCTTGCATTACTGCTGGGCTTGTGAAGTTTTCACTTGCAATCATTTCTAAGTGATTGGTTTGTCTTACTAATTCATCTTGGATAAATGAAAATACTTCTGGATCTGCTTCTTGTAGTGTTTTGCTTGTTATGTAAGTCATGGGTGAAATCCTCAATTTATATTAAATTNTNATTANNNWAGACGAAGAACTAAGCTTCGTCTGAATGTAAATCAATTTCATGATGTGTTGGTTTCATTGCTGGAAACAATAAAACATCTCTRATTGAATGTTGGTTKGTTAACATCATTACKAGTCTATCAATTCCAATACCTTGACCAGCAGTWGGTGCCATACCGTAAGATAAAGCATTTACATAATCTTCATCCATTTCATGGGCTTCATCATCWCCACCTGCATCTTTWGCAGCAACTTGTGCTTGAAATCGCTCTAAYTGATCTAAAGGATCATTTAACTCWGAAAATGCATTTGCAATTTCTTTTCCAGCCATAAATAAYTCAAARCGTTGYGTTAAATGTGTTTGTTCATCACTTCTTCTAGCAAGKGGTGAAATCTCTACWGGATAGTCTGTAATAAAAGTAGGRTTAATTAATTTAGCTTCTACATACTCATCAAATAATTCACCTTGTAATTGTCCMARATTCATATTTACATTTACATCTACTTTATTTTCTTTTAAATAARCAATGATTTTTTCTTTATCTTCAACTATWKWWGCWGGAACGTTTCCAATATCAATTAATGATTGAATYAATGGAATTTCAGTAAATTTTGAGAAATCAATTTCTACATCWCCATAAGGAAGAACTTTTGGTAAGTTTAAGTGCTCAAATAAATATTCAAAATATTCTTTGGTTAAAACAATTAAATCTTTGTATGTTTTATAAGCCCAATAAAACTCAATAGATGTAAACTCAGGATTATGCGTTGCATCCATTCCTTCATTTCTAAAACATCTGTTAATTTCAAATACTGCTTCAAAACCACCAACAATTAATCGTTTTAAATACAATTCAGGTGCTATTCGTAAATACCTATCAATTCCTAAAGCATTGTGATGGGTTACAAAAGGTCGTGCATTAGCACCACCTGCAATTGGGTGCATCATTGGAGTTTCTACTTCTAAAAATCCCTTGTCTTCAAAAAATCTTCTAGTTAAAGAGATTACTTTTGATCTTGTTTTAAACGTTTCTTTAACTTCTGGATTCATAATTAAATCCAAATATCTTTGTCTGTATCTTAATTCTTTATCTGCTAAACCATGATATTTTTCAGGAAGAGGAGAAATTGCTTTTGTTAAGATTCTAAGACCATGAACATGAAGTGATAACTCACCTTTATTCGTAACAAAAGGATATCCTTTTACTTCAATAATATCCCCAACTTCAATGGTTTTTTTGAAAATAGTATTATAAAAATCTTCAGGAAGATTGTCTCTTGAAACATAAATTTGTAATAAACCAGATTCATCTTCAATTTTTAAAAAACTTGCTTTTCCCATAAGTCTGAAAAACTTAATTCGTCCAGATAAACAAAATTGTCTTGTTTCATCTCTTCTATCTTCTCTTTCAGCTACATCTTTGTTCTTTTCAAGAAAATCAACAACTTTTGTATCTCTGTTTGATTCATTGCTATAAGGATTGATTCCTAAGTCTCTTAATTTGTCTGCTTTTTCTATTCTTTGTTGTATGTATTTGTTTTCAAACACTTTTAGTCCTCTTTTTATCTTCTTNTTTTATTTNAAKWATAKTAKKTTTTAATTACTKGTAGGTAACATTTCTTTAATTTTTTCTTCTGTTTTCTCTTTTAKWAATGTTTCACTTTTTTCTTGAATCATTTCTTTTGTTTCATTAATTGTTTCYGYGATTGTCTCTTTTGCTACTTCWATRSTTTCAGCAACATTTTYYTTAGAAGGCATAATCACTTCAACTGTTTTTTCAACACTAGAAGTAATTGATTTAGTATCAAGTTTAACAATATAAGACCCCGTTTTTAATAAAAAAGGAATTACATATGAATTKGTTGCTTTTTCATCAATAGATGTTTTAAAWGACTCTATTTGATATAAAGCATGAGCTATTACTGCAAAGATTAAAAATATTTTTGCAGATCCAAAAACAAATCCCAATAATCTGTCAAATACACCCAAGCCACTCATTGCAAATACTTTAGATAAAATCATTCCTAAGATATAAACAACAATCCAAAAGCCTACTAAAGCTGTAACAAAACCTATTAGTGTAATAGTTGCTTTACTTTCCAATGCTAAAAGAGGAGCAATTAAATCCCCTGCAACATCAGAAAATCTTGATGCTACATAAATACCACCAATAATGCCTACAAGGCCAAATACTTCTTTAATAAAACCTTTAAAAAGTCCCTTTAGCCCTAAAGCCAATGTAATACCTATGATTACCATGTCAAAAATAGAAAAGTCTTGCAATGTATTTCCTTTTTACAATATTTTTGAATTATAGCTAAAAATCATAAAATTAACGATTATACGTGGATAAAAAATTATTTAAATTAATTTTTACTAAATTCACTTTTTCTTAATACTTTTTAGATAAAATGCCTTATGATAAAAAGATATAAAACAAAAAAAATATTTGTAGGTTCCGTAGCTGTTGGTGGGGATGCTCCTATCTCCGTACAATCTATGACATTTACAAAAACAGATGATGTTCAAGCTACTCTAAATCAAATCAAACGTCTGCATTTTGCAGGTGCAGATATAGTAAGATTAGCAGTGCCTGATAAAGCTGCAGCTTTGTCTTTAAAAGAAATTTGTGAACAAAGYTCACTTCCTATTGTTGCAGATATTCATTTTAACTATAAGTTTGCACTAATTGCTGCTGAAGTAGTRGATTGTATACGAATTAATCCAGGAAATATTGGAAATAAAGAGCGGGTAAAAGAAATCGTAAAAGCCTGCCAACAAAGAAATCTTCCTATTCGAATTGGAGTTAATTCAGGTTCTCTAGAAAAACAATTTGAAAATAAATATGGTCAAACCCCAGAAGGTATGATAGCAAGCGCCGATTATAATATTAAATACCTAGAAGATTTAGGTTTCACAGATATAAAAGTCTCTCTAAAAGCAAGTGATGTTCAAAGAACAGTTGCAGCTTATAGAGGTTTAAGACCTAAAAATCATTATCCTTTCCACTTAGGTGTTACTGAAGCTGGAACAGAATTTCACTCAACAATTAAATCTTCAATCGCTTTAGGTTCTTTACTCTTAGATGGAATAGGGG
Source organism: Arcobacter sp. (assembly GCA_002733685.1). Classification (GTDB taxonomy): domain Bacteria; phylum Campylobacterota; class Campylobacteria; order Campylobacterales; family Arcobacteraceae; genus NORP36. Next base: position 48,189 of record NVWN01000023.1, on the reverse strand, counting down.
ATACCWTGCGTATTTCTATGACAGGAGCGCTGGAGAAAGAAATAGAAGTWGGGCGAGCAATTCTAAAAGATGCAGGAATAGTTAAAGAAGGGGTAAATATCATTTCTTGYCCAACATGTGGAAGAATTGAAGCTGACTTAGTAACAGCMGTWGCMGAAGTWGAAAAAAGAACYAAACATATAAAAGCMCCTCTAAACTTATCWGTAATGGGATGTGTAGTAAATGCMCTAGGCGAAGCAAAAGCAGCMGATGTAGCAATWGCATATGGAAAAGGTTCTGGTCTTATWATTAAAAAAGGCGAAACCATAGCTAAATTACCAACAGAKCAGYTGTTAGARCGATTTTTGCAAGAAGTAGAAATWGAAGCAGCTAAAAGCGATGCTAGTAGTTAGTGATGGTGGATAGKGGATAGKGWAKAGWARWRATRMTGRRYRSMWAAYNNNNTCCTATCCACTAAATAAAAAGTATTTTTTTGTTACAATTAAAAAGAAAGGGTGAATAATGTTAAATATTGAGCAATTAAAAATTGATATTGTTAATAAACTAAAGCCTTTRAATYTAAARAAAATTATATTATTTGGTTCTTATGCATATGGAAATCCAGATGAGCATAGTGAYTTAGACCTTTGTATTATTGAAAACAGTATTGATTCAAAAATAAGTAAAAGATCAAAGATAAGAAAAGCTCTAAAAGATATAAAAATTTCTAAAGATATCTTACTTGAAACGAATGAATATTTTTTATCTCATAGTGATGATAATTGGATAAATACAGCGCTTTATGATGCAAGACATAAAGGAATAGTTCTTTTTGAAAGATAAATTAATAAATAAAAATGATATAAAATCAAGTGCTGATATGTTTTTTTATAAAGCAATTGTTGATTTAAATTCTGCAATATATTTATTAAAAGCATTTACTGAAAATAAAATTGAAATTGATATTGAAAAGATATATTTTGATTTACAACAAAGTGCAGAAAAACTATTGAAATCAATATTATGCCGAAAAAAAATACTGTTTCCCCGATCTCATGATTTAGAACAACTTATTGATATCTGTGAATTAAATGGTATTGTATTATTTGCTGAAATAGAAATTTTAATAGATTTAAATGATTATGCAGTAGAAGGACGGTATTCAATTATACATGACGATATAAATGATTCTGATAAATATATAGCTGTTATAAAGAAGCTAATAAAAATAATAGAAAATAAAAATAAAGGAAAATAGTAATTAGTTTATATTGAATAGAGAAAAAAACTCACTAAACACTAAACACTAAGCACTAAAGACTAATAAATGGACAGCGTATACAGTATAAACATTGAAAGAGCAGTTCTTAGCTCAATATTATTTAATCCAGAAGAAATCGAAGATGTTTTAGGTCTGATAAAACACAAAGATTTTTATCTTCCTGCCCATCAAAAAATATTTCATGTAATGGAACAATTGCATACAGCTGATATGCCAATAGATGAAGAATTCATAAGAAAAAGAATTGATGCTAAAGACGTAGATGATTCTATTTTAATTGAAATTCTCTCMGCMAACCCTATTACKAATACKCTKGCTTATGTAAAAGAAATAAAAGAYGGTGCAGTTAAAAGAGARCTGGCAAATCTTGCAACAATAATCAAAAAAGTAGCCATAGAAGAYGATATTCTTGCCTCAGAAGCAGTWAATACYATTCAAAATGAGCTYTATAAAATCACCACAGATTCTGCMTCKTCTGAATTAAAAGACATGGCKGATGTTACAGCTGAAACCTTAGATTATATTCACAGAATGAAAAAATTAGGRAATAAATACYTAATTGGACAAACAACAGGTTTTTTTGAAYTKGATAAAAAAACAACAGGTTTTAATGAAGGAGATTTGATTATTATYGCYGCACGGCCWGCGATGGGKAARTGTCTTGGACGTGGAACAAAAGTACTTATGTATGAYGGTAGCTTWAAAAAAGTTGAARATGTWCAAAAARATGACCAATTAATGGGAGATGATTCAAAACCTAGAAATGTCTTGTCTATTACAAMAGGTCAAGAACAAATGTACTGGGTACGACAAAATAAAGCWATAGAWTATAGAGTCAATGAATCACAYATTCTATCCYTAAAAAGAAGTCGTACAGAAGGTCCCCATAAAAATGGAGACGTATTAAATATAAATGTAAAAGAATATTCAGAAAAAACAGATAAATTTAAAAGTAATTATAAGGGATATAAAGTTGCAGTAAATTTTAAAGAAAAGACTACTTCAATCGATCCTTATTTTCTTGGCCTTTGGTTAGGGGATGGAGCTTCCGCTAAAGTTTCCATTTATACGCAAGACGATGAAGTTATCACATACCTAAAAGAATATGCAAGTATTTTAAAATTAGAAGTGAGAGAATATATTCATGAAGATAAATGTCCCGAATATTCAATTACCAATAAAAAATCAGTAGATGGGAAAACTGCCTTTTCACTTCAAAAATTATTACGTGATGAAAATGTATTAAATAATAAACACATACCTCAAGATTATCTTATAAATTCATATGAAAATAGACTAAATTTATTGGCAGGATTATTAGACAGTGATGGGCATTATGATGAAAATGCAAATGGTTTTGAAATAACTCAGAAACGTGAAGACTTAAGTATTCAAATAAAGTTTTTATGTGATTCTTTAGGTTTTAGAACTTCTCTACATGCTAAAAAAGCAAGTATTAAAGAAATTGATTTTGAAACAGAAGTTTACAGAGTAAGAATATTTGGCGATATAGATAAAATCCCCACCAAAATCAAAAGAAAACAAGCCAAAAAATGGACATGCACTAGAACATGGAATCAAACAGGAATTACAATAGAAAAAGATATTGTAGATGATTATTTTGGTTTTGAAATAGATGGTAATAAACTATTTTTATTAGAAGATATGACAGTTACTCACAATACAGCACTTGTTTTAAATATGGCTTTAAAAAATGTAGAAGCGAATAAAGGAGTGATTTTTTTCTCTCTTGAAATGCCTGCGGAACAACTAATGTTAAGACTTTTAGCTGCTAAAACTACTATTCCTCTTCAAAACCTAAGAAAAGGTGATTTAGATGATTTACAATGGAGTACATTAAGTTCTGCTTTTGATGAATTTAATACCAAAAAACTTTTTGTAGATGATGGTGGATCTTTAAATATTAATCAATTACGAGCAAGGGTACGAAAACTAGCCCAAAAAGAAGAAAACAATATATCTTTAATCATTATTGATTACCTTCAGTTAATGCAAGGTACTGGTGGAAAAGACAGACATATTGAAGTATCTGAAATATCAAGGGGATTAAAACTCTTGGCACGTGAGATAAAAGTACCTATTATTGCACTTTCCCAACTAAACAGAGGACTAGAAAACAGACCAGATAAAAGACCTATGTTATCAGATATTAGAGAATCAGGTTCAATAGAACAAGATGCCGATATTATCATGTTTGTATACAGAGATGACGTATACAAACAAAGAGATGAAATGAGAAAAGAAAAAGAAGCCAAAGATAAGGGTGAAGAATACAAATCAACCTTTATAGATAAACCAATAGAAGAAGCAGAGATAATTATTGGAAAACAAAGAAATGGGCCAATAGGAACAGTAAAACTAGACTTCCATAAAGCCCTAACAAAATTCGTAGATAAAGAGAACCAAGAAACAGCTCCAATTGAAGTAGTTTTTGAGTCCGTATCCGATGTTGAAAAAGAAACGAATATTGATATTCCAATGATTTTATAAGAAAAATAATATCAAGGAATAAATATTATTATTTTCTATAAAGACCATTATTAGGTATCTTTTTTATTATTAGTTATATGTTAGAAATAATTAAGTCTCATATAAATGTTCATAAGTATTTAATCGAATATTAATGAAGATATGGCTATTATAATCTTTGAAATAATTTATATCTATACAAATCCTAACAAAAGAATATTATATATGCAATATACAAAAAACTTCTATGAGATAAAATCTAATGATATTATTTTTTCGCAGATAGAAGAAGAACTCTCATATATAGGATATTATTCTCTACCAACTCAAAATATAGCAGAAGTTTTATCCTTTGCTAAAACAGTAAAACAAAAAGACATTGCTATTGTAGGAATTGGAGGAAGTACTCTAGGTACTTATGCTATTTATTCTTTTTTAGAAAGAACAAATAATTATTTTAAAAAACTACATTTTTTTGAATCAACAGATCCCATAGATATTAAGTCAAGAATAATAGATTTAAATTTAGCAGATACACTATTTTTAGTCATTTCTAAATCAGGTACTACGATAGAGACTATTTCTATCTTTAAATACCTTTCTTCATTAATAAAAATGAACAAGAATAACTGCGTGATAATTAGTGAAAATGATTCAAAATTAAGTAAATATGCAAATAAAAATAATATGAAAACATTCGACATTCCAGAAAATGTAGGTGGACGTTTTTCAGTACTTTCAAATGTAGGGTTAGTTCCCTTATCTATTATTGGCGTTAATATTCAAGAATTATTAGAGGGTGCAAAAGAAATAAAAGATTCTTTTTTTAATAAAAAAGAATACTTCACTGAAATATTTGAAAAAGCAAGGTTCTTAGTAGAGAATAAAAAACGATTTAATATGAATATTCTTTTTTCTTATTCAAGCTCACTAGAAGGTTTTAACAAATGGTATGTTCAATTATGGGGTGAAAGCCTTGGTAAATTAAACATCAATGGAACAAAACAATCTCTAACCCCTATTGGATTAATAGGTCCAGTTGATCAGCACAGTTTTTTACAGCTAATAATAGAAGGCAATAGAAATAAAACAATAACGTTTATTAAAATAGAAGATTATGAAGATAATACTGTAATCCCATCAAATACATTGGATGGTTTTGATGATTTAGACTATATAGATAATGTCAAATTCCAAGACTTAATCGGTAAACAAGCAGATGCAACAATTCAATCAATCCAAGAATTAAATGACATCCCCTACGATGTTATAACAATTAAAAAACAAAATGAAAAAAATATAGCAAAATTAATGTATACTTTTCAATTATTAACCTCAGTTGTTGGAAAGTTCGTACAAATTGATACTTACAATCAACCCGGAGTTGAACGAGGAAAAGTTATATTAAAAGAAAAATTAAAGAAGAATATATGAAGATAACAATTGCAGGAACAGGGTACGTTGGACTATCAAACGGTATCTTATTAGCCCAGAATAATGAAGTAGTTGCACTAGATGTAATTAAAGAAAAAGTAGAGATGCTAAATAAAGGTATTTCCCCAATTGAAGATAAAGAAATTCAAGAGTTTTTAGATAACGAGGACTTGAATTTTAAAGCAACACTTGATAAATATGAAGCCTATGAAAATGCAGATTTTGTAATAATAGCAACACCTACTAACTATGATGAAAATACAAACTATTTTGATACTTCTTTAGTAGAAATGGTTATTAAAGATGTTTTAGAAATAAATCCAAAAGCGACTATGATTATCAAATCAACTGTACCAGTAGGATTTACAAAAGAAGTAAATCAAAAATTCAATACAAAGAATATCTTATTTTCTCCAGAATTCTTAAGAGAAGGCAAAGCGTTACTTGATAATCTATATCCTTCAAGAATAATTGTAGGTGAGAAATCAGAAAGAGCTAAAATATTTGCTTCATTGTTAGTACAAGGTGCAAAAAAAGAAAACATTGATATTTTATTCACAGATTCAACAGAAGCAGAAGCAATAAAACTTTTCTCAAATACCTATCTCGCAATGAGAGTTGCGTATTTTAATGAACTAGATTCATATGCACAAAGTCACGGTTTAAATACAAAAGATATTATAAATGGAGTATCTCTAGATCCTAGAATCGGCTCACATTACAATAATCCTTCTTTTGGATATGGTGGATATTGTTTACCAAAAGATACCAAACAATTAAAAGCAAATTATAAAGATGTCCCAAATAATCTAATCTCAGCAATAGTAGATTCAAACTCAACAAGAAAAGATTTCATAGCCGATTCAATCCTAAAAAAACTAGAATCTCTGGCATTTCAAGGTGAATTGAGTTCTTCCCAAGATACAGACCACCTGGGTGGAACAAGAGTTGGTATTTACAGACTTATTATGAAAGAAGGAAGTGATAATTTTAGAGCTTCATCTATTCAAGGAATTATGAAAAGAATAAAAGCCAAAGGCATTGAAGTTATAATCTATGAACCAGTATTAGAAGATGATGAGTTTTTTCATTCAAAAGTAATCAAAGACTTAGGAGAATTCAAAAAACTCTCAGATGTAATAGTTGCAAATAGATTAAGCGAAAATATAATAGATGTTAAAGATAAAGTATATACAAGAGATATCTTTAACAGTGATATATAAAGGACAACAGTGAAGATATTAGTAACAGGAACTGCTGGATTTATCGGTTTTCATTTAGCTAAAAAACTTTTAGAGCGAGGTGATGAAGTAATTGGTCTTGATAATATTAATGACTATTATGATGTAAACCTTAAATATGCAAGACTAAATGAATTAGGTATTATTAAAAAAGAAATAAATGACAATTCATTAATCAAAAGTAATACATTCGAAAAACATACTTTTATCAAATGTAACTTGGAAGACACAGCTACTATTAATCAGCTTTTTAAAAATGAAACTTTTGATGCAGTTTGTAATCTTGCCGCACAAGCGGGAGTTAGATATTCAATAGAAAATCCTCATGCTTATATTCAATCAAATATAGTAGGTTTTTTAAATATTCTAGAAGCCTGTAGACACAATAATGTTAAAAACTTATGTTATGCTTCAAGTTCATCCGTCTATGGACTAAATAAAGAACAACCTTTTAAAACTTCTGATCATACTGATCATCCCATATCTTTATATGCTGCAACAAAAAAATCAAATGAAATGATGGCTCATTCATACTCTCATTTATATAATATAAAAACAACAGGCTTAAGATTTTTTACTGTTTATGGACCATGGGGACGACCAGATATGGCACCTATGTTATTTGCAGACGCCATACTAAATTATAGAGCTATAAAAGTATTTAATAATGGTAATATGTCAAGAGACTTTACTTACATTGATGATATTGTAGATGGAATTATAAAAGTTATTGATTCGCCACTAAATGGCAATACCCCTGGTTCTAAAGAACAAGTGGGGTGCAATCCAGGTTCTTCTGCAGAAATCTTTAATCCATATAACCCAAACCCATCTATTTCAACAGCACCTTATAAAATATATAATATTGGAAATAATGCTCCCGTTAAACTATTAGATTTTATAAGTACGTTAGAAGATTCAATTGGAATAGAAGCCAAAAAGAATTTTTTACCTATGCAAGACGGAGATGTAGAATCAACATATGCAGATATAAAAGAGTTAAATGAAGATTTAAATTACAAAAGCAAAACTCATTTATCAAGTGGAATAAATGAGTTTGTTAAATGGTATAAAGATTTTTATTATAAAGTAGGAATAACAAGTGAATAAAAAAATATGTATTATTGGATTGGGTTATGTAGGACTTCCTTTAGCGGCAGCTTTTGCAAAAAAGTATGAAGTTATCGGATTTGATATAAATAAAGAAAGAATCAAAGAACTAAAAAATAATTTTGATAGAACATTAGAATTAAATAAAGAACAATTACTAGAAGTAAAAGATAGACTTATTTATTCTTCATCTATTGAAAATATTAAAGATTCAAATGTTTATATAATAACAGTTCCAACACCAATTGATTCTTCAAATAGACCGGACCTTACTCCTTTAGTTAAATCATCTCAAATGATAGCTAAAGTGTTAAATAAAGATGATATCGTGATTTATGAGTCAACAGTGTACCCTGGAGTTACAGAAGAAGTATGTGTACCTGAATTAGAAAATGGATCAAATATGATCTTTAATAAAGATTTCTTTTGTGGCTATAGTCCTGAACGAATTAATCCAGGTGATAAAGAACATACTGTTACAAAGATTTTAAAAGTAACAGCAGGTTCAACTCCTGAAATTGCTACAATTGTTGATAATTTATATAAATCAATTATTACAGCAGGTACATATAAAGCATCTTCAATTAAAGTTGCAGAAGCTGCAAAAGTTATTGAAAACACTCAAAGAGATGTAAATATAGCACTTATTAATGAATTAGCATTAATATTTGATAACATGGGTATTGATACGAATGATGTAATTGAAGCAGCAGCAACCAAATGGAATTTTATTAAATTAAAGCCAGGATTAGTTGGTGGCCATTGTATTGGAGTAGATCCTTATTATTTAACATTTAAAGCAGAAGAATTAGGATATAAACCAAATTTAATCTTAGCTGCAAGACAGATTAATAATGGAATGGGTAAATTTATAGCTGAACAAACTATTAAACAAATGATTAAAAATGATAAAAAAATTAAAAACTCAAATGTTTTAGTTTTAGGTGTTACTTTTAAAGAAGATTGTCCAGATTTGAGAAATACTAAAGTTGTTGATATTGTTGATGAATTAAAAGGATATGATGTTAATGTAGATATTTATGATCCGTGGGTTGATTTAAATGAAAATAAACATCATTTTAATCATAAACTAATATCTAATCCTTTTGAAAATGATAAAAAATATGATGCTATTGTAGTTGCAGTTGCACATAAACAATTCATTTCTTTATCTAAAGAAGATTATAAAAGAATATCAAAAGATAATGAAGTACTAATAGATATTAAGGGTATTGTTAAAAACCCAACTTGGAGATTATAATGAATATAAGAATTAAAGTTCAATGCAAGGAGGCAATAAATGCCTAATAGTAAAAAGAAATTCGCTTTAATTGGGGCTTCTGGATATATTGCACCAAGACATATGAAAGCAATTACAGACACAGGTAATGAACTTGTGGCTGCTCTTGACCCCTACGATGGAATTGGAATAATGGATTCTCATTTTCCGCAAGCATCTTTTTTTACAGAATTTGAAAGATTTGATAGATTTGTTGATAAATATCATAGAGAAAATGATAAAAAAATTGATTACATGGCAATTGCAAGTCCTAATTACTTACATGATTCACATATTAGATTTGCATTAAAAAGTGGATGTGAAGCTATTTGTGAAAAACCTTTAGTTTTAAATCCACATAATTTAGATCAATTAAAAGTAATTGAAAAAGAAACAGGCAAAAATGTAAATACAATTTTACAATTAAGATTACATCCATCTATTATAGCTTTAAAAGAAAAAGTTGCTAAAGAATTAGAACTTAACCCTAATAAAGTATATGATATAGATTTAACGTATTTAACTTCTAGAGGTAAATGGTATTTTGTATCATGGAAAGGTGATGAATCTAAATCAGGTGGTATTGCTTCTAATATTGGAGTTCATTTTTATGATATGTTATCTTGGATTTTTGGTGAAGTAAAAGAAAATATAGTTCATATAAAAACTCTTGATGCAAACTCAGGAACATTAGTTTTAAAAAATGCAAATGTAAATTGGTTTTTATCTATTAATTATGATTATCTCCCAAAAGACATAAGAGAAACAGGACAAACTACATTCAGATCAATCACTGTAGAAGGTGAAGAAATAGAATTTTCAGGTGGGTTTAAAGACTTGCATACTATATCTTATGAAGAAATTCTAAAAGGTAATGGATTTGGTTTGGATGATGCTTATGGTTCAATTGATATAGTATCTCAAATTAGAAATATCACACCTATTGGATTAAAAGGTGATTATCATCCATTCTGTAAAAAGGTAAAATAATGTCAAAGTTCTTTTTTCATGAATCTTCATATGTAGATGATAATGTAAGTATTGGTGATAATACTAAAATATGGCATTTCTCTCATATCTTATCTGGATCTAATATAGGTGAGAATTGTTCTTTTGGACAAAACTGTGTAGTTGGACCTAATGTAAAAATAGGCTCAGGCGTAAAAGTTCAAAATAATATCTCTATATATGAGGGTGTTATTGTAGAAGATGATGTTTTTTTAGGACCATCAATGGTTTTTACAAATGTAATAAATCCTAGATCTTTTATAATAAGACGAGAAGAATTTAAGACTACTTTATTACAAAAAGGTTGCTCGATTGGTGCAAATGCAACGATTGTATGTGGTAATACTATTGGAAAATATGCACTAATTGGAGCAGGTTCTGTAATCAATAAAGATGTAAAAGATTTTGCACTAATAGTTGGAGTACCTGGTAAACAAATAGGATGGGTTTCTATTGCTGGAAATAAATTAGAATTTAATGATAAAAATATAGCTATAGATGAATTTGATAATTCTAAATATATACTAGAAAATGACATAGTAAAAGTGATAGAGGAATAAAAATGAAAATAAACTTTATAAATTTACAAGCACAATACCAAAAATACAAAGAAGAAATTGATTTCGAAATACATGATGTCCTAGATACTTCTTCATATATTATGGGAAATAAGATTAATTTACTTGAAGAGAATTTGGCAAAATTTTCAGGTGTAAAACATGCAATAGCCTGTTCTTCTGGTACGGATGCTTTGTTATTATCGTTAATGGCATTAGATATTAAAAAAGGTGATGAAGTAATAACTACTCCTTTTACATTTATTGCAACAGCAGAAATTATTGCTTTTGTTGGAGCTACTCCAATATTTGTTGATATAGATGAAAAAACTTATAATATAGATCCTTCCAAAATAGAAGAAAAGATAACAACTAAAACAAAAGCAATTATGCCAGTTTCTATCTTTGGTCAAACTTCTGATATGGAGTCTATAAATAAAATTGCTAAAAAATATAATCTAAAAGTTATTGAAGATGCAGCACAAAGTTTTGGAGCTACACATAATGATAAAAAGTCTTGTAATTTATCTGATATATCTACTACTTCATTTTTTCCTGCTAAGCCGTTAGGCTGCTATGGGGATGGTGGTGCAGTTTTTACAAATGATGATAAATTAGCAGAAAAAATGAGAATTATATTAAATCATGGACAATCATCAAAATATCACCATAGTCATGTAGGACTAAATGCAAGACTAGATACTATTCAAGCAGGTATCCTAAATATTAAGCTTAAATATTTTCAAGATGAAATAAATAAACGACAAGAGATAGCTATAAAATATGATAAGAACTTGAATAATGTTATTACACCTTTTGTTGATGATAAATCAACATCAGTATGGGCTCAATACTGTATAAGAGTTAAGAATAGAGATGAAATGATAAAAAAATGCACTAAAAAAGGTGTACCAACCGCTATTTATTATCCATTACCTTTGCATTTACAAGAAGTTTTTTATTATTTAGGGTATAAAAAAGGAGATTTTCCTATTACTGAAAATATATCTAAAGATATTTTGGCTTTACCAATGTCTGCATTTTTAACTAAAGATGAACAAGATTATATTATAAAGGTTATTAATGAATAATATACATATTGAAAATACAGCTAATGTATCAAAAGATGCTCTAATTGGAGATGGAACAAAGATTTGGATAAATTCACAAGTAAGAGAAAAATCTGAGATAGGTGAAAATTGCATTATTTCAAAAGATACCTATATTGATACCTATGTTAAAATAGGTAATAATTGTAAAATACAAAATGGCGTATCAATTTATCAAGGTGTAACTATTGAAGATGATGTTTTTGTTGGTCCAAATGCATGTTTTACAAATGATAAAGTACCAAGAGCATTTAATACTGAGTGGAAAATAACTCCAACTCTTGTAAAAATAGGTGCTAGTATAGGTGCAAATGCAACTATTGTTTGTGGGATTGTAATTGGAGAATATTCAATGATAGCTTCCGGAAGTGTAGTTACTAAAGATGTTGAGGCATATAGTTTAGTGATGGGAAATCCTGCTAAGCATTACAGTTATATAGATAAAATAGGAAATAAAATAGAAGGAAAACCTAATGATTAATATTGCATTAATTGGCTATGGTTATTGGGGTCCAAATGTAGCTAGAAATATACACGCTAATCCAGATTTGAAATTGCATACTGTATGTGATGCAAATGAAGAAATGCTTGAAAAAGCTAAAAGATTATATATAGCACAAACAAAATATGAACTATCATATAAAAAACTTTTAGATAACCCTGAAATCCATGCAATTGCGATTGCAGTTGAAACAAGTGGCCACTTTAATCTTGTAAAAGAAGCTTTACTTGCAGGAAAAAATGTATATGTTGAAAAACCTTTTACGTCTACTGTAAAAGAAGCTGAAGAATTAAGAGATTTAGCAAATAAATTAAATCTTATTATTCATGTTGATCATATTATGATTTTTCATCCAATCATAAAAAAAATCAAGTCTTTATTTGAAAGCGGTGAACTAGGTGAGTTACTTTATATAGATGCAATGAGAATGAATTTAGGTCAAATAAAAAAAGATGTTAGTGCAATGTGGGATTTGGCGGTTCATGATTTATCAATAATTGACTATCTAGTAGACGGAAAAGAACCCTTTTATATAAATGCTGTAGGTGAAAAATATTATAATCCTAAAGAAAGTTTGTGTTTTTTAACACTTAGATATAAAGGCTTTATATCTCATATTCAATCAAGTTGGATATCTCCTCTAAAAGAGAGAAAACTTATTATTGCTGGTAGTAAAAAAATGGTTGTTTTTGATGATTTGAAATCAGAAAAACTATTTATTTATGATAAGGGTGTAGATGTAATTTCTGGAGAAAACATTGAATATAAAGATTATGCTGTTAAAACAAGAGATGGCGATATTTTAATACCCTATGTAAAAGTAGAGGATGCATTGTATAATAGTATTAATCATTTTAAAGAATGTGTTCAAGAAAAGAAACAATCAATATCAAACCCAGATCAAGCTATAAGACTTCAGAAGATTTTAGAAGAAGCTGATAAAAATATGAATAAGTAGGACAATATGGAAAATAGGCCAGATATAAAAGGTAGTGTGATATTAGTTACGGGAGGTGCTGGATTTATAGGAAGCCACCTTGTTGATAGATTAATTCTTGATGGAGCAAAAGAACTTATAATTATGGATAATATGTTTTTAGGAAGTGAAGAAAATTTAAAAAGTGCCATATTAAATGGAGCTATACTTTATAAAGATGATTTAGAAATTTCTTCATCTTTAGATTATATTTTTGAAAAACATAATATTGATATAGTATTTAATTGTGCAACAAAAGCATTAAATTATTCATTTATAAATCCAAAGAATGCATTTAGTACAAATGTAAATGGTATTTTGAATATTTTAGAACATCAAAGAAAAGGTAGTTTTAAAACATTAGTACATTTCTCTACTTCTGAAGTATATGGGACCGCTGTTTATGAACCAATGGATGAATTACATCCAATTAATCCAACTACTACATATGCAGCAGGTAAAGCTGCTGCAGATATAGCTGTAACTAGCTGGATAAATATGTATGATTTAGATGCATTTATAGTTAGACCTTTTAATAATTATGGTCCAAGACAAAATCATAAAGGTTTTATGGCTGGAATAATACCTATTACGGCGTATAGAATTTTAAATGGTATATCGCCAGAAATACATGGAACAGGATTACAAAGCCGAGATTTTATTTTTGTTTTAGATACAGTTGATGCAATAATTAAACTTTATTCAAAAATGAAAAAAGGAGAGAGTGTAAATATCTCTACAGATGGACAAGTCTCTATGAAGGATTTGGTAGTAAAAATTGCAGAGATTATGAATTATAAAGGTGAAATTTTATTAAAAGAAGCAAGAAATGCTGATGTTGAATGTCATAATGCTTGTAATAAAAAAGTAAAAACTTTAATAGATTATAACTTGACACCTTTTGAAGATGGACTAAAAGAAACACTAAACTGGTATAAGGAAAATATCAAATGATTAAATTAATAAAACCATATATATCTTTTGATGAAGTAAAAGATGAATTTGAAGATATTTTTAATAGTGGCTGGTTCACAAAAGGAAAGTATGTAGAAGAGTTTCGTGAAGAAATAAAAAGTTATACAGGTGCTAAATATGCTTACTTAACTACATCTGCAACTACTGCACTTACTATGGCACTAAAAGTATTAGATATTAAAGCAAATGATGAAGTGATAGTTTCTGACTTCTCTTTTCCCGCAACTGCTAATGTAGTTGAAGAGATAGGTGCTATACCAATATTTGCAGATGTTTCTTTGGAAACTTATAATATGTTGCCAGAAGAATTAGAAGCTAAAATTACATCAAAAACAAAAGCAGTGATATTTGTAGATGCACTAGGGAATCCAAGTGGAATCCATGAGATAAAAAAGATATGCGAAAAATATAATTTAGCTCTAATTGAAGATGCTGCTTGTGCTATAGGTAGTAGTGAAAATGATGTCAGATGTGGAAATATTGCAGATATTACATGTTTTAGTTTTCATCCTCGTAAATTACTTACTACAGGCGAAGGTGGAGCTATAACTTTTAATAATGATACTTATGTAGATTTCTTTGAAATTAAATTAAATCATGGTGCAAAAGTAACAGATGGAAAATTTGATTTTGTAGATTTTGGATACAATTATCGCTTGCCAGAATTACAATGTGTCATGGGTATAAAACAATTTCAAAAATTAGATATTATTGTTTGTTCAAGAAATAAAATACGAGATGAATATATAAAAGGACTTGAGCCATTAGGTTTTGAGGTACAAAAGTTATCAGGTAGTATCGTTTATAATGTACAGTCACTGGTATTTAAAGTACCTTCAAATATAAACCGAGATGACTTAGTGAAAAATCTAAGAGAAAATGGAATAGAAACAACTATAGGAACATACTGTTTAAGTGGTACAACATATTATAAAAATAAATATAATGATGTTCAAAAAAATGCAATGTTTTTAGAAGAAAATACTATTACTTTTCCTTGTTATGATGATGTTGATATTAAATATATAGTTGCGAAAATAAAAGAGTATACATGAAAATAGTATTCTTAGGATGTACTAAATTTAGTGAAGAATTATTAAATTGTTTAATAGAAGATAAATTTAATATTTCTGCAATTTTTACAATACCTCAAGAGTTTACGGTAAGAGATAGTGAAAAAGTTGTTAATTCAAATTTTATAGATTTATCATCAATAGCAAAAAAAAATAGTATACCATTATATTATGTAGATGAAAAGAATAAACTATCATCATTTGAAGAAGTAATAAAAGAAATTAACCCTGATATTATTCTTGTTCTAGGTTGGTATTACATTGTGCCAAAAGTTATTAGAGAGATACCAAAATATGGTGCATGTGGAATTCATGCTTCTTTATTGCCAAGATATGCAGGATGGGCTCCTTTGGTATGGGCAATAATTAATGGTGAAAAAAAAACTGGGGTTACATTTTTTAAATTTGATGAGAGTGTTGACGGTGGAGATATTATTACTCAAGAGAGTTTTGAAATTAAGATTGAAGATACAATTAAAGAAGTTTATGAAAATGCTACACGAATATCTTCTCAAATCTTAATAAAAACGTTACCAAATATTGAAAATATAGAATTTATAAAACAAGATAAAAGTAAACTTGAAATTTGGGATAAGAGAAGTCCTAAAGATGGGGAAATAGATTTCTCTAAATCTTCAAAGGAAATATATGATTTTATAAGAGCTCAATCTTCACCTTATCCAGGTGCCTATTTTCTAACTAAGGACGGAAAGAAAATAATTGTAGAAAAAGTAAAAATTGGAACTTTATGATTTTTTCTAATATAAAAGATATAGACTTGAATGATAAGAGTAGTTGGATAGATAATATTTTTTTAACTTTTGATATTGATTGGGCATCAGATGATGTATTAGAATATACACTAAACATATTAGAAGAATATAATATAAAAGCCACCTTTTTTGTAACACATGAAACAAGTATTTTAGAAAGAATGAGAAAAAATCCAAATATTGAATTGGGTATCCATCCAAATTTTAATCCGCTTTTAAAGGGTGATTTTAAATATGGTAAAAATATTGATGAAGTAATGCAATATTATAAAAGTATTGTACCTGAGTCAGTTAGTGTCAGAAGTCATGCGCTTACTCAGAATTCAACATATTTAAGTCTGTTAAAGAAATATAATATTACATATGAATGTAATAGCTATATTCCCAAAAATTCTAATATAGAATTAAAACCATATCTTCATTGGGATAAAATATTAATTAGAGTATCTCATTTTTGGGAAGATGATTTACATTGTATTTATAAAGATAGCTGGAATGTAAAAAAATATTTAAATTATAAGGGATTAAAAGTTTTTGACTTTCATCCAATTCATATTTATTTAAATACTGAAGATTTAAATAGATATGAGAGTGCAAGGAATTGTTTCCAAAATACTGATATTTTAAATAAAAAGATGAATAAAGATTTCTTCGGAACAAGAAATTTTTTAGAAAGAATATTACAAGGGTAAATATTGGTAAATCTTACATTAAAAAACTTGACTTGTTGAATGAACAATTATAAAAGAAATGAAAAATGGATTAGATTCTTTTTATAAGTATTCAATTTTTTATGATATCTAAGAGTTAAATTAATGTATGTAGTAATGATGGTTAACTATAAAGTAAAAACTGAAAGTTTCTTACAACTTGAGATATCTGAGTATATTATTATACTGCAGATTATAGGTGGTCGTGGGAATGATAACAGTTAGTGAAAAGATTTAGAGTATATGATATATCAATCATTCTGTATTGGATAAATATTGCTAATTATAATGAAATTAGGAGATAAAATTATGAAAATTGATCAAAATATTTGTAATAGTTGTTTTGGAGATAAAGGTATTGATCTAAAAGATAATTGTTATAATGGTTTAGGAATGACGGATACTCAGGTGGATAATGTGATTGGATATCTTGCAGATATTAAATATATATATCGTTTAGTGGATAATAATAAAATTAAAGCTTGTTTTATAAATGAAGACTTAGTTTCTGAATTTGAAAATACTGATATTTTTCTAATTGTAGTAGATGATCCTGCATATTCTTTTTTTACTCTTTATAATTATTTAGCAAAAAAGAAAAAATCTATAGAATTGACTAAAATTCATTGCTCTGCAAAAATTCATAAAAGTGCAGTGATTTTTGATACGGGAGTATCTATCGGAAAAGATTGTATTATTGGTGCGAATACTGTAGTTGAATCGGGTGTAGAAATTGGATATAATGTAGTAATTGGTAATAATTGTACTGTAGGATGTGATGATGTTGAAGCTAGAAATACTACTCATGGCATAATTAGAGTTGAACATGACGGAAAATTAATAATTAAAGACAATGTTTATATTGGTTCAAATAGTATTATTGTTAGAGGTTTATATTCTAAAGATACTATTATAGAAAAAGATGTAACAATTGCTAACAAGTCATATATTGGTCATTGTAATATAATAGGTAATAACTCTATGATTTTGGGAGCACATATTTGTGGATCATGTATTATTGGAAAAAATGTAAGAATAAATCCTAACTCTGTAGTTTCAAATGGAGTGTCTTTAGGAGATAACTCTGAAATATCAATTGGTGCAGTCGTAATCAAAGATGTAGATGAATATAAAAAAGTTAGTGGTAACTTTGCATATGATCACCTTTTAATGTTAAGAAATTACGGAAAAATCTCAAGAAAGTAAGAGTTTTAAAATGAAATCAAAAATAAATTTTTTTAAATTTAATAAGGAATTAAAATATATAAATCAGAATTTTGTTTGATAGACTCTAATATGTATATGATTTTTAATAATGATAAAGCACTAGTTTTTGATTCTCATTATTTGAAAGAAATCAGTAATATTTTTTTAAGCATTCGATAAAACATGTAACTATTTTTTTTACTCATGAACATCCCAACCATACTTCAGGAGTAAATTGGTTTGTAGAAAATTTTAGTTCTATTGCAATATATCCAGAAGAATGTGCAAATATAATTTCTATGGAAAAAAATAATAGACCTACTTTAATTTCGTTAGTTCTATCTAAAAAAGACAAAGAAAATGGTACTAATAAGCTATTAAAAGTTTCAGAATATTTTAAGCCTTATAGTTGTTTTGCAAATATTGTATTTAAAGATAATTTTAGTACACTCTTTGGGATAAATATAAGCTAAGGTTTGTACATTCTCCAGGATACTCTAATGGCAGTTATTGTATGATGATGGAAAATATTTTTATTATTACGGGGGATACTTTACTTGAGAGTTCAGAAGTAATTACAAGTTTTAGAGGAGGTAATATTGATGAGTATAAAGAAAATACAATGCCTTTTTTATATTCTTTACCACCTATATATAAGTGTATTGCCAGAAGATGGAGATATATTTAAATTAAATAAAAAAGTATTAGATAATATTACATTTGGATAAATTTAAAGGAAAATAATGGATAACAAAGAAAAATATGACAAAGTATTTATAGAGAGTTTTGGGATTAATCACGATGATTTAACAGAAGAATTACAATATAATTCTATACCTGCTTGGGATTCAGTTGGGCATATGTCTATGATTGCAGAGCTTGAAGATAAATTTGAGATAATGTTAGAAATGGATGAGATTATAGATTTTAGTTCATATAATAAAGGGAAAGAAATTTTAGCAATATATAAAATTGAAATTTAAAGATAAGGGCAAAAATGGAGAATAAAGAAAAATATGACAAAGTATTTGTTGAGAGTTTTGGAATTAATTACAACGATTTAACAGAAGAATTACAATATAATTCTATACCTGCTTGGGATTCAGTTGGGCATATGTCGATGATTGCAGAGCTTGAAGATAAATTTGAGATAATGTTAGAAATGGATGAGATTATAGATTTTAGTTCATATACTAAAGGTAAAGAAATTTTAGAAATACATGGCCTGAAAATTGGATAATATTGGATGTCTTTTTAATTTTGATAATTATAAAAATAATATTGCATTAATAACAAATGATAGAGAAGTGACATATAAAGAATTAGATCAATTATCTTATGAAGTTGGGATGCTACTAGATAATAAATCTTTAGTTCTTTTAGTTTGCACCAATACCATAGACTCAATAATTTCATATATTGGAATAATAAAATCTGGCGCGAAATGTTTGTTAGTAGCAAATACTGATATAGAAAGTTTATTGGAAAAGTATAAACCACAATATGTATTTTCACCAATAGAAAAAAATATCAATGCTAAGGTAATAAAAGAGTTTGGCAGTTATATAGCATGTAAAACAAATTTTGATGTTGATTATGAAATTAATAACGAGCTAGCAATATTACTGACTACTTCAGGCAGTACGGGAAGTCCAAAATTTGTAAGATTGTCTTATAATAATATTGTATCTAATACAACATCAATCTCAGAATATTTAAAAATTAAAAGTTCTGATAGAGCCATTACAACTATGCCTATGAATTATACTTATGGATTATCAATTATTAATACTCATTTGGCAAATGGTGCTTCTCTTATTTTAACTGATGAATCGTTGATGAGTAAAATTTTTTGGAGTTTAATAAAAGAGAAAAAAGCAACCAATTTTGGCGGAGTTCCCTACACATACGAGATGTTAAAAAAATTACGTTTTGAAAGGGTTAATTTACCTGATTTAAAATATATTACGCAAGCCGGAGGAAAACTTAATAAAAAACTAGTACTTGACTTTTATGAGGTTTGTAGTAAAAAAAATATCAAATTTTATGTTATGTATGGACAAACTGAAGCAACATCTAGAATGTCTTATTTACCATTAGAATCATTACCAGAAAAAGCTGGTAGCATTGGAATAGCAATCCCTGACGGAAAGTTTTTAATAAAAGATGATAAGGGTTGTGAAATAGAAGATATTGATGTTAGAGGAGAACTTGTATATATTGGAAACAATGTCTCTTATGGATATTCTCAAAGTTACCATGATTTAAAAGAAGGGGATAAAAACTATGGTTGTCTTCATACGGGAGATTTAGCAACGAAAGATGCAGATGATTATTTTTATATAGTTGGTAGAAAAAATAGATTTATAAAAGTTTATGGTAATCGTGTTAACCTTGACGAGTTTGAACATATTATTACAAGTTATGGTTACGAATGTGTTTGTACTGGAGAAGATGACAAACTAAATATTTTTCTTACAGATAATACGATTGAGAAATTATTTTTATTTAATAAATTAATGAAAGATACAGGATTAAATAAAAGTGCTTTTAATTTAGTATACATTGATAGTATTCCTCGTAGTGATTCCGGAAAAATAATTTATTATAAACTTGATAGTGGAGAGTAAAAGTGTTTAAAATTGAGAAATTATTCGATGACTTAAGTTTTTCGTTAAAAAAAAATGACAAAGAATTGTTATATTCAGAAGCTTTAATTGAACTTACTAAGCATCATTATTCTAATTGCGTAGAGTATAGAAAAATTTTAGATGTCTTGGAATATGATATTAATATTGAACATACTAGAAAAGACATCCCTTCTCTTCCAGTAAGACTATTTAAAGAATATAATTTACATAGTGTAGATAAAGAAGAAATAATAAAAACTATGACATCATCAGGTACTTCTGGACAAAAAGTTTCAAAAATATATCTTGATAAATCAACAGCATCAAATCAAACAAAAGTATTGGCAAAAATTTTGTCAGAATTTATTGGGAAAAAAAGACTTCCAATGTTAGTAATTGATACAGAATCTATTTTAAAAGATAGAAATAACTTTTCGGCAAGAGCTGCGGGGGTATTAGGTTTTAGTATGTTTGGTTTTAATATAACTTATGCTCTAGATGTAAATATGGAGATTGACTATCCTAAAATAGAGAAATTTCTAGAGAAACATAAAGGTAAAGATATTTTGGTTTTTGGATTTACGTCTATTATTTGGGAACATTTTCATAAACCTTTATTAAATGATAGTACTAACAGTATCAATATAGAAAAAGGAATCCTAATTCATGGCGGTGGATGGAAAAAATTAGAAAATGAAGCAGTAGATAGCATTACTTTTAGAAATATGATTTTGAAATCTTCTGGAATCAAAAAAATACATAATTACTATGGGATGGTAGAGCAGACAGGTTCTATTTTTATGGAATGTGAAGAGGGCTATTTACACTGTTCTGATTATTCAGATATTGAAATTATAGATAATAACTTTAAGACGTGTGATTATGGTAAAAAAGGTTTAGTAAAATTGTATTCTCTTTTGCCATACAGTTATCCAGGTCATATCATTTTAACAGAAGATAGTGGTGAAATTATAGGGGAAGACGATTGTATCTGTGGAAGAGTTGGGAAATATTTTAAAATTCATGGGCGCGTAAAAAATGCAGAAATAAGGGGATGTAGTGATACCTATAAGTCTTAAAAAACATGATAATGTTCAATATTTAATTGGTGAACAGGTGTTAGAGTTAAAACCTTTTGTTCCTTATGACGATTTACTTTGTGATTTACTTTGTGATTTTTCTAAGTCTTTACTAAAAAATAAGCAAGCACAAGAATACCCTGATGTGATAGCTTTTGCCTTTTGGTGTAGAAAATCTAATATTAGTAAATTAAAAGAATCCTTTGGGACCAATCATAATAGATTGGGTTTAGGTATTGTGTTTCATATAACTCCTTCAAATGTAGCTGTTAATTTTGCTTTTTCTTTTGTATTTGGTCTTTTATCTGGTAATGCTAATATTGTTAGAGTTCCTTCAAAGAACTTTGCTCAAATAGATATAATTTGTTATGAGTTAAAAAGAATTTTGGAAATAAAAAAGTATAAGCTAATTAAAAAAATGACTACATTTATAAAGTATGATAGAGATAATGACATTACTTCTTATTTTTCAAGTATTTGTAATGCTAGAATAATTTGGGGTGGAGATCTAACTATTAATAATATAAGAAGTTTACCAGTGAGCGCTAGATGTGTTGATGTTGCATTTTCTGATAGATTTTCTTTTTCTGTGATTAATGCTGAAAGTTTAATTGAATTAGATAATGTTGGATTAGATAGACTTATCGAAGGTTTTTATAATGATACATATTTAATGGATCAAAATGCTTGCTCTTCTCCTCATTTACTTGTTTGGACGGGTAAAAATAAAAGTAAGGCAAAAAATATATTTTGGAATGCTTTATATTTAAAAGTAAAAAATAAATATGAACTTTCATCTGTTAATGCAGTAGATAAATTTACACTATTGTGTAAAAATTCGATTGATTTGGATGTTAGAATAAATTTTAAAAATTTTGATAATTTTATTTATGTGCTTAACCTTAATCAATTAGTTAAGGATATAGATAAACATCATGGTAAATTTGGCTACTTTTTTGAGTACGATACTGATAACTTTGATGAGCTATCTTCTATTGTTACTAATAAATATCAAACTCTTACATATTTTGGTATAAATAAAAATGAACTAGTTAATTTTGTAGTTAATAATTCACTTGTTGGAATAGATAGAATTGTTCCAATTGGTAAAGCACTTGATATGGATGTTATCTGGGATGGATATGATATTGTGTCAAAGTTATCAAGAATAATAGATTTTAAATAAAAAAAGGAATACTATGAAAAGCTTTAGTTTAAATTATGTTGAATTGTTAGAGTATCAACAAAATAGATACCCTTATTTGATGATTGACTCAGTTGATGAAGTTATTCCAGGTAAAAGTGCAAAAGGTTATAAAAACCTAACAAATAATGAATGGTTTTTTCCATCTCATTTTCCTGGTGCTCCAAATATGCCAGGTGCATTACAGCTTGAGTCATTTGCTCAGATGTTGACAATTGCAATTACTACGCTCCCTGGAAATAAAGGAAAAACGACAAGATTTATTTCTAACGAAATGAAATATTATAAAGAGATAGTTCCTGGAGATAAAATGGTTATTGAGACAGAAGTTACATTTTGGAAAAGAGGACTTTTTAAAGGAACAGGTAAAGCATATACAAATGGAACCTTGGCTTCAGAAGCCAAAATGGTAATTTGTATTCCCGATATATTTGAACAATTTATTCCAAAAAAAGAAAAGGATAAAAAATAGTATGGTACGTTTAGCAGATTATGTTATAAATACTTTATATAAAAACTATGTAAAACATATTTTTATGGTAACTGGAAGAGGGGCTCTTTTTTTAACAGATGCAGTTGCTGCACATAAAGAAATTGATGGAATTTCCGTACATCATGAACAATCTGCAGCGTATGCTGCAGTTTCATATGCTCAATTCAATGGAAAACTTGGTGCTTGTTTAGTGTCTACAGGTTGTGCAGGTACTAATGCAATTACAGGGGTCCTTAATGCATGGCAAGATGGTATTCCATGTGTGTTTATTTCTGGACAAAATAAATTAAATGAAACTACACATTACACTGGATTGGAACTTCGAACATTTGGTCAGCAAGAAGCTGATATCATACCAATGGTGAAATCGATTACAAAGTATTCTGTAATGATTACAGATCCAAAAAAAATAGTCTATGAACTTGAAAAAGCAATATATTTAGCACAATCTGGAAGAAAAGGTCCTGTTTGGATTGATATACCTTTAGATGTTCAGAATATGAGAGTTGATATAGACAATTTGGAACATTATATACCAGAAGAAGAACCAAGTAAAAAAGTATCTGATCATGATATGACTTATTTAGTAAATCTTTTAAATAGCTCACAAAGACCCGTCGTCTTAATAGGTAGTGGTGTAAACTCTTCATATGCAACTGAAGAGTTAGAGAGATTTATTGAAAATAATAATATACCACTTGTATATGCACCTTCTGCGGCTGATATCTATGGTTTAGAAAACGATTTATCTATTGGATCTGTGGGTATAATGGGTTGTTCTCGTGCTGGAAACTTCAGCATACAAAATTCTGATTTATTATTAGTGCTAGGGAATAGATTGAACTCAATGGTGGTTGGGGAAAAATGTCAATTTGCTAGAGAATCAAAAGTTGTAGTTGTGGATATAGATGAAGTAGAACATTCTAAAGGTAGTGTTAATATTGATCGTTTAATCATTTCAGATATTAAGAACTTTTTAATTTGTTTAAATAATGAAAAGATAGAAAAGATAAATAATAAATGGGTAGATAAATGCCTTCATTGGAAAAAGATTTTTCCGAAGTGCGAAGATAGTCATAGAAATAGTGAAAAAGTTGATCTTTATCACCTTTCTGAAACACTTTCAAAAGTTTTACCTGAAAAATCGAGTCTTGTTACTGATTCTGGATTAATTGAATTAATACTTCCATCTAATATGAGTTTTGGGAAAAAACAAAGAAGTATTCATCCTAAGTCACAAGGATCTATGGGTGCAGCTTTACCTGCAATTATTGGTGTACATTATTCAAGTAATAACCCAGTTATTTGTGTTGTTGGTGATGGCTCTATAATGATGAATCTACAAGAGCTTATTACCATAAGTTATAAAAAAATACCTGCAAAGATATTTGTAATTAATAATAACGCGTATGCAGTAATTAGAAAAAGAATGAAAGAAATGTTCAGAAACAGAACTATTGGTACAGATTCTAGTGATGGGGTTGGTGCTCCAGAGTTTGAAAAAGTAGCTAATACTTTTAATTTTTCGTATGTGAAAATAGATTCAAGTAAAAATCTTGAAAAAAGTCTTCAATCTGTAATTAATATGGAGGGCCCGGTACTATGTGAAATAATGGCTTTAGAAGATCAAGATTATATAGCAAGTGGCCATGCTCGTGATTCAAAAAAACGAATAGTTGCAAGACCAATAGAAGATCAAAAACCATTTTTGAATAGAGAACTATTTTTAAAAGAAATGATTATAAATCCAATCCATCAATAAAATAAAGGATATTTTATGAGTACCATAAGATTAAATGACTCAACTGAATTAAGTAATTATGGAAAACCATATATTGTTGCAGAAATGAATACAAGTCATTTCGGAAAAATAGAAATTGCAAAAAAAATGGTTGCGGCAGCAAAAAAAGCTGGATGTAATTGTGTTAAGTTTCAATCATGGACTACAGAGAGTTTATATTCTAAAACATATTATGATGAAAATCCTATTGCAAAACGTTTTGTAAAGGGCTTTTCTTTTTCAGAAGAGCAACTAAAAGAGTTAGTTGAGTATTGTAATAAAATTGGTATTTCGTTTTCTTCAACACCATATTCAAAAAAAGAAGTAGACTTTCTTGTAGATGAATGTAATGTGCCTTTTATAAAAGTGGCATCTATGGATTTAAATAATCATATCTTTTTAAAATATATAGGAAATAAAGGAGTACCAATAGTTTTGTCAACTGGAATGGGAGATATTGAAGAAATCCGTGATGCTATTAAAGTAATTGAAAATACAGGAAATGAAAATATATGTATTTTGCATTGTATTTCAATTTACCCTCCAGAACTATCAACAATAAGACTAAATAATATAGTTGGATTAAGAGAAGAATTTCCAAATTATCCTATTGGTTTTTCAGATCATTCTATAGGAATAGAAATGCCAATAGCTTCAGTTGCAATGGGTTCTTGCCTTATAGAAAAACATTTTACATTAGATAAAAGTAAAATAGGTATGGATAATCAAGTAGCAACAGAACCCAAAGAGATGAAGCAATTAGTAAATAGTTGTCATAATGTACAAATCGCTCTTGGTGGTAAAGAGAGAATTGTATTAAAAGAAGAGCTTGAAAAAAGAAAAGAAATGAGAAGAAGTATAGTTGTTACTAGAGATTTAAAAAAAGGCGATATTATTTCATTAAATGATCTTGATGTAAAAAGACCCGGTACTGGAATATCTGCAGATAAAATTTATGATATGGTTGGTAAAATATTACTTAATGATGTAAATAAAGATTGTTTAATCCAAATAAATGAAGGGATGAACAAAAATGTATAGTTTCTTTCAACTTTATAGTACCAAAGAAATTAAGAAAATTAATCACTGTATATTTTGTTATTTAAAAAAATGAGCAAATAATGAAAAGAAGAATAAACTTAATATTATCCTATTGTCAGATACCGTTGCTTTGGATATCATATTATTTTTATAAAGCGATTCAATTAAACTCAAAGAATCAAAAAGAAATTAATTGGATCATAGGCGTTGATGAAATTGCAGGGTGTATCCATCTTTTAAAGAATACTTTTAGCTCGTCAGAGAATGTATGCTTGGGAATAAATCGTTCATATAAGTATACTTATAATTATTCAATAAATATAGATAATAAATATATTTCTTTTCTATGGAGATTTATTTATGGCCCACTACTACTTGGATATTTAATTAATAGGAATTCACATTTTTTGTATATATGGAATACCGGTTTTTTATTAAACAGAGATTTTGAATTTAAATTCTTAAAATCTAAAAATAAAAAAATTGTTTGTATGTTTGTAGGTGATGATATACGTTCTCTAAAATTAACTTCAGAATATACAAAAAGAAGAAATATAGATTATCATATATCTTATACTCAAAATGAATATTCAGAAAATTTTATCTTAAATGATTTAATAGTAAAGAAAACTGCAATATCAGCAGATAAATATGCTGATTTAATTTTTAGTTTTAAATTAGATCAAATTTCCTATATTAAAAATAAACAATTCCCATGGGCATATATGTACCCTAAAGAGAAATTTTTTAAAGATAATAATAAATTCAATTCTAATAATATTATAAAGATTGTTCATGCTCCTTCAAACCCACTGGTAAAAGGTACTCCTTTGGTTAGGGCTGCTATTAAAAAACTTGAACTAGAAGGTTATATTTTTGAATATGTGGAGCTCAAAAATATGTCTAATGAGATAGTACTTAATCATTTAAGAACATCTCATATAGTATTGAATCAGTTTTATGGTTATGATATCTCTTTGGGCTTATTAGCTATAGAGGGAATGGCAAATCATAATGCTTTATTGATGTCTTATGATCCTGATGCAATAAAGTATTATAATTTAAACTTAGAAGGATTTGATTCTTGTTTATTAAATACAAAATATTGGGAAGTGTATGATAACTTGAAATATCTTTTAAATAATCATGATAAAATAAAATACTATGCCGATAAAGGATATGCGTTTACATACAAACACTACACTTATGAATCAGCAAGTGAATATATGAACAATATATTAAAAGAAAATGGTGTGATAGATTGATAAAATCTTTTATTAAAAATAGTGCTATTTATACTATATCAACTGTGCTTACTCGCGGTATCTCCATATTTTTAATTCCAATATATACACTTTATTTAACTCCTAGTGAGTATGGTCTGATAGATTATTTTATGATTTTGGCTTCTATTATAAATCTTACTATTGCTTTGGAAATCTCACAAGCAGTTGCAAGATATTATCAAGAGGCAAAGGGACGACAAGAAAAAAAAGAATATGTATCTACTGCCTTTTTATTTACTTTAGTCATTTACTTAGCGTATTATATAATAAGTTATGTTTTCTCAAATAATTTTTCAGAATTATTTTTAGATGATACCTCATTAGAAGTTCTTTTTATAATAGCAAGTGCGGCTATCGCTACAAATGGAATATTTTATTTTGTTCAAAACCAGCTTAAATTTGAAATACGACCCAAAGATTTTGCAGTAGTTAGTATAGTAAATGTAATAATTTTAGCAATTGTTGCGATTTATTTATTAACTATTTTAGGGTTAAAAGTTGAGAGTATTTTTATAGCTCAAATTATAGCAAATATTATTGCGAGTGTATTGGCTATTTATTTGGCAAGACAGAGTTATGAATTTAAATTTAACTATGGTAAGTTTAAAGAGATGATATCATTCTCATATCCATTGGTACTTTCTGGAATTGCTGTTTTTATAGCAATGTTTATAGATAGAATTGCTATAAAACAAATACTTGGTTTTGAAGAACTTGGTATTTATGGACTAGCTTATAGATTTGCAGCTATTTCTGGACTTGTAATGATTGGATTTCAAAGTTCTTTAATGCCTTTAGTATATAAACATTATAAAGAAAAAAATACACCAAAGGATATTTCAAAGATTTTTAATATTTTTTCTTTATTTGCATTAGTAGTTGTAGCAGGAAGTATAGTTTTTTCAAAAGAGATGATTGTTTTATTAACGACAGAGGTTTTTTATGGTGCGGCTAGTATTGTATCAATACTTGTAATAGCTACATTTTTTTCAAATATGTATATTTTTGCGCCAGGTATAGGTATTGCAAAAAAAACTAAGCTTATAGCAGTGATAACTATTTTTGGAGCTATCGTAAATACTATTTTAAATTATACTTTAATACCTATTTTTGGTTTAAGTGGAGCAGCATATGCAACTTTAATTAGTGCTATTTTAGTATTTGGATTATATGTAAAATTGGGATATAAATATTATCCTATTCCCTACAAAACAAAAGAATTAATATTAAGTTTTATTTTTATACTGTTAAGTGGAAGTTTTGTTTTAAATATATTTGATACAATAACTCTTTTATCTGTTAGTGTGAAGATTGTCTATGTATTGGTTGTTTTAGTTGCTGTCAGTTATATGTTACTTGAGAAAAAAGATATGGAAAAAATTAAATTTTTTAAAAAGAAGGAAATCTAGTATGTGTGGAATTAGTGGAATAATAAATAAATATAATAAATCTATAGATAAAGAAGAAATTAAAAAAATAAATGATCTTATTTCACACAGAGGTCCTGATGATGAAGGATTTTTTTATGAGAAGAATTTTGCTTTTGGACATCGAAGATTGTCTATTTTAGATTTAAGTAGTGATGGTCATCAACCTATGCATTATTTAAATGAAAAATATACTATTACTTATAATGGAGAAGTTTACAATTATCTTGAATTGAAAGAAGAACTTTTAAGTTATGGATATACATTTAAATCTCACACAGATACAGAAGTTATACTTGCCTCTTATGATAAATGGGGGGAATCTTGTGTACATAAGTTTAATGGCATGTGGGCTTTTGCTATTTATGATAAAGAAAAAGAGAGAATATTTTGTAGCCGTGATAGATTTGGAATTAAGCCTTTTTATTATGCTCAGATTAAGGATAAATTTGTATTTGCTTCAGAGATCAAACAATTTACTGTTATAAAAGGCTGGGAATCAATATTAAATACTGCTAGAGGATTTGATTTTTTAGAATATGGTTTATTTGAACACACAAATGAAACTCTATTTAAAAATGTTTTTCAGTTAAGAGGTGGACATAATTTAGTATATAATTTAAAAGATAATTCTTTTAATATTGAACATTGGTATGATTTAAAGAATACGCTAAAAGAATCTACATTAAATTTTGACGATGCGAGTAAAGAATTTGAAAAATTATTTAATGATTCTGTATCTTTACGATTGAGAAGTGATGTAAAAGTTGGATCATGCTTATCTGGTGGTTTAGATAGTTCATCCATAGTTTGTACTGTTAATAATCTATTAAAAGATGAAGAAAATAGTATTCAAGAAACTGTGTCTTCATGTTTTGATATAAAGAAATATGATGAACAAGAGTACATAGATGAAGTAACAAATAATACAAATACTAAATCAAATAAAATTTTTCCAAAATATGATGACCTTTTTAAAGAGCTTGATAATATTCTTTGGCATCAAGATGAACCATTTGGTTCTACTAGCATCTTTGCTCAATGGAGTGTATTTAAAGAGGCAAAGAATAATAACCTAATTGTTATGCTTGATGGTCAAGGTGCCGATGAATATTTAGCAGGATATCATGGATTTTATAGTGCATATCTATTAGGATTATTAAAGGGATTTAAAATATCAAAATTTATATATGAATTTAAAGCATATAAAACAAATCACAACTATTCAAATATAAAAATTATTAAAGAGTTAATTGAAAAACTACTTCCAAGTAAAATTAGAGATATTTTAAGAAATAAGAATTCAAATAAAATATCATTATTTAATAGTAGTTTTAAAGATAAAAAGCATCGAAACAATTATACGGATATACGAAGCTATTCTATATCACAACTAATAGATATAAATCTACCTATGTTACTTCATTATGAAGATAGAGATTCTATGGCATTTTCTATAGAATCAAGAGTACCATTTTTAGACTATAGACTTGTAGAGTTTGTATTATCATTGCCCGATGAGTATAAAATAAATAATGGCGAAACAAAATCTATATTAAGAGAAGCGATGAAAAATATAATTCCAAATAAAATTAAAAATAGGCAAGATAAGATGGGATTTGTTACACCTGAAGAGATATGGATAAGAGAAAATAAAGAGATATTTTTAAATAAAATAGAAGATTATGTAACACTTTCAAATGGTTTAATTACAACAAACACAGTAAAATATTTTAAAGAAGTGGTTAATGGTACAATAAGATTTGACTTTACTATTTGGAGAATTATAGTTTTTGGTGAATGGGTGATGAAATTTAATGTTAAGGTGAAAAAATAATGAAAATAGTAACAATACTAGGGGCAAGACCCCAATTTATAAAAGCAGGTACAGTAAGCCGAGAAATAATAAAATACAATAATATAGAAGAAGTTATCATTCATACTGGACAACATTTTGATGCAAATATGTCAGATATATTTTTTGATGAGATGAAAATACCTAAACCAAATTATAATTTAAATATAAATGGATTAAGTCATGGTGCTATGACGGGACAGATGATAGAAAAGATTGAAGAGGTTATACTGAAAGAAAAACCAGATTGGGTTATGGTATATGGCGATACAAATTCTACTTTAGCAGGTGCCATTGTCGCTTCAAAACTAAATATAAAATTAGCTCATATAGAAGCAGGACTTAGAAGTTTCAATATGAAAATGCCAGAAGAAGTGAATAGAATACTTACTGATAGAATAAGCAATATTTTATTTTGTCCTACAGATATAGCTATAAAAAATCTTAAAAATGAAGGTTATGAAAAGCTTAATGTAAAAGTAGTGAAAAGTGGCGATGTTATGCAAGATGGTGCTATATTTTATAAAAATCTTGCAATTAAACCAATCTGTGATATTCAAAATAATTTTATACTATGCACTGTCCATCGAGCAGAAAATACAGATAGCGAAAAAAACTTAAGAAATATATTTGAAGCTTTAACTGAAATAGCAAAAGAAAAACAAATAATATTGCCTCTGCATCCAAGAACAAAAAAAATTATTCAAACTTTAAATTTAAATCTTGAAAATTTAACTATCATGGATCCCATAGGGTATCTTAACATGGTATGGTTGATAAAGAATTGTGATTTAGTAATGACTGATAGTGGAGGACTTCAAAAAGAGGCATATTTTTTCGAAAAAAAGTGTATAACTTTAAGAGATGAAACAGAATGGGTAGAGCTTGTTGAGTGTGGAGAGAATAGTTTAGTCGGGGCAGATAAAGATAAGATTATAGCAGTTTATAAAAAGAATGTGAAGTATAATACAGAAAATTCTAAGTTAGATTTATATGGTGGTGGTAAAGCTAGTGAAAATATCATAAAAGAGTTATTGAACTATGAAAAATAAAAATATTGTAATTTTTACTAAAACAAACTGGAACGAATCTCCACGAATAAGACATCAGCTCACAAGGCTTTTATCTTCTTATGGACATAATGTAACTTTTTTTGAAAAAAGTTGTTCTACACAATTAAAGACTATTAAATATAAAAAAGATAAAATAAATTTTATTAGGCACTTTGAATTATTTCATCATCAGTTAAGACCATTTGAATTTTTAGTAAAATTAAACCAATTTGTAGCTAAATATTTTATTCAAAAAAATATTAAAAATGAAAATATAGATTTAGTGATAAATTTTAATTATGATTATCCATTTTTAAAGGACTTATTTCCAGATAAAAAAGTAATCACTATTATAAATGATGATTTTGTATCACAAGCAAAATTTTGGATGACAAAATCCATACGAAATCAATTATTAGATACATGTAAAAATTCAGATTTAGTATTGGCTGTTTCCTATCCATTAGTAGAGCAGTTAAAAGAATATAATCAAAACACTCATATATTTTTACCTTGGGCTCAAAATGAATATATAGAACCTACGATAGTAGCAATAAAAAAAGATGTTGTTTTATACTGGGGATTCATAGATCATAGAATTGATTGGGATGTGATAGAATATTTACTAAAGAAAAAAATCAAATTAAGATTTGTTGGGAGTGTTCAAACTAAAATATTTTCTAAAATTGAAAAATGTAATGAGTATACTACTTTTGAATTAATAGACCCCTCCTCACTAGAAACTTTAAATATGGATGATATTGTATGTAGTTTATTACCATATGATCCAAAAAGAAATGAAATGAACGCGGTTACTGTAAATAATAGAGTTTTTCAACTTCTGTCTTATGGTTTACCTCTTGTGTATTCTAATTTGCCAAACTTATTAAAATCTCCTACAACTGTAATATCCAAATGTAAAACAAATGAGGAGTATTTTAATGTTATAAAATATTTCTCAAATAATTTTGATTTAGTACAATCTGATATAAAAATCTTTTTAAAAGATCACTATGCTCAAAATAGATATGAATACTTTACAAATAAAATAGAGGAAATAGATAGTGATAATTAGTAAAAAAATTTTATTTGAATTATGGGGAAAGTATAATATCTATTTTATATTATTTATTATTTTTAGTCCTATTTTTATTAGCTTAGACTTTACACAAGGCTTAAAGTTTGATGGATATTATTTTAATCAATATTTAAGACCATCTATACCGATATCTGTTTTAGTGCTTATTGTTATGGCTAGTATAAGTATTAGACCATTATTACGGAATAAACAAATAATATTATTATCAATATTAATTGTTTTTTATATGTTATTAAATATATATTATGGTACAACAAGGGCTTTTATAGTTGGAGTAGGAATGTTATTACCAATTATTTCATATTATAGTTTTAAAAATTATTTATTATCAAAAGAGAATAGTTTTTTTATTTTATATAAGACACTTTTTTTTGTAATATTAATAAAGTTTTTATTTGATATATATTTATATCAAATRCACATATATGTAAATAATATGTACACAGGACAAGTTTTACAAGAAACAATTTTTAGTACACCTTTTTACATCCATAATTCAATGATTATTTATAGTTATTATGATTATTTTCCATTTATTTATTATTTAGCTATTGTATTATCATTTCAAAATTTAATTAATAAAGTGATGATAAAAAGGTCTTTATTATTAATCATCATATCATTAATTGCTATTCAAGATACTGATTCAAGACTATTTATATATGGAATTTATTTGATCCCAATATTATACTTTTTTTATAAACTTACAAAGTTTAGGTTAAATAGTTATTTTTATTTATTTATGACAACTAGCATTATTATAACTTTTGTTATAGGTTTATTAGATTTTACAGTGACAGATGCCTCTTTATCTGCAAGATATAGTAATGCTCATAGATATTTTGATGATTTTAGTTTAAAAAATGTATTTTTACCTTTTATTAACACTCATCGATTAGAAGCTGAAGGATCGCTGCATAATGAGTTGTTGGAAATATTTAGTTTTTTTGGTTTTGTTATAATTTATTATTATTATCTTCTTCGGAATATGTTTTGTAATGTAAAAAATGAATATAAACTAATATCTTATTTATTGATGTTTATCATTCTAACTGGAGCATTAATTCAAATCAATATTTCTAATCCCTATGTAGGTATAATGTTAGGGTGTACTTTAGCCATAATTACTCACTCAAAAAAAGAATAAAATGAAATATATTACACAAAACAAAATATTTCAAGATAGTTTAATAGTTTTAATTATTTTCGTTTGTTTAAAACTAATGGATTTTAATCAGACTATGACGTCATTTTGGATTGGTCCCTATTTAAGTGCTGCTGTTAATTTTAATTGGTCTGACTTTGCACTATATGTAAATTGGGATGAGATAAAACAGTTTGCTAATCTTTCTGCTAGCAGATTATTTGAATATAATTTTACTAAAAGGAATGATTTACTTTTATATGATTACTTATCTAAGGGATTAGTCTTTATTGTGATTTTTTCAAAAAAGGTATTTTTTTGGCAAGGTGATTTAGAATCACTACAGTCTTTACAATATATAGTACATATATGTATATCTTTATTTATTTTATCTTTGTTAGAAAAAAAATATCAACAAGTATTATTTTTTATATTTTATGCTATCAATCCTATTATCTTGTATTTTGTAAACTATCCATTTTATTATTTTTGGCAAGTAATTCCATCTGTAATATTTATATATTGGTATTTTAATCAAGATAGAACCAAAAATCTTATTTTTATAATAACTTTTATCTTTGTATTTGTATATATAATTAGACCGACTGTTTTATTTTTGATTATTTTATTTTATATTTTATATGCTTTTAAAGATAGTTATAAAAAAAGTGCCATTGGTTTAGGCTTATTTTTGGTATTGATTAATATATCACCAAGTCTTAGTATAGGACCTTGGCATACTATGTATGTAGGTATTGGTGCATATGAAAATAAGTATAATATTACGCTTAGTGATACAGAAGGGTATAAGTATTATAAAGAGCAAACTGGTAAAACAGTTAATAGTGACAATATAATGAATACTAAAATAAAAACTGATTATTATAAAGTATTGAAAAAAAAATATTTTGAGATATTAGATGAAAGTCCGATGATGATAATCAAACATTTGGTTTTAAATGTAGCTCAGTCCTATAGTATAGGATATAAAGTTGGAAACCTTAAAATGATATATTTTAGTGCTTTTATTGGAGTGATTATGATGTTACTACTTTTATATACAAAACAATATATATTATTCTTAGCTATAGGATTTGCGGGAGGTGGATTTACCCCTTATTATCCACCAATAGCTGCATATATGTATGGAAGTTATATTTTAATAGTTATTGGATTTATAGGTATAGTAGATTATTTTATATTAAAAAGATATAATTAAAATTAAAACTTTTAGGAGAAATATTTAATGAAAGTATTATTATTAGCAGGTGGTTTGGGAACAAGATTAAGTGAAGAAACAGATATGAGACCAAAACCTATGGTAGAAATAGGTGGTAAGCCAATCCTTTGGCATATCATGAAAATGTATAGTAAATATGGTTTTAATGAATTTGTTGTTTTACTTGGCTATAAAGGGTATTTTATAAAAGAGTACTTTGCTAATTATTTTCTACACCAAAGTGATTTTACTATAAATATGAAAGATGGTAGTATGGAAGTATTAAATAACTCTAGTGAACCTTGGAAAGTAACCTTACTCGATACTGGTCTTAACAGTATGACTGGTGGTCGTGTGAAAAGAGCTCAAGAATTTATTGGTGATGAGTCCTTTATGCTAACTTATGGTGATGGAGTATCTGATATTAATATTGAAGAATTAGTAAAATTTCACAAAATACATGGAAAAGCAGTGACTATGACTTCTTCACAACCAGAAGGTAGATTTGGTGCTTTAAATATTACAGAAAATAATCAAGTTACTAATTTTCTTGAAAAACCAAAAGGTGATGGTGGCTGGATTAATGCAGGTTTCTTTGTATGTGAACCTAAAGTTTTTGATTATATTACAGATGGTGATGAAACAATATTTGAACAAGACCCTCTTATGAATCTAGCAAAAGATGGTGAAATATTTACTTATAAACATGAAGGATTTTGGAAACCAATGGATTCTTTAAAAGATAAAAATGATTTAAATAAACTTTGGGATAAAAATAAAGCACCTTGGAAATCTTGGTAATGCACAACTTATTTTCTGGAGTCTATAAAGATAAAACAGTGCTTGTTACTGGCCACACTGGATTTAAAGGCTCTTGGTTAGTTTATTGGCTAAATAAAATGGGTGCTAAGGTAGTAGGATATTCTCTTGAAGCTCCTACTACTCCAAATCATATAGGATTATTAAATTTGGATATTATATCTATTATTGGAGATATACGAGATTTAGATAAATTAAATATGACTTTTGCAAAATATACTCCTGATATAGTATTTCATTTAGCAGCACAACCTCTTGTTCGATTGTCATATGAAAATCCTATAGAAACTTATGAAACAAATGTAATGGGTACATTAAAAGTTCTTGAAGCATGTAGAGCTAACGGCGTAAAAGCAATAGTAAATATTACAAGTGATAAAGCTTATGAAAATAAAGAATGGATATGGGGATATAGAGAAAATGACCCAATGGGTGGGTTTGATCCTTATAGCTCTTCAAAAGGTTGTGCTGATTTACTAGTAAATTCATATAGAAATTCATACTTTAATATAAAAAATTATAAAAAAACTCATAATACTCTTATTGCTTCTTGTCGAGCTGGAAATGTAATTGGTGGTGGGGATTGGGCAAAAGATAGACTTATAACTGATATTATGATTTCGGTTTCAAATAATAAAAAAGTAAGTATACGAAATCCCTATGCTACTAGACCTTGGCAACATGTACTTGAACCTCTTAGTGGCTATTTGCAGGTAGGTCAAAAGCTCTTAGAAGAAAAAATAGAGTTTTCAGATGCTTGGAATTTTGGACCATCTGATGAGGGAAGCATTACCGTTGAAGAAGTAGTAAAAAATGTAATAAAGCATTGGGATAAAATTGATTATGAAATCAATCGTGATCCCAATCAACTACATGAAGCAAATTTACTAAAATTAGATTGCTCAAAAGCTCATATTCTTTTAAAATGGAATGATATATGGGATAGTGAAAAGACATTTGAAAAAACTGTTAAATGGTATAAAGTTTTTTATGAAAATAGTCAAGTATCAACGAAAGATGATTTGGATAGTTTTATTAATGATGCAAAAAATAAAAGAATAGAATGGGCAATATGAATATAATAGTTACAGGAGCAACAGGTTTTGTAGGAAAAGAATTTATTAAATCAGTTCAAAATAAATATAATATTTATGTATTAGTAAGAAAAGCAAGTGATACTAGTGTATTAAAAGATATAAACTGTAAAATTATTGTATTTAATGACTATGATGAAATTAATAATATCTTTTTAGATAATACTATTAAAGGAATTGTTCATTTTGCTTCAAATATTATAGTTGAACATAAATCAAATGATATTAAAGGATTAATAGATAGTAATATTACTTTTGGTACATATTTATTAGAAGCTTGTATATTTGCAAATGTTGAATGGTTTTTGAATACTGGAACATTTTGGCAAAATTATAATAATGAAGATTATAATCCAGTAAATTTGTATGCATCATCAAAAGAAGCTTTTGAAAATATATCAAAATTTTATACAGAAACATCAAATTTAATATTTACAACAATAAAGTTAAATGATACCTTTGGTCCAAATGATACAAGAAATAAGATTTTTAACTTATGGATTAACCTTCTTAAAAGTGATAAGACACTTGATATGTCAGCTGGTGAGCAAACTATAGATATAAGCTATATATATGATATCGTTAATGCATATGATACTATGATTGAAAATTTTAAGCAAGATAATATATCAAAATATAATAATAAAACTTTTGTAATTTCAAATAAAGAAAAGCCTACTTTAAAAGAGTTGTCTAAAATATTTGAAGATGTTACAAATAGTAAGTTAAATATAAATTGGGGTGCTAGAAACTATAGGGATAGAGAAACAATGAAGCCGTACTTTATAGGAATAAATGTACCAAATTGGCAACAAAAATTTACTTTAAAAGAAGCAATCAAAAATACAATCAAGGATATAAAAAATGACTAAGCAAGAAGAGCTAAAACAAGAGATATTAAATAAAACGAAAGAATATTATGAACTAGTTCATAAACCACAGCAAGAAAAAAAATTTATTGATGGGGAAACTAGAGTTAATTATGCAGGAAGAGTTTTTGATGAAATAGAGATGCAGTATCTTGTAGATTCTTCACTTGATTTTTGGCTTACTTATGGTGATTATTCTAAAAAATTTGAAAAAAAGTTATCAGAATATTTAGGTGTTAGATGGACCCTTTTAGTAAACAGTGGAAGTTCAGCAAATCTTTTAGCATTTTATACACTTACTTCTCCACTGTTAAAAGAAAGACAAATTAAAAGAGGTGATGAAGTTATAACAGTAGCTGCATGTTTTCCTACAACAATAGCACCTATAGTTCAGTACGGTGCTGTACCTGTGTTTGTAGATATGGAACTTACACATGTAAATATGGATGTTACTCAACTTGAAAAAGCGCTTAGTCCTAAAACAAAAGCTATTATGATAGCACATACACTTGGCAATCCATTTGATATAAAAACTATCAAAGAATTTTGTAATAAAAATAATCTTTGGCTTATAGAAGATAATTGTGATGCACTAGGGAGTATGTATGATGGTAAATTAACAGGAACTTGGGGAGATATAGGTACGAGTAGTTTTTATCCGCCACATCATATGACGATGGGTGAAGGTGGAGCAACGTATACAGACAATCCACTTCTTAAAAGAATTATGTTAAGTATGCGAGATTGGGGTAGAGATTGTTGGTGTGAAAGTGGTGTAGATAATACATGTGGGGCGAGATTTTCTAAAAAGTTTGGAGATTTACCAAAAGGTTATGATCATAAATATGTTTATAGTCATTTTGGATTTAATCTAAAAGTATCCGATATGCAAGCAGCAGTAGGTGTAGCTCAACTTGAAAAAATTCCACAATTTGTAGAAAAAAGAAAAGAAAATCATAAAAGATTATTAGATGGGTTACAAGGACTAGAAAAATACATTACTATTCAAAAAGCCACTCCTAACTCAGATCCTAGTTGGTTTGGATTTTTAATAACCGTAAACGATGATATGAAATTTACAAGAAATAATATATCTATGTTTCTAGAAGACAATAAAATCCAAACAAGAAATTTATTTGCAGGAAATATTCTAAGACATCCCTTATTTGATGAAATGATTGAAAATGAAGATTATAAAGTTATTGGAAAATTGCCCAATACGGATAAAATTATGAATGATAGTTTTTGGATAGGATTATACCCAGGAATGGGCGATAATGCTATCGATTATATGATTAAAAAAATTAGAAAATTTATTAACAATGATTAAGAAGCTAGAAACATTATCTATTGTTATCCCATGCTATAATGAAGAAGAAGTTATTTATGAATCATATACTATAATTAAAAAATTACTAAATAAATGGTGTAATACCATAATAAGTGATTATGAAATTATTCTAGTAAATAATGGTTCAACTGATAATACATTTAAGGAAATGTATAAAATATATCAAGAAGATAAAAATATTGTTATATTAGACCTTAGAAATAATTTTGGATATCAAGGGTCAATTAGTGCTGGTCTATTTAATGCATCAAAAGACATGATAGTAACAGTAGATTCAGATTTACAAGATGATCCATCAAAGATTGAAGATATGATATTAAAATATTATGATGGATATGATTTAGTTTTAGGTATTAGACAAAATAGAGGTAGTGACAGTTTTTTGAAGAAACATACTGCTCAAGCTTACTATAAACTACTAAATTTACTTGGTGTGAATTCTGTTTATAATCATGGAGATTTTAGACTGATGAGTAAGTCCCTTCTTGAAGATTTCAAAAATTATTCTGAAAAAAATAGGTATTTAAGAGGTATTATTACTAATTTAGAAAGTAAATATGCCTGTGTTTATTATGATAGATTAAAGAGAACAAAAGGCGAATCAAAATTTAATATTTCAAGTTTACTTTCACTAGCGATTGATGGAATTACTTCTTTTAGTGCAATTCCAATACGCTTTATTTCTATATTTGGAATATTTATGTTTTTCTTTTCTATTTTAGGTGTAATATATGTAATATATGAAAAATTTGTTAATAATGTCGAAGTTCCCGGGTGGGCTTTTACCTCTATACTTATTATGTTATTTGGTGGTTTAAATAGTTTATTTATAGGAATAGTCGGTGAATATGTAGGGAAAACATATATTGAAACCAAACAAAGACCTATTTTTACAATTAGAAAAAAATATAAAAGAGAATAATGATAATTAAATATTTAAAAGTAGGATTACTAAATACATTATTAACATTAATAATAANWTTCWTTRYWAWTRRTAWYWTRANNAKAAATTNATNNWAWYTTTMATWTNYTTANCGRKYATRSWRYWKRWTTAATNAAYANWWKMAWATWWWRTAAMTATWRYWCWTKYANAWAGWARYMMSMRYWRRCMANWAAKARANNNKAMCATTWTWAANASTTNTTKATNNNAATATNYTTWTAMTRWWWKYCANTWTTANSWWTATTTNNGRATTWMYWKWRRMANNTWATAYATWRANTAARANMKAWSTYAAWKRTATTGTCCATGATTATATATACTTTAATTGGATTTACATTAAATAAAAAAATTTTTAAAGGATAAAAATGTTTAAAAATAAAATACTACTGATTACAGGTGGAACGGGAAGTTTCGGGAATGCAGTTCTTCGTAATTTTTTAGATACAGATATAAAAGAGATACGAATATTTTCTCGTGATGAATTAAAACAAGATGATATGCGAAAAAAATATACAGATGATAAACTTAAATTTTATATAGGTGATGTACGTGACGTAAACTCTCTAGATGATGCTATCAAAGGGGTAGATTTTATATTTCATGCTGCTGCATTAAAGCAAGTGCCATCTTGTGAATTTTATCCTATGCAAGCAGTACAAACAAATGTTATAGGTACTGAAAATGTACTTAACACAGCTATAAAATATAATGTAAAAAAAGTAATAGTTTTAAGTACTGATAAAGCTGTATATCCTATAAATGCGATGGGTATAAGTAAAGCTATGATGGAAAAAGTAGCAGTTGCAAAGTCGAGAAATTTAGATGAAAATGAAACTACTATTTGTTGCACTCGATATGGAAATGTTATGGCAAGTCGTGGTTCTGTTATCCCTTTATTTATTAACCAAATTAGAGAAGGAAAAGATATAACTATWACMGATCCWAAYATGACYAGATTTATGATGAGTTTRGAYGATGCRGTTRATTTRGTWATGTTTGCWTTTARAAATGGWAAAAAYGGAGATATATTTGTACAAAAAGCACCGGCTGCTACTATCGAACTTTTAGCCAATACTTTAACAAAAATGTTGGATAAACCTAAACATCCTATAAAAGTAATAGGTACAAGGCATGGTGAAAAACTATATGAAACATTACTCACTCGTGAAGAGATGGTAAATGCAATCGATATGGATGCTTATTATAGGATACCTTCTGATACACGAGATCTAAATTATAGTAAGTTTTTCGTTGATGGTGAAGTGATAACTGAAGCTAGTGATTATCATTCACATAATACTCATAGATTAGATGAAAATGAGATGAAAGATATGATTATGAAGCTTCATGAAGTACAATCTCAATTAAAAGAATTTGGAGTAATATAGATGAAAGTATTGGTAACTGGCGCTGATGGATTTATAGCTAAAAATTTAATAGAGCATTTAAAAAGAGATAAATCATTAGAATTATATTTATATTCTAAAAAAGATTCATTAAATATTTTAGAAGCCTATGTAAAAGAAGTCGATTTTATATTTCATTTAGCTGGTGTTAATAGACCAAAAAATAAAGAAGAATTTTATGAAGGAAATTCTTCTTTAACAAAAATAATTGTTGATATTTTGAAAAAAGAAGAAAAAAATACGCCAATATTATTATCTTCATCTACTCAATCACTATTGGATAATGATTATGGTAAAAGTAAATTAGAAGCAGAGAATTTACTTTTAAATTATGCAAAAGAGTGTAATTCTAATATTTATATTTATCTCTTGCCAAATGTATTTGGTAAATGGTCTAGACCTAATTATAATTCTGTAATTTCTACTTGGTGCCATAATATTACCCATAATATTGATATTACAATTAATGATGAAAATCATATTTTAAATTTAGTATATATTGATGATGTTATTAAATCTTTTGTTAATAAATTAAAAATTAAAAATACATTTGCAAATAAGTATTTTGAAATTGATACTGTACATTCAAAAACATTAGGTGAAATAAAAAGCTTATTATTTAAATTTAAAGATAATAGAAAAACTCTTGTTATTCCAGACGTTGCATCTGGATTTGAAAGAGCTTTATACGCTACTTATTTAAGTTATCTAGATGAAAATGATTTTTCATATGAATTAAAAGGGCATAAAGATGAAAGAGGTACATTTTTTGAAGTTTTAAAAACTCTTGACAGTGGACAGTTCTCTCTTTCTAGTACAGCTCCTGGTGTAATGAGAGGTAATCATTATCATCATACTAAGAATGAAAAGTTCTTAGTTATAAAAGGTGAAGCTACAATTGAACTTAAACATATAATTACAAATAAGATTGTTTCATATAAAGTAAGTGATAAAAAAATGGAAGTAGTTGAAATGATTCCTGGATATACTCATAATATTAAAAATACAGGCGATGAAGAAATGTTACTATTCCTTTGGGCAAATGAATCATTTGACCAAGATAATCCAGATACATATTTTTTAGAGGTATAAAATGATAAAAAAATTAAAAGTAATGACAATTGTTGGAACAAGACCTGAAATAATTAGATTATCTTCAGTAATAACAAAACTTGAAGAATCAAATGCAATTAAACATACAATTGTACATACTGGGCAAAATTACGATTATGAATTAAATGAAGTTTTCTTTAATGATTTTAATTTACGAAAACCTGATTATTTCTTAAATGCTGCTGGTGGAAGTCCTTCTGCTACTATTGGTAAAATTATTATATCAATTGATGAAGTGTTTGAAAAAGAAAACCCTGATGCTGTACTAATACTGGGTGATACTAATTCTTGTCTTTGTGCAATTCCTGCTAAAAAAAGAAAAATACCTATTTTCCATATGGAAGCTGGAAATAGATGTTTTGATCAAAGAGTTCCAGAAGAAACAAATAGAAAAATTGTTGATCATACTAGTGATATAAATATGACATATAGTGATATTGCAAGAGAATACCTTTTAAGAGAGGGTTTACCTGCCGATAGAATAATCAAAACTGGTTCTCCAATGTTTGAAGTTATTACATCTAAATTAGATGATATTAATAATTCTACTATTTTAAAGACATTAAATTTA
Source organism: Arcobacter sp. (assembly GCA_002733685.1). Classification (GTDB taxonomy): domain Bacteria; phylum Campylobacterota; class Campylobacteria; order Campylobacterales; family Arcobacteraceae; genus NORP36. Next base: position 5,016 of record NVWN01000023.1, on the reverse strand, counting down.
AAACCGAAAGAATATTTTGTCGTATCTGCGCATAGAGAAGAAAATATTTCTTCTGATAAAAACTTTTTAGATTTAGTGGATACGTTAAATGCAATTGCGGATATTTATAAACTACCAATTATAATTTCTACTCACCCACGAACTAGAAATAAAATTGAAGAGAAAAATATTAAGTTTAATCCTTTAATTTCACTTATGAAACCTTTGGGTTTTAATGATTATGTGAAACTTCAAAAAGAATCAAAAGCAGTTTTAAGTGATAGTGGAACAATAAGTGAAGAATCATCAATATTGAAATTTCCTGCTTTAAATATTAGAGAAGCGCATGAAAGACCTGAAGCTATGGAAGAAGCTTCTGTAATGATGGTTGGTTTAGAAAAAGAAAGAATTTTGCAAGGATTAGAAATTTTGAGTACTCAAAATGCTAATGATTTAAGACCTGTTGCTGACTATTCAATGCCTAATGTATCTGAAAAAGTACTAAGAATAATTCTTTCATATACTGATTATATTAATAAAGTGGTATGGCATAAATCTTGAAAAAAAGAATTGTAATAATAAGCGAATATTTTTATCCAAATAATAGAACAGATGCAAATTTACTTTTAGATATAAGTAAAAAATTGTATGAAGTTAATGATGAGAATATACAAGTAATTTGTACATCTTCATTAAATGGAAAAAGTGAACTTTCTTTTTTAAAAAATAAAATTATTAGATTAAAAAGCATTAAATTAAATGATAATAATTTGATAGCAAGAATCTTCAAATTTCTTTTATTAACTATTAAATTAAGTACTAAAGCTATTGTTACAATTAAAAAAGATGACAGAGTTTTAATTACTACAAATCCAGCTTTTTTAGTACCTATTATTTCTTTATTTAGAAAGTTTAGAAAGTTTGAATATACCTTATTAGTATATGATGTATTTCCTGAAAACCTCGGTGCTGCAGGTATAATTTCTTCTAATAAGTTGTTTTATAAGATAGTTAAAAAAATTTATGACTGGTCATATTCATCAGCTGATAAAATTGTGGTTATTGGTAGAGATATGAATGATGTTGTTTCTTCTAAAACAAAAAATAAAGTTCCTATTACATTAATTGAAAATTGGTGTGATATAAATACTATAAAAGAAGAAGATAAATCAAGAAATAAAATATTGAATGATTWAAAAATAGTAAATAAAAAAGTTTTCTTATTTGCAGGTAATTTAGGACGTGTACAAGGAATTGAAACTTTGTTAAAAGCTGCATCACTTGTACAAGACAAAGAATTTGTCTTATTATTTATTGGTGATGGTGCATATAAAAACAATATACTAGATTATATAAAAACAAATAAAGCATGCAATGTCTTTTATGCAGGTAATTTTCCTTTTTCAAGAAAGAATGAGTTTTTAAATGCTTGTGATGTTGCAATAATATCTTTAAGTAAATCAATGTATGGATTAGGAGTTCCAAGTAAGTCATATACAAATATGGCTTCATCAAAACCTTTATTATATATAGGAGATAATAAATCTGAAATATCATTGCTTGTAAAAGAACATAATATTGGATGGACAATCGAACCAGGAAATATTGAAAAACTTTCTGCTTTAATTGATAAGATATGTATTGAGTCAAATAATTTTAACATAATGGGGAAAAAATCAAGAAAAATTGTAGAAACTTATTATTCAAAAGATATTATTTTAAATAAATACAAAAAACTATACGAGGATTAAAATGTTATATTTAGTGTTATTCATATTTTCAGTAATTTTAACTTTGATTGTAAGAAAAATAGCTATAAAGAAATCACTTGTTGCAAAAGTAAGTGATAGAAGCTCACACACAGTTTCCACACCTCATGGTGGTGGAATTGCTCTTGCTTTAACTTGGTTTCTTGGAATTTCTTATTTATATTATATGGATGATATAAATCATTCTATATATTACGCACTAATGGTAGGAATACTTATCTCTGTAGTTTCTTATTTTGATGATTTATTTGAATTGAGTGCGAAACTTAGATTAATTGTGCAATCTTCAGTGGCTATATTGGGATTATACTTTTTAGGTGGATTAGAGCAAATAAATTTAATAGTATTTTCAATTGATAATACTGTCTTAATAAATATTTTTGCATTTTTTATGATTATTTGGTTTATTAATTTGTATAATTTTCTTGATGGCATTGATGGGTATGCAGGATCTCAGGCTATATTTTTAGGACTGGCTGGATATATTTTCTTTAGTGATTCTCACTTCTTAGTATTAGTAAGTGCTAGTTTAGGATTTTTAGTATGGAATTGGCATAAAGCTAAGATATTTATGGGTGATGTTGGAAGTACACTCTTGGGATATAATATTGCGATATTTGCGATATATTATCAGAATGGTAACTTAGAGAATGAAGGTACTAGTATTTTAGTATGGATTTCTTTGTTTGGACTCTTTGTTTTTGATGCTACTTATACCTTAGTCCTTAGGAAATTTAATGGTGAGAGAATAAGCCAAGCTCATAAAAAACATGCGTATCAGAGACTTAATCAAAGTGGATGGGCTCATGATAAAGTTGTTAAGTATTCTATTTTTATAAATATATTGATATTTGCTATTGTGTATTTTATTTCTAATGCTTTGATATCTTTTATCGTAGTTTTTGTTCTCTTGTCTCTAATTATGAAATTTGTAAATAATAAAAAAGGATTTGAGTAATGTTTCATATTGACAAGCGAATTTTGAATTTTCTAGTTATTATTGTATTAAGTCTTATTACATTCTCTTGGTCTTTTTTTATATTTAAACTTCCTTTTGATTATTCTTTATTTATATTTGTAGTTATTGTTCGTTTTGTTTGTTCTTTTTTGATATTAAAAGATTATTCGCTCTCTTGGTCTAAAACATCTTCACGGTCTTTCTTAATAAAGAGTATTGTTTATATAGCTGCTTTTTTTGTTTATATGCCTTTTCTTTATGGAGAATATAGAATATCTTTTATTTTATCGGAGCTATTTTTATATATATTTTCTATTTCTTTTTTGATGTATTCGTATAATTTTTTGATTAATAGATCTAGAACATATAAATCCAAGAATATTGTCATCTATGGGGCTGGAAAAGCTGGATTACAGCTTGAGAATGAATTTTCAAGCTCAGAATATAAAGTGGTTTGTTTTATTGATGATGAGAAGGTTTTGCAAAATAGGTCTATAGATGGTTTAGCTATTTTATCACGTGAGAAATATTTAAGAAAATATAAGAAAGATCATTTTGATATTATGATTATTGCAATGCCCTCTGCTTCAAAAGTTGAAATTAATTCAATTTACAATGAGATGGAAGGTAAGTTTGAAAGTATTAAAATACTTCCATCTTTAGAAAATATTCTAAAGAAAGAGAATTTTTCAAAACAATTAAAAGATATTACCGTTGAAGATTTATTAGCACGTCATCCTGCAGATTTAGATCAAAAACAAATTGAGAATTTTATTGAAAACAAGACTATCTTAATTACTGGGGCAGGTGGTAGTATTGGTTCTGAGATAGCTAGGCAGTGTGTGCATTTTAAAGCAAAACAATTAATTTTGCTTGATCACAGTGAAATTAATCTTTATAGTATTAGTGAAGAATTAAAAGACTTTAATCACGTGTCGGTTATGAAGTCGGTTGTTAATAAAGAAATATTAAAAGAGACTTTTGAAAAGTATCATCCTGATATGGTGATTCATGCAGCTGCCTATAAACATGTACCTTTAGTAGAAGACAACATATTATCTGGAATTACTAATAATATAATTGGTACTAAGAACTGCATTGATTTAGCTATTGAGTTTGGAGTGAAAAAGTTTGTTTTAATTTCAACGGATAAAGCGGTAAGGCCTACTAATGTGATGGGTACTACTAAAAGAATATGTGAACTCTATGCACAAAATGTAGACTCTCAAGATACAGAGATAGTTGCTGTTCGTTTTGGGAATGTTCTTGGTTCTTCTGGTTCTGTAATTCCTAAGTTTAAAAAACAAATTGAGCTTGGCTTAAATATTACAGTAACCCATCCTGATATTACTCGATATTTTATGCTAATACCAGAAGCTTGTGAACTAGTACTACAAGCTGCTAGTATTGGAAAAGGTGGAGAACTTTTTATTCTTGATATGGGTGAGCCAATTAAAATAGTAGATTTAGCTAATAAAATGATTGCATTGTCAGGACGTGATGATATTGAAATTGAGTTTTGTGGTTTAAGAGCTGGAGAAAAACTATATGAAGAACTTTTAATAAATGATTCTGATAAAAAAACAGAGTATGAATCTATTACTGTTGCAAGTTCTAGTTTTTTTGATATTAATGAATTAAATACAAAAATTGAAGAGTTAATTAATTCTTCTACTCCTTTATTAAAACTAAAAGAAATTGTGCCTGAATTTAATCATCAATTAAACTAATATATTTTATGATATAATTTTTTTAGTTATTTAACTAAAAGGTTTTATCATGAAAAAAAGCACTCTTAAAGCATTCACACTTCTTGAACTTATTTTTGTGATTGTGATTATTTCTGCTTTGGCTAGTATTGCTTTACCTAAGTTTTTTAATGCTAAATCAATGGCAGATGTAGCTGTTTTAAAACAAGATATTGTGTCTACTATTTCTTCTTTACAAAGTTATTCATTGAGTACGGGTAGTGTTGATAAAATATCGGATATTATTACTTTGAATGAGACTTTGTGGACAGTTGAAGATAAAAAAATTTCTTTTATTGATGGGGATAATACTTGCCTTTCTATTGAAGTTAAGAATACCTCTTTTACTAAAGAAATTGTTTTGTTAATTAATCCTAGTGTTAGTACTTTATGTACAAAACTAAATGAAACAGGCATTGTTTCACGAAACTACCCCTTGTACTAAACTATCTATATTGTTAGTATACTCCTAAGTCTATCTTTGTTATAATCTTAAAAAAATAAAAGAGTATTAATGAATTCACAAAGAATTACAAAATGTTTATTTCCTGCTGCTGGATAT
>NVWN01000022.1 GCA_002733685.1 Arcobacter sp. | reverse complement strand
GCTTCTAATCCACTTACATCTACTGTTACTTCTGGTGTAATATCGTTCGTATTTTCATCTACTACAGGTACGGGTGCAGTTTCTCCTGTTACATCAATTGTAATATCAATAGTTTGAGTTGGTCCAGCATTTCCAGCTTCATCTATGAATCCTACATTTACCGTTGTTTCTGCATCAGGGTCTAATGTGATTACAGAATCTACTACTACGCCATCAATTTCACCTACTGTTACGTCAACTGTTGCTGGTGAGTTATTTACTTCTGCTTGTGTAAGAACATGATTCCCTATWACKTYACCWYYTGAGTCTGTAATCTCAATTACATCTCCTGCTTCTAATGTCGGATTACCATCTGTATCTACTGGTAGAGCTACACTAATTGTTGGTGTTGTATCGTTAGTATTTGTATCAGTTGTTATTACTGGTGTTTCACTTGGAGCTGTATTATCTGTTGTAATATCAATAGCTTGTGTTGGTCCAGCATTTCCAGCTTCATCTGTGAATCCTACATTTACTGTTGTTGTTCCATCTGTTGGTAAGGTAATTGATGGATCTACTACGCCATCAATTACACCTACTGTTACATCTATTGGTAATAATGGATCAGCATCTATTTCTGCTTGTGTAATAACATGATTCCCTATTACGTTACCTTCTGAGTCTGTAATCTCAATTACATCTCCTGCTTCTAATGTCGGATTACCATCTGTATCTACTGGTAGAGCTACACTAATTGTTGGTGTTGTATCGGCAGTATTTGTATCCGTTGTTCCTACTGGTGTTTCGCTTGGAGCTGTATTATCTATATATACTGATACTTCTCCTGAAGGGTCTCCTGCATTTCCTGATTCATTAGTAACCTCTGTAACTAAAGTATGTGGTCCTTCTGATAAGTCTGTTGATACTGGAATTACTACAGCGTTTGGAGTTGTTTCAGTTCCTGTTACTGTATATGTTCCAATTATTACATCTGAACCAGAAATAGTATCAATTAAATCAATTACATTTCCTGCTTCTAATCCACTTACATCTACTGTTACTATTGGAGTATTATCATTAGTATTTTCATCTACTACAGGTATGGGTGACGTTGGTAAGTCTGTTCCACCGCCTATTCCACCAAATGAAAAACTTGAAAAAGAAGAGCTAGGAGAATCAGCTGAAGTACTAGAGTCACTTGAGTCATCAGAAGCACTAGAGTCACTTGCGGTAGGAGAAGAGGAAGATACAAAAGATCTTTCATTAAAACTGTATTCTTTGCTATCACTTTGAGTCGATGTCCCAGATACAAAAGTTGTTTCATCTTTAATATCTACTGAACCAGCAGCAGCTTCAAGGGAATCTATAACTTCAAAATCAAAATCACTAGTACTAAGAAGCTCTTTTAATTGTTCTAAGATTACGATATCAAAACTTTTTCCAGCAAGTGCATCATCAAAATATTCTTGTACTTGTTTAATGCTTTCAAGTTTAAGTTCAGCAATAACATCAATAATTTTTGARAAAACTGCTTCTGATTTTGAWCCMAAACTRTTTACAATCATAGTTGTATYACTATCTTGTAAAACAATAGTATTAATGTTTTTTAATATATCTTTAGATAGATCAGAATCAATTTTATATGATGTGGATAAATTTTGCTCACTTAGTATTAATGTTAACATGAAAGACTCCTAGGAATAATTACWGTNAATATTACTACAAAAAAGTCTCTAAAAAGTTTTTTTNATAATAAAATAATATATTTWTACATTTAATCTTTTTTTTRWTGTAWTTTAAATATTATTATACTATTTATTTATTATTTYRATACTAGTTATCGYTCATGTAAGGCGTTATTTTTTGTTTTCAAAATAGGCTTCARAATAAAGTCTAAAATAGATTTTTTACCCGTAATWATATCMACRCTAGCAACCATTCCMGGAATAATTGGTAAACGCTCACCATTTCGTTCTAAAWAGTTYTTATTYGTTTTAACWAGRACTCGATAATAGGTCTTTTGRTCTTTACTTTCTTTATCAACAATACTATCYGCTGATATTTCAATTATTTTYCCTTCTAATCCCCCATAAATAGAAAAATCATATGCCGTAATTTTTACAATAGCTTTTTGTTTAGGATTAATAAAAGCAATATCTTTGGGATCAATTTTAGCTTCAATTACTAAAACTTCACTCTGAGGAACAATTTCAATTAAATCTTCACCAGACCTTACYACTCCACCRATAGTATTAATATKAATTTGTTTTACAATTCCATCAACTGGTGAAATAATTGTAGTTTTRTCYACTTTATCTTTTTCMGCAACCAATCTTGCTTTATATTTTCTAAGTTCACTTTGTGTTTTCTGTAAAGTATCTGAAGCTTCTGTTCTAAAACTTTGTACTTTTTCTTCTATTTTATTACGTGCTTCATCAACACCWARTTTTGCTCTTGGTTCAGAAATTAAAGCTGTTTCTAAATCTCCTAAAGCTTGTTCATACTCTTTTTCTATATTTAATAGATCAAAATTAGATTTAATTCTTGAACGCACAAGTTTTGCAATAGTAGCTCGCTGTTTTTTAATAATTTTTAAAGATTTTCTTAACTTTCTGATAGTACTTGTAATTTCTTTTACTTCAAGTTTTTTTTGTTCATATTGATTTTCTAAAACTCTAATTGAAACTTTTAGTTCAGCAAATCTATTTTTAAAAAGTCTGTTTTCTGCTCGGACGTAATCTTCATTCTCTTTCAAAGAGATAATGCCATCAAATTTTAAAACAGGAACTTTTCTATTAATTCTAACAGTAGTTTCAGCTAATAATCTTGTTCTAACTGCCAATAAACTATAGTATTCTGCTTTATTTTCTTGAAAAGAAGCTTGAAAACGCGTAGTATCAATTTTCATTAATTCATCGCCTTTTTTAACAATTTGACCTTCTTTTATTAATATTTCAGAAATAATTCCACCATCAAGATTTTGAATYTTTTGAATCTTATCTGTMGGGATTACTTTTCCATTTCCTCTAGCTAATTCATCAATTTCTGCTAATGCTGCCCATAAAATWGCACTTAYAAACAAAGCTGCAATTATCATAAATAAAAAACCTGATCTTGAATTAGGTGCTTCATTTGCATTCGCATACATTGTATTAACAAAGTTCATGTCATTTTTAAAATCATCTGCCATAAAATTATTTACCTTTTTGTGCTTGGACTTGCTTTATTAAAAATTTCTTCTTTTGTTCCATCTGCAACTACTTTTCCATTTTCTAAAATAATAACCCTGTCTACTAATTTTAATAAAGAAGTTTTATGAGTTACGAGTACCAGTGTTTTATCTTCAATGATATCTTCCAATCGCTCAATAAACGAAGACTCAGCTTGTTTGTCCATTGCATTAGTAGGTTCATCAAGCATTATTATTGCAGGATCGGAAATCAATGCACGAGCTAAAGTAACACTTTGTCTCTCACCACCAGAAAGTCCTTCTCCTCGTTCGCCAACAATTAAATCAAAACCGGCTTCATGTTTATCTAAAAATTCATTTAAACCAGCAATTCTAGCTACTTTTAATAATTCTTCATCTGTAACAAAATGTTCACCAATWGTAATATTATCTTTTATTGARCCCATGAATAAAAARGGTTCTTGAGGTACTATTCCCATTGATTTTCGTAAATCAACAGGATCAATTTGTCTAGTATCTACCCCATCAATCAAAACAGACCCACTGTTTGGTTCATATAAATTCAAAATAAGTTTTAATAAAGTAGACTTACCAGAACCAATTTTACCAAGAATAGCAACTTTTTCACCTTGTTTAATAGTAATATTTATGTCTTTTAAGATTTTATAATTTTTTTCACTGTAGGTAAATTCTAAATCTTTTAATTCAATATCACCTTTTAAATTTGGTCTTGAAATATACAGTTTATCYTCTTTTTCAAGCGGCATTTGCATRATTTCATCTAAATTGTTTAAGGATAACATTGTTCTATCATATCTTATAATCATACCCACAATTTGTGAAACAGGCGCAATTACTCTCCCATTTAACATCATAGAAGCAATAATTCCCCCCATAGTCATTTCTCCATTACTTGCTAAATAAACACCAGCAGCAACAATTAATATATTTGAGAACTGTGACATAAATGCAGTAAAGTAATTAATACTATGAGATAAAAACTGCCCTTCTTCAGCATAATGAACTGTTGCAGAAACTGATTTATCCCAATGTGTTTTCATTCTATTTTGAGCACGTATGCTTTTAATAATTTCTAGACCTGTAACTGTTTCAATTAAAGTAGTTTGTTTTAATTGCTCTTCTTTTACTGATTTTTCAACAATACTTTTAAGCGGTTTTTGCATATACCAAGACGTTAGTATCAAAATAATTACAATAGCTAAAGTAATGTATCCTAAAGGACCACCAATAAAAAATATAACCATAATAAAAATGATAACAAAAGGTAAATCAACAATAGCAGCCATTGTTGCAGAAGTAAAAAATTCTCTTACACTTTCATAAGACTGTAATCTTGATACAAACTGTCCTGTTGAAGCGGGTTTAGCATCTAATTTTATATTTAGTAAATGATTAAATATTTTATTCGATATTACTGTATCTGCTCTTTTTCCTGCAATTCCCAGAAAATATGTACGTACCATTTTCATAATAAAATCAAAAATCATAATAATAGTAATACCAATAAACAAAGCCCATAAAGTTTCCATCGCATTATTAGGCAAAACTCTATCATAAACATTCATTGTAAATAAAGGAGTTGCAATAATRAAAATATTAATAAACAAAGAAATTAAAGCTACTTGTTTATAAATACTCATATTTCTYTTCATCGTTCCCCAGAACCAATCTTTGGGATTTTCAATKACAATMTCATTATTAATTCTATTTTTRTAATTGTAYTCAGGTTTWATAATRATGACTTCACCCAARAATTCRCTCTCAAGACGTTCAATACTTAGTTCTGTCTGYCCYAAACTAATMCCAGGCATTATTGTAGTAGCGGTACCTTTTTCAATATCATAATCTAATAATACRCAGGCTCTGTCTTTATCTAATAASARSACAGAAGGTAAAGCTAATTTTGTGATGCTTGCAATATTTTTTCGTTTTACATTTTTRGTTAATAAACCCATTCTTTGRGCAGAYTGTGTRAACATCGCATAATTCATAACTTCATTGTGCATAGGAAGAGAAAACATAATTGATTCTGCAGATGTTTCTCGTTTGTGATATTTGGTAAGAAAAAGAAGGCAATCTAAAAGAGAATCAACTCTTCTTCTGTTTTGAAGTTTTGCTAAACTTTGATTTGAGTCATCAATGGTTTTCGCTGCATTAAGTAAATCATCCATTTCACTTGAGGGGCTATCATCAGATTTATCTACAATTTTTTCACTCTCATTATTTTGAATATTTTGGAMTTCAGGATTCTCTTGCAAATCGTGCCTTTAGTGGAATTTATTATACAAATCTTTGTTCTTTGATATTCTACTAATATATGGCTTATTTTTCAACACTTTYTTATTTAAACTTGATAAKAYTTCTGTCACTTCATCAAAAGTTTCATAATTTCCATAAAGTATTTTYTTATATTGACTGTTTTCWCCATAAAYAAAAACWGTTAYTAAGGACTCATCCAATTCATATTCTGATATAAAYACATTWACATCTGTATTTGCAGATAYTGTTGCTAAGTTTATAATATGATTGTCRCTCATTAATGATAAAATTCTATTTTCYAWRAAACCATCAATTTGTTTTGWTGAAGTAAGCATAGTATTTGYATTATTATTCGTGTTYAAARAAAGATTTTCTTGAGARCTTTTCTCRCTTTTGATACTTGAAATATTTAAARCATCRTCTTGTGYATTTTGTTTACTTACAGRCTCTTCTTYTAATAATTCATTTAATAAATCATCMACAYTMTCTTCTTYMTTCTTTTTTTCTTTTTTAAYTATCKTKTGACATACTTGTTTGTCTTCTTCTAAAATRCTTGTACTTAAAGTAGARAGTGTTAATAATAARTCATAATAATCAACAAACAATGAAAATTCTCTGTTTACYAAAGAACTGTTTGCTTGAWATAATTCWGCTTGTGCATTTAAAATATCAATAAAAGTTCTRGTRCCTGCATCAAATTCTTGTTTATAAACATCAACAATATTAAAATTATCTTCCACATWCARTTTTAATAATTCAACTCGTTTRAGATTTTTATGGTATTTAGAATAGGCAGTTTCAATTTCATCTTTAACTTCGTCAGTAACTGCATTTAAGTTTTCTTGTGCTTCTAATAAAAACTTACGCTCTCTTTGAGAAACAATTTGATCTTTTCCTCCACTAAAMAARTTCCARGAAAGATTAATTCTTCCTAAATACTCTTTTTGCATCCCATTATCTGCTARTTCYAAATCACTGTCCCATGTRCTTTCTAATTGYAATTTAATGGTAGGTAAAAATYTTGAACTRYTTTGTGCAAGTTTTGCTTTTTGTTTTTTKATTCCTTCAACAGCAGCAAGTACTTTTGGATGATTTAACACACCTTTTTTAAGAGCTTCTGTAAGTGTATTKGGAATATTYTTTGCRTGTATTATWGGACGACARATTAATTCAGGRGCATCTTCTAATACATAYCGTTTAAAGYTATTTYTGTTTTTTTGRTAAARGTCTAYTTGTTCAAGATATTTTTCTTGYGTAGWATGTARTTTKGAACTAACTTGGTAAGTTTCAAGAACTTCWCCAGARATTTCTTCTTTATCTTTWGCTGTRAYAAGRTTATCTTCATTAAKNANANTAATRWYWTSWNNNGATAAACTCATTAATTCTTTGTATTGAACAATTCCTAAATAAGCATTCAAAGATTYRATTATAATTTTTTCAATATTTTCTTTTCTYTTATGTTTATTTTCAATATAATYSGCMTGRYTTTCATCAATTTCWGCWGATGTCAAGCCTCCATTATAAAGTATCTGTTCWARTGARAGTGTTGCTTTCCAMCCTGTTTTATTTACYGTATTTTTWRTGCTATTMKWAGGRTCATTYTTTTTTSTRTTTYTTTCAAAATCWGCATTYAAATCAAKTGTAGGRTAGTAAGCWGCTTTTTTTTCATCTACATACTCTTKAAACGCTTCYTCATTGTGTAATTCWGCTTTTATTTCAGGATTRTTMTCAAATGTTTTTTGMACAGCTTCTTTTAAAGACAAWGCATTCAAARTAGAAAAAGAAARAAWRAAAAATATGAAAATTTTATTARRTAGAGACATTATGTACCTTTATATTTAAAAATAAAATATTAATTTAYTTTATGCTATTGTAACATAAATAATAATAAATATTCTTAATTTTCATATTATATCGCGTATAACTTTAAATATTATTAAATTATCTTATTTATAATAACTTTTTTATATTCTACTTGTAAAATTATTAAAAAGAGAAACTATGGACAAAAATACAAAAAACACCATTCTTAGAGATTTAAGTATTCTTTATATAGAAGATGAAGAAAATATACGCAAAAATATTACAGCGACCTTAGAACTTGTAGTATTTAAAGTTTTTGCGGTAGCTTCTTATGAAAAAGCCATTGAGGCCTTTAACCTTAATAAAATTGATATCATTATTTCTGACATTAACCTTCAAGGAAAAACAGGTCTTGATTTTTGTAAAGAGATTAGAGTAGATAATATTATAATTCCTATAGTTTTGTTAACTGCACACTTAGATACTAACTATCTATTGGATGCAACAAAACTTAAATTGGTAGATTATTTAATCAAACCCATTGATTTTAAGACTTTACATAATGTATTAATAAAATGTGTAGATGAACTTTTAGCTCAAAACATGTTTAAAATAAAATTTATGAATGAGACAGAATTTGATATTAATATGAAAGTCTTGGTTAATAATAAAAAAGCAGAAATAAAACTTACTTCAAACGAACTACTCTTATTAGAATATCTCATAAAAAATGCCAATCGTGTTGTTCCACATCTTGAAATCAAAGCAAAAATATGGGAGAAACCAGAAGAAGTTAGTGATTCTGCACTTAAAAATTTATTGAATAAATTAAGAAAAAAAATAGGAAAAGAAGCGATTGATAATATTTCAGGTGTTGGATTTAGGTTAATTTATCAACACTAATATTCTTATTTTTTCAATAGATGGTAGTATCCAAGAATTCATCTCAAGTGCCTTTTCTATTTCAAAATTATTTATTGTTAAAAAATAAACTTTTAAGTAAAAAATAACAATTATAATTTTTCAATTACTTAAAATAATTCTTTTAATGCAAGCATGCAATAATATCATCTCACAAAAATAAAGTTACCAGTAAAAGGTTAATTATCTTTAGTATTTACTCATTTAATTAATCTATTAAATACTATCCTCAAATATAAAATCAACTTTGGAACCACTTTATGCTAAAATATTCATTACTTATTTTTAAGGAATAATATTATGAAAAAATTATTAATCTTTCTTTTCTTTTCATTAAGCCTTTTTTCTTCCACTCATAAATATATCGACTTTAGTGAAGATGAAAAAATATGGCTTAAAAAAAATACTATAATTAAACTTGCAGTTATAGACTATTGGGACAGAGATAATGATAATAACAATATTCATACAGAATTAATTCGCCTTCTTTCTCACTATGGAAATATTAATATTATTCCTCTTTCTTTTGACACTTGGAATGCAGCCTATAATGATGCACTTAAGGGCGAATCAAGTCATGGAATCATGCACCTTAGTTGGATAGAAGAAAGAAAAAAAAACTACTTCCATTATTCTATGCCTTATGATGCAAAAGCAAATTTTCTTGTTGTTAGAAAGGGAAATAGAGATATAAATTCAATAGAAGATTTAAAGAATAAACATGTATATGTTCAAAAGAATGCTATTACTCAAACTATTTTAGAAAATTATTCTTCTAAAATCAATCTAATTGAACATACAAATAATGATAAAATGCTCAAATTACTTTCTACAAACAAAAGAATTAATGCTGTATTCATTTATAATGTAAAAAAAGAACAGCTAGAAAAGTATGGTTTAAGAATTGTAAAAAAAGTTTATGGAAAATATACAAATAAACATATTGGAATAACACATCAGCACAAAGAGCTACAAACAATAATCAATAAAATCATGGCAATTATTCCCCCATTTGAATTAAATAAAATACAAAGAACTGTTTATAAAAAATCAAATAATGCCCTTCAGAAAAATAAACTCTTTTTAACAAAAGAAGAAAAGTTATGGATAAAAAAGCATCCTATAATTACTGTCGGAGGTGAAAAAGACTGGGCACCTTTTGATTTTGTTGATGAAAATGGAAAATATAATGGTCTTTCAAAAGATTATCTCGACGCAATTTCTTCGCTTACAGGATTAAATTTTGAAATTAAAACAGGAAAAACCTGGAATGAACTATTACTGGCACTTAAAAATTCACAAATAGATATGGTACCAGCTATTTATTATTCTAAAAAAAGAGAAAAATTTGTAAACTTTACATCTTCTTACCTTTCTATTAGTGATTATTATATCACTAAGTCAAATTACCCAAGGATAGATTCAATTACTTCTTTATATGGAAAAACAGTGGTTGCAATAAAAGGATATGAGGTCACTTCTTGGCTAAAAGAAAAACACCCGAAAATCTCTTTACTTGAAGTGTCAAATTTACTGGAAGCTTTGCAAAGCCTTGAATCAGGTGAAAGTATTGCTTTTTTAAATGATAATCCATCTTCTTCTTATTCTATTGAAAAAAACTTCATTTCGGGGCTTAAATTCAATAATGTAGTTAAAAATAGAAGGCCATTGTCTTTACATATGGCAAGTAAAAAAGAATACAAAATACTTAGTACAATTATTAATAAAGCCCTAAAAAAAATCACGAAAGAACAAAAAAGAACTATTGCATCATACTGGATGAGCGAAGTAAATCATAGGTCAATTGAATTAACAAAACAAGAAACCTTGTGGCTTTCAAGCAAACCTATACTTAAATTCGCAGTTGATCCCAATTGGCTTCCTATTGAAGCTATTAATAAAAAATCAAAACAGTATGAAGGAATGATGGCAGATATCCTAAGTACTATATCGGAGACCTCAGGTATTCAATTTAAATTAGTAGAAACAAAAGAATGGAGCAAATCCATAGAACTTGCTAAAAATAGTGAAGTTGATGTTCTCGCAGCCTTAAGCACTACAGATAAAAGAAAAAAATTTTTAAACTTTTCTGATAAAACTGTTATTCTATCTGATGGAGTCATTATGCAAAATAACAGTACATTTATCACTTCATTAAATGGATTAAAAGGTCTTAGAATTGGTGTTTCTGATGGAACCTCTTTGCATGATATGCTAAAAAAAGACTATCCTAATTTAATTATCAGACCTATTAAAGGTATTGAAAAAGGACTTGACAAATTACATAAAGGTGAAATTGATGCATTTATTGGAAATTTAGAAGTTGCCAGTCATATAATAATTAAAAAACATTTTTTTAATCTAAAAATTGTTTTTAAACTTGAACAAACCCGTCAATTGCATATAGGTTTAATTAAATCTTTACCAAAAGAAGCCTTAAGTATTATTAACAAATCACTTAAGAGTATAAGTCAAAATGAATTCAATACCATTCGTCAACGATGGATTGGATTAAAAATAAATAAAGAAATAGACTATACTATTTTTTACAAAATTGCTTTTGCTGTCATTGTTTTAATTATATTTTTCATATTTACTAATCGTAAATTACAACAACTAGTAAATAAACGTACACAAGACTTACAAAAAGAAAGAGATAAACTCTCTTCTTTTAATAAAAACTTAGAAAGTTTGGTTTCACAACGAACTGTTTTATTAGAAGATGCGAAAAATGAACTTGAAGAAAGTAACAAATTAACACGTGATTCTATTAATTATGCAGCGCTTATTCAACATGCACTAATACCAGAAGAAGATGCCTTTGATATCTATTTTAAAACACATTTCGCATTATGGAGTCCTAAAGATGTAGTAGGTGGGGATATATATTTATTTGAAGAATTAAGAGGAGAGCATGAGTGTCTGTTAATGGTAATTGATTGTACTGGACATGGAGTTCCTGGTGCTTTTGTAACCATGCTTGTAAAAGCAATAGAGAGACAAGTCGTTTCAAAAATTGTAAACAATGAAGATTTAGAAGTTAGCCCTGCTTGGATTTTGAGTTATTTTAACAAAAGCATGAAAAAAATTCTAAAACAAGACAACAAAGACTCTCTTTCAAATGCAGGCTTTGATGGAGGGATTTTATATTACAATAAAAAACAAAAGTACATTAAATACGCAGGTGCAGAAACTCCCTTATTTTATTTTGAAGAAGATGAATTAAAAGTGATAAAAAGTGACAGGCATTCTGTGGGATACAAAAAAAGTGATATTAACTATGAATTTACAGAGCATACTATTGACGTTAAAGCAGGTATGCAGTTTTATTTATCAACAGATGGTTATTTAGATCAAAATGGAGGAGAAAAAGCCTTTCCCTTTGGAAAAAGAAAATTCCAGGAACTACTTAAAAAAGTTCATACCCTAGCCTATGAAGAACAAAAAGAGATTTTTCTTAGTACCATGAAAGAATATCAAGGAGATGAAATAAAAAACGATGATATAACAATGATTGCATTGAAAATATAAACACACATTAACACTTCTATTAAATAAGAGTACTTATATCTATAAATTAATGCTCTTTTTTTGTCTAAAAAATGTAAATATATTCTTTTTCTATTTTACATAATATCTACACTGTTTTTTCTTTACTTATTTCCTATAAAATAAACACTATAATGCATTTAAAATAAAAGGATAAGAACGTGAACGTTTTAATTAAAATATTTGCATGCATAGGTCTACTTTTTACCAGCATGTTTTCATACGGACTATATTTAGACATAAAAGCAATGGACAGAACACAAGGTGGATATGAAGCTCCATACAAAGGTGTAAGCGGCGAAATTCTTGATTGGGAGAGTATGGACTTAACATCAACAGGTCTAGTACAAAGAGGTCATATTGTGAACTTCATAGTAAATGCAACAACAGGTATGATTAGCCTTGAACTTTTTGGATTTATCTATGAAGCAAGAAAACTATCCCCAAGAGCTATAAAAGTACATAAACCAAGACAGGCCTTCCTCAAAAGAGGTTTTACTCCAGAATTTTAATTTTCATTTTCATTTTCATTTTAAAATATAAAAGGAATATATATGTTTGAAGTTTTACTCTTGTCATTTGCATTAAGTATGGATGCTTTTGCAGTTTCTATTGGATTGGGTGTAAAAGCAAAAGAATTCAATATTTATCTGGCTTTTAAAATAGCCTTCTTTTTTGGAATCTTTCAAGGAATCATGCCACTATTTGGCTATCTTGCTAGTATTGGTTTAGGAAGTTTTATTGAGGCCATTGATCATTGGATTGCATTTATACTCTTAAGTATTATTGGAATAAAAATGATAATAGACAGTTTTTCCCAAAATACGGAAGAAATAATCTCAAAATTAACAAATAAAATTTTACTAATTTTAGCCATTGCTACAAGTATTGATGCCATGGCTGCTGGTTTTAGCTTGAATTTAATGTCTATTAGTCCTTTTTTGTCCATGTTCCTTATTGGAATGGTAACTTTTGTATTTTCTTTTATTGCTGTGTATATTGGAGTAAGAGGTGGTGCTTTTTTAGAGAGTAAGGCCGAAATATTGGGAGGTGTAGTCTTAATATTGATTGGTTTTAAAATTTTAATAGAGCATACACTAGTCTAAAATAAATACGTAAAAAAGACGAATATTAGCTTTCTTTTGATTTTATGGTCAAAATTAATTATTTGTTGCATAAGTTTTGCTATAATGTGCTCCGAATTCTTATAAACATTTATGATTTAAGATTAGACGATATATTAACACAACAAGGAAATGCAATGGCAACTTTAGTAAACGGAACAGTAAAATGGTTCAACAGTGAAAAAGGTTTTGGTTTTATAGAACCTGAAGATGGTGGAAAAGATTTATTTGTACATTTTAGACAAATTAACAGTAATGGTTATGATAGAGTTTCTTTAAACGATGGTCAGAAAGTTACTTTTGAAGTTGCTCAAGGTGAAAAAGGTCCTCAAGCGGAAAACGTTACAGGTCTTTAATATCTACCTCTAGAAGACAGTTTTAACTGTCTTCTTTTTTTATCTAACATACTCTTTTAATTCAACACCCATTATCTTCTTATAGTATTAACACTTTTTAATAAATACCTATGTTCGATCACAGAATAAACTGGTTTTAAAAAATGTGTAGCTTTTCCATCAAAACGAACATAATTATGTTTTTCAAAAATCTTATTTAGTCTTTATTCGTATGTTAATTCTAATAATTAAATTTTATAGTTCATTTGCGTAAGCCAAGACTTAGGAAGAATATCTATTCCCTTACTAGCAATCAGTATCGTAGTAAAAATCATAGCTCTAACACTTGAGTCTCCCCCCGCTTTTACATTCTCAATCATAAGCTTTTCAAAATTATTGTCATACTTCTTAAGTAAATATATTGTACTTTGGAAAGCGCCATCAGTAGCACAGGCAGATCCAAATTCATTAATAGCTTCAATAGTATTATTAGAAGTGTTTAATCCCTCTTTTACATAACGTTGCAATCTTTTTGAATACTCTTTACTTAGGTCCTCTATACTATGAATGATAGAGTTTCCTTCTTTTATTTTCCAAAGTAGGTTTGCAAAAAAACTTGCAGCTTCTAATACTTCTTCATTATTATGCGTAGCAGCCACAAAAGAATGAACATTGTTTAAAAAAGTTTTTTTATCAGCACTTAAAAAAAGCAAGGGAGCAATTCTGGCCACTACAGATAAATCATGAGAATTTGAGCCCGAAGGGATAATCTTATTATTCTGTAAATTTTTAAGCGTATCACTACTAGCGCCATCAATATATCCTGTATAATTTTGCATAAATACTTGCCATCTATTCATATACTTTTTTATATCAAAGAACTTTTCATTTTTACTGTATTCATATAAACATACTACTTGGTCCCCATAATGTGTAAAATCACCTTTATTCTTACCTTCATGCCATTTGGCTAAAGGTTTATTTAATCCTTTCCAATCTAGTTTTGCATTTTTAATTTCACTAGGAGAATAAATCCAATGAGCACCCAGAGTAAAAGTATCAGCAAGTAATGAGCCTAAAACAATATCTTTTAATTTATTTTTCATTTTTTATCCTTTTCTTATAGTTTTTTGATACCTTCAATTTCAATTGATATTTTTACAACATCTCCAACAATCAAGCCACCTGATTCTAATAATTTATTATACGTAAGCCCAAAATCTTTTCTGTTTATTTTACCACTAAGTTCAAAAGCTGCTCGGTAATTTCCCCAAGGATCTTTAGCATGTCCATTGTTTTCATAAACAAGTTTGATATTCTTTTTTATGCCTTTTATTGTTATATCCCCATAAACAAAATTATCTTCAAATTTTGTCAAAGTAAAATAAATTTTAGGAAACTTCTTTGTATCAAGCATATCTTCTGCTTTTAAATGTTTATCTCTGTCTTCATTATTTGTATAAATAGTATTGCTTAGAATATCTCCACTTAAGGCTTTTAATACTCCGCTTTTTTCATCGTATTCAAAACTACCACTAAAGTTATCAAAGCTTCCTTTTGCACTTGATAACATTAAGTGTTTTACTTTAAAAGCAATATTTGAGTGTGATTTATCTACCTCATAATTTCCTGCACTTAATACTGAAACCATTAAAGAACCTGCTACAACTAATTTTTTTAAATTCATCTTTTTTCCTTTTTTATCTTTCTAGAAAGATATTTGTTCTGAAATAATAACAAGCTTTAACTTAAATATACCTTTCTAGAAAGATAGTTTGAATATTTAGAATTATTATTATATACTACAACATGGATTTAGATGAAATAAACAACAGTATAATCAGACACAAAAACAAATCGCCCCAGACCTATGATAAGGTTTTAGACGTAGCAATACCTTTTTATATAGCGCATAAAAAATTATCCGAAGAATTATGTATTATGCATGAATCAAAATATTCTATTAGTAATGCACAATTAGATGTTTTGTCTTCTTTAAAACTTGTAGGCGATGAGAATTATATATTATCTCCCACCAAATTGTACTCTACTATGGTTTTCTCATCAGGAGGAATGACCAAAGTATTAAAAAAACTCGAAGAAAAAGAATATATAACAAGAGTAGATAATGAAAATGACAAAAGATCTAAACTGGTTCAATTAAGTAAAAAAGGTGAGATATTATTGAATAAAGCATTAAAAGATGTAGTGGATTTAGAAAAAGATTTTTTTTCACCCTTAAATGAAAAAGAACAAAAAACCTTAAAAGAACTAATTTATAAAGTACTCAAAGACAAATAAAGGCCCTTGCCTTTATTCTCTTAGAAAGATCCCAATAATACATCTTTCAGTTCTCGTTTTGGAACACAGTGTTCATCATTTTCATTTCTGTAATAGTTGGTATCATCTTTAGGCACTACAATATTAGGGACTTCAGACTCTTTTCCAATAGCAATAGCTAACATTGGTTTWAGATTCTKYYCTAAAGAAAATTCTTTTATACATARTTCTTTATCTARWGATGCCATAGGACAAGCAGCATAACCTTTTATTTTWARACCTAAGAYAATAGTTTGTAAACTAATACCACAATCWAYCATMGCAAAACCATCAATACTACTGTCATTAATTACAATAATAAAAGCAGAAGGTTGTTCTTCTTCTTTYTGATTCCAWWGWGAWAGATGMGCTGCCCATTTAGCWGTASTTGCWATTTTTTTWACCAARTCTTTGTTAGTAACWGTAACRTATTTTARRGGTTGCATATTTTTAGCACTTGAKGTTACKCGTACYAAATCAATTATTTCTTCAAGTTCWTCTTTTTTTATTTCAATATTWGGTAAAAAYCTTCGYGTACTTCTTGYGGTTTTAACTAAGTTTTTAAAATTATCGTAGGTCATWTACTMTTCCTTTTTRTTTGAGCATAATAGCAAAAGATATGAAKATATACTAGRARTTAATCGAWCTYAACTCTATTTYTTCCATYYYTTTTAGCTTTATACAGTCTTTCATCAGCWATTTTYAATACTAATTCTTGTTCTTGACCTTCCWTATAAGTRGATACACCAGTACTAATAGTAAGAGGRATYTTAATATCAAAATCATTTTTTTCTATAACCTCACGAAAAGTTTCAGCCAACTTCAAAGCGCCAAAGAGATTAGTATTCGTAGCCAAAATAATAAACTCTTCTCCACCCCATCTTGCACAAATATCCGTGTTTCGCGTGTATATGTGCATTAAATTAGATATTTTCTTGATAACATCATCACCTTTGGCATGACCATATTTATCATTAACTGCTTTAAAATAATCAATGTCAATTAAAAGAATAGAAAAAGGTGTTTTATCTCTTTTATATTTTGATATCTCTTCATCCATTCTATTTACTAAAAATCTTCTATTAAAAAGCCCACTTAAAACATCTATTTGAGATAACTTTTTATACAGTTTATTCTGTTTTAATATCTTAATTGTAAATATGATAATGAATGAAAATAAAAGTAAAAGAGTAAAAATAATATATTTCTTTTCAATCAAATTTTTTTGTAAATTTTTTATTTCTATAACTAAAAGATGTGAATCTTTTTTTATATCTGTTATCTTTTGCTGTTTATCATTTATTTTTTGTGTAAGGACTAACAATATTTTTTTTTCAAAATCAATGTCACTATTGATATTTTTAAAGGTGATATCTTCTTTGTGTACTTCATTTATACTTGAATAAGAGAAGCTCCCGAAGATAAAGAAAAAGAAAAAGAAAAAGAACTTCATTATGTTCCTATATTAATAAATATATTTTATTATCTATTTTTTAGTTTAAAAATCTTTTCTTAGGAAAGAAAAGACTGTTCTATGAATAAAACATTTATATTTTATCATTTAATCTTCTTTTTAGGGTTTCAAATTATTTTAAATTTGGGACTATTATGTGACTCACTTTGGATACAATATGAAAAAATAATATTTATAAATGAAAGACAAATGAAAGAAAACAAACTTCTAATTTTAAAAAAATCTGCAATACTTATTGTAGATGATGATGAACAAATACTGCATAATTTAAAGCTTACTTTATCTATTTTTTTTGATACCGTTCTTACTGCTAAAAATGGAATTGAAGCCTTGAAAATTTATGAAGAAGTTTCATCAATTGATGTAATAATCACAGATTATGTAATGCCTAAGATGTGTGGTTATGTATTGTGCAAAAAAATAAGACGTATAGATAATGATATTCCTATTATTATGATGAGCAATTACTCAGAAAAAGAGAAACTATTAAAGTCTATTCCTTTAGGTTTAATTGATTATTTAATAAAACCAATAGAATATACAACCTTATCTACTGCTTTATTAAAAATAGCTATTAAAATAAACAGTAAATCTTTAGATTCTATCTTTCTTAATGAGCTTGAATACTCCTTCATACGTAAAGAAATAAAAAAAGACAATACTATTATCAAACTTACAAAAAATGAAGCCTTGGTTTTAGAACTTTTAATTAATAATAAAACAAATATTACAAGCGTAGATCAAATAAAATACACCTTGGATGCAGAACATAATAAAAGTGAGCAAGCAATAAAAAATTTATTTTATAGACTACGCTTAAAAATTGGCAAAAATATGATAATAAATAATAAAGCCTTAGGGTATAGTCTTTTATGTTCATAAGAAAACAATTTGTATAAAAAATTAATATTAATATCCTTTTTCTTTTCTTTAAATATTTTTGCTACAAACGTATTAGAAATTAGCAAGGATTTTATAAAACATGACTCTTCTAATTATTTATACTTTATAAAAGACAATAGCGCTTTAACTATAAATGATGTACTAAACAGTAAGGATTTTAAGCTTCCCCAAAAGCATCATTTCACCTCCACAAAAAGTGCTTTTTGGACAAAAATATCATTAAAAAACACTTCAAATTCAACACAAGTTTTGTCTTTATCGAATATCCTTCCTGGTACAAATTACGTTGATGTTTATGTTTATAAAAAAAATAAAGAAATAATTTTACATCATCTAGGAGATTTACAAACACAAAATAAAAGAGAAGAAATAAGTAGGTTTTCTACGTTTAATCTCTCTTTAGATAAAAATGAAGAAGTAACTATCATTTCAAAAATAAAAAACTATTATATCTACAATCTTGGATGGAAAATTCAACACAGAAATGCTTATATATATAAAGAACTTCATTTTTTATTATATTTTGGTATTTTTGCAGGGATTCTTATATTATATAGTTTGTATAATTTTTTTGTTTTCAATATTAAAAGAAGTATTCCTCATTTAATTTTAAGTTTAAACGTATTTATTACTTTATTATACTTATCGGGAGTAAGTGGTATTTTATATCAAATGGACTTGGGATTAAACTTAGATTTGATTACTGCAATAACGTGGAATTCATCTGTTTTTCTTTTAATAGGTTTGCTTTTATTGCCTTATTATTTTTTTAATATAAAAAATACCTACCCAAAACTAAAATGGTACTTTAGGTTCAAAATATTTCTGGCTGCATCAATTATTGTTTTACTACTCTATGCCCAGTTCTTTGATGAATCGTATTTTTATGTTTTTAGTGTTGTAGCTTTCTCAGCTGTTTTTTATTGTATTTCTTTGTTAATAACTGCAATATATATGTACTATAAAAAAGAGAAAGGTTCAAGATATTATTTAATTGGCCAAGGTCTATATTTAATATGTATTATTGTTTACACTTTAGTTATGAATGGTTTAGTTCCTTATTTTTTCTGGTATAAGATGTTTTTTCCTCTTGGGATTATTTTAGATTTAATTTTCTTCTCTATTGCTTTGTACTATAAAACACAAATAAAACACCTAGAAGATCTACAAAATAGAGAATATTTATTAGAACAGTCAAGGTTCAGTACAATTGGACAAACTATCGCGCATGTAACGCATCAGTGGAAGCACCCTTTAACGCAGATAGGAACATCAACAACACTTATTCAAACGGTATTAAATCATCAAAAAGAAAATGTAAATACGACATTAAAAGAACAATTGCCTTTAATCCAAAATAATATACATCATATGAGTAAAACCTTGCACGAACTTAGTAGTTTTTATTCAAACACCTTACTTAATAACGATGCTTTAATTCAAGAATGTATTCAAAATAGTATTAAAATGATTCAATCCAAAATTACATTAAAAAATGTAGCAATAAATTTGATAAATAAAGATAAAGATATTCGTATTAATAATCATATCTTTTCAAATATACTTCTAAATCTTATTGATAATTCTTTGGATGAGTTTGATTCCAGTTTTGAAAAAAACACTATAGATATCACAAGCTATAAACAAGAAGATAAAATAATCATTCTCTATGAAGATAATGCAGGTGGCATCAAAATAAATCCCATTTCGTCCATCTTCGAATACAATATAAGCACTAAAAAAAATATAGAAAGCTTTGGTATGGGTATGGTTATTGTAAGAATGTTAATCGAAGAAAAACTTTTTGGTAATATTAAGGTAAAAAACCACAATAAGGGTGTTCAATTTAAAATTGTCATCTAAAGACAAACGTAATCAAAAGGAAAATCTCCATTTGATTACTCCTTGACATTATAGAACAATAGTTCTATAATGTCATAAATGGAGATATATATATGGCAAGACCGGTAGAATACGATTTAAATGATGTACTTGATAAAGCAATGAATATCTTTTGGGAAAAAGGATATGAGGCTGTATCAATGGCACAATTAGTTGAATATACTGGAATGAACCGTAGAACTATGTATTCTTTGTTTAAAGATAAAGATGGTTTGTATAAAGATGCTTTAGAAAACTATTATGTAAAAATGTCCTCTCATCAATTAGGTGTATTAAAAGACAATGAAGGTAAAAAAGGAATTGTAATGTTCTTTGAACCTTTTTCTTTTTCTAAAGATTTTAAAGGTTGTTTATATGCAAATACTATTGTTTCAAAACAGTTTGTAAATATTGAGTCTTTTGAAATGGTAAAAAAATTTTATCATGAAGTAAGACAACAATTAGAAAAGAACTTAGAACAAGCTAGTAAGCTTGGCGAGTTTAAAGGTAATGCTTATGCTATGTCTTTGACCCTAATGACTATTCTTCAAGGTTTGAGTATCTATGGCAAGTTGAATACATCAAAAGAAGACAGCGACGCTATAATAAAAAATATACTTGAGATGATCAGGTAAATTTTTTTTAATAGTTATAGAACAATCATTCTTTAATAATGATTATAAAAAAGGAATAATATGGAAAAGTATACAGTAGTAATAGAAGGTACATTTAATGACAATAAAATGCAATCAGAAGAATTTGCACAATATTCAAAACGTTCCAATGCAAATGGTGAAGCACATGGAGGAATAGTAAAAAATAAATTTATGATTGAAGGAAATTTGACGCAAAGTAACACGCCTCATTTTGTTATTCTTATAGAGTTTCCATCAAAAGATGCTGCAAAAAAAGCTTTTTCTAGTGAAGAGTATTTATCTATTATCTATTTAAGAGATATTATATTTAAAGATGTAAAAATTTTATTGCCAAAATAGTTTCTAAGTTCAAATAAAAAACTCCTTGGACAAAAGTCCAAGGAGTTAAACTTTAAGCACTTATGCTTCTTCACTTATGTATCTAGAACTGCCGGATACTTTAATTGAACTGTTTGATACTTCTGAAAAACTAACAAAAAGTTGAGAAGGTTGTTTCATGTCAAAACCTTGTAAAATCTCAATATCACCAGATTTTTTAAAGCCTGTATCTCTTAAATATTCACCCAAAGCAATTGCAGCTGAACCTGTTGCTGGATCTTCAATCACTCCCCCATAAGCAAAAGCATTTCTTGAATGATAGAGATTTTCATTTTCTTCGTATAAAATACTAATAGTAACTATATTTTCTTTTTCCATTAAAACTTTTATTGATTCAAAATCATATTGCATTTCTTGCATTTTTGTTTTATCTTTTAAAAAGATGATTAAATGATTGTTCCCAGAAAAAGCAATTCGTATGGGATATTTTTCATTTAAATCTTCTTTGTTAAAAGAAAAACCATCAATTATCTTATTAATATATTCTTTATCCACATCTTTTGAATGTGTTTTTAAAGAAGAAATACTGGTATAATTTTCGCCCTCATTTTGACTTACTTCTATTTGAATACTTCCACCATTTAAAATTAGCTCATACGTTCCTAAACCAAACTTTTCACCAATAAAAGAACCACTTGCTATTGTTGCATGGCCACAAAAAGCTATTTCTGTTTCAGGGGAGAAATATCGTATTCTAAAAGAGTCACCCACTTTTACTAAAAATGCTGTTTCTGAATAATTTACATCTTTTGCAATAAGCAGCATTTCTTTTTCACTTAACATTTCATCACTAAAATGAACACCTGCTGGATTACCACCACTATTTTTATAAGAAAATGCCGCTATTCTTTCTACTTTCATAATTCTTCCTTTATTTAATACATTATAATCAAATCTCTAGAATAAAATAAACCCAGATTAAAATTTTGATTCTAATGTATGTCTTTTTTTATTTGATCATTATAGAGGATTCAAAGTTTTTAATCTTTATCTTTAATTTCATTTTAATCAACCTATATTGCTATTATTATAGTTTTTAATTGTTATTTGTTATAATATCTTATGAAAAAAGATACCAAACATGTAAGAGCTCAAATAATAAATGAAGCCTTAGGCTATATTTACAAATATATTGATACGAATATCACCTTAGATGAACTTGCTCGTTTATGCAGTGTGAGTAAATATCATTTTCACAGAATATTTAAAGAAGAAACAGGTGAAAAACTTTTTGAACGAATAAGAGCCATTCGTTTACAAAAAGCAGCCAACCTACTTATCTCTAATAGATATTCAACTATCAGTGAAATTGCACGCTTATGCGGTTATAGTTCTCACTCACCTTTTATAAAAGCCTTTAAAAAAAGATTTGACCTTACTCCAACACAATGGAAAAATGGTGAATATCTAAACTATTCAAAAAAAAATCTGACATTAAATGAGCAAATAAATAAAGACTTTTATAAGCTTGACCCTTTAATAAAAGTAGCCAAAAAAAGAAGCTGTGCTTATATCAGACACAAAGGATATGATATAAGAGTTAAAAAAACATGGCAGCGTTTAATGGCATTTGCTTATGAAGAAAAACTTGCAAGCACTGTTCAAATCGGAGTATTTCATGATAATCCTGTGATTACCCCCTATGAAGACTGCCAATATATAGCTGCTTTTGAAGTAGATAGAACTTTTATTCCAACAAACTCTATAAGTAAATTTGAAATAGAAGAGTCAGTGTGTGCTGTTTTTCATTATGAAGGTGTTTATGGAGATGTAACCAAATTAATGGTCTATATCTATAATTTTTGGTTGCCCAATAGTGGGTATGAAGCAAAAACCCTACCTGCTTACGCAATTTATGACAAAAATCATTTTTTAGATAACAACAAAGATTTTATCTTAGATTTTTATGTTCCAATTTCTGTCGTTTAGTTTGTATATAAAAGTAGATATTCAATTTTTCGTATAATTAAGAAGTAGTAAAAAGAAGAGAGCCGGTATGCGGATAAAACAAGTCACATTAGGACAAGGGAAACTCAATAGTAAACAAAGCGCCTTTGAAATTACTTCCTTTATACGCGTAACTTGTATTCTCTACACTTAAAGATCCATTCATATGGCGTGTTATTATCTCTTGAGACATATATAAACCAATACCTGTTCCTTGGCTTTTATATTTTGTTGTAAAATAAGGTTCAAAAACTCTTTTGATAATTTCTTTGTTTATTCCTTTTGCATTGTCTTTAATTTTAATAATGACCTTGTTATCTTTTCTATAAATATCAATAAATATATACCGTCTAGTATCTTCGCACTGTAACAAAGCATCTTTTGCATTATTTAATATATTTAATAAGACTTGCAAGAGCCCCCGCTCAGAGTTCATAATGGATATGTCTTCTATGTTTTCAATAATTTCAATTTCATAATCTTTAAATTGAAAAGAAAGAAGTCCATATATTTTTTTTATACTATTTTTTAGAACAAACTCACTTTTTACATTATCTGGTTTAAAAAAATCACTGAAGTCGTCAATAGTTTGAGATAAATGATGGCAAGAAGAAGAGATACTAGAAATAGCCTCCTCTAAAAATTCATCGCTTAAAAGATTCATATCTTTATATACTTTAATGCCACTACTAGCTGTTGTAATGACAGACAAAGGTTGCCGCCATTGATGGGCAATGTTCTCCATCATTTCTCCCATAGATGCAAGCTTAGACTTTTGAGACAATAAGTCATGTTGTTGTTTATTTTCTTCAATATGTTTTTTGATGCTGTCATTATATGATTTGAATTTTTGTTCAATTACTCTTGAAATATAAAAAGATAGAATCAGTAATATCAAAGTAAAGAGAGAGGTAACTCTAAGCAGACTGTTCAAATTCTTATTGTAGTTGTTTGTTAGAATTTCTTTTTCTTTATCAATTAACATGTCCACATCGTCTTCATAAAAACCTGTACTTATTGTCCATCCCCAGCTAGGTATTGTTTTAAAATATATTATTTTCAAAGATGTTTTAGAGCTATCTGGTTTAAAAAAATGTAAATCAAGATAACCCTCTTTTTTTGTGATAACCTTTTTTATTTTTTCAAGTGAAGTGCTATCATTCATATCTCCTAATACTTGTAAGGCATTTTGCCCTACTAAATCTTTGTTTATATGACTTAAATAATTATTGTTTTTATCTGTCACTATAAAATAACTGTTATTACCAAATTTAAGTTTTTCAACTTGTAAAAGTACTTTTTTTTGTATATCTATTGAAAAATCTTCTACATATTCTCCTGTTCCTAAAAACCAATCCAGTTCGTAAATATTTTTTACAAAACCAATCTTTTTATATTCTCTTAAATCACCTTTTGTTTTCCTCCAATACCATTGTTGGTAGGATTCATCCTTATCTTTTAACAAAGAAATAGATTCTCTTAAAACAAAGGTACCTTTTGTATCTTTGTAATTTATTAGATTTTTACCTTCTAGTTTTGGAATAAGAGGGTGTATTATATTCGTAGCTTTTTTATCATAGACAAAAAAGTAGCCCCTGTTATTGTTAAATCGAATATCTTTTAATGTTGTTCTGATCATTAAAGTTAATTCTTTTTTTGTATGTGTATGCTGATATTCTTTGTAGATATTTTGTATGATAGTATGCGCTTCGTGAACTCGTCCTATAAGCGTTTTTTTTAGGTTCTTTTCTGTATCTTTTTGTTCTTGAATAATATAGTCATAAAGATTCTCTATTTGCTCTTTAATTAATATTTTTTTTTGTTTAATGAACTCTATTTCAGTATTTTTTTTAATGCTCTCAAAATCAGTTTTATTTTTATTATATAAAAATGTTGTAACAATAAGAGAAAATAATAAGACCAAAGAAGGCAATGCATATTTAATTACATTTAATAATTGTTGTTCATTTTTATATTCCATTAGTAATTATACATAAATACAATTGATTTTATTATTTTTTCTAATCAAAATGTAAGACAGATTGAAAAAGTTCTGGCTTTAGTTTCTATCTAAATCAATACTATATTTAGTTTTCAAAAAATAAAGTTAGCAATTAGACACAGAGCCTTTTCATTTTTTATGTTAGACTTTACTATGAAAACAAAAACATATGCTTATACTTTAGTATTTTTACAATTTTTTCTTATCTTTATCCTCTTAAGCATAAATGAATCCATTTTTAATAAACCCCTCTCTCTTGTTATTTTTATACTGGGTCTAAGTTTTGGTATTTATACTCTTATATTTAACAAATTATCCAATTTCAATATCTCACCTTTAATTAAAAAAAATGCCCATTTAATTACAAATGGTGCGTATAAATACATCCGCCATCCCATGTATTTTTCGCTTTTATTAATGTTATTAGCTGTTATATCAACAGACATAAGGCCAGAGAATATTGTCTTATATCTATTTTTAATTGTAGTTCTTTCTTTAAAAGCTAAAAAAGAGGAAGATTTGTGGATGAATGAAAATCCACAATACCAAGAATATAGGGGGAAAACGAAGATGTTTATTCCTTTTGTTTTGTAAGTTTTGTTATTAGATATTTGAAAGAAAATGGATTAAAAGAAAGTGAATAAAGTAGAAAACTTTTATATTTTACCAATAACTTTATTACGCCCACTTTTTTTTGCCTCATACAGAGCTTCGTCTGATCTTTTTAAGATAAGTTCAAAATCACTGTCTTTTTTATGATCAAGAGAACTTACCCCAATACTAATAGTAAAACTTAGTTTTTTAGAATCAATTAAATCCAGTTTAAGTGATTCAACTTCTTTTCTAATTGTTTCTGCTTTATACTTGGCCTGCTCAATATTGGTATCAGGAAAAATAATTGCGAATTCTTCTCCCCCAAGTCTTGACACAACATCGCAACTTCGTAAATCATGCATCAATTTTTCGGCCAATAACTTGATGACTTTATCTCCAATATCATGTCCATAAGTATCATTAACATTTTTAAATTTATCAATATCAATCATTAAAACACTCAAAGAAGTATTATTTCTTTTAGAAAGTAAAAAAAGTTTTTGGGATACTTCAGTTAAATACCTTCTATTATATAAATTTGTTAAAGGGTCTCGAATGGAAAGTTCTTTTAAGGCTTTTGTTCTTTCTTCTACTTTATCTTCTAATGTTTTATTCGTTTTTTCTAATTCTTTTGTTTTTTCTTCGATTTTATTTCTGTATAAAAGAAATTTCCTTTTAATAATATCTGTAAATAAAATAGATAAAAAAAACAAAACAATAAACACAATTAAACTGGTCATAAATATTGTAATAATTTGTGCTTCATTTTTTTCTTCAAGTTTTTTTCTTTCTTTAAGTATGACTTCATCAATATCACTTAAATAGACCCCTGAACCAATAGCCCACTTCCAAGATTTATATCCTTTAACATAAGATATTTTTTCTGATGCTTTACCTGTGGTAGGTTTAATCGTTCCTATATAAGAAATAAAACCTCCATCTTTTTTTTGTGCCGCTTTTATGATTTCTTGAGTAATCATAACCCCATTTGCATCTTTTAAATTAATTCTATTTTTACCAATATTCTCTTTATTGTAATGACTTAAATTGACACCTTTTTCATTACTAACAAAAATATACCCATTTTTTCCATATCGTATTTTATTGATTTTTCTTAATATTGATTGTTTTAACACTTTTTTATAATCTTCTACATATTCACCCGTTCCAATAAACCAGTCATATGGCCCAAAATGTTTTACAAAACCTATTTTTTGATATTCTGTATTTTTATTCTTTGGTTTTGTCCACCACCAAGTTAAAAAACCTTCTCTTGTATCTTTTATTATATTGCTTAATTCTCTAATAACATAGGTGCCTTTAGTATCTTTAAAATCTATTAAATTTTTGCCTTCAATTTTAGTTTGAATAGGATGTAATATATTTTTTCCGGAAGTTTCATAAATGAAAAAATAGCCTCTTTTATCATTAAACCTTATATCTCTCAATGTATCTTTGATAAGTTTAATAATTTCACTTTTCTCTTTGTTTTTATTGTTTTTATAAATAGAAGTTGCAATTGTATGTGCTTCGTATACTTGTACTTTTATATTTAACATAATCCTATCAATGGTTTCACTCTCTTCATCTTTTATAAATTCATAGACTCTTTTAACTTCACTTTTAATGATGTCTTTTTTTTGATTTATTGATTCAATTTGTATTTTTTTGATTTCATGTTCGAATTTTAAATTATTATCTGAAATTATAATATATGTAACGATTATAGAAAAAACAATAATGAGGATTGGTAACATTTGTATATAATTTAGTATTTTTTGCTCTTCTTTGTTTAACATACTCTCTCCAATTATAATAATTATTACTTATAAACCAGTACGATATTTAGAGTATACTAATTATTATTAATTTTTAAATTAATAAAATTATCTAAACTTTTATTCAAATAAAGGAGAAAGAAAATGAAGGAAATCAGCACTTATTAAAAATAGGCTTACATTCAAGGAGGCATAGATTTTAGGAAAAACAGGGCATAAAATTATTAACTTAAATGAAACTAAGTGTTGAACTTTTGTTTTTAAACAAGGTTATAGTGGCAGGTACCTTTATTTTTTTGTTCTATTTGATTAACCTGCAAAATCAGATAACTATTCCAACAGTAGAAAGCAATAAATCTACACTTGAAACTGGAAGGAAAATTAAGATGTATTATATTAAAATAAAATTAAAAATGTAGTTGACTCTCATAAAAGATATACTCAAATGGAAAATACCACATACAAAAAATATTAATTAAAGATCAAAAATTAGTAGATTCACTGTATAAAAGTGTTGATGTTTAAAAACATTCAGCTACCCTCACGAATATTTTAAGAGAATGTACTACTAAATAGGAAGCTATTAGATGAAAAAATTAATTAATGCATTACAAGTAGGCTCTGACAAACAGTGGGATTTTGCTGGAACACTTTTTGGTTTGATAGCTAGTGCTGCTATATTGAGCCAACTTGTAAGTGAATTTCAAAGAGAAAATGAAAGCAGCTTATCTTTTGCATTTGTATTTGGATTTTTATTAGTTTATGCGTTTTGGTTTTTCTATGGTTTGAGGTTTAATCGACCAGCTATAATTATTGCAAATTTCATTGCCCTTAGTTTACAACTGACTCTTTTAGTAGTTATTTTAATTTAATGAAGTAAAGACCTATTGAAAAAACTTTTTTAATTTAATTATCATGAGCTCAAAATTCAAGCACTAAAATAGTAGAAAAAATATAAAATAAAATAAGTAAAAAAGAGATGTTTATTAAAAAAAGAATTTGTGTGAATCTTGTATTAAATTCACAATAGTAATAAAGGTGCCAGTCCCCTTTATTTCTTTATTTACTTTATACATATTTTAATTTTCCAAAGAGGCTTTCAAAAGGTATTTTTAACTGTTCATGTAAATTTTTTATCATTTCAGTCGTTAGTTTTCTTTGACCATTTAAAATTTTTGATACTATTGATTTATCTCCTAACATCGGAACTAAATCTTTTTGTTTTAAGCCCTCTTGTTCCATTCTAAATAAAATAGCACTTATAGGGTCTGGAGCTTCTATTTGATAATGTATTTCTTCATAAGCTACTACTAGTGTAGTTAAAACATCTAATTCATCAAATTCTACTGTATTTTCTTCTGCTTCCATAAGATCATCTATTCTTAAAAGCGTATCTTCATAATTTTTTTCTGTTCTTATTGGTTTTATATTCATAATTAAATTTCCCTTGCATCTATTTCATCATACTGTTTATGTGTTCCTATAAATCGTATATAAATAATCTGTGCAGGATAATTAATTTTTACTATTAGCCTGTACTTATTCCTATGCATATTAAACACTACTCTGTTATTTCCAACTATACTTGAATTTTTATACTTTTCTTTTATTTCATTTGGCTTTGAATAACTTGTATTCAATAACTCTTTATGCCAAGATTCTAAAGAACTTTTACTGTCTTTATATAAAGGATTCTCATTAAATTCATTAATCTTTTTTGTTGACATAATGTCAACTATTTTATATTTTCATTCTTTATAATTCTAACAATACCTTTACAAAGTTGATACAGTTTTTCATTATCATTTACAAGAGAATCAATTATAAAGATAAACTTATCATCCAAATAGGCTACAGGTTTAAACTGTTTAATATCGTTAAGCATAACAGTAGGAGGTATATATATTGGTTTTCTATGTGCAACAGGGTCTCTCTTTTCATTTAACTCAATAAACCATTCTTGATATTCAATAATTAAATTATATAAATCAATATTTTTTATTTTTAATTCTTCCAAAAAATCTTGATTTCTTTTTTTTTGTAATCCTATTTTATTTTTATTTTTTGAACCACCAATCTTTATATTTAATAAATTTAAACTGTATTCTAAATACCAAGCCAAGTTATCAATAATTCCTGATAAGTGAAAATAAAAAGAATTTAAATGCATGGATATTTCAGTACAGTCTCTTGCATATGAAATATTATCTTTTCTAATACTGCTGTTAAATAAACTAGAACAATTCAAATCTAATATCTGTAACCTGTTAATAATAGTAAATTGGATTAAATGATTTAATTTATCTTCAGTTGTTTTTTGCTCTTTAAACAAAATTAAGAGATTTGTATAGTTTTCGTTTATTTCATGATGATATGAATCTAATTCATGCTTATTATAAATATAATTGTTTGTTAACACTCCAAAACCACATCAGTCTTTTTAATAAGTTCATCTATTTTATCATATCTTAGAATTACAATTTTTCGCATACTTAGCCTTTTTAGTTAAATTTTAATTGCTTTTTACTAATGTATTAATTAGATTAAAGGAGACTACTTTATCACAAAAATACTTTTGAAAAAAATACACCTCTCCTAAGAATGAATCTCCACTTTTATAAAAAACTATACAAATTATTGTTATTCAAGAGCTCATACAAAGTGAGCTTTACGCTTTTTTCTTTTTCTTAATTGTCAGAAAAAGAAACAAAAAGAAGCAACTGACGAATTGATAAAGCCCTTCGGGTGCCTAAATATTTTTATTTGTTAGCTATGATATAAAACTCTCTAAAATGTGCTAAAGAGCACATTTCTTTACGATCAAACAGTTATATCATTTCTCCGCTAAAAAATAAAAAGATTTAGCTTTCTCAAAGTCAGGGAAAGAGCCTAATAAAAGATTATGTTACTTAATATATGTTATATACATTTTTATCTTATGTATATATTTAAAAGGAAAACATTTTAAAATAAAACGTGGAACGTAAATCCTGCCTTTGTTGAAGCCGAGTGTTTAAAAAAGTATTTGTATGAATTTTGATTTGATTAAATAAAAAGAAGAAACTTTAGAGGAGCCACCCAGAGGAACTCCGGGGACACGATACTAAATTATTTGATATGTAAACACTAAATTATTGACTATTTTAAAAGCTCATACAAAGTAAGCTTTGCGTTTTTTATTTGTTTGACTCGCCTGAGGAAACTACTCTTGTGCTTGCACTCTCTGTGAGAAAATGTGCTAAAGAGCACATTTCTTTAGCTCCTCCTTGATTTTTTCACAAAGGCTAGCTCCTAGGTCTATATTTTCACTTTGAGGAAGAAGACTAGTTAGACCATTTTTTTTATGATACACGTTAATTGTAAACCTCTTGCCATTTTGATTCAAGTGATACGCTTTGGATGTAGTACCACTTGAGCTTTCAATAATTGCATATTTTTCTAGTGTTTCTTCAATCTTATCACTATCAATATTAATGTCTTTAAAGTTCATATTTTCCCTTATTTAAGGGGAGTATACTAAAAGCAATATAAAAAGCCATTTAAGTATACCTTCACTACTTTTTTTTAAACGGGAGGATAAAGCCTTTCGGGTTCCTAAATATTTTTATTTGTTAGCTAGGCTCAAAAACTCGCTCTTGTGCTTGCACTCTCTGTGAGAAAACGTGCTAAAGAACACATTTCTGACGTTCAAACAGTTTTCACCTATTTCCGCTAAAAAATAAAAAGATTTAGCTTTCTCAAAGTCAGGCGAAGAGCCTAATGAAAAATTATTTTACTTTATATTGTTCTATACTCTTTATCTTTTAAAAGAAGAAATTATTATGAGTAAACGTGGAGCGTGGTTCTGACTTTGTTGAAGCCGAGTGTTTATTTTGTATTTCGGAAAAAACTGAGGACTGTCTGACCGTAAAGAAAGGTGCTTTAATGCACGTTTTAGGGAGTTCCGCAAGTTAGAAATACAAAATAATAAGTGAGGGAAGCTGCAAGCCTTCATCAACCGTCAGTTGCTTCTTTTGTTACGTTTCTTTCAATAAAGAAAAGTAAAGAACGGAATGCGTTAGCGTTTTATGAGCTCTAAATCCAGCCACTAAAATAGTTCAAAAAAATATAATATAAAATAAATAAAAAAGGGATGTTTGTTTAAAAAAGTATTTGTATGAATTTTGTATTTGTTGAAATAAAAAGAGGTAACTTTGGAGGGCCACCCTCTTCAGAACAAATAGTATAAAGACACTATAATAAAGGCTCTAATCAAAGAATAAATTAGTTAATGTAACTCTAGATGTAACTAAAAACAAATGTGCATAATAGTTAATACTCTTTATGTGCTGTATATAAATATTATATCTATATCTCTATTAACTTCTAATTATAGTATTTGGAAGTATTTTTTAAAAAAATAATACTTGGATTCAAGGAGATTTTCAATAAAATGAAGAAATCTAAATTTTTAATAATGGAAGAAACATGCAAAATTGTATACCCACTAGAAAAGATGATATATATTTGGAAATAGAAAAATTTGACAAATATACATTTACACACTGTATTACTTATGAATTCGCTAGACGAAATTCCAATGTAGAAAATATTCTTAATTTTTTGAATGATTTATTTGTACTTTATGAGTTTATA
This sequence comes from Arcobacter sp., assembly GCA_002733685.1. Classification (GTDB taxonomy): domain Bacteria; phylum Campylobacterota; class Campylobacteria; order Campylobacterales; family Arcobacteraceae; genus NORP36. Next base: position 34,098 of record NVWN01000022.1, on the reverse strand, counting down.
ATTTATAAACCACTTAAGACTTATGAGTCAATGTTAAAGAGCAATAGAAAATTCGAAAATAAAAAGAATATAGAAAATATATTGAAAGATAAAATTTATGAAGCAATAAAGTTTCATACAGAAACCCAATGGATTATAGAATTTGAAGATTTAACATTAGATAATATAAAACAAAAAATTTCTAAGTTAATAAAATCACTAACAAATAAACTTTACGAAGATTACTACGTAATTTATAAAAATGAATTTGAATCCCAGTTTAAACATGCACATGAGATTTATGATTTTAGAGATAATATTGAAAGAGATAAAGCACTTACTGAACATGTAACTGCAAATGAGTTTGATAAATATAATAATGAGGATAACGATTACTTTAGTATTTTCCAATCTTTAAATAAAAATAAAAAAGAATTTACATTTAATTCAATCTATCCAAAATTCAAAACTGCAATGAGAGACTTTACAGATACAAAAGTGATGTTAAATATAAAATTACCCCTGGATGAACTTATAGATTTTATAACAAAAATTAAAAAGGATTATAACTCAAAAGAATCAATTATTAAATCAAAAATAGAACAACTAGAGGATAAACTAAACTTTAACAACGAAGAATTAAAAAAAGGCAAAAATGTAAATTGGGCTGATATGTTTTTTATTTATGATTATTTACAATATTTTATTAGGTCTAGTAGTAAGACACAATCAGTAATTGCATCTGATTTAGAAATATTATTATCAAAATATCATTATGTAAAAGTAAAAAAAGAAGAAAATGAGATAAAAAGGGTAAAAGATAAAAAAAATTGTGAAATGAGTTGGGGTGAAGCCTTAAAGTACTCTAAAGAATTTACGCTAAATGATGATGAGGATATCACAGAAGTGGATTTTTCAATCCCAGGAATAACTCCTTATCTAAATAAAAAAACCATTACAACAAACTTAAACAAGATGGAAAGTTATATTGAAGGTGAAGATCCAAAATATAAATCATTGATTCATAGTTAGAAAAAAGGACACACTCTTTTTTTCCAGTTTCAAATTTTAAACTACAGTAGAATCCTCTTAATTTTTAAAAGGAATACATAATGTTAAAAGATAGATTTGATGAAAAAGAAGACAGAAAAAAAGTTCACTTAGATTATATAGATTATTCTCAATATAAATATAATAACTGGCTTTTAGGAAATAATAATATTGCATTAAATGCTTTATATGAAAAAGGTTGTTTTATGTTTCTTACGAGAAATGTAACTATTTATTGTAAATTCTCAAAAAATGAAATACCAATAGAACTTACATTTAAGAAAGTAGAACAACGTTTTTTATCTGAATTTAAAATGATAGTTAAAATAATTAATGATTTACCCAAAACTATAATTAATAAAGAAGATGATTCAACTTCATATATTTTCACTCCAGAGCTTATCACAATACAATACGAACGTTTTAATCCTTACATATTAAAAGAGTTTTACTGCATAGATGGTTCTTATTATAAGAATACATTTAAACCAACAAAATATATGAAACTTCATGCTGAAAGTTATCGTGAGCCTAGAGCAATTTTGGCTCTTATTAATCATCTTGTAAGATACGATAGATATAGATTTGACTATTTTATTAATTGGGTAGCCTACTTCTTTAAAAATTTAAAGAAATCTCAAGTATCTATAGTCTTACTTGGTAAGCAAGGAGCAGGAAAAGGAATATTATTTAATAATATTATTACACCTTTATTTGGAGAAGAGTATTCTACAACAATCAACGATGCAAGTTTAAATACAAACTTCAAAGGTGGAATAATTAAAAATAAACTATTTTTTAATTTTGATGAAAGTTCAGATGCAAAAAGAAGTAGTACCAAAAACTTTTTAAAAGCTATAGTTACAAATAAATCTGTATCTGCTGAAGAGAAGAATAAAACAATGGAATCAGAGATTGAGCTTTTTGCTCAGTCTTTGTTTACTTCAAATGATCCAAATCCAATTGAAATAGAAGAAAGTGATAGAAGATATACTGTTATTACAACTGCTGATAATTTAACTTATAGTAACTTCTTAGGATATAAAAACTATGATAATCTGGCTTATGCTATAGAAGATGAATTGGAAGATTTTGCAAAACATTTAAAAGCTTATCCTATTGATATAGTTTTAGCTAATGAAGCTCTTTTCACACCTGAAAAAAATGCAATTATTAGTTCTTGTACTGATATGTTTAAAGATTTTATCAATGCAATTGTTAATGTTGATGCCAAATATTTTGATGAAGTTTATGATGAAAATATCTTTTTATACGATGAACTATTCAAGGACTTTGATCGTAACAGAATAAAGAAACAAAATATTCATAAGGCTTTTTTAATTTTAGCAAAGGGAGAACGAAATAAAGTATCTGCAAAAAGACTACTAAAGCAAATGAGACTTCATCAACCTGATATTTTTGAGGATTACAACACTAAGTTGAGCAATGGAAATATTTACTACTTATTGCCCTATTAACACTAAATGAACATTTCTAGTGAAAATAAATATAAAAACCTGAATAAAAACCTTACTCTTTTAGGTTTTTATTTATTTTCTAAAATTATATACAAAAATCCAATTAATTTGACCTTTTTACATTAGATGCTTAATATCAAAAAATTATACTCATATATTCTAGAAGTAATCAAAATCTACCAAATAACTTTATTTTGAGTTGTTTCATATTTTGAATTAAAATTCACTAAAGGAATAAATATGCTGTCAAAAAATAGAAATATTTTCACATCTTTAAATCAACATATATCTACCTCGAAAAATAAAGATTATGAAATTTGGCTAAAAGATTTCATTCATCATCCAGTTGTAGTAGATATAAATAAAATGAAAAAAGTACCTAATCATAATTCCATTAAGAATAGATATAGTTTATTCCACATCTCAAACAATAAAAACTATAAACCACCACTACAAAGGGCATGATATGAATATCCCCCCAACAGTGCTAATAGCTATTTTTATAGCTTCTGCAAGCATACTTAAAGAATTTTTAGAAACAAAGGAATAGTTTTAGTCAAAAAGACTTTCAATTAAAAATTAAAACAAAACAAAAGGAAAATAAAATGTCAAAAATCATAAAACCTATGTCAAATACAGAGCTTTTTCAAGCTGCAAAATCAATTTTCTCAAACTCTGCTAGTCAGTCCGTTTCTGCACAGTACCATTTTGTGAAGACGAGTGAGATATTAGATATTTTTAGAGAAGCTGGTTATTTTCCAATACTAGCAGGAGAAGCCAAGTCACGTTCAATAGATGGACAGCCATATGTAAAACATTTAATTCAATTTAGGTCTCTAGAAAACCTATTAAAAGCACCTAAAAATGGACTTTATTATGATATTTGTCTTAAAAATAGCCATAATAAAACAAGTTCATTTTCTTTAGATTTATCATGCTTCAGAATTGTCTGCATGAACCTATTAACGGTGTCTACAGATCAATTAATGTATCGAAGAATTATTCATAAAGGTTTTCAAAATTCCAAAATTACAAGAGCTATAAACGAAATAGTTAATTACATACCAACAGTAGAAAAACAAATTGAACAAATGAAACAAATTACTCTTACTGACATTGAATCCTTAGCCCTTTCAAAAGCAGTAATTGACATTCGTTTTGATTCTTCAAAACATGATGTTAATCCCAAAGAACTACTTAAAATAAAGCGTAAAGAAGATTCTTTTCCTTCCTCCTTTAATATTTATAATAGATTGCAAGAATCTGTTATAAATGGAGGAATTAAACTTAAAAGTAAAACAAGTCAAAAGATTACAACGAGTAAAGCTGTTACATCTATAGATGAAAAGATTAGGATTAATAAAGAGTTGTATAAGACAGTACAAAACCTTATTCTTTTTAAACAAGAATCAGAATATCAATTAGAAGCATAAGGAGTGAGCAATGAAATTAATTAACTACGCCTTACAAAACCAAATTGAGTATTTAGGAGAGGATAAAACAAATACCCATTTTAAAGATTATATTCAAAATATTTTAGAAGACACCTCCAAACCATATCATCAAAGATGTGACTATGTAGGTTTATCCCTTAGTGAGCTTAAATTAAAAATTGATATTTTATCAAAAGATATTCAAGATTTACAATCTCTAAAGAAAAAACTAACAAGCTCCTTAGAACTAGCAAAAGAGTTAACAGCAGATGTTTTTATTAAAAATGGAATTGATAGGATGGATGGAACTATCATTTCATCTTTAACCCTTACGAAACAATCTTCAAAGTCTAAACAAACAATAAAGATTAACAATCCAAATGAAGTAATGAGTTTGGGATATGTAAAATTTGAGCCTGATGTAGAAGCTATTGAAAAAGCACTAAAAACAAAAGAAGGATTAAAAGAACTAACTGATTTAGTATCAACAACAGAAACTATTGTAACTACGCCTGCAAAGGTTAAAATAAATGCAAAAAGAATTTCATCAGATTCCACTAAAGAAACAAATGAAATCTTAAGTATTGAACAAACAGCAGCATAAAGGAGAAAATATGTTTAACGAGAAACAAAAAGAAGTATTAGATAGTGAATTAGCCAGTAAGCGAATAAAAACCAGACAAAAAGGAAATATCAATCTCTCTTATATAGCGGGATTTGATATTATTGAAACAGCAAATCTAATCTTTGGTTATGGTAACTGGAGTTACTCAATAAGTAAGCTAGAAAAGGTATCACAAGAAACAAATCAAAATCAAAATATTGTTATTTGTTATAAAGCAATAATAGAAGTAGTCATATGTGATATACAGCACTCTAGAGAGGTTAAAAGAGAAGATGTAGGTTTTGGTACTGGTATTGCTAAAACATTGGCTGATGCACATGAGAGTGGCGCTAAAGAAGCAGTTACAGATGCTATTAAAAGAACCTTAAGAAGTTTTGGGAATCAGTTTGGTAATTCTCTTTATGATAAGAGCCGTAACCATGCAAACAATCAACAAACACCACAAATTCAAAACAACAACTCTCAACAAAAACATATACCAAATAATCAACAACAATCATTCCAACAGCCTTATCAAAACCAACAAGACTTTAGCCAATTAACAAATCTTGGATTAAGCGTAATACAACAAGATGAGTATTTAATAGTTGTAGGAGATGGAGTCTTTGAAAATAAAGAAATTATTAAACAACATGGTTTCAGATGGGATGGAACTTCAAAATCTTGGTACATTCAATTAAGTCAAGCATCTTAAAATGAAAAATTATATATTTTATACCAATGATGGGTATACCTATGATAATAATCATAATGAAGCCAATAATATGCAAATTTTAGGGCATGGTGAGGGAAACAGTACATTAGAAGCATTTGATCATTTTAAAGAACATCAATCCTATATCCATAAACAAGCATTTATAAATGTGATGGCTTTAGAAACTGTAGGTGATAGCATTTTTAATTTAAAATTGGGAGCTTAATATGGAACTAATACCAAAAGAAATTAAAGAACAAATTCCAAAGCTCTATGATACGGAAGATCAAAAAGATCCCATTGTTTTTTGCAAGCTCTTTTTAGATGGATGGACCTGGTTCATAACCGAACTTTCTATAGATGGTGATATTTGTTTTGGATATGTTGTATCACCATTTTGTGAGGGTGAGCTTGGATATTTTTTTCTTAGTGAGTTAAACGCACTAAAAAACCCATTAAAACTAGGTATAGAACTAGATGAGCATTTTACTCCGGTACCATTATCAAAAATTAAAAAGACTTCATGATGGATCATTTATCAATTCAAAAATATTTAGAAGGCTTTTAGAATTTTTCAATTGTTAAATTTTGAGTATAAATTACCGTTCCAATAAGTATTTTAAGTATTAATTTAATAAAAATAAAACTCTACTTATTCTTTACTACTGTTACATACCTAAAGTATTGTAATAATACTTTAAGTATATTTTATCTATACTTAAAAGTATAAAAGTATAAAAGTATAAAAGTATAAAAGTATAAAAGTATAAAAGTATAAAAGGTAAAAAAATGAAAAATAAATTTATGGAAGCAATGAATTTTAGGCATGCATGTAAAGAGTTTGACTCTAGTAGAACTATATCTGAAGAAGATATTAAATATATTTTAGAAGCAGGAAGAAAATCACCTTCGTCTTTTGGAATGGAAGCTTGGAAGTTTTTAGTTATAACAAATAAAGAATTAAAAGAAAAGTTAAAAACTTTTTGTTGGGATCAAAAACAAATTACGTCTTGTTCCCATTTAGTAATTGTTTTAGCTGGAATTGATTCAGTTAAACCTACATCCGGTGAAGTTGCCAAAAGATTTTCAAGAAATGAAATGTCAAAAGATACTTTAGACTTTTATATGGATCTTTATGCGGAGCATTTAAAAAAGGTTTTATCCAGTGATCATAATATTTATTCATGGACAGCGAAACAATCTTATATTGCAGCTGGAAATATGATGACTGCTGCTGCTTTATTAGAAATAGATTCTTGTCCTATAGAAGGATTTGATAAAAATAAAGTTGAAGAAGTTTTAGCACTTGATACTTCAAAATATCAATTAGCGATGGTATTACCATTTGGTTATAGACTTAATACTCAATCAACTCAGCGAAGATTAGATTTTGATGAAATAGTTGAGTTTATCAAATAATGTTAGCTAAAATTAAAAATATAGCCTATTTAGTTTTTAGAGTTTTACTTGGCGTATTATTTCTTTTTGGAGGATATGCACATTTTACTAAAACAGAATTTTATTTAAATGCTATGCCTTCATATTTACCACTTCATGAGATTGTTGTTTATGGAAGTGGAGTAATTGAAATGCTGTTGGGACTATTAATAATTATTCCAAAAACAAGCCAAAAAGCAGCATTTTCTATAATTTTACTTTTAATTGCTATTTTTCCTGTAAACATTAATATGTATTTAAATCATCAAGATTTTGAAGGAATGAGTGAAACTTTTTTATTAATTAGACTGCCAATACAGTTAGTACTGATTGCATGGGCTTATGTGTATACAAAGAAAAGGATTTAAATATGAGTATTTACGATATTAAGGTAAAAGACATTGACGGAAACGAGATATCAATGTCTAAGTATAAAGGTAAAACTTTGCTAATTGTTAATGTTGCGAGTAAATGTGGATTTACTTCTCAGTATGAGGGTTTAGAAAAATTATATGAAATATATAAAGACCAAGGATTAGAAGTACTTGGATTCCCTTCAAATGAGTTCTCAAAACAAGAACCAGGGAATGAAGAAGAAATTAAAAGTTTTTGTTCATTAACTTATAATGTTCAATTTGATTTATTTTCAAAAATTGAAGTTAATGGGGATAAAGAATCATCTTTATTTACATATTTAAAAGAGAATTCATCTGGGGTTTTTGGAAAAAAAATCAAATGGAACTTTACTAAATTTTTAGTTAATAAAGATGGAATTGTAGTAGATAGATTTGCTCCTATTACAAAACCTTCTTCATTAGAAAAAGATATAGAAAAAATTCTTTAAGAGAGTGTACCCCCACCAATTATCTTCTCATTACTTTGTGGGTTTTTCCATAATTTCACTGAACAATATACATAATTGGGGGTAAACCTCAGGCCAATTTTAACTTTTGATCTTTTTCATTTATTTTGAACCTCCTGTGTTGGTAAATACATTACTTTAAAAGCAGCATCAACAGTATGAAAAGAGCCTTTAGATTTTGTCTTTTTTTTGATTGTCGAATTTAAAGATTCGATAGGATTTGTTGTATAAATTAGTTCTTTTATAGCTTCTGGGTATTTCCCTCCCAAAATATCATGAAATTTATTTAAGTTTTCTAATGATTGCTCTTCTTAAATTGCTGTATAAACTGGTTTTAAATCTTTTACAATTTCTTTTCTATCTTTTCACGAAACGAACTTAATAGACTTCTTTTTTTATGCCTATACCTCTCTGAATCTCTGCTTTTGGATAAATGGCTTGTATCCCTTCGTTAAATCCATTTATTACGAAGATTAGGACATCTTCTACACCACGATTCCTTACCTCATTAAGTAATAAAATCCTATATTTACTTGTTTCATTGTTTCCAATCCAAATACTTATTATCACTTTATTTCCTTATTGTTTTACTCTTAACATGATTTAATCAGCTACATTTCTTACAACTATATCTGTTCTAATTTTTAAAACTGTAGCATCCATAAATATTATTGGATATATTTGATCTAAGGGACGATTTTGCCATTCTTTTGCAAGTTTAAGTACTTTACTTGTCATATTTGAGATTGTTTCAGTAGATAATTGATACCAAAATATTCTTGGGCTATTACCTCTTTTGGAGTAGAGTGGGAAGGGGGAGGTAAGATAACAATAGAATGCATTAATCGCTTACCTTAGATAAAAGACTTTTAATAAATAAAAATAATTTTAAAGAGTTCTCTTCTTCCTTATTTTAAAATCCAATTTATTCTTGATTTTAGAACTTTTCTTCATTTTTTAAATTTACTGTAACCAATTTGTTACTTAAACTTCATATCATTGTCATGATTAAAATCTAAAGGATACAAAATGAAGAAAAAAGGACTATTGTTTTTAATGTTTTTTTCGATGCTTATAAATTTAAGCGCAAGTACAAACATAACGTGGTGGCATGCAATGGGTGGAAAGCTTGGTCTTGTTGTTAATAAAATGGCTAATGAATATAATGAGTCTCAAAGTGAGTATAAAGTTATACCTGTTTATAAAGGTGGGTATGAAGATACCATGACTGCAGGAATCGCTGCATTTAGAGCAAAGCAATCTCCAGATATTATTCAAATATTTGATGCAGGAGCTGCAACTATTATTAGTGCAAAAGGGGTTGTTTATCCTGTTGCTGACTTGTTTGATAAACATGGTGTTGCTTTTAATGCAAACAATTATATTCCTGGTGTAAGAAACTTTTATGCGAATACAAAAGGAAGAATGATTGGTAGTCCTTTTAACAGTTCAACTCCTGTTTTGTATTATAATAAAGATATATTTAATAAAATTGGTATTAAAAATCCTCCAAAAACATGGGAAGAGTTTGAAAAGATGGCAGTTCTTTTGAAAAAAGAAGGTTTTATCGCTTTGTCTCAAAGTCATAGTCCATGGATTTTTGCAGAGAATTTTCATTCAAGACACAATATCATGATGGCCAATAAAAATAATGGTTTTGATGGTCTTTCTACAAAAATAAATTACAACAATCCTGCTATGCAATTTCACTGGGATAAACTTAGAAGTTGGAGTCTTGACGGATACTATAAGTATTATGGTAGAGGTTGGGGAGATAATCAACAAGCWTTCTATGATCAAAAAGTTGCAATGTGGTTRGGTTCAAGTGGAAGTTTTGGTGGWTTAAARAAAGCTGCAAAGTTTGAATTTGGTACTASCTATCTTCCTTTTTGGAAAAAATTTATTGACAAGGGAGCACAAACTTTTATTGGTGGTGCAGCCTTATTTGTATTTTCTGGMAAAGATGACCTTAARTACAAGGGTGTAGCAGAATTYCTACAGTTTTTAACAAGTTCYAAAATACAATATTACTGGCATAAAGAAACAGGATATGTTCCTATTACTAATGCTGCGTATTCTATGGCTAAAAAAGATGGTTATTATAAATCCACTCCGGATGCTGAAATTGGTATTAAACAACTAAGTCTTACTACTCGTGAATGGACTAAGGGTTATAGATTAGGTAATTATGTTCAAATTCGAGAAGCTATGATTGTTGAATTTGAAAATATTATTAATGGTAAAAAAAGTGCAAAAGAAGCTTTAACTAACCTATCTAAAAAAGCAGACAAACTTTTAAAGAAGTTTGCAAGAACAAATAAATAGTTTACAAATTGTGGCAGAGTTATTTCTGTCACAATAATTAAGAAAGAGTTAAATGAAAAAAGTTCAATTTAAAAGTAGTATTGCTCCTTATCTTTTTGTAATGCCTCAAATCAGTATAATTCTCATATTTTTTATTTGGCCATCTACTATGGCTACTTATTATTCTTTTGTTATGGAAGATGCMTTTGGTATCAGTTCAGAGTTCGTTTGGTTTGAAAACTATGAAGATATTCTTTTTGATTCTGAGTACCATACTACTGTAATTTTTACTATTATTTTTTCAGTAATGGTTAGTATTTTTGCTTTATCAGCAGGTTTATTATTGGCACAAAAAGCGAATAATGTTATACGAAGTAAAGGTGTTTATAGAACGTTACTTATGTGGCCTTATGCAATTGCTCCAGCTATTGTGGGTTTAATGGCAACATTTTTCTTTGATGCCAGTCATGGGAGTATGTACAGTTTCTTAAATACTATTGGTTGGCAATTTGATCCTAAAAGTGATCCTTTTGATGCTCAAATTATGCTRGTTTTTGTAGCTTCKTGGAAACAAATAAGTGTTAATTTTATATTTTTCTTATCTGGTTTACAAGCCATTCCWAAATCMATTATTGAAGCATCTATGATTGATTGCMAAAGTGGTGTAAAAAGATTTTGGACTATTATTTTTCCKCTTCTTACWCCTACAACATTTTTTTTATTGATTACAAATATTACTTATTCATTTTTTGAAACATTTGGAATTATAGATACYACWACAAGAGGAACACCCATGGGTGAAACAAAAACACTGGCTTATAAAATATATCAAGATGGCTTTTTAGGTGCTGATATTGGTGGTTCTTCTGCACAATCCGTTATTCTTATGTTATTAGTACTATTGATAACTGTCTTTCAGTTTAAATATCTAGAGAAAAAGGTTCACTATTGAAAAATATTTMTTTTAGTAATGTMTTYTCACATTTCTTTTTAATTTTTGCAGCATTGCTKTTTTTACTTCCTGTKTGGGTGATTTTTGCTTCTTCAACTCATAATGCAGAAACTATAATAAATGATGGTTTGCAGTTTGGATTAGGGAATAATTTTATAAATACATACTACAGTATTTTATTTGAAAACAGTGGATATACGAAACAAATCACTGCATTTAAGATGATAATAAATTCTCTTATAATTGCCTTGGGTTTTGCAATTGGTAAGGTTGTCATATCTTCTTTAGCTGCTTATGCGATTGTATATTTTAGATTTAGAATGGCAAATTTTCTTTTTTGGTTAATCTTTCTTACACTTTTACTTCCTATAGAAGTAAGGATTGTTCCTTCTTTTGAAGTATTAGCCAAATTGAATTTGTTAAATAGTTATACAGGATTAATTCTACCTCTCATTGCCTCTGCAACAGGTACTTTTTTCTTTAGGCAGTTTTATAAATCAGTTCCAAACGAACTTTTGGAAGCTGCTAAAATTGATGGAGCAAATAGCTGGCAATTTTTTATTGATATCTTATTGCCCATTTCAAAAACGATGATGATCGCTTTGTTTATTGTTATGTTTATAGTAGGTTGGAATCAATACTTATGGCCAATTATGATGACTACAGAAAGTGAATATTCAACAATTCTTTTAGGTATAAAAGAAATATATCAAAGTAGTGTTGAAAGTAGTTATCTTCCTGAATTCAACAAAGCTTTTGCCATGATAATTGTTGCTTTGATTATACCTGTTATAGTGGTTGTTATTTTGCAAAGATGGTTCATTAAAGGCCTAGTTGATTCAGATAAATAAGGAAAAGAATGTCATATTTAGATATACGAAATGTAATAAAAAGTTATGATAAGGAAAATAATATCATAAAAGAATTAAGTTTATCAATTAACAAGGGTGAATTTTTAGTCATTGTTGGTCCAAGTGGATGCGGAAAATCGACATTGCTTAGAATGATAGCTGGCTTAGAGGATATTAATAGTGGAGAAATAGAAATTGATGGAGTAGTCGTTAATAATGTTGCCGCATCGGATAGAGATATCGCAATGGTTTTTCAAAATTATGCACTTTATCCACATATGAATGTTGAACAAAATCTTTCTTATGGTCTTAAAAATAGAAAAATACCAAAAGATGTTATTGCAATTAAAGTGGAAGAAATTGCTAAATTATTACAAATTAAAGAACTTTTGAAAAGAAAACCAAGTGAACTTAGTGGTGGACAAAAACAAAGAGTTGCAATGGGTCGAGCTATTATTAGAGAACCAAAAGTATTTTTGTTCGATGAACCTCTCTCAAACCTTGATGCAAAGTTAAGGCACCAAATGAGAATGGAGATTAGAAAACTTCACAATAAACTTAAAATCACTTCTGTGTATGTGACTCATGATCAAATAGAAGCTATGACTTTAGCAGATAGAATTGTTATTATAAACAAAGGAATTATAGAGCAAGTAGGAACACCAGATGAAATTTATGATAATCCCAAAACGCTTTTTGTTTCTCAGTTTATGGGAACACCACCTATGAACATTTTTAGGTCTAAAATAAAATCTTCTACTCTTAGTCTTTTTTCTACTGATATTAACATAGAAGTTGACTTTGTTGATGAAGAGGTTTATTTAGGAATAAGAGCAGAAGATATATTTCTTAAATACAAAGAAAATACTATCAAAATAGAAGTTGATATTGAGATGATTGAAAGAATTGGAAGTGAGAATTTAATCTATGTAAAGTTTGAAGATAAAACATTTACAATTAAAACAAACGAGCCTATTAAAAAAAATATTACTTCAATTGATATTTATATTGATATTAGTAAGTTGTATTATTTTTCAAGGAAAGATGAAAAACGACTGTATTAAAAACAATATTCTTGTATCTATTTTCATGGATTTTTATTCTAAAATGTGATTAAATTAATTATGGAGTGGTAACTTAAATTCAGACACAATAATTTAGCATTTACTAATGATTTTATTATCCTTATTGATCTATTATAAATTCCTAACTTTGTATATTACATTCAAATATAAAACTCCATAATCCTCAAGTATTTAAAACTTGTATACTAAGTTAAACAGTGATATTGAGATTGACTAATTTAAGGTTATTAATATTATTAATATATATTATCTCTCTATTAAAACAATAAATTGCCAAAACACAACTATGCCACTAACTCATACGCATAAGACCTCTTTCTTTGTATTGCAAATAAATAATTATTGTATACATACCTTTATATGAAATAAATAAAAAATAAAGGATGTAAAATGCTAAAAGATAAAAAAGTTAACAAAAGATTAGAAAGCACTAAAAAGTACATTGATGCGCTAAGTGCTAAATATTCAAAATTGAATGTAATAAGAATCGATCTAGGATATAGAAAACTTCACAATAATAAAATATCACAAAATGATGCTAGTGCTGATTTTAGTCGTATGTTGAATAATCGAAGAGGTAAACAAACAGTTTTTGGTGAACAAGTAGGTTATATTTGTAAGAAGGAGCATACAGAGGACAAAGGTTCACATTTCCATGTTATATTCTTTTTTAATGGAAATAAGGTTTTAAAAGATGCATATAAGGCAAAACAGATAGGTGAATACTGGGAACATTTGACAGATAAGAAAGGTAGTTATCATAATTGTCATCTTAATAAATATAAAGACAATGGAATAGGGGTAATAGAGCACTCTAATATTGAAAAAAGAAAAAACCTCGACAAAGCGGTATCTTATCTATGTAAAGAAGATGGTCAAGAGATAGAGAAATCAAATAAAAAAGACAGAGCATTCATTAGAGGTACAATCCCAAAAGAAAAAAATAAACTGGGTAGAAAAAGAAAAGATAAACAACAATAGTTTATTTAATAGGTTTAAAAAACTCTTCAATATCAACATTAAGGACAACAGACATCTTATACAGGTGCTCTAAATTAAAATGTTTATTTTCTACTGATAATTCTGCTTTTCCAATAAAGGTAGCATTACCATGACCAATCGCATTGGCTAATTTTAGTTGAGATACATTTCTTTCATTACGAATTCTTATTACATTATGACTAACAATCTTATAAAAATTTTCTAATCTGCCATCTTCAAAATCTTCTATTTTCATTTTTTAACACCCTATAAGGTTTTGTTAAATTTTATTAGTATATGATTTTATAAACAACACTCTATAGAGTGTTAAAATAATAAGGAATGATTATGGAATTTACAGACTTAGTAGTAGTTGCACGAAATTTATATAGATTTAAAAAACAAAGAGATCAACATAAATATGAAGATGAGTTCTTTAAACTGCTTTTTGAACAATTACATAATAAGATTTTGTATATTGATTCAAATATTTTTATGGCTCAGTCAAATGTAGGAGTAGAGAGGTTTTTTAATGAGATCCAAGAGTATCCGAATATAAACATAACAATGCCAACTGAACAATATGAAGAAATTTACAATTTAAAAAATAGTGATATTGAAGTAAAAGCAAAACCAGCTAGAAATGCTTTTAGAATAATAGAAAAGTTATTTGATTCGAAACATTTAAATATACGTGAGTTAAAAGATGAACCGAACAAAGTAAAAGCGTACGCTGATCCAGTATTTATTAAAATGATAACAGAGAATTTAAAAGAGCAAAAAAAAGTATACTTTATAACAGAAGATAAGGATTTAAAGATTAGACTTAAATCTAAAGTTGAATCAGAAAAACTAAATATTGAGAACTTAGTGATATGCAGTTTTGAGACCCTATATGAAGATAAGGAAAATCTAGTTGATGAAGAAAGAAATAGAAAAAAGGACATTAAGAAAGGCGAAGAATTTCTTGATGAATTAGCAAATGGTGGAAGTTTAAAAGATAAAGCTCTTGATAAAATAGCAGCTTATATAAGTAAATAACCTACTAATCGAGAGACCTTAATATCAGTCCCCTGAGTCAATGCAGCTATCCAAAAGTGAAGATATCTGCATCCTAAATTCTTTTTTTAGAAAAACATTATGGACTAAAATCATATTACAGGGACTCTAAAGCCCCTAAATAAATGATTAAATATGATTTCTTAAATTTGTAAAATCATTAGACTGAACTAAATTAACTTTAGAAGATATCTCTGCAAAGTGTTTTTTAGCACATTCAATTTTTGATGATTCTGCATTTTTGATATCAATGCCTAAATCACTACCTTTACTCTCAACAACAAAATAAAGCTTCTCTTCATTATCTTTTTCAATCAACACAGCCCAGTCAGGGTTATATGTCCCCAATGGTGTATTTATTTTAAACCAAGAGGGTAGTTTTGTAAAGAGTTTAACATTAGAATTTTCATTAAATGCTTTAGCAAAATTCTCTTCTATTGTGGAATCATAAACCGTATGGGTGTATATAGATTTATTCTTTTTGTTTTCAATCATATTAGAAGACAGATATCCATAGAGTTCTTGCTCTTCAAAACACTCTTGTGCATAATAAAAATCATTCCCAAGTTTTTGATACTTAATCCCACCCACGATAAACATACTCATAGTTTTTTTAATTATTTTGATAGCACCATCTATAAACTTTTGTGGGTTATTTTTAAAGTCTTGTAATTTAGCACTTTTAATAAGGATATCTACAACATTTTTTCTTGTAAGATTTGTTTCATTTTGGAGGTATGTAACTATATCAGGTAAGTCATAATCTATAATATCACAATCAATAAAACTATTATTTTCACTACCCTCTATGATTTCAACACCTACTTTTGTAATCTTATTTGTAGCTTTTGAATATAAATATTTAATTTTCCCAATAGTTAAATCATTTGCTATTTGCCTAGCGCATTCATCTACAAGTTTTTCAACATTAAAGTTTACTCTATAAGTTGTTTTATATTTTATCTGCTCCCATAAATCTTTAAAATCTTCACTAAGATAAACTTCTTTATTTAGAGTGATAAGCTTCTTCTCATCAGCATTCTTAATGTTAAGACTACCAGCTATTTTAGTAATAACAGATGTTATATCTGCTTTTAATTGTTGATACTCTTTCGGCACTTCAAACTCATTGTTCTTAATATCAGTTCTTAATGAGTTTTGTATTTTTCCTTTAGAGTCTATGTAATTATTGTCTTGTAGATACTGAAACATAACTTCACTATTCGTAGCTCCAAAGTATTCAACACTGCCATCTTCTTGTTCTACTGGAATGTTCGCAAAAAAGTGTTCTTCTATTACACCAAACTTGATTCCTTCCTCATCTTCAATTTCTTTTTGAAGTGCACGAGCGAAGTCTTCATAGCTTTCATTCGCCATTACAGTTAAAGTATTTACATCAAAACCTCTTACTCTCTCACCTTCTTGATTGACACATATTCTAAGCCCTCTACCTATCTCTTGACGTTTTTTCATTACAGATGAAGTTTCATTTAGTGTACATATTTGAAAAACATTAGGGTTATCCCATCCTTCTTTTAAAGCACTATGTGAAAATATAAATCGTAAGGGTTCTTCAAAACCTAAAAGTTTTTCTTTATGCTTCATTATCTTATCAAATGCACTCTCATCGTCGGCATTTTTACCTGTACTATCTTTAACCCTACCCTTTTTATCTTGTGCAAAATAACCATCATGAACTTTACTTACTTCAGTGTCAATATCTATTTTGTCAAAAAGAGTGTTATATTTTCGTTTTTTAGAAATAATTTTATACTCTTCTTCAAACCACAAAGAATATTTACCTTTAAGTTCATTTCCTTCTTCATCATAGCGCCTATAATTAGCTACTCTATCAATAAAAAATAGGCTAAGAACTTTGATACCTTGAGCATTTAATTTTAACTCTTTATTGAGATGTTCTTCAATCGTTTTTCTTATTTGTAATCGTTTGATACTATCATCATCAACATCACCAATGCTAGCACCAATATCTATACTTTCTTGGTTTGAAAACTCAATATATTCACTGCCTTTTTCTATGTAGATATCATCTATTCTGTACCCATCATAAACATCTCTACCTTTAGACTTTTCATACAGGTCATCCCCATCTTTTACGGTAATGGCTTTTCTTTTTGTACTGCCTTTTTCGTTTATATCAATTTCTATTTTTGCACTTCTTGGATTTGCTTTTACACTAAGCAATTTTATGTATGGTTTGTTAGAAGTATCTTCTAGTTTTACATTTGCTACTTCTATTTGTTTAACAAGTTGTTGTTCATAAGCATCTATAGAGTCAAGCTTGTACATAAGATTGAATTTTTCTATATGTGTAGCACTGTAACGTAGCTTACAAAGAGAGTTAAGTGTTTCTATAGCCTCTTTTGCTCTTGGAGTATTATCAACGCTTTGTGGCTCATCTATAATAAGTATAGGATTAGTTGAAGCGATAAACTCAAT
This sequence comes from Arcobacter sp., assembly GCA_002733685.1. Lineage (GTDB taxonomy): Bacteria > Campylobacterota > Campylobacteria > Campylobacterales > Arcobacteraceae > NORP36. The sequence continues at coordinate 16,848 of NVWN01000022.1, read as the reverse complement.
GGGTCTTTGCCCATTGAGTCTATCATTTTCTCTATGTATAATATTTGCTTTTGTATTCTTAGATGGATCACTAAAACTTTTTCTAAATGCATCAATATTTATAACCATTATTCGGATATCGCTGCTTGTTGCAAAATCACGAACTTGCTCAAGATTGGAGCTGTCATAAATAAATGAATCATAATTTACATTATCAAAAAGAGATTTAAAGTGCTCACTTGTAATTTCAAGTGTTTTTTTAGTTCCTTCTTTAATTGCGATGGATGGAACAACTATAATGAACTTTGTAAAACCATAGCGCTTATTTAGTTCAAAAATAGATTTGAGATACACATAAGTTTTACCAGTACCTGTTTCCATCTCAATGGAAAAGTCCATACTATCGAGTTTCTTGGATTGAGGTAGTCCATTACGAAGTTGGATTGTTTGAATATTTGATAATATTTCATCATCTAAAAGTTCAAGTCTATTTCCTATACCTAAGTCATCATAATCTGATGTAGTTTTTTGACCTTTTGAATGTTGTCTTACAATACTAAAGTTGCTTTGACAAATCTCCTGACCCTCAAAGATATCTACTATTGAAGAAATAGCTCTGTCTTGATAATCTAAATTGCTTTCAAATTGTATTTTCATTTTATTATTTCTCTTCTTCAATATCACTATACGGCAGTTCTAAAGCCTTAACATTTCCAATAGCATTACCTGCAATGCCTTTTATTGAACCATACATTCCAATAGTATTATCAAGAACTTTTTCTATCTGCTTATCTCTTTGTTTCCAAATTCTAGCCATTGAACGTTTTTCAGTTTCCAAATCGGTTTTCATCGTTGTAAAGCCTTCTACTATCGCTTCTATTTGCATGCTAAATTCTGTACTTGTTAGATAGCCATAAAGGAGACTCATTTTATCTGTTTTATTTTCTTCAATTTTCCTAGCATGATTGATCTTGATTACACCATCTCTTAACACACTAGACAAACCCTTAAATTCTTCAAAAGTACATATCCAAATACCGTCTACTAAGCCCATTCTATCCATATCTGATGGTAATACTTCACTGACTAAGACACCAACATCTACACCTTTATCTCTCATATCTGCTTTAAATTTTTCTATCCAAGATTTTTGAAAATCTTTCGTACGTTTACTCTCATAATATATCTTTCCACAGTTTTGAACTTCTCTTGTATGCACGATTTGAATACAATCAGCTCCACGAGCTCCTTTTTTAATCTCTTCTATCACATCAAAAGGATATTTATCTGTTAGATACTCTTCTATAGCTAACTCTTGCACTTCTCCTTGAAGTTGCATACTTCCTTGTTCTGCTTTACGTTGAGCTATTTGTAACTGCTCTTGAAGCTGTTTTAATTGCTCTTCTTTCTGTCTTAGTTTTAACTCATTTTGTTCATCTGCCGTTTTTTGGATAAGCTGTTTTTCAACTTGAAGTCTTTTTGTAAGAGATATCTCTGCCTCAGCTTGAACCTTCGAAGTTATCTCTTCTTTCTCTCGTTTAAGTTTCTCTATTTCTGCCTTAGATTTGTTAAGCTCTTTAACTTGATTTGACTTCTCATCAAGCTCTTTTTTTAGCAGTGCAATAGAATCACTCTGTTCTTCTTCTAACTCTTTTTTAATACTAACTTGAAGTTTCTGTTTTTCAACTTTGAGTTGGATTTGTGTTGCCTTTTTTAGTTCTTCATCAAATTTATCTTGCTGTAATTTAATAGCTTCTTGTTGAACCTTTAAAGTATCAAATGCCTGTTTATACTCTGTTCTTTTAGCTTCTACTTCATCTTTAAGTTTTTTTTGTTCTGCTATGTTTTTTTGTTTTAGCTCATTTTCTAGTTGATGATATAGTATATCGTTTACGTCTATATCTGTACTACAATTTGGACATTTAATAGTTCTGTTGGACATAGTTAACCCTTATGTTAAGCTTTTAATTTCTGTGTATAATGCTTTTAAATGACTATCAGACATATCGAGTAATGGCTCATACATAAAAGAATTAAGATGAATGTTTTCTGCTGTCATTAGATTAACTTTATCTAATGATTCAATATCGATTACATTAGCTGTAAATTTATTCTTATATATCTTAAAAAGTTCAAATGTTTGATTCCCTGTAATAGCGTTAACTGTTGAAAAATTACTTATTTTATCAATCATAAACTCTTCTGCTTTAAGTCTAATAGCAATAGATAAAACTATTTTTTTCTCAAGATCGACTTCACTATGAATAGTTTCTAAAGAAATAACCTCCGCACAACTATAAAGTGTATCTATAACTTTACATGTGTTTTGACTAAGTGAAATAGAAGGTATTGTGTTTTGAAATATACTTGCTAAATCATTATGTGTTAAATTTTTTGTATCTTGTTTTATATGTAAAAGCTCAGTTAACTTATCATAGTCTGTATTATTCGTATTTCCTTTAGTATATTCTGTTAAATTTCTAACAAAAGGGATTAATGCTATTAGGAAATTATTATTTGAGTTAACATTCTGAATCCAGTTCTCAAAAGGATTCTTCTGGTATTTTTCTTTTATTAAAGTAACTTCATTATCAGATTTTATAGTATAAAGCCTATGTTCTCTTTTAATCCCAAGTCTACTACCTACAGTTCTAAAAAAGTCAAAGTTATGTGTTAGTATTATTTGATAAAAATTACTTTCACTTGAAATATCTTTTAAATATTCAATAATCGCATACTTATTTTTATAGTCAAAGGAGTCTGCAATATCATCTATTATAAAAATAGTTTCTTGATTTATTTGTCGTCTAGCTTGTATTTCAAAAATAATATTTAAAAGGTATAATGCTCTTCTCTCACCTTGACTTAATACCTGTAAAAGCTCATCTTTATTAACTTCCCTCTCCTCAATAGTGTCTTTAAAAGTAAACTTAACAAAAGGTGTGCTAGTTTTTAAAATAACATCATCTTGATTAGTAATATCTAATGTAAATGGTATACCCATAAATCGTGTATTAAACTCTTTAATGGCTGTTGCCCACTCTGTTTTAGTATTATTAGCTTCTTTTATTATTTCTTGAAGTTCTTCTTTCTTTGATGTAAACAACTCTGCTAATAATAGTGCATCACTTTTTAAACTTTGAAGATAAGAAATCCAAACTTTTTTCTTAAATTCTTCATAGTTTTTAAGTTCAATTAGTAATAAATTATCTTGTTCTATTATAGTTTTAAATGTTCTTAATTCAGTATTAGACCCTATTGCTTTATCAATTTTTTCGAACAGCTTTTTTAAATCTTTATCATTTAATATTTTGTCTATTTCTTCTTTTACAAATGTAGAAAATTCATTAGTAGATGTAATCTTAGTTGTATCACTTAATTCTAGTAGATGTCCTGCATCAAAAAATGAGTTGTCTTTTACTGATTTTAGCATCTCATTTACCTGTTGTGTTCCAAAAGTATTATCAGATTTTTTAAAAAAACTTGATTGAGACAATAAACTTTCATACTGATTTATATAATCATCTAGTTCATCTAAATTCTTATCAAGAAACTTTTTAACATTACCTTTTCTATCAAAAATATCATTATATTTAAAAGTATATTCATCTGTAGGGGGAACACTTACTTCAGGAGAAATTCTTAATAAGATATCAAGAAAAGCATCTTTAGGAGTATCCTTAAAAGCCTCAATTATCTCTAGTTCACAATCAGAACTTTTGGATACTAATTTTAGTTTTTTAATAAAGGCTACTTTTGCTTTATCTAAATCAGCATAAATTAAATCATATCTATCTTTTAGTTCTTTTTTCACAACTAAAGTGGATATCTTATCTGAACTATAGCTTTTGTTGTACGGTTCAATTACAAAAAACTGTTCTGTGGGACAATCTTCATCGTCTTCATTTTGAATATTTCTAAGTGTAACTCTTTCTGAAAATATTAAATCTTTAGTGTCTTTATTCTCACTCAAGTCATTAATTGTTTTAGAAAATGATGTTTTCATTGTTCCATTAGGAGCATAAATAGCATAAATATTGTGAGATGAAAAATCAAATGTGTATGTTAGCTTTTTAATACCATAACAGTTTTCAAGATCTATTTTTAATTTTTTCATCTTATATACTCACAACATCATCAATATCAAACTGCTTCAATATCTGAATAGCATTAGTCTTCACATTTGTATCTACAAAACTTTTATCTTTAAAAACAACTCTTGCATGCCTTTTTTTCTTCTCTTCGTCATAAACCACTTGTTCTTTTATGAACTCGCCTATGGCTTCTACTACTTCTATAGTTATGTTATCATCTAGGCAGACTACTAAGGCTCCAAAACCTATGTTATAGACTGTTTTACCCTCAATGGTTAATTCTTTTATTGGTAGAGTTAGGTCTAAGCCGTATTTTAAGAGGATTTCATAGAGTAGATCTTCACTTGTTCTATCTTCTTTGATGTTATCAACTGCATCCAGTAGATTGGCTTCTAAATTATCAAAATCACTATCCCACTCTTTTATATTTGAGCTATCTAGTTTATAGACTTTAAATCCTATATCAAGAGTTGAGAGATTTTTGTCTAAGTTATCAGCTATGACCTTATCTCCAGCTCTTCGGATACGCTCTTTTCCGATTTCACAAATATTTATAAATCCTTCATCATTAGTTTTTTCAGGAAGCTGAACACAAATATACTTTCTATGTCCATCATCATTACTATTTGCTTTCATAACTGCATGTGCTGTTGTTGCCGAACCTGAAAAAAAGTCCAATACAATATCTGTATTTTTAACAGATGATATAGTACATAAATATTTAATCAAATCTGATGGTTTTGGAAAATCAAATTCAATATCCAATTCTTTCAGTTCTTTTGCGCTATGTCTATTTTCAAATTTGGAAATCAAGTCATTTGGTAACTGTCCTTCTTCTTGCCTTTCTTTTAACCAAATTTTACTATTAACAGTCCATTCTGAGAAACTTCCATTTTCATCAATTAATATTTTGCTCTTAGTTTTACTAAATTCAACATTACCTTTACTTAACTCTTCTAGGTATTTAGGATATGTCCATCTCCAAACTCCATCTTTTTTTGAGATAGGTTTTATTTTTGATCCTTCTTCTTTAACTAAAGGAAATTCTGCTCCTGGTGGTATTATTAATGAGCCATCTGGTGTTTTAATAAAGTACCTTTGATTTGCTCGTGAATCAAGGGATGATTGATATAGTCCCATTGCTCTATATTTTTCGCCATCTCTATCACCTCCTTTATGTATCTTTGTATAAACTTTTTTTATTAACTCTGAATCCATTTCATCTCTAAATCCATTTGCTTTTTCAATATTCTTTGCATAAACCAATAAATATTCTATGTTAGGAGAAAAAAACTTTCCTTTATTTCCTCCTGATTTTGCTAATCTTCCAACAATGGAAACCTTATTACTTTCGCCAAAAATTTCATTGCAGATACTTATTAAGGTATTTAATTCATCTTGTCCAATAGAGATAAAAATAATCCCATCATCCTTAAGTAAATTTCTAGCCAATTTCAAACGTGGATACATCATACTAAGCCAATCACTATGATACCTACCATTAGTATCGCTATTTGTACTTAGTCTGTTGCCATCGCTATCTATTTGCCCTGTTTGTTCCATATAATTTTTGATATTGTCTCTAAAATTATCTTTATATACAAAATCTTTTCCTGTATTGTAGGGTGGATCAATATATATCATTTTCACTTTTTTATGGTAAGACTTTTGAAGAAGTTTTAAAACCTCTAAGTTATCACCTTCTATATAGAGGTTTTGAGTAGTATTCCAGTTCTTGCTCTCCACTTTACAAGGTCTAAGCGTTCCTGTAGATGGTGTTTGGGCTATACGTTTGGCTTCTTGTTTTCCATTCCAAGTGAAGTTATATCGTTCATTTTCTTTGTCGGTAAACTCGCCTAGTTCTTCTTGTAGTTTTGTAAAGTCTATCTTACCCTCAGAAAAAACTTCGGGAAAAAGCTCTTTTAAATTTTGTATGTTTTCACTTACTATGTCTTTACTTTTTCCATCTAATTTGGTCATATTATTCTCCGCTCAAGTTGTTAATAATTTGTGTATATGCTGTAGGAAACATTGGATAGTCCATGTTTTTATAATATTCAATCGTGTCCGAATCACTTAATAATTCTTTAGTAAGAAAAGCTAAAATACTTCTTCTTTGTACAGTTAGTCTATGACTATCTAGTCCAAAATCTTTGATGATTTTCTTAGCATCTTCTGTAACACCTTTGATTTTACCATTTGAACGAAAAGTAAATATACCTGCTGGGTCTTCTTCATAAGGGTTTACCCAGTAATCTTCAAAATTATTATTTTTTTTAATATCGCAAGAATCTTTTCCATCACAAGATAGCAAAAGATTTTCCCAATCAAAAGTTAATTCTCTATCTCGTTTTTTAGGTTCAAAATGATCTATACGAGTATTATCAGTTAGAGAAATTTCACAATAAGCACATAAGCCATCTTGCGCAACTTTCAATTCTTCTCTTACTTCATCTTTATCGAACTCATCCCAAGCTTTAGCTTGTGAAGTTGCTCTATCGTAAGCTTTATTAGCCTTTGTTAAGCTAGTTGGTTCTATTGGTCTTTGTAGCTTATGCATCTACTTTCCAACTTTTTTCATAGATTCAAATTTATGAATTAACATATCCATTTGAAAAATAAAGGTGTTTGTCTCTCCATAGTTATCTATTAGTTCTTTTCGTAATGATTTAGCATGGTTAGTATCATAAGCTCTGTCTTCTACAAGGTCTTGGTATTCTTCTCTTTTACTTACTATTTCTAGTGGTGGAAAAGATGAAATATCCATAATTTCTGACAAGAGTACTGAACTGTCTTCTCCCAGACTAGAAGAAGATGGAGTAAATACCCTGTTATCCTCTAAGATTCTTATCTGCTCTTTTCTAACAGTAGATAAAACTTGGGGACTGTGTGTACTTACAATAAACTGCATTTTTGGAAAAGCTTTCATCATATCTGGTAAAACAGTCTGTTGCCATTTTGGATGCAAGTGCATATCTATTTCATCTATTAAAATAATGCCTGATGTTTCTTTTGGGGCATTATTAAGATGTGGGTTTAGTTTTATAGTTCTGTAGGCTATATCTGCTACAAGACCTATCATACTGCGAATACCATCACTGAGTTGAGTAACTGGTAGCTCTCCATGTTCTGAATGATCCATAATGATTGCTTTAGCTTTTTGTCTATAGACTATATCGTGCCAACCACTGTTGTTTGGTATGACTTCATTTACAGCTTCTTGTAAAGCTTTTCGTATATCTTCAAACTCATTGTGTGGTGGGTTTATAGACTCTTTTTCAATTGCTTCTATCTTCATCTCTAGTTCTGATTTACAGATGTACTCATACCATGACTTAAAAGCTTTGTAGTTAGAGAGTGAATCTAAACAATCTATATATCCGCTCAAACGGCTTGTTTCACTTAGTTTCTTACTTTTAGTTGCTCGTTTTTGAGCCCATAGTCTACCTGTTCCATAGTATGAGATTAAAGGTAAGGCATTATCATTGTTTTGAGTAACAAGTTCTCGTATCTTTGTTCCATAGTTGATTAATGGTTTTGTATTGTTTATGCTTGTACGAGCCTTAGGATTTTTAATCTCTCTCATCCAACTAACATCATGACTATCGATATTCCCTTTGGCTCTTAGAGTAAGAGGATACTTTTCTTCAACGGTTTTAACCAAAGTATTTCTTGGTGTAAACTGAAGAACATCTGTTCTTGAAAAGGCTTTCCCATTCGCTAATCCTGTTGCATTTACAAATGTACCAAAAGCCACGGCAATAGCATCTAAAATAGCCGTTTTCCCTTTACCATTTGTTGCTACTAAAACTGTTAGTTTTTCATCAAACTTAATTGTAAAATCTTCAAAGGCTCTATAGTTATCTAAATATAATTCATTTATTTTTAATAGTTTATTACTCACAGTTCTACCTTTGTGCTCATTAAGTATGATTTAATTGCATATCTTATCATTTTTACTCTTTTATAATGTTACTTTTAAATCTTCTAGTTTTTCATTGAGCTTTTTCAGATCAATATTAAGATTTACCTTATCTCGTATATCTGTCTCTTTCTTTATTTTTGATACAGTTTCCCTAATAATTACTTCAATTTCTTCTATCTCTCTCAGGACTTCTTTTGTATTCGCATTTTGAGATAATCTTCCACTGTAGTGTGAAGCATTAAATGCAAGTAACTTATCTAAGTAACTGTTGTAAAACTCGTAAAAGTTTGTAAAGGGATGATTTTTAATCTTCAATCTCTCTAAAAACTCATGCTCTATTTTATTACTATTGTCTAAATCAATCCACTTCGTAAAATAGTTCTCTTGGACAAATAACTTACTACTATCATTCTTGTTGATTCTTTTTGGACTTATGTTTATGCAAATCTTGTTTTCATCAGCAAAGACAACTATAAGAGGGTAAGGAATATACTGGATAATGTTTGATAATTTTTTTAATCTCTTAGTACTTAACAGTTCTACTCTTATAAAAGCTATCTCTGAGTAGTCATTCTTTTCATCTCTAAATGGGGCTATGTTTATCTTGTCTTTATTTAGAATATACTCTAAAGTGATGTTTTCAACATCTTCGCTTATGATTTTTTTCTCGTTCATATTTAATGAAAAATTTTCTATAAACTGTTTTTTAAATAGCTTACGATTTATTTTGCATGTAAGTGGAATATTTAACTTATCTAATAAAGTTTTTTTCATTTGATTACCAAATAAGATATAAGTTCAAAATCTTCTAAACCACTAAAGCTGTCGCTTGATATAGTTGTTCCTCCACGAGAAAACAGTGAGTCCATTCCACTTTCTTCTTTTTTCCCAAGAATACTCTCTACTGCTGTCTTTAACTGAGTTGTATAATGTGACATGTTGGAATAGTTCTCTGTCTCCTCTTCAAAGAGTTTTACTGCTTCACGTATAGCACTTTCTTCTCCCATACACAGATTTTTATAAATGTCTAGTATCGTTTTAGCACTCGTAAAACCTAGCTTTATTTCATTGTTATTATCTATATAAACAAGGTAATAAGGTTCTAATGAATAATTGTCAGTATGGACTTCATTTTTTAAAAGTCTTACACAAAATATAGTTCCAGTTCCAATAGTACCATTTGGGTTATCTTGATTTAATAAAACACTGTGAACACCTAAAGGGCTTCGTTTTAACTTCTCTTCTCCTGTTTTCAAGTAAGCCATCAAATCCATTTTAAAGTCATTAAGCGTTAAATCTGTTATAGATATTCCACCACTTACATCATCTAGGTCTATAACGGTTTCTTGTAATTCTTTAAGTTGTTTCGCTCTGTAGGATAGATCATTTATATCACTAGTGTTGTTTGTGTCTATGATGTTTTCTTCACCAGTTGCACTAACATCTAGTAAAACCATACGACCACTTACTCGGCTTTCTAAGTTTATGTACTCATCTAGTTCCATATTTGCCCAGAAGTTTACAAGTTGAATCGTATCATTTTTGGAACCAAGTCTATCTATTCGACCAAACCTTTGAATAATACGTACAGGATTCCAATGAATATCATAATTTACAAGATAATCACAATCTTGTAAGTTCTGCCCTTCTGAAATACAATCAGTAGCTATGAGTATATCTATTTCAGTACTTGTATCTGGGTCTGTTTTATCTCTACTTTTTGAGATAGGAGAAAAGTTAGTAAGTAGTGAGTTCAAATCTTTTTGTTTTGTCTGTAATGTAGTTTTATTTGTACCACTTCCAGTAATTAAACAACTTTCAACTCCAAACTCACGTTTAGCCCATTGGTTTATATGTTGATACAGGTATTCTGCTGTGTCTGAAAAGGCTGTAAATATGATTACTTTTTTATTATTTTTGTTAAAAGGATTATTGATTTTATCAGTGATTTTTTCTTTTAATATCTTAAGCTTATTATCTCTTTGACTATCCACTTCTACTGCATCAGACAAAAGAGTTTCAAGTTTATCTAAATCACTTTGTAGGTCTTGCTTCCATCTGATTTTATCGACATCAGATATTAAAACTTTTACCTTATTTCCTATAAGCTGTGAAGCATATTCATCACTATCTATATCAACATCTATTATGTTCGTTTCTTCATAGGTACTATCACCATGGCTATCTATGAGGTCAATAATATTTTGATTAGTATTTATTAACTTTTTAAGAGTTAGAGCGAAAGAATTTATTGAGCTTTCCATCCGTTTGAGTAAGTTCACTCGCATTAAGTGGATCAAACTGTTTTCTCTATCTGCTTGTTTAAATACTCTTCCATTTCCTAAGTCAATATCATATTTCTTTGAGTACTCTTCTTGTTTATGTGGATATACATACTTTAAAGGGCTATATGCGGACAAAGTCATTCTTCGGATAGTTTTATTTATCTCTGATAATGGAGGAAAGGAGTTTTTTGTATCAATATCAGGCTTTAGTGTTATAGGTTTATTTCTTTGTGGAAATTTACCAATATCAGTTGTGTCATAATACTTTTCAATATGCTTTCTACTTCTAGCAATCGTTACTAAATCTAAAAGTTTAAAATAATCAAAATTGAGACTGTCTAATAGCTTTGCTGTTGTTCTCTCTTTTTCATTTAACTTCATCCAGTTATTAAACTTATTTTGAGATTTCCTAAGTGTCTGCTCTATTGATTTTATTCCTTGATCGTTAAAAGCATTGTCATTAGCTTCTGTAATAAAGGCTACTTGATTTTTAAGATCATTAAGTTTATTATTTACAGGTGTTGCTGAGAGCATTAGAACTTTTGTTTTAACGCCTTTTTTTAACACATCTTCAAGGAGTCGAGCATATCGTGATTTAGTTTTTTTCTTTTTGTTTGTAGTACCACTATTTCTAAAGTTATGCGATTCATCTATAACTATAAGGTCGTAATTTTCCCAGTTAAGTGTAGCAAGGTTAATCTCTCCACTCATACCCTTTTCCCTTGTAAGATCGGTATGGTTTAAAACATCGTAGTTAAATCTATCAGCTGCTAAGATATTTCTTTTATCATTAACAGTATAAATAGACCAATTTTCTCTTAGTTTTTTAGGTGCTAGAACTAAAACTCTATCATTTCTAAGTTCATAGTATTTAATAACAGCAAGAGCTTCATATGTTTTACCAAGACCTACACTATCAGCGATAATACATCCATTGTATTTTTCAAGTTTATCAATAGCTCCAAGAACACCATCTCTTTGAAAGTTATAAAGCTTATTCCAAACTAAGGTATCTTTAAAACCTGTTTTAGTTCGTATGATTTTTTCTTCATCCAGTTCACCTATAAACTCTTTAAAAATATTGTAAAGAGTAAGAAAATATATAAACTCAGGTGATTTATCTGAATATATTTCTTCAATACTAGAAAGAAAGTTATCCTTAATATCTTGTACCATAGATTTATTATTCCAAATCTCATCAAAAGTAGATGCAAAACCTTGTGTAGTTTCACTGTCTTTTACAAAAGTATTCATATGAAAAGAATCTGAGTTTGTATATCCAAGTCCCACAGAAGAAAAGTTTGAACTACCCTGTATAGCAATGTTATTACCAGCATTATCAATATGATAAAGATTAAAAGGGATAACAACTTGAGTTTTAACTTCTCTTATTTTTACTTTATCTCTTATCCAAGAAGCACACTCACGAGCAATTTGTACTTGCTGTAAAGAGTTTTTAAATTTAATCTCTTCACTCTCTCCAGAAAGAGGATTATCAACATAGTTCTTTTGATAAATAGGTGCAGTAAAAAGAAGTCTTAGTTCTTTAATACGAGTAAGTTCTTTTTTTAATTCTGCAAAAGCATAGATAGTAAAATATGCTGATAGTATCGAAAGTTTACTATTCTTTTTAATGTTCTGCTTTAAAACATCTCCAACTTTTCCATTTTTCTTATTGTCTATTATCATATACCTACTACCTGTTTAAATTGGATGATATTTTAGCTAAAATATCATTTATACGATATTAGACCTTGAAGTGACATGCTAATGTTTCATAGCATTTTGTTCTAAAACTTTTACTAATGAATCCCTTGTCAAATAACTAGTTTAACTAAGCTAAAAGCAATCTAATTAGTTTAGAAAGGGACTGTTAAGCTTCAAGCATGAATTTAGATTACTCACTGCATTATTCTATATTCGTATTAGTAGACAAACCTAAATCTGAAATAACTTCATTTAAGTCAAAAATCGTTATACCTGTTGTTAACTGATATGATTTTAGTTTGCCTTGTTTTGTCCATCTCCAAATTGTAGATAGTCCAACTCCCAAATATACTGCTAATTCCTTAGCTCTATATTTTTGTTTTGTTTCTTTATTCATTGTAATACTCCATAATAAATTACAGTTGCAACTGTTTGATATTGATTTAAATCTTATGGCAGTATAATCAAATTTATTTGATGGAAAAAGGAAAAATATACATAGGCATTTTTTCCTAATGAACATAATAGATTATTGTATGTAATACTCAAAACTATTAACTTTTCAACTCCATTATATAATCACTCCAATAACACATTAAAGATTTTAGCTGCTCTATGTAATTTGCTTTATGATTATAAGCTCTTGCAACTTCATTTTTTTCGTGATGATCTAAGGCTCTCTCTTTAACATCAAAACTAAACTTATTCTCAATATCTAAAGTATCTATCATTGAGCGAAAGGTGCCTCTGAAGCCATGAAGCCTGATTTTTCGACCTCTTGCTTCATCATTAAAACCTAATCGTTCTAATACCCTATTTGGACTTTCTTTATTTATTGCTTTATTATTATCTCTACCTAAAAAAACAAACTCTTGTAAGTGGGTATATTTTGTTTGTATTGTTTCTTGCTCTTTTAGTATCTTTATAACTTCTTCAGTCAAAGGCAAAACAAAATCATCCAAATTAATATTCTTTAGTTTCATTTCTTGTCGTGGTATTGTTAAAATTTTATTATTAAAATCTATATACTTCCATTTTAGGTTACATAGATTTTCAGCTCTTAAGGGTAAGTGTAATACGAGCTTTAAGCAATTTCTTAAACTATATCCACCTTTATACTCATATATCAAAGAAATTAATTCAGATAATATTTTTGGTTCTGTTATTTTAGGCATATGCTTAGCAGTTCTTGCTTTTATAATATCTGATTTTCTAATATCAGCTAATAAATTTCTATCACAATATCTTTTAAGTACTGCGTATCTAAACAAGTTATCCATATTATTAAAAAGTCTTGATGCGATTTCAGGAGCAGATATTTTTTTTAAATCAATTATTTTAATAATATCATCTATGTCTACATCTTTAATATGCTTTTTTCTTAGAAAAGGTAATACATCATTTTCAAATACTCTTACTTTACCCTTATGAGTAATAGCTTTTGTACTTTTACTCTCTTTTTCTAACCATTCATACATTACGCTTTTAAAATTACCATTTACATCTACAAGTATTTTCTCTTTTTCTTTTCTGTAGTAATCAATGGGATCAATGCCTTTTGAAATTAAATCTAAATATAAAGCTCTTTTTTTTCTTGCATTAATTAAAGTCGTTTGTGTAGGATAACTACCAAAAGATGTTTTTCTTCTTTTATGTAAGGTAGGACTTTTATAATAAAATTCCCATAATTTAACTTTATTGGTTTTTACTAGCAATTGCAGTCCATGACCATCTGAAAGTGTGTAGTTTTTCTCTTGTGTTTTTGCAGTTTTAATTTTAGTGTCTGTCAAGGGTTGTACTTTACGCATTTAAACCTCTTTTAGTTACATTGATTTTATAAATCTTTGTTCTTTTTGAGTAATGTAACTTCTACTGTAACTAAAACGATGATATATAGTTACATTGATTGAGATTACATGAGAACAGTATATCATAAAATGATTGATTATATCGGGGTTTATGGGATGATTTGGTATTGATTGGGAGGTAACTTTGGAGGAGCCACCCAGAGTCGAACTGGGGATCAAGGATTTGCAATCCAATGCATTAGCCACTTTGCTATGGCTCCGAAAGTTTTTTTAAAATGGAGGAGAACAAGGGATTCGAACCCTCGGAGGTGTGACCCTCGCCGGTTTTCAAAACCGGTACATTCGACCAACTCTGTCAATTCTCCAACATGTWATGGTGCGAACGGTCGGAATTGAACCGACACTCTGAAACCAGAATTGGATTTTAAGTCCAACGCGTCTACCAATTCCGCCACGCTCGCATTTTTAATGGTAGTAATATAAAATATAATGTTAAATAAATTCAAATGGTGGCGCGAGACAGAATCGAACTGTCGACACAAGGATTTTCAGTCCTTTGCTCTACCGACTGAGCTATCGAGCCACTATAAAAGTGGTGGGGAGAGAAGGACTCGAACCTTCGAAGCCGTAGGCGAGGGATTTACAATCCCTTGGATTTGACCACTCTCCAACCTCCCCGTGATTGAATTACTATTTAACATTAAAATGGATGGGGTATCAGGATTCGAACCTGAGAATGTCAGCACCAAAAGCTGATGCCTTACCACTTGGCGATACCCCAATCACGTAACTTACTCTTAAATAAGTTGCTTGGAATAATAACGTTTTATCCTTAAAATAACATTAGATATTAAGGATAAAGGCTATAAAACTGTAATTTTACGATAATTCTTTTTCAACTAAGGGAAAAAGCTTTTTATCGATGCTTTTATAAGCAGAAACTAAAGAATAGGTTAAGGCTTTTAAAACTGCAGCTTGGTCTTTTTCATCACTTGGTTTTTGAATATTTTCAATTTTACAGTTGTTATTAAAATTATGATAAGTATTTAAATCAGGTAAAAAATCCAGTCTATGTGTTAAATCATTTTTTAGTTTTCTGGTTTCATCCATAATTTTAAATTCATCAAAAGTAATTACTTTTGTAGCTTCTAGTTCTTGAAGTAATTTAAATTGTGTTTTACTTCTAGATGTTCCATGAATTAAAGATTCACTTACAAATTCATAGTAAGATTCAATTGCAGTGATTATAAGGTAAATATTATTACCTTCTTCTTCTTTTAATGAGCTTGATGCGTCAATAAAGTTTTTAAAGTTTCGKATTTTTATTAATGGAATGTTCATTKTKTGCCTTATAAATAAAATGCTGTTGTTGGWGGAAATTCTTTRAATGCTAGTTTTARAGCAAAAGCGATGTCTGTTTTGTATTTTACATTGTGCATAGGTGTTGGAAATTGTAATAAATCAATAGACCCCTCTATTGTTTTTTCTTTTTTATAAACAAAAACAATATTTTTACCCAATTTAACGGTGTGRTCATAAACKRTTTGTGCATAATCRTAAATACTTGGAAATTCTTTTTTATTAAGTTTCTCACCCCAAGCAAAAAGAACAAATTTACCACTTGGAATAAAGTTTGCTGCATCTAAATACATTAAATCTCTGTCAAACTCAGTATTTTGTGCCGACATGTATTTTTCTAAATCAGAATTAAATTTATCTAATAAAGAAGGAGTGTCTATGTGTTTTTCATTTAAATTAAAGAGGTTTTTAATTTCAACTATTTTTCCCACACAGGTGTCTTTCATTGCTTGTTTGTAAGCCGTAATATAATTTTCAACTTTTAATTCAATAAGTTCATCAAAAGCATCAAATTCTTGGTCCAATAAAAACTTTGTTGTATCAAATCCCATTGGTGTAATAATAGGGTTGTACATATATACAGTACCTATGATATTCTTTTTTCGATCTTTTGCTGTTTTAATTTTCTGTTTTAAGTCTTTTACTGTGATTTCTTCTTCATCTTCACGATTAAAGTACATATACGAACGTGTAAGAAATACTTCTTCGTATTTTGTTTGTAGTTCACCAAAGTATTGCATGTTTTGCCTTTGTCTTTTTGCTGTTATTTTTTGAATTTTAGCTAAGTTATTTGGTTAAAGAGCTTATAGAAAAGATTAAGAAGATATAATTAAAATAAAACCACTTAAGAGGAAGTTTCTTAAATCTTAGGGAGAGAAAAATAATGCGTTATGAAAATATGACATCTTTTATTGTAATGGACATAGTAAGAGAAGCCCAAAAATATCCCAATGCTATTCATTTTGAAATTGGACAACCGGACTTAGCTCCTAGTCCTAAAGTAAAAGAAGCTTTGCATGAAGCAATTAATGACAATTGTTTCTCATATACCGAGTCTATGGGTTTATTAGCCTTAAGGCTTAAAATTAAAGAACATTATAAAAAAACATACAATGTAACAATCAACGAAAATCAAATTTTACTTACTCCTGGGACTTCTGGGGCTTTTTTGGTGGCTTATACATTGAGTTTAAAGTACAAACACCGTTTGGGTTTAAGTGACCCCTCTTATCCCTGTTATAAAAACTTTGCGCATATGCTTGATATTGAACCTGTATTTATGAATATAGATAAAAGTACTAAATACCAGTTAACACCTAAACATTTAGAAGATCAAAAACTGGATGCACTGCAAATATCCTCACCTGCTAATCCTACTGGGAATATTTACACAAAAGAAAATTTAGAAGCACTTATTTTATACTGCAAAAAAAACAAGATAGCTTTTATTTCTGATGAGTTGTATCATGGTTTAACGTATGAAGAAAACGCTCATACTGCATTAGAGTTTGATGAAAATGTGTTTGTTATAAATGGTTTTTCAAAATATTTTTGTATGCCAGGTGCTAGATTAGGGTGGATTATTGTTCCTCCCAAATATGTCAGACAAGCAGAAATTATTGCTCAAAATATATTTATATCGGCCCCAACTCTGTCTCAATATGGAGCACTGCAAGCTTTTGATTATGAAT
>NVWN01000002.1 GCA_002733685.1 Arcobacter sp. | reverse complement strand
TTATAGGTAAACGAATCGTAGTTGTCTAACATTAACAGCATGTTACATATACCCAAGTTTATTTATGTTGTAATGGTGTTATCGTATCTAAGCCTGATTCAGCCATCGTTACAGCGCGAAAGACGGCCCGAGCTTTATTCATTGTTTCTTGCCACTCCATTTCAGGCACAGAATCAGCAACAATACCAGCCCCTGCATGAAAAATGATTGTATCTTTTGTTAAAAATGTGGTTCGTATAGTAATAGCAGAATCCATATTTCCATCAAAACCAAAATAAGCAATTGAACCAGAATAAAAGTTTCTTTTTATTCCTTCAAACTGGGCAATTAATTGCATTGCTTTTATTTTAGGAGCCCCTGTCATAGTTCCTGCTGTAAACGTAGCTTGAAATAAATCAAACATATCGTATTGTGGATCAATTACTGCTTCTACATCAGAAACAATATGCATTACATGAGAATATTTTTCAATGCGCATTAARTCACTTACTTTAACACTTCCCGTTTTTGCAACRCGACCTACATCATTTCTACCYAAATCAACCAACATAATATGCTCAGCTCTCTCTTTTGGATCTGCTAAAAGCTCTTTCTCAAGTTCCAAATCTTGTTCAAGCGTTTTTCCTCTTTTTCTTGTACCTGCAATRGGRCGTAATAACATATGTCCATCTACTAAACGTATCATTACTTCAGGGCTACTTCCTGCAATTGAAAAATCTTCATATTGCAGAAAAAATAAATAAGGACTTGGGTTCTTTGACCTTAGTGCTCTGTAAAAACTCAAGTGATCTACTTTTGCTTTTTGCGTAAAACGATTTGACATAAGAATCTGAAAAACATCKCCGGCTYTGATTCTTTCTTTACACGTAGCTACCATTTCAAAGAATTTTTCTTTAGAAAAAGCAAATTCACCTTCATTTTGAATGCTGGCTTTTCCTAATGGCGTGAAAGAGTAAGAAGAAGAAAGTTCTTTTTCGATTTCTTCTAAGTCTTTTTCACAAGATTTAACAGACGTAATCATAACAAGTTTTGATGTTTTATGCGAAAATCCCAAAATGATTTTTGGTCGTATCATATCCAAATCAGGAATATTTAATTCATCTTCTAAATCATCCATAAAAGGCTTTAAAGAGGGTTCAAACTCTTTCCCCATATCATAACCCACATTTCCAATAAAACCATCAATTAGACCAATACCTAATTTAGTTGATTGTTCTTTGTAAAACTCTTTATCAAAGTTTTTGTAATAATTTTGTAAAAAATTCAAAGGGTTAGAATCAACTTCTTTTTTTAAACCTTCTTCATTTAAAAAATAACTTTTATTTTTAATATGCCAAATACGTTCTCTTGCTCCTATAATAATATAAGAGTAATTGCCAACGCTTGAATTAATAGTACTTTCATAAAGAAAKGTAATTTCATTTTCATAAAGTTTTTTAATCTTAGCATAAATAGAAACGGGCGTAAATTGATCTAAAAACAAGGTTTTAGTATATATTTTATTCATTCTTATCTTCTTTGTATTTTATATCTTTATAATCCACGCACCAGAACTTTTTAGTTTGTTTTGAATTGATTTTAAATTGGCTTTMGCATCAGCTCTATTCTTATAAGGGCCTACTAATACTTTAGTAAAGGTTTTTCCTTTWACAAGTACTTCATACAATCTGTATTCRTATCCTTGTTTSGTGATATTGTTTAAATATTTYRMTGARGGYTGTTTCGTAAAGGATCCCACTTGWACAAAATAACCAGAAGGTTTAGTYGTAGGTGCTTTTTTWASTACTTTTTTAACAACTTTTTTTACTTTTGGAACAAAAACTTTTTCTTCTTTTATTTCCATAATTTCTTTTTTGATTTCTCKTACTTTTTTYACTTCAAYTTCATYRAYTTTTTTTACCAATTTTATTTCATCGGCTTGTGTTTTTTCAATATTAATMGARTCATTTAATTTAATGTTYTTGTCTTTAATACTTTGAAGTTTTTGATTAATTATTTTTTGATATTGTTCTTCAATATTATCATTATTAAGTACTTCTTCTTGTGAAATTTCTTCTTGAATAGGTTCTACAAAAGAGTTGTCWGTTGAGTCATTTGARCTTAATAATCTTATAGTTAYTATGGTTAATAAAAACAATACTATTAGAATTARACCCAATACTATGTATTTCTTTTTATTTGCRCTTTGTGYTCTWGGTGCTTGRTTATCTAACATAATATCACCCAGTTCTTTTTCTTCTATATCAATATTATTCATTTCATTTTGAAAAGCAGAACTTTGATCCATACTTGGATTTGCTCGCTCAATTTCATCTAAACGYTGCTGRATTTGATCTTTTTCCTGTTTGATTTGTACATTCTTAATAAAATTATTACCTTTGATTTCCATAACAAACCTTTATATTTTAATCAAGCAGGTTTCCCTGCTATTGTTTTCTTTAATACGTACTTTGAGTATAAATAACAAAATTAGAAGCAAGAACTTTTACTTCTTCTTYAATTTTTTCTTGTAAYTKYGTATTTGAAATATCATCTAAAATATCACACATATAATTKGCAATAATATCAAACTCTTTTTCTTTCATTCCACGTGCTGTTAAWGCAGGGCTTCCTACTCTTATTCCTGATGTTACAAAAGGAGATCTTGTTTCACCTGGTACAGTATTCATATTAACAGTAATTCCAGCATTTCCTAAAGCAGCATCTGCTTCTTTTCCTGAAAAATCATTGTTTAAAAAGGATACTAGTATTAAGTGATTATCACTTCCATTACTTACTATATCATATCCTCTTTTCATAAATACTTCTGCCATCGTTTTTGTATTATTAATTACTTGTTGTGCATAATCTTTCCACTCTGGCTTAAGAATTTCACCAAATGCTACTGCTTTTCCAGCAATTACATGAATCAGTGGTCCACCTTGTAATCCAGGGAAAATAGCAGAGTTTATTTTTTTAGCAATGTCTGCATCATTTGTCATAATCATTCCACCTCTTGGACCTCTAAGAGTCTTATGAGTAGTAGTTGTAACTACATGAGCATGAGGGAAAGGACTTACATGTAAATCAGCAGCAACTAATCCTGCAATATGAGCAATATCAGCAAATAAAATAGCACCTACTTCATCAGCAATTTCTCTAAAACGTTTGAAATCAATTTCTCTAGCATAAGCAGAAGCTCCACAAACAATAATTTTAGGACGTACTAGTTTTGCAATTTCTAAAACTTTATCATAATTAATTCTTCCATCTAATTCAACTCCATAATAAAAAGGAGAGTAATTTTTACCAGAAAAAGAAGGTTTGCTCCCATGAGTTAAATGTCCACCATGAGATAAGTCCATACCAAGAATTTTATCACCCGCTTTAATTAAAGCAGCATAAACAGCACCATTAGCTTGAGACCCTGAATGAGGTTGTACATTTGCATAGGTACATTTAAAAATTTCGCAGGCTCTATCAATAGCTAATTGCTCAACTTTATCTGCATTTTCACAACCCCCATAATATCTTTTATATGGGTAACCTTCTGCGTATTTATTAGTAAATACTGAACCCATTGCTTGCATTACTGCTGGGCTTGTGAAGTTTTCACTTGCAATCATTTCTAAGTGATTGGTTTGTCTTACTAATTCATCTTGGATAAATGAAAATACTTCTGGATCTGCTTCTTGTAGTGTTTTGCTTGTTATGTAAGTCATGGGTGAAATCCTTTTTAATATAATGAAATCTTTTTGTGAATAAATTGTAATACATAATATAGGAATAAAACTATCAAATAAAGTCTTGCATTAAATATATTTATGTATTTTGCGCAGTATAACTAAAAAATGAAGAATGAACAATCCAGATATTGCTATTGTTTTATCTTCAGAAAAAAATTAAGGCTTGTTAGTTTATACTGATTTTAACTGAAGTAAGGCTATCCCTAAAGCAATAAAGATGCCTCCAGTAACTCTGTGGAACCATGCCATTTTTCTTTCGTTATTGAATAAATGTTTTGCTTTTTYAGCCATGTACCCATAAGCAAATAAAGAAATAAAAGAAAAAAACATAAATATACCTGTCATGACAAAAAACTGAGGCAAAATTTCACTTTGTAAATTTAAAAACTGAGGAAACAAAGCAATAAAAAATATTATAGGTTTTGGATTAGTAATTGCTAAAATAAACGCTTCTAAAAAATAATGAAAAGATGAATGTTCTTTTTTGTCTTTTTTATCTTCTTTGATAATTTTACTTTTTTTGGCATTTCTAAATTGTTTTACCCCTAAATATAGTAAGTATAAAGCACCAACAATTTTAACGCCCATAAACAAAGACGAGGAAGTTGCTAAGATTACTCCTAGTCCAGAAATAGAAACAGCTGATAAAATAAATAAAGCACAAATATTAGCAAAAGAAGAAATACTTAGGACTTTTAAATCATGAGTCATACCATTGTGTAACGCTAAAAAAACAGCAGGGCCTGGACTAATGACATAAAAAAATGAAACAAAAGCGTAGGTAATTAAAACTTCAATATTCATGCGAAAATCTTTTTTTGTTTAGTATAACAAAATATTAATTATTGCTTACTTTCTTCTTTGATATTAAATTCTTTAATCATGCTTGTTGCTAAGATTTGTAGGTTTCTTTTATGTGCAGCGGAAGAGAGATTTTTTTGAATATTAAGAATATTCTTATGAAATTTTTCAAAGAATTTAAGAATATCTTCCGTTTTTTCTRTATCATTGTTAATTAGAGCACCTGCATTTATCATATCTAATACAAGCACCCGTTTTCCCATAAATGCAGCATAATTAATGGGTCTTACCCCAAAACTATCTGTTATATTAATAATTTCATTATTATAAGAATGAATGAGTTTAAAGTAGCGTGAATTGTCTTTCCAAATGCATTGATGAATAATACTTCGGCCCTTTTTATCAATAGCAAAAAAATTAGGTTTCGCTTCAAGTAATAATTTAACGGTATATTCACAGGATCTTGTAACTGCTTTATGTAAAGCGGTATCTCCAATATTATCTTTTTCATTGATATTAACACCTAAGTTAAAGAGATTTTGAAGTGTTTCTAGATATTCATCTCTGTTTTTAATACCACTTTTTAGGTCCAGTTCTAAAAGATTAAAAATTATATTTCTGCCTTCTTTATCTTTTTCATTTATATTTTGCTCATTGTCTCTAAAAATTTTAAACAAAGAATAATTAAAGTGCATAAGAGTATCAAAAAACAAAGGTTTTCCTAAAGAGTTTTTCTGATTTAAATCTACTTTTGAAGCAGATAATACTTCTAATAAAACAGTAAAATATTCTCCATTGTCATGCAGTTTATTTTCTAATTCTTTAGTGATTTTTTTATTATTTTGTACATGAAGAATGATATCAATGAGTATTTCAATAATACTCTTACCAACTTTATTCACAATATTAGGATTAGCCGTTTTGTTTAAATACATTTTTATTAATTCCAGATTATCTAAACCCTTATAGATTAAAGAAAACAAAACACTTTCCCCATGAATATTTTGATGATTAATATCTATTTTACTATTGGATATAAATAATTCAATTAAGTCTTTATTTTCACTTCTTGTTGCTTTAAAAAAAGCACTTTCATTTTGGTCATCTAAAGCATCAATTTTTACACCTTTTGCAATAAGTTTTTTAATCATTTCTAAATGGGAAGCTCTGGTACTTGTATCTTCTATATTGGTATTTAAAAAATGATTAATTGACTCCATTAAAATGGTAGAGTTTTGTGCAGACCTTGAGTTTATATTACAGCCAAGTGAAACAGCTTTTTCTAAAATATTTGCATTTTTAATGCCTTTTGAGACAGCATAAAATAAAAAATTCTTTCCTTTTTTATCTTGAATGGTTGGATCCATTCCTAAATCCATTAATAAAATAGCCAATTCATTGTTTTTTAAGAAATCATAAAATGATAGTTCATTGGGCAAGTTAATTTGTAAGGTATCTGGACCATTGAATAAACTAAAGGATTCTCCATTTGGATTATTAAGGTGAATTAGACTGGATAACGCTGGGTTATTATTGGCATAGGAGAGTCCTATCGTTTTTGTTTCATGGCCGTTAGTATCGCATTGATACCTATGGTGACCACTCAAGCTGGGCCTTAAATTAACTTGCAGGGGCTGGCAGTGACCTCCTTGTAGTGCGATAACAGGTTCCTCGCCGGCCTGCATAACAGGAGGGGTTTTCCAGCGAATATCATACATTCCGGATTCCCCAACGTTCACCTGCACATACACCGGGCGGCCTTC
>NVWN01000001.1 GCA_002733685.1 Arcobacter sp. | reverse complement strand
CAGTTGTTTTTTCATTTTCTTTTTTCTCATCGTTCCACTTAAAATACTCAGCCATTATATTAACAACTGTATCTAATGATTCTTTAGCAGCATCTTTATCTATTAGAGCTAAACTTGTTCGTCTTACTAAAAAATCCAAAGGTTTTTTAACAAATTCATATTCTAAACAATGCATTAATTCAGCATGTGTATAAAGATAGTTTTTGTTGATATACTCATTTTTATTCCCAGAAGAAAGAACCAAAGAAGTTTTATCACCATACAAAGAAACAAGATGTTGAAATGTTTTATCTTCATTATTATTGTCTTTTTTGAAAGAATCAAAATTTTCACTTCCAATTAATTTTAATTTTTTAGTAAAACATTTATTTTTATTTAAATCAAACTTTTTATCAAGATAATCAACTACTTCTTGTGACATTTTTCTATACGTAGTCCATTTTCCACCAATAATACTTACCAAACCAGATTTTGAGCTGGTAATTACATGATCACGTACTATTGTTGATGTATCTGCATCTTTATCAGGCGCTACCAAAGGTCTAATCCCACACCAAGAAGATAAAATTTCACTCTTATTAATTTTTAATGAAAAATATATTTCTAAGTGTTTTAAAATATACTCAATATCTTTGTCACTTACTTCTGGTCTTTCTTGAAGTTTTGTACTTTCATCCGTAGTTCCTACTAAACATTTTCCCATCCAAGGTAAAATAAATAATACTCTTCCATCTTCCGTTTTTGGAATCATTAAACCTTCACCTAAAGGCAAGTATTTTTTGTCCAATACAATATGTATCCCAGAACTTAAATCCAGCATCTTTTTTGCTTCTTTATCATCTAAGCGTCTAATATTATCCGAAAATACGCCCGTAGCATTTACAATCATGTCTGCTTCTACTGTGTATTCTTCATTATTGATTTTATCTTTTATTCTTAAACCACTAACTTTTTCATTCTCATATTCAAAACCAAGTACTTCTTGATAGTTTTTACAAACAGCTCCGTGTTTTTSYGCCGTTTGCAAAAGAGATACATTTARTTTACTGTCATTAAATGATCCATCATAGTATTTAACMCCACCAACTAAACCATCTTTTTTTATAATAGGAAAAGAGTTTATCATGGTATCTTTWGAAACAATAGAAGATCTTCCTAGMCCTTTTTTTCCTGCAACTAAATCATATAAAGTTAAGCCAATAAACATATACGGCAGTTCCCACCAYTTATATATAGGAGTAACTAGTGTTAATCTTGAACATAAATGCGGTGCATTCTTAAGTAAACGTGATCTTTCTTTTAAACCTTCTTTAACCAATAAGAACTGATCTTTGTTTAATTTTTTTACTGCTGCWTCTAAATAACGAACMCCGCCATGAACTAATTTAGTACTTCTTGAGCTTGTACCTTCTGAAAAATCATTTTTTTCTAATAATAATGTTTTAATTCCCCTAGAAGCTGCATCCAATGCTATTCCACTTCCAGTTGCTCCACCACCTATAATAATAAGTTCATATTTGTTTTTTTTCATGGATTCTATTCCTTATTTCCTAACTACATCATAAGGTTATAATGTTATGGATTAGATTATAAGGTCATAACCTTTAAAACTAGATTAAACTAAAATATTATATTGCTTTTTAATAAAATCTACATGGTATTTAAGTAAACTAACACTAAGATAACGCCCAAACAAAAATTCAATATAATTAATCTTTCATACTTAGAATGACCTTATGGTGGCTTTAAATAATAATAAAAATATTATYTKAATTAAAATRKTTTTTAAAAACTTTTGAAATTTAGAAACAATTTAAGCTATCTTTAAAATTTGATACGTCACTATAAAACTATCATTATGATGTTATAATGTTGCTAGATATTTATAAGATTGTGRTTAAGTATATATGTCTGACYTGATAGTGTATAGTTAAACATACAAAATTAAAGGAAAAACAATGAACACACAAAAATATGTACAAAAACTGAAAATAGCTTTTATGAGTATGTTATTTTTAGCAGGAAGTATGGCTCAAGCTGAAGGTTGTAGTAATAGAGGTGTTTTAGACAACAGATATTGTGATGAAAACAAAGATATGGTTGCCGATGCTCCTCAAAATGCGGAAAACTATAAAAACCCAAGTACATTAGTATTTACGTATACACCAGTTGAAGATCCCGCTGTTTATAAAGATGCTTTTTCTGATTTCCAAGCCTATTTATCAAAAGCTACAGGTAAAAGAGTTATTTATTACACAGTGCATTCTAATGCAGCTGAAGTTGAAGCTTTACGTTCAGGACGTTTACATATTGCTGGATTCTCTACAGGACCTACAGGTTATGCAGTTAATTTAGGTGGTTTTGTGCCTATTGCTGTTAAGGGAACAAGCGAAGGTTTTCAAGGGTATAACTTAATTATGATTGTTAAAAAAGACAGTCCTATCAAAACAATGAACGACATAAAAGGTAAAACAGTTGCGCACACTTCTTCTTCTTCAAATTCAGGAAATTTAGCTCCTAGAGCGCTCTTCCCTAAAGTAGGAATCACACCAGGCGTTGACTATACAGTTAAATATTCTGGTAAGCATGATCAATCTATTCTAGGTGTTTTATCTGGAGATTATGATGCTGCTCCAGTTGCTTCTGATGTTTTCAAAAGAATGAGTGCAGCAGGTAGAATTAATAGTGAAGACTTTAGAATTCTRTACACTAGTCCTCAGTTTCCAACCTCTTCTTTTGGTTACTCAAGTGAACTAGCACCAGAATTGGCTAAAAAAATTAAAGATGCTTTTTATTCTTACCGTTTTACACCAGAAATGACAAAAACTTTTGGTGGTGCTGATAGGTTTTTCCCTATAACATACAAAAAAGAATGGCAAGTAATTCGTGATATAGCTCACTCTACAGGAGTAGCGTATACTGAAAGTGGTTTGAAAAAACTAGCAGCAAAAGATGCTGCCAAGAAAGCAAAAAAAGCTGCTAAGAAAGCTGCAGCTGCTAAAAAGAAAAGCTAACATAAGTGTTGAAATAATCTAAGCTCACTTTTTATGTGGCTTAGATTACTCCTTTCAATTCTCTAAATCTTCCATATTTAAAAGAGGTTAATATGTCGAAAAAACAAAGTTATCTTGATTTAAAAGAGGTTAACATGTCAAAAACAAAAAGTTATCTTGAAATTAAAAATCTTAAAAAATGGTATGTACCTGGTGATTTAATTTTAAAAGGTATTAATATATCAATTACAAAACCAGAAGTAATAGCAATTATAGGTCCTTCTGGTACAGGAAAAAGTACTTTGCTTCGTTGCATAAATAGACTTGTTGATCCAAATGGTGGAGAAATTATTTTTAAAGATTTAGATCTTTGTCAAGCAAAAGGTTCTGCTTTACGGAAAGTCAGGCGTCATATGGGAATGGTTTTTCAAGAATATAACTTAGTTGAAAGACTAAGTGTTATTGAAAATGTTTTAACAGGCCGACTTGGTTATATGTCATCATGGCAGGCTTTTAGAAGAAAGTTCTCACAAGAAGATATTAATACTGCTTTTGAATTACTAAAAACGGTTGGTTTATCAGATCACGCAAAAAAACGTGCAGATAGTTTATCTGGTGGCCAGAGACAAAGAGTTGGTATTGCACGAGCAGTAATGCAAAATCCGGATATTTTATTAGCTGATGAACCCACATCCTCTCTAGATCCAAAGACAGCAGTTGAGATAATGGAATTGATAACGAATTTTTCTAAGAAAAATAATATCCCTGCTATTGTTAACATGCATGATGTTAAATTGGCACAGCGATTTGCAACTAGAATTATTGGTATGTCTGCTGGATATGTTGTTTACGATGGAGAACCATCAGGAATTACAGACACTTTGCTTAAAGAAATATATGGAGGCGAAGAATGGATGGAGTAAAACATAATTATCCCAATCCATTTCCTAGAAATTGGACAACAATTGGACTAACCGTACTCTTTGTTCTATATGTAATTTATTCTGTAGAGGCAATGGGCTTGAGTTGGCCTCGATTTACGCAGGGATTATCTCACGCTGGAGATTTGTTGGCACGAATGGTTCCACCAAATTTCACCCGTTGGGCATTGTTATTAGAAGGCTTGATTGAAAGTATAGAAATAGCTGTTATTTCTAGCTCTATAGGTATCTTTTTATCACTATTTATAGGACTAATGGCAGCTCGTAACTTTATGCCAGTTTGGGTAAGTTCTTCTGTTCGAGTTTTTATTGCATTATGTCGTTCTTTTCATCCTGTCATTATTGCAATTTTATTCGTAAAGAGCGTTGGTTTTGGACCATTGGCAGGAATATTAACTCTTATTACTGCTTCTATTGGTTTTATTGCTAAACTCTTTGCAGAAGCTATTGAAGAGATATCTCTAAAACAAGTCGAAGCCATAAGAGCAACAGGTGCTAGTTTTTCAAGCATTATTTTGTTTTCTGTTCTACCACAGGTTTTTTCCAGATTTATAGGTTTTGCAACTTATCAATTTGATTCTAACTTAAGAAACTCTACGATGATTGGTATTGTTGGAGCTGGTGGACTTGGTGGTACTTTATTCTCAGCATTTCAACGATTTGACTACGACTTTGTTGCTGCTATTTTAATTACAACCATCTTTGTCATACTTGTATGGGAATTTATATCTATTTTAGTGCGAAGGATTTTTATATGAATAGCATAGATTATCATTGGGAAAGATTCACTTTAAAACAACGTCTATTACGTTATGTAGTGTATGTTTGTTTTGTATCCGCTTTATTTTTCTCAATACGAACTGTAGAAGTAATTCCGGAATTTTTCTACGATGCTCCAGAGCAAATGATGGATTTATTTTCCAGAATGTGGCCTATAGAATTTGAATACTATCCTATTGCAATACACTCTGCAATTATAGAAACATTAAACATTGCAACACTTGGTACTCTTGTAGCTTTAGTTCTGGCTTTACCTTTAGCCTTAATGAGTGCCTCAACTATTGTTTCTTATTCTTGGGTGCATTGGATAGCACGATTTTTTCTAGTTTCATCACGTACGGTCAATTCTTTAGTTTGGGCTTTACTTTTTGTTGCTGTTTTTGGACCTGGTATTATATCAGGGGTTCTTGCCATCGCTTTTAGATCTATTGGTTTTATAGGAAAACTTTTAGGCGAAGCATTGGACGAGGTTAACATGGGATCTGTTGAAGCATTAAGAGCAACAGGTGCTCCTATGATTACCATTCTACTTAAAGCTTACTGGCCACAAGTAATGCCAGCATTTTTTAGTATTATACTATTCAGATGGGATATAAATGTTAGAGAATCTGCAGTTCTTGGATTAGTTGGCGCTGGTGGAATTGGTGTAATCTTAAGTGATTCTATGAACTTATTTCAATGGAGACAAGTTTCAATTGCATTATTGGCAATTTTTGCAGTAGTTATTATTGCTGAAATTATTGTTGTAAATATTCGAAAAAAATTAATATAAATAGGAAATCATGAAAAGCCCAAAATTACAAAACTTACCCATTAAAATAGATAATAATATTGAAGTAATTTTCAGTGATCTTGATGATACTTTAACATGGGAAGGAAAAATGCACCAAGAGACATACATATCACTAGGTGCACTTAAAAAAGCTGGAAAAAAGATTGTAGTAGTAACTGGCGCTTGCGCTGGTTGGTGCGACTGTATTATTAGAACTTGGCCAATAGATTGTATCATTGGCGAAAATGGTGCTTTTTGGTTATATTTAGACAAAAATGGGAATTTAATTAAACAATATCAATTGCCAGATGATGTACGTAAAAAAAATTATTTAAAATTTATTAGTTATGCTGAAGAAATAAAACAATTATTTGGAATACCATTAGCACAAGATCAAAATTTTCGTATTACAGATATAGCATTTGATATCAATCAAGAAGTAAAAATTGATAAAGATATTGTTATAAAAGCATCTAATTGGCTAAGAGAAAAAGGCTTAAATGTAACTGCAAGTTCAATTCATATTAATGCTTGGTTTGGTGACTACAACAAAGCGAAAACCTCTCTTTCTTGGCTTAAAAAACATGGTATAAAAAAAGAAAAGTGTGCATTCATTGGAGATTCTTCTAATGATGAACCAATGTTTGAAGCTTTTGAACTAACAGCTGGAGTGGCAAATATTTCAAAAGTATTAGACAGCCTTACTCATAAACCAAAATATATCACCTCTAGTAACGGAGGTTTTGGATTTGTTGAGTTTGCCCATTCTTTGATATAATCTAAAAAATTTTATATCAATTAGTATAGGTACTTAAGTTATGACATTATTTATTTACTATAGGGTATTTTTATTTCTAGAGTGTATTTAAATTTATACTTTTTTNAAATACACCTATTTATGCAGTTGTTTTTTTATAAGTTATTGTTTAATATTCTAAGAGCAGTTGTTTTTTCATTTTCTTTTTTCTCATCGTTCCAYTTAAAATACAAAGCCATTATATTAACAACTGTATCTAATGATTCTTTTGCAGCATCTTTATCTATTAGWGCTAAACTTGTTCKTCTTACTAAAAAATCCAAAGGTTTTTTAACAAATTCATATTCTAAACAATACATTAATTCAGCATGTGTATAAAGATAGTTTTTGTTGATATACTCATTTTTATTCCCAGAAGAAAGAACCAAAGAAGTTTTATCMCCATACAAAGAAACAAGATGTTGAAATGTTTTATCTTCATTATTATTGTCTTTTTTGAAAGAATCAAAATTTTCACTTCCAATTAAYTTTAATTTTTTMGTAAAACATTTATTTTTATTTAAATCAAACTTTTTATCAAGATAATCWACTACTTCTTGTGACATTTTTCTATACGTAGTCCATTTTCCACCAATAATACTTACCAAACCAGATTTTGAGCTGGTAATTACATGATCACGTACTATTGTTGATGTATCCGCATCTTTAGGTGGCGCTACCAAAGGTCTAATCCCACACCAAGAAGATAAAATTTCACTCTTATTAATTTTTAATGAAAAATATATTTCTAAGTGTTTTAAAATATACTCAATATCTTTGTCACTTACTTCTGGTCTTTCTTGAAGTTTTGTACTTTCATCCGTAGTTCCTACTAAACATTTTCCCATCCAAGGTAAAATAAATAATACTCTTCCATCTTCCGTTTTAGGAATCATTAAACCTTCACCTAAAGGCAAGTATTTTTTGTCCAATACAATATGTATCCCAGAACTTAAATCCAGCATCTTTTTTGCTTCTTTATCATCTAAGCGTCTAATATTATCCGAAAATACGCCCGTAGCATTTACAATCATGTCTGCTTCTACTGTGTATTCTTCATTATTGATTTTATCTTTTATTCTTAAACCACTAACTTTTTCATTCTCATATTCAAAACCAAGTACTTCTTGATAGTTTTTACAAACAGCTCCGTGTTTTTGTGCCGTTTGCAAAAGAGATACATTTAATTTACTGTCATTAAATGATCCATCATAGTATTTAACCCCACCAACTAAACCATCTTTTTTTATAATAGGAAAAGAGTTTATCATGGTATCTTTTGAAACAATAGAAGATCTTCCTAGACCTTTTTTTCCTGCAACTAAATCATATAAAGTTAAGCCAATAAACATATACGGCAGTTCCCACCACTTATATATAGGAGTAACTAGTGTTAATCTTGAACATAAATGCGGTGCATTCTTAAGTAAACGTGATCTTTCTTTTAAACCTTCTTTAACCAATAAGAACTGATCTTTGTTTAATTTTTTTACTGCTGCTTCTAAATAACGAACACCGCCATGAACTAATTTAGTACTTCTTGAGCTTGTACCTTCTGAAAAATCATTTTTTTCTAATAATAATGTTTTAATTCCCCTAGAAGCTGCATCCAATGCTATTCCACTTCCAGTTGCTCCACCACCTATAATAATAAGTTCATATTTGTTTTTTTTCATGGATTCTATTCCTTATTTCCTAACTACATCATAAGGCTATAATGTTATGAATTAGATTATAAGGTCATAATCTTTTAAAGTAGATTAAACTAAAAGATTGTATTACTTTTTAATAAAACCCTCATAATATTTAAGTAAATAACGCCAAACAAAAAAACAAAAAAATTGATTTCTTAGCCTTACATCTCCCTTTTAGTCGCATTAAATAATAATATAAATATTATTTTAATTAAAATGTTTTTTAAAAACTTTT